>CAYNRY010000002.1:0-136906 GCA_964399985.1 uncultured Micavibrio sp.
CGTGGTCAACGTGACCGATCGTGCCGATGTTACAATGCGGCTTGTTCCGCTCGAACTTTTCCTTAGACATCTGTATTAGTCCTCAATATTTAAAGGGTTGATAGCCCCTTATTAAGCCATCAGGGGACAGGTTTAGTGGGCTTGATTTATAAAGCCATACCTAGAACTGTCAACGGGTTTTTCAATGATATCAGGCGGTTTGGCATGATATTGGAATATGCCGCCATCTATGGACATAACTACTACTCGATGGCCATGCGCGGAGAACCGATTTGCGAATAGACTTTCTTTTTGGAATCTATCGAATCAATAAGAGCGCCATGGCGGTCAACAAGCTTGTCATCATAATTTAGGACAGTCTCGCAATAAGATCTTTTTATAACAGATCCGTTAAGGGGATAAGCTTCGCCCCTTTCATTCTCGGCGTAAATAAAGCGGCCTTCTTCCAGATCGATTTCGGTATCTTTCTTTAGCCAACCTTGCTTGGCGCAACATTCATTTTGCTCCACCCATCCGATCCTGTAGCCTATTGTATCCATACCAAAATGAGGCGGTTTTGGAGCCTGATTATCCGCGCCGATAATATAATATTGCCCCGTCATGCCATACGGAGAAAAATACAGAGCAATACGGATTTTTTTTGAAGAAAATTCGGAAGAAAGATCGATAGTCATACACATCACCCAATAAAATAACGTTACTGAGGGCATAGGCTTTTGAGGTCCTAAGCGCTTTAGCATTTTTTACGTGGTGCAAGCTGCCCCTCAAATTCCACGGTATTCAATTGGCCATGTTATGCCTGAAATAGTGGATCGAAAGCAAGAAAAAACCCCGCCGAAGCAAGGTTTTTGATTTGTTATGAACCTGACGGTCCAGCCATTTTTCTGGCGGCGAGCTGTATACCCAGATCCTCGAAAGGCCTGTGCGTGCTGACCAATTTTACAGGCTCAGCAAATAAGTCCGCCTGATTAGGATCAAAAGTTCCTCCTTCGCTCGCAGCATCGAATGCGCCGCCGACATCAGGCATGATTGTCCTACGATTAATTTTCAGGCCATCGTTGGAAAGGCTGGCTTCGATATGTCTTGGTTCAGGTGCAGGTGGGCGACGCATAATAAAACTCCTCAAGATTAAAAGAGGCTCTTTCTAAAAAGCTGGCCTTCAATTGTAAAGCTTAATTTTATTATGCAAATTTTCTAATGTAAGTGTTGTTTTAAGAAATATGGAGCGGGTGAAGGGAATCGAACCCTCATAGCCAGCTTGGAAGGCTGGTGCTTTACCACTAAGCTACACCCGCTTTGGTCGCGAATGACCGGATATTACTGATCGTGCGTCTAATGACAAGCCATTTTATAAATAGTTAGGCAGAGAACTCCAAAGCCTGATGTTAAAAAATAGAGATTTTATGCTTTATATATCTAATCCACGCTCTCTAAGCTTCTTACCAAGCTTTAGCATCTTGCTTGCCAGTTCATTAAGCTCATCATCTCGCTGCTTAAATATCTCTGCGAGACTTGGCCGATCCTGCCTTTCCCTAATTGTTAGCTCTTCTAATCTTTGCTGAATTGCATCACGCTTAGAAAATTCAGAAGAATTCATACCGGAAAAAGTTGTATTGGCCTCAATATTTAGCGATGTGGATGTAGATAATATATCATTTTTTCCGCTTTGATTATCTAACGCCGCCACTTCAATATCTTCTTTAGATACATCAGCTACAGGCGTAAGTAGAGATGGAGATTTATCAAATCTTCCGAACCAAACTCCCTGATTATCTGACGGTTTTACCGCGACAGGCTCTCTAGATACTTTATTTTCTGCCCGCATTTCACGCTGTTCTAAAGAATTCCATCCCCTATAGCCGTGTGGTATTAATTCTCCATTTCGCGCAGCTTCATATCGCGCCGCCTTTTGTTCAGGGCTATTACATCCCCTTACACCATAAGGTAACAAGACCACTTCGCCTTTTCGTTTAGCTTCAGCTCTTGCTGCGCGTTGTTCCGAGCTGTTCCACCCTCTCGGCAAACTACGTCTTTTCATTTAAATCTCCATATATGGTAACCTAAGGAATGTATTGCCATAATATGTTGATTGTCAAGTAAAATTAATGCGGAATTTCTCGCCACTGAATTGGCAGGCCGCCCGGCGGTTTGCCGAAGGTTTTCGCCGCATTGCCGCCACGCTTGACGACTTCGGTAAATTTCACTTGTTTGCCCGAGGGCAATGTCCAGCCTGACGAGCCTTGCGAAATGCAGTATTCGCCGTCTGCGACACCGAAAATACCGTCGGCGGCGCGGGCGATTTGCTGCCGGCCATTAATGTCGAGTATCAGATGCTTGTTCTTGAAGGCTTCCAGCTTTGCCGGATCGATGGAGCATTTCATATTACCATAGCCGTCCGTATAGCAAAGAACATCTTCGGGGAAATCAGGCACCTGATCCGAAACATCTTCACCCAGAATGCTGTAATCGCCTTTTACGACGCGCGCGAAAGCGGGCGGGAAAATATCGCGGCTTCTGAACTGACTTCCATGGCTTTCACATTTAATGGCACGAATTTCTTCTGCAGCTTCCTTGATAAACGACAATGAATGTCCGCTATTAACGGCGCAAATCTCGACGCCGTTTTTAAGTTTCGCATAAACAAAACCCTCACCGGAGTTTTTCACCCGCGGCGTCAGATCATCTTTACGGGGTGCGGTATTGACGAAGAATTTATGACGACTGCCAAGTTTGGAATTGATTGCCGTCTGCGCCAGAGCAAAGCCTGTTGCATAAGTATCAAACGCCGGAACTGCGAATGTCTGCAGATGGCAATCCATGTCACCGAGTTCGGCATAGATTTTTTGCGTAACTTCGGCAAAGGCCAAATCGTGTAGATCGCCGTAATCGGCAATGACATAGATGATATTTTTATCGGTCATTAAGGTAGCTCCTTGGTTACGCAATAGGTAAAAATTCAAAATCCTGCTCCAGAAAATAATCGATCAATAATGTCGTTATTTCCAGAGAGTCCTCACGATCATCATGAGCCAGTATAATATGGGCACTATCTTCTTTCTGCAACCAGATATCGTCGTCGATTTTTTTCTTTAAATCGTCAATAGTTTTATAATGCCAGTTCCCTTTATGGCGCGGGGTGAGCATCCAGTCGGAAGTCGAGAACGTATACATGGCATCAATGGCATCTGCCATTTCCGACCGCGCAAACCATGGATGGGTTACTTCTGGGGTCGGTAATTTTTGAAAACCTTCAGATTTCAACCAATCCTGCATCTTAGCCCGAAGTTCAAATAATGCCGGAGCAGGCCGTCCGGTCGTTTCGACACGAAGCCCGTCCCAAAATAAATTCTCGACATAGCTGCGATATTCGGCAGGCACGGTATCCAGATCGATAATCCACCCGCCCATGCCGCGATCCATATGGGGAAAGCGCATATAGCGATTTGGCTGCGCCTCGCCCGCTTCGCGATAAGCGCGCTCAATCAGGTTTTGCGTTTGTAAAATTTGCGCTGTTTGGCTTTCGAAGCCGGCAATGCTGGTGCGGTCATGCGCGTAGGAATGGTTACCAATGACAACGCCTTTGCTGATGGCCCGCACAATTTTTTTAAAATTATCCGCCTCTTCCATAAACGCGCCGCGCACGAAGTAAATCGCCGGCACGCCGCGCTCAACCAAAAAATCGGTGAGTTGATCCGTATGCAGTGACGGCGAATCGTCGATGGTCAAATAAGCATTACGCATTTTCTTTTTCCGCCAGATAGAGAAGTCCCTTCAGAGAAATAAATTCATCCTTGATCCAGTATATAGGGGTTGAAAGAACATTGTTCTTAACAATGGGAATATTATTTTGATAAAAACCCTGCAAGAATTTTTCTTTTCCAAACAAACCCGCCACCATCAAACGGTCAATAATCCCGCCCGTAAAATACAAGCCACTGTAACTATAGCCGAAAGCAACCGCCTGATGAGCGAACAGGCCTAAAATTTCAAAGAATATATCCAAAGCACTTCTAAAAATCTCATTATCTTTGCCACGTTCAAATAAATCAGAAACACTCCTATAATCGGCATCCAGATGACTCTGCGCGCATAGAAATTGATAGATCCGGTAAAGCCCTGTGCCGCTTAAAACATCTTCAAAAATAGCAATAGTGTCATTATTTTTTTTGTTAGTAATAAATTTATAAAGCTCTGCATGCTCCTGCGTCAAAATAGTCGGCAGCATATGCCCGCCATAAGTTTGCTGAACAACGGGACTTTCCAAGCCGCCAATTAAATAGGCCAAGCCCAGCCCTGTTCCAACACCGATTATACAACGGGATTCTTCTGGAATAATTTCTTTGTCTGTTCTGACGATAGGCAGTAATTCGGATTCTTCAGCAACGATAATACTTAAAGCACTGGCTTCAAAATCATTCAGGCAACGAATGGTTTTAAAAGAAAATTTCTTTTCCAAAGTAGCTGGTTTTACTTGCCATTTATTTTCATTGGTAAAAATCCATTTTGATCCATCAAACCTTGCTGCCGTCGCAAGATAAAATGCATCCGGCTTTTCGCCCGAGAGTAAATACTGGCCAATCGCATCGTCCAAGGTATCAAATTCATCGACGCGGAATTTTCGGATATTCTCGATCTTCTGGCCCGTTGATAATCCGAAGCGGATATGCGTACCACCAACATCGCAAAGCAATATTCTCATAAGAGAACCCCGCTCAAACTCTCGCCATGCCTAGAATCATCTGTATCGCCTTCGGGATCGAGATGGATTAAAATCTCTGCATTCGGAAATTCTTTTAAAATACGGTATTCGGCTTCCTGTGCGATTTCATGCGCGCTCCATAAAAGCAAATTTGCATCAACTTCCATATCAAACGAGATGAATATTTTCATGCCCGAACGTGTCACGCGCAGATCGTGAATACCTTTTACATCGGATGGCGATGTCACAATTTTTAAAATCCGCTCCTTGATTTCTGCGCTGACCTCGCGATCCATCAGCATATCGAGCGCTTTCATGGCTATCGTATAAGCGGTTCTGCCAAATAACACCGCGATCAGAGCCGTTGCCACCGTATCCAGCCAGACAGGCGCCCAACCCATATAATCGAAGAAAATCACGATCATGACTGCGCCGTTCATCCAGACATCTGTCGAATAATGCGCCTTGTCGGCTTCGAGCGCGAGGGATCCGGTTTCTTTTTGCGCATGGTTTTGAACATAGGTCAGAAAGAGCGACATCATCACCGATAGAAACATAAGTAATAACGCGTAAAGATGGTCGGTCATCTTTTGCGGCTCAACAAAACGGTTAATCGCCGTAAATAAAAGAAAAACGGCGGAGCCCGTCAAAATCGCCGCCTGGAATAAAGCCGCTACACCTTCGATTTTTCCATGCCCGTGACGATGATCTTCATCTGCGGGCTTTAACGACCAGCGAATCGACATCCATGTCATGAGCGACATACCGATATCCGATATGGAATCGACAAGGGATGACAGCACCGAAGCCGAGCCGCTGAAAATATAGGCAATGGTTTTGGCAAAGATCAGGATTATAACTGCCCCGACCGTGATCGAGCTGGCAAGTGCAGCTTTATTGTAATTTAATGAGCTCATGGAGAATTTATAAACGAAAAAAACCGCCCATTCCATGGCAGGCTGAAAAGTTATTCATGAATAAAGCCTAGGCTAGATCCAGAGACATGAGATGTTTAGAAGTGAGACTTCCGCAATGAGGATTCAGAGCATCGACACTTGCATACAGAGCCTCATCATTATCCATGGCATTGGCGACAAGATCTTCAAGAATATAGGTTGGAAACTCCCTTGAAGCTGAAAGCGCGGTCTCTTTGACACAGGCGTTTAATTCGAGACCGCTGACGATGACGGCTTCAATCCTTTTTTCATGCAACATAGTCAAAAGATCGGTTTTTTTGAACGCATCCCGACCTGATTTCCACACCACAGCCTCGCTATCCAAAACCGTTTGATTGTATAGGCTGGCAAGGCCGAACTCACGCGCATCATCACGGCCAGCGTCACCGAACATTAATCCGTAGCGACTGCTTTTGCCGATATATTTTACACCATGGACGATCCATGTCGGTGGTAAGGTGTCCCGTGACCGCGATACAAAATCATTCATTTTATGAGAAAGTGCTTCATGCCGTGAGATATCATTCCCCGTATCGATGGCGTAGGGATGCGCCGGATTACAATAAAGATCCTGTATATCAACCACTAAATGCGCAACTGCCCTGCGTCGAAATGACTGGCTGAGGGAAAAACCCTCTGGAATTGCTTCAGGGTGGATAATCGGACGCAGTGTCATGGGGGTAACAAATACAGAATTTAGTTTCCAGAATCAATAAAATTATTTAATGTTCCGGTAAAAGCAATCTGAGACATGGTCATTGACCATGCCGACCGCCTGCATGTAGGCATAAATAATAGTCGTGCCGACAAAAGTCATGCCGCGCTTTTTGAGGTCTTTCGAGAGCGCATCGGACTCTGGCGAGCTTGTCGGAAAGCCTTTCCCGTCATTCCTGATCGGTTTGCCTTTGACAAAGGACCATAGATATTCGTCGAAAGAGCCGAATTCTTTTTGAATGGCAATAAAAGCGAGGGCGTTTTTGCGCGTACCGAAAATTTTCAGGCGGTTCCGAATAATGCCCTCATCCAGCATTAGTTTTTCAAACTGCTCATCCGTCATCCTGGCAACTTTTTTGACGTCAAAATTTTTAAAGGCTTTACGATAGCCTTCGCGGCGCTTGAGGATCGTCGCCCAGCTAAGCCCCGCTTGCGCACCCTCCAATATCAGCATCTCGAATAAATGCTGATCATCATGGACAGGCACGCCCCATTCATTGTCATGATAAGCGATCATTTCAGGAAAGCTGTTCGCCGCCCAGCTGCAGCGCGTCTTTTCTTTTGCCATTATAAAAGCCCTAATTCCGCCAGTTCTTTTTTCATTTTCTCCGGCATTTCATCCATATTATCGCCTTGCTTTCTATCCGGCGGCGCATCTTTTTCTTCCAGATAGCGCCAGCCCTGAAATGCTTTTCTCGGCGTCATGCGTACAGGGATCATCTTCGCATCATAAACCAGTCCGCAATGCGGAATGCCGTTTTTGGTCACTTCTTTAAATTCGATCATTTTCTGCCGACCGACAATATAACCCTTTATGACCCAGTAAATCGATCCACCCTTCAAAACTTCATCCGCGCGTTTTGGCCATTGCCGGGTCGGATGAATAAGCATTTTACTTTGCTTCAGCCGCTGCTTTTGCCAAGCGACAAGATCGTCAAGGCTTTCGGAACCGACAGAGAGTTTAATGATATTAAGGGGCATAGTTCTTTTCTTAGAGAACCCTGTAAGGATTTCAAATCTAAAATTTTTTTATAAAAAAACTTGCTTTTTTATCCCGTCTTATGTAATTTAACCGCAACGCAAACCCTTACTGCGTGTGTTTCAACCACAGCAAGGAGCCATGCCATGCCTCTCAAGACTTTTTTTATTACTGCTGCCGCTGCCGTTACTGCTATTGGCGGTGGATCTTATGCAATCGAGCAGACAAAAAAACAGATTTTATACAGCTGTAATGGCCCGTCTGGCCATGCCGACTTAGTGAAGCCCAACCGCTATGACGCATTTTCTAGCAAACGAGAGCCAATCTCTGTTGAAATGACAACACACGACTCTGCTATTAGTCATTATAGACCATTGCCTGCATCAGATCTTAGAACCGATGTTGAACGCCTCTGTAAGACAGGCCAGCCCTCAGCCAATCTACGTTTAGAGCCGTAAAATTTAAATTTAACCAGAATTAAAAAAGCCCCGAACGGGGCTTTTAATAATGATGGAAGGGACAGGATTTCGCCTTCGGCGGCGTCTCGCGTTTCTTGAGAAACACTCGGCGTGAACGACAGGCTCATTCACTCTGATCTCTTCACATTTATCACAACGGCCTCGGAGGCCGCTCTGATAAATGGTGGAAGGGACAGGATTTGAACCTGTGTACTCTCACGAGGGCAGATTTACAGTCTGCTGCCATTAACCACTCGGCCACCCTTCCACGGGCAGAAATTAGATTGAGAAGAAAAGGGAATTGGCTTATGAAGTCAAGCAGAAATAGATAATTAGCACAGAAAAAGAAACGAGAATTTTATGGAACGCCGTCCCCGCAGCCCAACTGGCCGAAATGCACCTTCAAACAGCGGCTCAGGCAGAGGTCCGAAAAGCGGTCTAGAATCCGGCTTTCGCAAGCGTTCCGAAGGCGGAAGCGGCAGTAAAGGCGGTAATTTCTCAACCCGAGACGGCAAGGAAGGTTTCCGCTCTGACGACTCGTCAAGGTCTGGACCAAAGCGTAGCTATGGCGACCGTCCGCAAAGAGATAATGCCGACAAGCCACAGCGGTCCTATTCAGATCGCCCAAAGCGTGATTTTAGCGACAGGCCAGCACGCGATGACAATCGCGGCAGCTATGGTGACTCATCAAAATCCGGGCCAAAACGTTCTTACGGCGATCGTCCACAAAGAGATAATGCTGACAGGCCGCAACGCGCCTATTCAGATCGTCCAAAACGCGACTTCGGTGACAGACCGGCGCGCGATGACAATCGCGGCGGATATAATGACCGTCCCAAAAGAGATTTTGGAGATCGACCGAAGAGAGATTTTGGAGATAAGCCACAACGCTCCTATGGCGACCGTCCGCAAAGAGATAATGCAGACAGACCGCAGCGCTCTTATGAAGATCGCCCGAAACGTTCATATGGTGACAAACCCGAACGCAGCAGCGGATATAACGACCGTCCAAAACGTGACTTCGGCGATAGGCCTAAGCGCGATTTCGGTGACAGACCGAAGAGAGACTTTGGGGATAAGCCACAACGCTCTTACGGCGACCGCGCGCCGCGTTATACAGGCCCGCGCATTTCGGTCGAAGTCTACGGCATTCACGCCGTTCAGGCCGCGCTTCTTAATCCATCGCGCGTTATCAAGGCAATTTATGCTACGGAATCCGACATTACCGATATTCAAGGCGCAATCGATCAGGCACTGGAAGACGGTATCCGTCTGCCGGAAGTAACCATCGTCGAAAAAGAAGCCCTTCACCGCGCACTTCCTCGTGACGCCGTTCACCAAGGCGTCGGCCTCGATACTGAGCCGATGGAAGAAGTTTTCCTGCATGACATTATCCGCAAAGCGGAAGTAAAAAAGAAATCAGTTGTTCTTTTGCTCGATCAGGTCACCGACCCGCATAATATCGGCGCCATTTTGCGCTCGGCCTGTGCTTTTGGCGCGGACGCTGTTGTCGTACAAAGCCGCAATGCGCCGGAGCTTTCGGGCCTTATTACCAAAACTGCAAGCGGTGCTGCCGAGCATGTCCCTCTCGTATATGAGACCAACCTGTCCCGCGCGATTGAAACCCTGAAAGAAGCAGGATTTTTCTGCCTTGCTTTAGATGAACGCGGCACCAGTATTTCCGATGCACCATCCTATGAGAAAACCGTGCTGGTTCTCGGCGCCGAAGGCCCAGGATTGCGCCCGCTAGTCAAGGAAAATTGCGATCTTCTGGTCAAGCTGCCGACAAGTGGTGCGATCTCGAGCCTGAATGTTTCGAACGCGGCAGCGATTTCACTGTTTGCGATTGCGTCAAAAAGCTCTAAATAAGAGGGCATGGCCCAAACAGCAAAATTAGAAAATATCGACGATCAGGAATTATTCCTGATCGATGGCTCGGGCTTTATCTTCCGCGCCTTTCATGCCCTGCCACCTTTGACACGTCCGTCCGATAAAACGCCGGTCGGCGCGGTGATGGGTTTTTGCAATATGATTTTCAAATTGCTGTCCGACCATCCGGACGCGCGAGTCGCCGTGATCTTCGATGCCACGCGCCATAATTTCCGCAATGAGATTTATCCCGCTTATAAAGCCAATCGCTCTGAGACACCGGAAGATCTGATCCCGCAATTCCCGTTAATCCGCGAAGCGACCGCCGCCTTCGGCCTTCCCTGTCTCGAGCTTGACGGGTATGAAGCCGATGATCTGATCGCCACATATGCCAGATGTGCCCGCGAAAAAGGCATCAAAGCCGTCATCGTTTCTTCCGACAAGGATTTGATGCAACTTGTTTATGACGGTCAGGTCCGGATGCTCGACCCGATCAAGCAAACTTATATCGGCGAAGAACAGGTTTTTGAGAAGTTTGGCGTGAAACCGGATAAGGTGACCGATATTCAGGCACTCGCTGGAGATTCCATCGACAATGTACCCGGCGTCCCTGGTATCGGTATCAAGACCGCCGCCGAGTTGATTAATCTCTATGGCGATCTCGAAGGTTTGATCGCCAATATCTCGCAGATCAAACAGCCTAAGCGCCGCGAGACTCTAGAGAATAATATCGAAAATGCGCGCATTTCAAAAAAACTCGTCGTGCTCGATGAAAACGTGCCAATCCCTATTCCGCTCGATGATTTAAAACCCGAACATCCTTTCTCTGAAAAGCTGATTTCGTTTTTGCAATATCAAGGTTTTAAAACACTGGTATCGCGCATTTCGGCGAGAACCGGCATCGATACATCCGAAACCGCCAAGCCTTTGAAACGCGATTATGCCGCGCCGTCCGTAGCACCGTCGAAACCTGCTGTACAAATCGATGCCGAAAAAAATTATGAGCTGATCACCACAGAAGACCGCCTGAAATTCTATATCGAACAAGCCTATGAAACCGGCATCTTGGCGTTCGATACCGAAACCACAGACCTAACGCCCGCCAAGGCCAGTCTCTGCGGCATCTCGCTGTCTTACGCGCCGGGGCAGGCCTGTTATATCGCTGTCGGCCATTGCAAAGGCGGGGATTTATTCGGCGATCACTCGGATACGCCGGCACAGCTTAAAAAAGCACGCGTCATCGAATTGTTAAAACCAATTCTCGAAGATCAATCGGTTTTAAAAGTCGCGCACAATATGAAATATGACTGGCAGATGCTGGCCAAGGAAGGTGTCGATACGGCGCCTTGCGACGATACGATTTTAATGTCTTACGTTTGTGACGGAACCCAGCACGGTCACGGCCTTGATGAACTGGCGCAGCTTTTCTTCGATCATAAAATGACCACTTATGACGAGGTTACTGGCACGGGAAAAAACCGCATCACCTTCGATCAGGTGGAACTGCAAAAAGCCGCGCTATATGCGGCGGAAGACGCCGATTATACGCTGCGTCTTTATAATCACTTTAAACCTCTCATTGCGCAAAACCGCGTGTCGGTTGTCTATGAAGATATCGAGCGACCGCTTTGTCCGATCATCGCGCAGATGGAACTTGATGGCATCAAGGTCGATCTGGATGTTTTAAAATCTTTAAGCCACAAATTCGGCGAAAAAATCGCCCAGATGGAAAAAGAAATTTATAAAGATTCCGGTCATGAATTTAATATCGGCTCGCCAAAGCAGCTCGGCGCGGTTTTATTTGACTCTATGGGTCTGCCCGGCGGCGGAAAAACGAAAACCGGGGAATGGTCGACAGCGGTTGATGTGCTCGAAGATCTCGCCGCCCAAGGCCATGAATTTGTCCGTAAAATCCTGACATGGCGTCAGCTCTCGAAACTGAAATCCACCTATACCGAAGCCTTGCAACTCGCCGCCATTCCGGCGACATCGCGCGTGCATACGTCTTATGCCATGGCGCTGACCTCTACAGGCCGCCTGTCATCGTCAGATCCGAATTTGCAAAACATCCCGATCCGCACCGAAGAAGGCAAGATGATCCGCACCGCCTTTGTTGCAGAAGAAGGAAAAGTTTTACTATCCGCCGATTATTCACAAATCGAATTGCGACTGGTCGCCGAAATGGCAGGCATCAAAGCCCTGCAACAAGCGTTTCGCGATAATATCGATATTCACTCGGCCACCGCTTCCCAAGTGTTCGACGTGCCGCTCGACCAGATGACATCGGATATTCGCCGTAAAGCAAAAGCCATTAATTTCGGTATTATCTATGGTATTTCCGGTTTCGGTCTCGCCAATCAACTTGGCATCTCCAATTCCGAAGCCAGCATGTATATCAAACAATATTTCGTGCGCTTTCCAGAGCTTGCCAATTTCATGGAAGAGACAAAAATTTTCGCGCGTGAAAACGGCTATGTGAAAACGCTGCTGGGCCGTAAATGTTTCATCCCGGGCATTCAGGATAGAAATCCCGCCCGCCGTTCGGGTGCCGAGCGGCAAGCGATCAACGCACCTGTGCAAGGCACCGCGGCGGATTTGATCAAGCTTGCCATGGTCCGCCTCGACCGTTTGATCAAAAGCGGCGAACTTGACGCCAAGATGCTCTTACAGGTTCATGACGAACTGGTTTTTGAAATACCGGAAGATCAGGCCGAGGCGATGGCCCCGATCATCAAACGCGAGATGGAAGCCGTGGCCAGTTTTTCGGTGCCATTGGTCGTTGAAACAGGTATTGCCAAAAACTGGGCAGATGCGCATTAATAAGTCATGACATACACAAACGATTACCCCGTATCCTGGGAAGATATTCACGTCACTTCGAAAGCCTTGGCGGTTAAACTTAAAGACAAAGGTCCGTTTAAAGGCATTGTCGCTGTAGCGCGTGGCGGACTTATTCCGGCAAGTCAGGTTGCGTATGAACTCGATATTCACCTGATTGAAACCATCAGCGTTACTAGTTACGACCATAAGAGCCAGTCCGAGACCAAAATCGCCTCTGCTCCCCAGCATGCCGCAGACGGCGAAGGCTGGCTCGTCATCGATGAATTATCGGATACTGGCAACACATTCCGCGCTATTCGTACAATCCTGCCCAAAGCTACCTATGTTTGCCTTTATGCAAAACCGAAAGGAGTGGAAGTCGTCGATGTCTATGTCACCGATGTGCCGCAGGATAGCTGGATTTACCTGCCTTGGGACGATTTGAACTTTCCAGCCCATATTTTCGAGAAAATCGGCAAACATTTGAAGCAATAAACCCTTGCTTTTGCGCCCTTTCCTTGTGTATAACCGCTCCAACTGCCCGTCTGGCTATAGGAAACTTTGGCATGCCTCGACGGGTTTTATTTAATATCAAATACTTAGGAGATAGAAATGCCGAAGATGAAGACCAAAGGCGCTGCTAAAAAGCGCTTTCAGGTGACAGGCAAGGGCCGCGTGAAATTCAAGCAGTCCTTTTCCCGCCACATGATGATGAACAAGCCGAAATCGATGAAACGCAAAGCTCGTGGAATGGAAATTCTGAACGAGTCTGATGCGAAAATCATTCTCGATAACTTCCTGCCTTATGAGCGCGGATTGAAAAAAGCGAAGAAGTCACCTTCTCCTGCTGAATCCGCCGCCAAAAAAGCCGCAGCGAATGCAAATGTCAAAAAACCGGCAGTGAAAAAAGCCGCAGCACCTAAAGCTGCCGTTAAAAAAGCACCTGCTGCAAAGAAAACAACAAAAGCGAAGGGAGAGTAAATAGATGTCTCGCGCTAAAAAAGGTACTCCACGCGCTCACGCCCGTCACACCAAAATCCTGAAACTTGCCAAAGGCTATCGCGGCCGCTCCGGTAATTGTTACCGCCCGGCGCTGCAACGCGTCGAAAAAGCGCTGCAATACGCTTACCGCGACCGTCGCAACAAGAAACGCGATTTCCGCGGTTTGTGGATCCAGCGTATCAACGCGGCATCCCGCGAACTGGGCTTAACATATGCTCAATTTATGGGCGGCGTTCACAAAGCCGGCATCGAGCTGGATCGTAAAATCCTTGCCGATATGGCGGTTAACGATGCTGCAGGCTTTAAAGCTGTTTTTGAAATGGCGAAAGCTGCGCTCGATAAAGCGAAAAAAGCTGCTTAATACTCTTTAAATAAGAGCGGTTCCCGCTCTGGGTTTGAAATAAAGCAATTTAGAAAAAGCAGCCCCAACAGGCTGCTTTTTTGTTATAGAGGATACATGACCAAAAAACTCTTCATCTTCGACTGGAACGGCACGTTGTTATTCGACACGGCGGCCAATCATGCAGGCTTTAACGAGACGCTGAAACTCTTCGGCCAAGAACCCGTCAGCCATGACCAATATCGCGAAACGATGGATTTTCCACTGGTGCATGTCTACACACGCAACGGCGTACATGTTGACGATTACCTCGGTCGTTTTCAGGATGCGACCGATGTCTTCTTTAACACTTATCGCCCGCTGGCCAAATCCTGCCCTCTCAAAGAAAATACAATCGAGTTGCTAGAATTCCTGATGGATCACGATTACGACTTAATGGTTCTCTCCAACCAGAACGATATCGATCTCCACGATCAGATCGCCGAGCGCCACATCACACGCTATTTCAAAATCATTTCGGGCAATCAGGAAAATTCGGTTCTTGGCTATACCACTACCAACAAGCTCCAACGTTTGGAAAAAATACTGGCTGAAAACGACTACGATCTGAGCGAGAGCTATATTATCGGCGATTCTCTCGAAGAGCCGGAAATTGCCCATCGCCTCGGGCTTAACTGCATTTCCGTGACTTGGGGTTGTTTTTCACGTCACCGTCTTGAGAAAACAACGACCAATCATATGATCGACGATCTTGCGCAAGTACAGGAAATCCTGCAAAAATTGCCAAAGGAAAATGGCTTGAAGGAAGCAATGTAATGGATACCTCTGCTCTTAAAAAAGAATTGATCGAGATGGTCGGCGCAGCCAATGACTTGACCTCTCTGGAAAACGCCCGCGTCACCGCTTTGGGTAAAAAAGGCCGTATTACCGATCTGATGAAAGACCTCGGCAAGATGGACCCCGAAGCGCGCAAAACAGCCGGTGCCGCGCTTAATGTTTTAAAAGATGAGATCGCCGAGCTGATCGCAAAACAGGAAGCTGCGCTTCAGCGTCAGGAAATGGATCGCCGTCTGGCATCCGAAACCATCGATGTAACGCTATCGGTACGCCCAAGCCATAAAGGCTCGATCCACCCGATCAGTCAAACGATGGACGAACTGAATTCCATTTTTGCCGATATGGGTTTTACCGCGATTGACGGTCCGGATATCGAAGACGACTTCCATAATTTTACCGCGCTGAATTTCCCGCAAGGCCACCCGGCGCGGGAAATGCACGACACATTCTATCTGCCGGATGATGAAAGCAAGGAAGGCGAAGCGAAACGCAAACTCCTGCGTACGCACACCTCGACAATGCAAGTACGCCATATGCTGAACAACAAGCCGCCAATCAAGATCATCTGCATGGGCCGCGTGTATCGCTCCGATTACGATATGACCCACACGCCGGTTTTCCACCAGATGGAAGGCCTGTTCATCGACAAGAATGTGACGATGGCGCATTTGAAAGGCTGCCTCACTGATTTCGTTCGCACCTTCTTTGGTGTTGATGATTTGCCGGTGCGTTTCCGCCCGAGTTTCTTTCCCTTCACAGAAACCTCCGCCGAAGTCGATATCGGCTGCTGGCGCGAAAACGGCGAATTGAAACTAGGGGCCGCGCCAAAAGGCCAAGAGCAAAAATGGATGGAAATCCTCGGCTCCGGCATGGTGCATCCGAATGTTTTGAAAAACTGCGGTATCGATCCTACCGAATATCAAGGCTTTGCCTTTGGTATGGGATTAGAGCGCATGACCATGCTTAAATACGGTATCCCTGATTTGCGCACATTCTTCGATGCCGATACACGCTGGCTATCCCATTACGGCTTCGACCCTTTAAACCGCCCCAACAGAGCGACGAAATAATGATTGGGCCTCATGAAGGCAAAGAACTTGAATTGATGATGGCAGGTGAAAAACATCTGGCTGTATTTCATGATGTTCTTCCGGATGAAGGCATAATTGATGAACAAATAATACCAGATGAGAAATTTTCTTCTTATGTAGAAGCTGGAAAGCTTGAGCGCTTTGAAGAAAATATATGGTCAGAAAAATATCAAGAATTTATCAAATATGTATTATTCGTATTGCCTGATTCTAAATGGCGTGCTGAAGCTTATCTGGATTTAATAAAACAGCTCCATGCCAAAAAAAAGATTCATCATGAAAATAATGATATCTTTTTTGGCATGCTTCTTGATTATACATCCGAAGATATTGCGGACTTTTTAGAACATCAGAAAAGATTTATTACAGCTTAGAATGGCATGAAGGGCAGATATCGCCTTTAGAACCACCATGAGGTCCACCGCATATTGTGCACCACAAAGTCGGGCTTCTAGCAGCTTCTTCCATTCGCTTATTTATTTCTCTAAGCGTTTCTCCATCTGGATTAACAATTGCATCTTTTTTAAGATTATTATCTTTTTGAAATAGCTCTATTGAATCAAAAATATTTCGATCAGCGTAAGGAGTTATGCCGTATTCTGGCTCTGGATAATATCCAAGCCTGTTTAAAGCCGATTTAACAGTAAAAATATCCTCTTCCTGCATTGAAGCATCATTAGAGCGAATAGGTTTTTGGATTTGTATTTTCATGGATAACCTCTTAAATAAAAAGCCGCTCAAAAAATATGAGCGGCGGGCAAAATTGTACTGAAGATAAGATCTACATAGGATAAATTTCCTATTTTGTCAAGTTTTCTTGGAGATTAGATGAAATTCACATTAAGCTGGCTCAAAGAGCATCTTGATACCACCGCAACGCTTGAGGACATTGTCCTGAAGCTGACCGATATCGGTTTAGAAGTCGAAGACGTGCAGGACCGGGCGGCGATTTATTCGCAGTTCAAACTGGTTGAGATTATCGAAGCCGAAAAGCATCCGAATGCAGATCGCCTTAAAGTCTGTCAGGTAAAAACCGAAAATGGCATGACGCAGATTGTCTGTGGAGCGCCTAACGCTAGAGCAGGCCTCAAGGCTTTTCATGCGCCGGAAAGCTCCGTTATTCCGTCTAACGGCATGGTGATGAAGAAATCCAAAATCCGCGATGTTGAATCGAACGGCATGATGGTGTCCGCCGCCGAGATGTCTTTGTCCGATGAGAGCGACGGCATTATCGAAGCTGATACGTCTTTAGCGATTGGCACAACCATTGCCGATGCGCTGGGCCTTGGCGATCCAATCATCGAAATCAATCTAACTCCTAACCGCCCTGATTGCGCCGGCGTGCGCGGTATTGCGCGGGATTTGGCAGCCGCAGGACTTGGGACGTTAAAGCCTTTAGATACAAAAACCGTCAAAGGAAGTTTTAAATCCCCGATTTCCGTGACAATCGAGAACAAAGAGGCTTGCCCCCTATTCTTGGGACGCTACATCAAGGGCGTAAAAAACGGAGCGTTCCCGGAGTGCGCTGCGAATACACTCAAAGCCATAGGCCAGAAGCCGATTTCGACGCTGGTAGATATCACCAATTACATGTCTATCGATCTTTGCCGTCCGCTTCACGTTTTCGATGCCGATAAGATCAAAGGGAATATCCATGTCCGCCTTGCCAAGAAAGGCGAAGAGTTTTTAGCGCTGAACGGCAAGACTTACCAACTCGATGATTTTATGACCGTTGTCTGCGACGATAGCAGCGTTATCGGTCTTGCAGGCGTGATGGGCGGCGAAAGCACTGCCGTGTCCGACACCACTACTAATGTCTATCTGGAAGTTGCCTATTTCGACCCTTACCGCACGGCAAAAACCGGCCGCGCGCTTGGCATCAATTCCGATGCGCGTTACCGTTTCGAGCGCGGGATCGATCCGGAATTCACTATAGAGGCAATGGATATCGCCACTAATGCTATTCTGGAATTCTGCGGCGGCGAAGCGAGCGAAACCGTTCAAGCTGGTGACGTCCCTGCATGGAAGCGCGAGATCACATGGCGCAAGGAGGTGGCGTCTAAAATTCTCGGCTTTGATATTCCGTTTGAGACGCAGACGAAAATCCTGACCGATCTTGGCTTTATCATTTCCGGTGATAAGGTCACACCCCCGTCATGGCGCCCTGATATTGAAGGCGAAGTTGATCTGGTTGAAGAGATCGCCCGTATTTACGGCTTTGATAAAATTCCGAGCATTTCTGTCACCCGGGATTCATCAGTTGCGAAAACTGCCGAGACAAATCTGGGTATGCGTATGCGAAAATCCCGTAATATTCTCGCGGCTTCCGGTTTGCAGGAATGCGTGACATGGTCGTTTATGCCATCTTCTCTCGCCGCCAAGTTCGGCGCGAATGATGCGCAATCAAAAGCACTAACACTGCAAAACCCAATCAGCGCCGATCTCGACCAGATGCGCCCCAGTGCCTTACCGAATTTGATCGAAGCGGCCAAGCGTAATGCCAATCGCGGTTACGCTGATGTCGCCTTATTTGAAGTCGGACCTGTTTTTAAAGGAACAGATATTCAGGATCAGCAGATCGTCGCCACCGGACTTCGCGCCGGATCAAATTCTTCCCGCCATTGGAACGAAACCGTTCGCAGCGTTGATGCCTATGATGTCAAAGCCGATGCTTTGCGCGTTATCGAAGCCTGCGGCGTGCCATCTGGTAATGTCCAGATTTCACGAGATGTGCCATCCTATTATCACCCGGGACGCTCCGGCGCGTTGAAGCTCGGCCCGATGGTTCTCGCTTATTTCGGTGAAATTCATCCAGCACTCTTGCAGGAAATGGATATCAAATCATCAGTCGCCGGTTTTGAAACTTTTATCGAAGCCTTGCCCGAGCAGAAGAAAAAAAGCAATTCAACCGCCCTGCCGCCGCTTAAACTCTCCGACTTCCAGCCTGTATCGCGTGACTTCGCTTTCCTCACCGACAGCACTGTTGATGCCGATGCTTTTGTCAAAACTATCAAGCTCGTTGACCGCGAGCTTATTACCGATGTCTCAATCTTTGATATTTACACGGGCAAAGGCGTGGAAGACGGCAAAAAATCCGTTGCGGTCGCAGTGACATTGCAGCCGAAAGAGCGCACGCTTACCGATAGCGAAATCGAAGGGCTATCCAAGAAAATCGTTGATGCAGTAACAGCCAAAACAGGGTCGAGCCTGCGCGGTTAAGCAGGCTCGACAATCTTCTCTTTTTCTTCAACCAGAATATCTTTGCGCGACAGCTTACCGATCATGGTTTTCGGCAAAGGCTTTTCGCGGAATTCCACTTTTCGCGGCATTTCGATCGGCGAAATCTTATCTTTCAAAAATTCCTTTAAGCCGTCGATGGTCAGGCTCTGACCGGCTTTGAGCTTCACCCATGCTTTCGGCACTTCGCCGCGCTGTTCATCCGGTATACCGGCGACGATACATTCCTCGACAGCTGGATGCAGGTAGATGGCTTCCTCGATAATGCGCGGATAGACGTTATAGCCATTGACCAAGATCAAATCCTTGATGCGGTCGACGATATAGAAGAAACCTTCCGCATCCATATAAGCGATATCGCCGGTACGCAGGAAATCACCACGCATGACCTGCGCCGTTTCCTCAGGCCTGTTCCAATAGCCTTTCATCACTTGTGGGCCCCTAATGCAAACCTCGCCGCGCTCGCCTTGCGCCACAAGTTCGCCCGTTTCCGGGTTTTGCAATTCGACAATCGTACCCGGGATCGGCAGACCGATAGAGCCCGACTTGGTCGTATTGTCGGTAGGATTGATACAGGCAATCGGCGAGCTTTCAGTCAGGCCGTAACCTTCGACCAGAACACAGCCCGACACCTCTTCGAATCTCTTCTTGACCTCGACCGGCAATGGCGCGCCGCCTGAAATGCAATATTTCAAAGATGTCAGGTCATACTTGGACAAGTCCGAAATATTATTGATCGCCGTATAAATGGCCGGAACCGCCGGGAAATAATGCGGTTTTTTCTTCGAGATCGTCTCCAATGTCGGAACAAGCTCAAATTTCGGCAATGCAATAATTTCAAAACCGCATTTGACCGAAAAATTCATGACGCAGGTCATAGCGAAGACGTGGAAGAACGGGATCACACCCAGCATACGCTCTTGTCCGTGCACGGCTTCAGGAAACCAGGCGGTCGCCTGTTCGACATTGCTGCTTAAATTCGCATGGGTCAGCATCGCGCCTTTTGGGACGCCAGTTGTACCGCCGGTATATTGAAGAAGCGCGACGTCGTTGTGTACATCCACCGCCGGCCAGTCAAATTTGCCGTCATTGGAGAGAAGCTTTTCGAATTTGATATGACGGTCGTCATTGGGGACCGTCGCCACTTCCTTGGCTTTGACGATCGGGAAGAGCAAATTCTTTGGAAACGGCAAAATATTGGCAAAGCTGCAAATAACGACCTGATTGAGGCGCGTTTTTTCCAGCATGATCGCCATTTTGTCGTAGATCATCTTGATGTCGCAGGTGATCATCAGATCGGTGCCTGAATCCTCAATCTGGTTCATCAGCTCTTTTTCCGAATAAAGCGGATTATAATTGACGATTGTGGCGCCGGTTTTGGCGATGGCGTAGTAAGCGATCAGGAAATACGGCGTATTGGGCAGGCAAATTCCGACCTTAACGCCTTTTTCAACTCCGACGTCGTGCAGGCCTTTGGCCATTTTATCGGTCAGCTGGCCGATCTGCTCCCAGGTCCATTTCTTACCCATGAAGTCAAAGGCTGGACGGTCGCCAAATTTGCGGCGTGTCACTTCCAGATAGGTATAGATGGGGACGGCAGGAATTTCTTTATTCCACGATACTTTGGACGGATAATTTTTTTCCCAGATATAGGAGGAGGAAGTAGATGAGGTCATTCTGTTTCCTTATTTATACTGCACTGCACATAAACGCTTGATACAATTAGGTCTTTTAAGTGTAACACTCAAAATCCGCCCTGTCATATTTTTTGAAGCTTTGTTTCTGATGGGAACTCTTTTGTGTTCTAAAACGTAAGTATAGATGCGCGTTAAAGGCATGATTTCTAATGTATGCAGCGATTTCATAAGTGCTGAATAAACTGGACGTCCTGCAAAAAATGCGTTACTTATTTTCCTTAGTCATATTAGTACTTCTGCCGGGGGGCATGAAAACTTGTCTATAGCACAACACACATATCCGGCACCGGACGCAGACGCGATTCCTGTGCGCGCTCGTCTTAAGTGGTTTAACGCCGCTAAAGGTTTTGGCTTCGTTATACCGGACGACAATCCAGCGGATGCCTTTCTTCATGTTACTCAATTACAAAAACTGGGTATGCATGGCCTAGGCGAAGGTGCCATGATCCGCTGTCATATTGATTATGGCGACAAGGGCGCAACCGTTACCCATGTCGTTGAAATTATCGATCCAGGCATATTACCGCCTGATCTAATGGCACATGACGTTGAAAACGCCGCTCCTTTTAGCAGTAAAGGCATCGTTAAGTGGTACAAGGCCGATAAAGGCTTTGGCTTTGTTACGCCCGATGATGGCATGAAGGACATCTTCATTCATAAAAGCTGTCTCGACCGTGAAAAGATAGAAACCCTCTATCCCGGACAGCGCGTTCGCATTACCTTCAAAACATTGCAAAAAGGCCGCGAAGCGGTTTCTATTTCAGTCGAAGAAACGCCGTAAATTAAAAAACCGGACATTAAGCCCGGCTTTTTAACTCAGTAACTCATTGAATTATTTTATAGTTATCCGGCAGTCTTACGAACGACATTGGTATCGATTTTTGCCAGTTCATCGACTTTTAATTTACCGCGTGTGCTGGCCTGATAGGCAAGGCGCGTATGATTGTCGCAATAGGTCATGCCTGGAGAGGCATTACAGCCACAAAATTTGAAGCCTTCCTGTTTCGGGTCACCGATTGGCCAGCGGCAGGTGCTTTCACGCAACTCGGTTAGTTGAATGCCTTTGATCGGAATATTTTCTTCCCGCATCGAGGGCTGGATCGGCGCGGATGGAACCCGCTCGCGAATTGTAATCTTTGGCGCTCTCTGATCGTTGGAAACCTTGCTTAACGCTGCTTCGACACGACCACCTGTTCCCTGAACAGGAGAAACACGGCCCGAAAGTTTCAGGCGATGGGCTTTA
Source organism: uncultured Micavibrio sp. (assembly GCA_964399985.1). Lineage (GTDB taxonomy): Bacteria > Pseudomonadota > Alphaproteobacteria > Micavibrionales > Micavibrionaceae > Micavibrio_B. The sequence goes on from CAYNRY010000002.1 coordinate 21,943, forward strand.
CCGATAACGGCATTACGCGTAACACCGCCCAGCATTTTAGCAATTTCCGCGGCGGTTTTACCTTCGCCCCAAAGTTGCTTGAGTTGTGAAACTCTTTCATCAGTCCAGCTCAATTGTTATCTCCCCATCAAAAATTATTTGAATGCATGTCTGGAATACAATTTTAGCTTATCACCTGCATGATTCACTCGCCAAGAATCGCTGATTCTTTTTTACGATTTATCCACAACGGATAAAATTCATGATGTAACTGTTTTTAACCTTGACGCAGACGCATTATGCGTCGTGGTCCAATCCCCACTCGGCATAATATTCAGGATTGTCATGCCATTTTTCACTCACGCGGACGAAAAGATTCAAGTGAACCTTGCTCTCAAGAATTTCTTCGAGTTCTTTTCTTGAAGCCGTGCCGATTTGTTTCAACTTTGATCCACCTTTACCGACGACAATTCCTTTTTGTGAATCGCGTTCGACATGAATGATCTGGCGAATACGCACGTCACCGTTTTCAAACTGTTCCCATTCTTCGGTTTGCACAGTTGTCGAATAAGGTAGCTCTTCGTGCAGTTGATTAAAAATTTGTTCGCGCGTAATTTCCGCTGCCAAAAGACGCATTGGCAGATCCGTCATCTGGTCTTCGGCAAACAACCACGGACCTTCGGGTAAATTCTTGCCGATGTGACGGATTAAATCCTTTACGCCATTACCTTTGAGCGCGGAAATCATAAACGTCTGGCCAAAATCATATTCAGCGTTAAGCTTGGACGCCAGATCGAGAAAAGCCTGCGGCGAAATGGCATCTCCTTTATTCAACACCAGCCATACTTTTTTCAGATCGAGACTTTTAAGTTTTTTAAGAACCTCATTATCTTTGTTGCTGAACGGACGACTGGCATCGACGATGTATAAAGTTAAATCTGCCTCTTCAGAACTTCCCCATGCGGCAGAAACCATCGCACGCTCGAGTCTGGTCGACGGCTTGAACAAACCCGGCGTATCCATCAGCACGACTTGCGTTTGATCCTCGATAAAAATCCCCAAAATCCGATTGCGCGTTGTTTGAACTTTTCTGGAAACGATACTGACTTTTGCCCCGACCATCTGGTTCACCAATGTCGACTTTCCTGCGTTCGGCGCGCCGAGGATCGCGACATAGCCGCAACGTGTTTGTTGATTAGTCATTCCAGTGGTGTTCTTCCAAATAAGTCATGAATTTTTTTGCAGCTTCCTTTTCAGCAACACGTCGTGATGATCCCGTGCCAACCTGTATGCCGTATCCCTTGACCGTTACTGATACATGAAAGATCGGCGCATGATCTGGCCCTTCGCGCTTTATGATATCATATACTGGCACGCCAAGTTTTCGCGCCTGCGCCCATTCCTGCAATCCTGTTTTGGAATCGATCGGCGGCTCTTTCAGAATATGAATTTTTTCACCCCAAAGAGCTTCAATGACAGTGTGGCAGGCAGTAAGACCCTGATCGAGAAATATGGCACCGATCACAGCTTCCATTGAATCTGCCAGTAAATTATCCTGCTTAACTCCGCCAGCGGAGCGCTCACCATCCGATAATATAACGACATCCGGCAAACCGATTGCGATGGCAATCTCTACCAACGTGTCCGTACAAGCCAAGGCCGAGTGCCGCTTGGCAAGCCCGCCTTCGCTCTCAGATGGAAATGCCTTATAGACAATATCGGCGATCACAAGGCCCAAAACGCGGTCACCGAGAAATTCAAGACGCTCGTAATTATCGGCACCCTTACTGGAATGGGTGAGCGAGCGCTGTAACAAATCGCTATCGCTGAAATGATAACCCAGCCGATCCTGAAATATTTTCAGTTCTGCCGTCATCATCCTGCCTTTAACGTGTGGCCATTGCCAATACGTTTTAAAATCCGTTCGTAGCGGACCGTCCATGGCCACTTCCAGAACTGGACGATGTTGGCGCTGCCATTGGTCGAGAAGAAAATGACTTCTGCGCGTCCAACAAGGTTATCGTATGGAACATAGCCGACAAGATCGAGCACGCGACTGTCGCGCGAATTGTCGCGGTTATCGCCCATCATGAAATAATGATTTTCCGGCACCGTGTATTTTTCGGTATTGTCGAGCGGCATATCATCGCCCTCTTCATATATCGTATGCACAACGCCGTTTGGCAAAGTTTCTTTATATTCGGTGGCTTTGACCAGCATGCCCTGCCCGTTATCGTATTCCGACATCTTAACGAGCTTGCGGTCAAGGCGCTTGTCATTCACATAGACGCGGCCATTAATAACCTGCACCGTGTCGCCCGGCAAGCCGATGACGCGCTTGATGTAATCGATCGATGTATCGGTTGGCAGTTTGAAAACGATGACATCGCCTTGCTCTGGTTTTTTGCCGTTGATGCGACCTTCGAACTTGGCAATACCGAAAGGAAAGGAATGCGCACTATAGCCATAGCTGTATTTAGATACAAACAAGTAATCGCCAACTAATAAATTTGGGATCATGGAGCCGGACGGAATATTAAACGGCTCGAACAAGAATGTCCTGATCAGCATTGCTAATAAGACGGCAATTACCGTCGTTTTGGCCAATTCGCCCCAGTCTTCTTTATCTTGCGGTTTTTTATCTTTGTCGCTCATAGTCATGATTTATCCGATTAAATATATTAATTCCAGTGTAAGTATTTACAGCGCCTCGATGATCACTTGCGCTTCGGCGATCGGCGGCTCGTCTGTCAAAGTCAGATGTATGGCCAGCGCCTTACCTTCGGGTGTCAGGGCCTTGGCCCTTGCCAGCGCCCCATTGGTTAAAACAAGGTTCGGCTTGCCGAGCGCATCGTTTTCAACGCTGATATCTTTCATATAGACGCCATTTGAAAATCCGGTGCCGAGCGCTTTGGAACATGCTTCCTTCGCTGCAAACCGTTTGGCATAAGTAGCGATATGCGTGCCGGCCTCGCGGCGACGTTCCGCTTTTGCAATCTCAACCTTTGAGAAAACACGATTGATGAAACGCATACCAAATCTTTCAAGCGTCTTTTCAATCCGCCTTATATCAATGAGATCGCTGCCAATGCCTATAATCATTCGGTTTGCCCCGTGATACTGCGCGCCTCTTTATGCAGGCGGTTTTCTTTCCACATATGCTGCGTTTTGCGCAAATGATCGATAATCCAGTGAAAAATAATATAAAAGACTGGAAAAGTAATGATCATGGCGATAAATCCGCCTGTGATCCATGGCGCCATTAAAGGCCATGGGTCGTGAGTGATTTCATGAACTAATTCTGCCCATTCAAAACGCCCCGGCATCTGGCGAACATTCAAGCCAAAATGGATAAAAGTAATTTTTCCGATCCAGTAGGAAAACCACCACATAAAGGGGAGCGTCCATGGATTTCCTATCAATGTGCCTAAAAAACCCGAAATCAGATTGGCCCGTAATATAAGGCACAAGGCGACGGCACCAATAACATGCGTGCCGGGAAGCGGCGTAAAAGAAATAGCTGCGCCAATCGCAAGACCGGCGGCAATTTTATAATTACTATCTTTCAGGCGGACAACACGGTGACGCCAGTAGCGCGAGGAGCGCCGAAGGCCCATCGAAGGCCAGACGCTTTCCTGAAATCTTTTTGACAGTGGTTTTGGCTGGCGGCTTGTAAACATTTTCTAGCGTCCGCATCTATCTTCCACGGGCGCGTTCCACATTGATAATCTGTGGCGTAGCCCGCAATGCGGCCATGATATTATTCAGATGTTTGGTGTCATTAACCGAAACGTCGATAAACATATCCCAGAAATCGACGGTGCGGCTGGTGATTTTTAAATTCGTGATATTACCGCCGCTTTTGCCGATCACAGTCGATAATGTGCCCAGCACGCCCGGCGCGTTTTGAATAGTGATAACCAGGCGTCCGACCCGCTCTTCCGCGTTTTCAGGAGAATCGCCCCATGATACATCGATCCAGCGCTCCGGCGTGTCGGCGAATTGTTCAAGGGTTTCGCAGTCGATTGTGTGAATTGTGACGCCTTTACCTGTCGTAACGATGCCGACGATGCGATCCCCGGGAAGCGGGTGACAACAGCGTGCAAAGTGAACGGCCATTCCTGGAATAAGACCAGTGATCGGTAATTTATCCTTGCTGTCGCGGCTTTGCTGGACATTGCGGCGAACGGTCGGAATATCTTCCGGCTCAAGTATCTTCTTATCGGCTTCAGGTTTATGCGACGGAAAGATGGCGCGAAACACATCACGTCCGACCAGATTACCCGCGCCGATACCGGCATAAATATCTTCGGCGTCATGACATTCTTTGAATTGCGAAACGACACCCGCAACGGCTTTTTCGGTGAATTCATAGCCTTCGGTGCGGAAAATCTTTTGCAGCATCGCCCGGCCCAGAGTGACATACTCAACTTTTTGCTGCTGGCGAATAAAGCGGCGAATATGCGAACGCGCTTTTCCGGTCGCAACAAAGCGCTCCCATGTTGGCGAGGGGTTCTGTGTCTTAGCGGTAACGATATCGACCTGATCGCCGTTTTGTAATTTGGTGTTGAGCGGCGCGATACGTCCGTTAATCTTCGCGCCGATACAGCGATTACCGACATTCGAGTGAATGGCATAAGCGAAATCGATCGGCGTCGATCCTTGCGGCAATTCGATTAGATCGCCTTTCGGCGTAAAGGCAAAAACGCGGTCCTGAAATAATTCAAGCTTGGTGTTTTCCCAGAAATCTTCCGGCCTCTGGTCCTGCTCTAGAATATCGAGAAGCTCGCGAAGCCAGCGATATTTTTTTGCATCGTTCAGTGCCGCTGCAACATCATGCTGCTTATAAGCCCAGTGCGCGGCCACGCCGAGATCGGCTTCCATATGCATAGCAATCGTACGAATTTGAATTTCAATTCGCTGATTGCCCGGCCCGATAACGGTCGTATGCAAAGAGCGATAACCGTTGGGTTTTGGCGTTGAGATAAAATCCTTGAAACGCCCGGGCACGACCGGATAATTCGAGTGAATGACGCCGAGCGCATGATAGCACTCCTCGATATTATCGACCACGATCCGGAAGGCCATGATATCGGAAAGCTGCTCGAACGAAATGTTCTTGCGCTGCATTTTTTTCCAGATCGAATAGCGCGTTTTTTCACGTCCGGTAATTTGTGCGGAAATCGTTGCTGCTTTGAGCAATTTTTCAAGCTCGCTGATGATGTTATGGACGACACCGCCACCTTCCTGACGCAGGAACGAAAGACGGTTGGTCAGGCTTTCCCGCGCTTCAGTATTGATATAGGCAAAAGACAGATCTTCAAGTTCTTCCTTGACCTTATGTATCCCGATACGCTCGGCGAGCGGCGCATAAATTTCAATCGTTTCACGGGCGATGCGGCGACGTTTCTCGGGATTGGGGAAATGATGCAGCGTTCGCATATTATGCAGACGATCGGCAAGCTTGACGAGCAGCACGCGGATATCTTCCGACATGGCAAGAACGAGCTTGCGGAAATTTTCCGCCTGTTTTCCTTCGACTGTCTGGCTCTCGATCTTTGTCAGTTTCGAAACGCCGTTGACGAGCTGCGCGACTTCGCCGCCGAATTGTTTTTCGAGATCGGCATAAGTCGCTTTGGTATCTTCCAGCGTATCGTGCAAAATGGCAGTGACGATGGTCGTCGAATCCATTTTCATTTCGGCGAGAATGCCGGCGACCTCGACAGGATGTGTGTAATATTCTTCACCTGAAGCCCGCGTCTGGCCTTCATGCATTTTTTTTGCGTACTCGACCGCACGCGTGATTAATCCGGAATCGGTTTCCGGATTGTATGTTTTCATTTCTGTAATAAGGTTAGCGGCGGATGCGGTCATAATATGCTTTTCAATTTATCATACTATTTCATCAATTCATTGCAAAAAGATGAAGGCTCATCCGTTGCGCCATTGAGACAAAAAAATCCCGCCTTTAAGCGGGATCTAAAAAATTAGTAGATGTAAATCCTAGGCTTCTTTCTCTTCGGAGAATCCTGCCATATCTTCCAGCGGGCTTTCATCTTCGTCTTCATCGTCGAATTCGCCAGCAGCGAAACCTGTGCTATTTGCCGCAGCGACGAGAGAATTCCACTCCTCTTCACCTTGCATTTCTTCAATGACATCGTCTTTGTCATCCTGAAGCGCAAAGATGCGTTGGTGGCTCTTGATCAAATCTTCTTTAAGGTCTTCAACGCCGACAGTCTCGTCCGCGATTTCACGCAAGGATACGACCGGATTTTTGTCGTTGTCGCGGTCAACTGTCAGGGCAGCCCCTGAACCGATACGGCGCGCGCGCTGGGCGGCAACCATGCAAAGTTCAAATCTATTGGGTACCAACAGGACACAATCTTCAACGGTAACGCGTGCCATCTATTCTTCCTTATTAATCTTGATTTCAGTGAATGCGAGTATATATCCCTATCATAATCGATTTGCAAGTTTTTGATATACCAAGGGTTTTTGAGAAATATTGCAGATAAAATCTCCGGGAAGAAAATACTATTATGTTTAATGCATTTAGAAGATTATTTTTTAACATAAGAGAGGTTTTATGGTTCAGCGTTCACCCGGCAAGAGCAGTAGTTATTCCGGTGGCAGTTTTGGCAAGAAAAACGCGCATTTCTTCTACGAGGACGAGAAATTAGCTGTTTTCATAGACGGATCAAACCTTTACGCCGCAGCCCGCAGTCTAAATTTCGACATCGACTATAGAAAACTTCTGGCCTGGGCAGGTCAGAGGGGTCGCCTTATCCGCGCTTTTTACTATACGGCTTTGATCGAAGATCAGGATTATACCCCTATTCGCCCTTTGGTCGACTGGCTGGATTACAACGGCTATACCATGGTGACAAAACCGGCCAAGGAATTCACCGATAGTCAGGGCCGCCGTAAGGTAAAAGGGAATATCGATATTGAACTTGCCGTCGACATGATGGAAATGGCAGACAAAGTCGATCATATCATCCTGTTTTCCGGCGATGGAGATTTCCGCAAATTGGTTGAAGCTGTTCAGCGTAAAGGCGTCCGTGTCAGTGTGGTCTCTACGATCAGCACCAGCCCGCCCATGATCGCTGATGAACTCCGTCGTCAGGCCGACCAGTTTATGGATTTGACCTCCGTGCTTGAATATATCCAGCGAGATGGCGGCCCGTCCCGCCCTCCCGTCAATCAGGGAGAAGTCTTCAACGATATTGATGAAAACGAAGAAATTCCGGCATATTTAAAAGCTTAAAAAATCCCCGCCTAAAGCGGGGATTTTCTTTCTATGAATTCCTGATCTCGTCGAGGAATTCTTTGACCTGTTCTTGCAGGTCGGTGGAAATCCTTGCCAGCTCTCCCGCGGCTTCCAAAACCGTACTTGCCGCCTGCCCTGTCTCCTCGGCATTGCGCTGAACGCTGATAATGGTTTGCGCAACCTGCTGTGTCCCGGTCGATGCTTCTGCCACGTTTCTGCCAATCTCGGCAGTCGCCGCATATTGTTCTTCAACCGCAGACGCAACCGTCGTTGTTGCTTCGTCGATTTGCCTGACATCGGAGATGATACGCTGAACCGCTTCGACCGAGGAGCGGATCGCGTGCTGGATCTTGCCGACACGCTCATCGATCTGTTCGGTTTTCTGCGCTGTTTCCATCGCCAGTTTTTTAACTTCATCGGCCACAACGGCAAAACCTTTACCCGCCTCGCCCGCGCGCGCGGCTTCGATTGTGGCGTTAAGTGCCAGAAGGTTGGTTTGCTCAGCAATGCCTTTAATCGCGCCAACAACTTCACCGATAGAGTCCGCAAGACTATTAAGCTCGCTGACTTCATGGCTGGTTGTTTCGGCTTCATGGCTCGCACGGGTAGATTTTTGTGCAACGCTTGAAATCTGCTTGGCAATCTCAGCAGATGATGCCGACAATTCTTCCGATGCGGACGCCACCGTCTGGACATTCGAGTCGGCTTCCGTTGCCGCTGCCGCAACGAGCGCGCTTGCCTGCGCCGTATTCGATGACGAGCTTGTCATCTGGTTGGCTGTTGCCTGCATTTCGGTTGCCGCAGACGCCAGCGCCTGAATGATGCCTGATGTCCGGCTGTCGAAATCATTGGCCAGCATATTCATACTACTTTTTTTCTCAAGCTCGGCTTCGCGTTTCATCTCTTCCTGTTCTTGCTCCATCTTCTGGACACGCAAACCATTTTCTTTGAAGACTTGAACGGTTTTTGCCATGTCACCAATCTCGTCTCCTCGATCCAGAGATGGTACATCCGTAGCATAATCGCGGTCGGCTAATTTTCTCATAGAGGCGACCATTCTGTTTATCGGCGCTGTCAGAGTTAAAGAGAACCAGATCGCCAATAAAGCTGTAACAGCGAGTGCGCCTGCGCTAGCCATTAGAATGTGCTTTTTAATTTCATTCACGACAGCCATAACGGCATTCTTGTCCGTATTGGCATATATCATCCATTCAGTGCCCAGAAAATCATAAGGAGCGTAAGCGGCAAGCACATCGCGCCCATTGTCATTATCCCATCCCTCGCCGGTTTCATCATTAAAAGCTTTATCGATGAAAGGAGAATCGACCTTTTCTTTTAGGATAGGATCAATATCGTCTTTTGGCAGGGGATCGTTTCGCAGCAGATGATCGCGCCCGACAAGATGCACATCGACATCGGAAGCTGATTCCGTATCCATAAAGAGAACTTCATTAATCCTCTTGATTGGCATCTGAAAGGCAAGGACTCCTTCAAACTGCCCATTATCGCCATAAACAGGTGTTCCAATAAAAGCGGCAGGAACATCATTAGATGGTTTATATGGCTTGAAATCATAAAATTTCATTTCATTTTTTTTACCCGTGGCTTTTATATCTTTAAATAAGGCCATCAGGTCGGTGTCTTTCCATTCACCTGAAATTGCACTTGTTGCAAAATCTCGCTCTTTGAAAACCGTATAAACTAGGTTTCCGTTCGTATCGAAAAGAAAGATATCATAATAGTCGCGCTGGGTTAGAAGCTCGCGAAACCAAGGGTGATATTTTGCATGAACCTGACTGTAAGTCGTACCATCGCTCGCAGCATCCAGCAGTTGCTTTTCTCCAAGATTATTTGGATTCTGATCGATATACTGGTTTTGCAGATAAGCCGTTTTATTATCGACGGGAAGCTCGTTCCACGCTGCGCTGAATTCTGCAATAGCGCCGTGTGCCATTGCGCTATTGGAGACAATTTTCAGGTCTTCCTGAATTCCGCTTAAATAAATAGTAAGTTTCCGGCTTGCCTCGTCCCGCATAACGCCGATTTTTTCGGAGTATTCATGAACACTCCCTTCTTCAGCCGTCCGGATGGCTAGCCCAGCGGTAACTGCGCAACAAAGAAAAACCAGAAGCAAAGTAATGGCTGGTAATTTATAGACAATTTTGATGTTTTTTAGGGACATATAGGGAAAGCCTCATTTCTTGAGATGGATATGCTTAATATTCTAACGCAATAATGATATGTAAATATAAAAGGCCGAGTGAATACGCTTAATGAATTGTTACAGTAGCGCAGTTAACAAAGCTTAAAAATGCCCAAGATCAAAAAAATAAATTAGCTTTGCGGCGGCGCGGTTCTAAGGCGTTTATCCATAAGCTTGTTCAGCGCATGGAGATAGGCACGACAGGATGCGACCAGCGTATCGGGATCCGTCCCTTGCCCGACGACTGTTTTACCATTTTCTTCGAGTCGCACTGTGACTTCAGCCTGCGCATCGGTTCCGCCGGTGACGGCATGGACACTATATAATTGCAGTACCGAGTCCTCATGCGGGATGATTTTGCGGATAGCGCAGAAAATCGCATCGACGGGACCATTACCTTCAGATGTTGCGGCCTTATCCTCGCCATCGACGGACATCTCGAGCGTTGCCACTTGCGGTCCGCGGGTTCCGGCCTGAACGGATAAGGAAACGAATTTGATGTTTTCGTGATCGCGCCCGACTTCATCTTCGATCAAAGCCAGAATATCGTCGTCATAGACATTTTTCTTTTTATCGGCCAAATCCTTGAAGCGGTTAAACGCATCTTGGAAAGCATTATCACCTAGCTCAATATTCATCTCAACCAGCTTGTTTTTAAATGCAGCGCGGCCTGAATGTTTACCGAGAACCAGATCGGATTTTACAAGACCGACAGATTCAGGCGTCATGATCTCATAAGTGCCCTTGTGTTTGAGCATACCGTCCTGATGAATACCGCTTTCATGAGCGAAGGCATTGGCCCCAACAATGGCCTTGTTCGGCTGAACGTTAAAACCCGTAATAGAAGACAGCGTGCGCGATACTTTGGTAATCATCGCCGCATCGATATTGGTTTCGAACGGCATGAAATCACCACGCACTTTCAAGGCCATGACGACCTCTTCCAGCGCCGCATTTCCGGCCCGCTCACCAATACCGTTGATTGTACATTCGATCTGGCGCGCCCCAGCCTGAATGCCAGCCAACGAATTGGCAACCGCCAGACCTAGATCATTATGGCAGTGCATGGATAAAATAGCCTTATCGATATTAGGAACGCGGTTTCGCAAATTCAAAATAATCTGCGCCATTTCATCGGGTACGGCAAAGCCGACCGTGTCCGGAATATTGATTGTCGTCGCACCGGCATTGATCGCAGCCTCGACGCAACGGCATAGAAAATCTATTTCGGAACGCGTGGCATCCATACCCGACCATTCGACATCGTCCGTATATTTGCGCGCGCGCGTGACGCTTTCTTTTACGGACTCAAGAACGGCATCCGGCCCCATTTGCAGTTGATAGCGCATATGAATTTCGGATGTAGAAATAAATGTGTGAATACGGCGACGCTCCGCATGTTGAAGCGCTTCACCCGCGACATCGATATCGGCGGATTTAGCGCGGGAGAGGCCGCAGACAACGGCGCGCTTGATGGTCTTGGCAATCTCGGACACGGATTCAAAATCGCCTTTGGAAGCAATCGGAAATCCGGCCTCGATGACATCGACGCCCATCTCATCAAGAAGGCGCGCCATGCGCAGCTTCTCTTCCAGATTCATCGAGCAGCCAGGCGATTGCTCGCCATCCCTCAATGTGGTGTCAAAAATAATAATGCGGTCTTTAGGTGATGAGGATATAGCCGTGGACATTTTTTAACCTTCTAAATTCTTTGAAATGACAATGATTTGTAACCCCTGAAATACGCAAGAGGGTTTACCCTCTGGTCTCAGGGGGTCATAAGTCGAAGGAGAAGGTTTTGAACAGAATTTAACATGTGAGAATATTTGTAGCCCGAGATCTGGCATTCCGGCAACTTATTTTTTAATTTCGCTATCTTCGAGCTTTCTGGCTTCATCGACCAGCATGATCGGAATGCCGTCCCGGATCGGATAGGCAAGGCCAGCGCGGTCCGAAATGAGTTCCTGTTTCTCGCGGTCATAGCGCAAGGGAATCTTGGTCAGCGGGCAAACAAGTATTTCTAAAAGTCGCGGATCGATTTGGGTGGTCATCGCCACACTATACAAGCTGATATCAATGTTTGGAAGAGCAACACTCGCTTCTGACTGCCATCTCTAAAAGCTTCATAAATAAGTCGGCGCGTGCCTTACAGGTCGGTTCTTCGATCAAGGCCTGCTTCTCGCCGGAGGTAAACGGGCAGATCATTGCGAGACAGGTCATAAGTTTCTCATCATTGACAGCGGTAATCAGTTTCCAGTCGATCGACATATCGTTCTGTTCGAAATAAACTTGCAACAATTCTACAAGGTGAGAGCGATTGACGCCCAGCGATTCAATCTTTTCAAAATCCTCGCCGAATTTCGACCAGTCGGTCCGAACCTGGCGATAGCCGCGCATGGAATCAATCTCATGCTGGACTTCGAAACGCGCAACACCTTTCAGAGTAATCAGATAACGACCATCTTCGGTTTCCTGAAACTGGACGATTTTTCCGGCGCAGCCTGTCTTAAAAAGAGGCGGCGGTCCACTTGAGATATCGCTTGGCTGTATCATGCCGATCAGGCGATTGGTCCGCAGCGCGTCCTCGACCATGGCAATATAGCGCGGTTCAAAAATATTAAGCGGCAAATGCCCTCTCGGCAAAAGAAGTACGCCATCCAGCGGAAAAACCGGAATAATATCGGGAAGCTTGTTAAATTCCATATGGGTCGCTCTTTCAACCATATCCCTGATATAAGCGGGAAATTTAAGAAAACAACAGGGAAGAAAGCTTTCGGCGCCCGCTGACGCTGGCAGGGTCCATCGCCCCCCAGGCTTCGAAATATTTAAGGAGCTGCCTCCGCGCTTTATCCTCTTCCCAGTTTTTATGCTTCTTTATAAGAGAGATTAGCGCATCAACCGCCTTGTCTTTTTGATTTTCGGCGAAGGCAGCTTCCGCATATTCGAATAAAAGGTCAGGATTATCGGTTTGCAGTGCCAGTTTACGTTCGATCTCGTCTAGCGCGCTGGATGGACGATGAAGGGCCAGTTCCAAAGCCGTCCTCACCGATATAATATTGGGATCTTTGATAATTTGTTCGGGCAAACCCTCACTAAGCGCTTTCGCCTGATCCATTTCACCGACCGCGATCAATATGCGGATCATACCGGCAAAAGCGGCTGCATTTAAATTATCTTCAGCCAGTATCTCGCCGTAAATATTTTGTGCAAGATCGAAATTATTTTCCGCCATCGCGTCAGCGGCCGCGGCAAGCGCTGCCGGAATATCCAGCGCATCGGGCATTTGCTGTTTTTGAATTTGCAACAGCTGACTTATTAAATTTTCGATATCGCTTCTCGGACGCACGCCCTGAAAGCCCGAGACAGGCTGACCCATAAACATGGCAATCACCGTCGGTACGGATTGCACACGAAACGCCTGCGCCAGTTCGGGATTTTCATCGATATTGACCTTGGCAAGTGCAACCGTGCCGCCTTGCGCAGCGACAACCTCCTCAAGCACCGGTATCAATTGTTTGCAAGGCCCGCACCATGGAGCCCAGAAATCGATCAGGACAGGGCGCTTTTGCGACTCGGCTAAAATGCGCGTTTCAAAATCTTGCGTGGTGACGGAAAAAATATCGGCGCTTTCCGGTGCAGCCTCTTGCAGTTTTTTCTGGGTATTCAGTCCGATCAGCATTTTATTCTCCGGTGGCCTTGCTCAAGTCCATAATCTGTGGCTTGCAGCCACAATTTTCAAGGAATTTCAAAAGATCGGCAGGTGTCAGCCCAACCGTCATCGTATTAATGAGTGGATGATAATTCACGATCTCATGCCCCATCATCTCTTTATCGAGTACGAGAGTTACCTGATGATCCTTATCGTTTATGATTGAAAACGGCGTGACCGATCCCGGTGCAACGCCCAGATATTTCATGAGGCGTTCCGGAGAGCCGAACGACAAACGCCCAACATTGAGTAGCTCCGCAAGCTTCTTCATATCGATTTTCGTATGCGCCATCAGCGTAATCAGGAACATGCGCTCTTTCTTGTCACGGACGAAGAGATTGCGCGTATGAGCGCCTTTAATCTCGCGGTCGACATCATCAGCATCTTCGACGCTGAAGACAGCCCGATGCTTATATAGAGTGAATTCAATTTTTAATTCCTCGAAATGTGCCAAAAGCTCTTCCGCCGTCACGGGCGCTATATTTTCCACAGGCTTTTCCCCAAACTTTTCCTCAGAAAGTGAACTTAAGGACATGCTGATTTAAACCCTTGTTAAGATTTCGCGGTTAGTATGTAAAAATACATAAAACATGGATTAAATATTTAATCTCAATTTTAAAGAGCCACAAGTTTTGTAATTGGCCGAAAATTGATGTATTATTGAAATATTCGTTTCTGGGAGAAACAAAAATGGCAGCATCATTTCCAGTAAGTGGGATTATTCCGGACGACACGGTTATGGGACAGTCTTTTCTAGCCCAGCCAGCCGTTACGGCTGCTGTAGCGCCTACCCCTGCTATTCAACCGACAGGTCCCAAGGTGTAATCGATGAATATTCAAATGGGGCATCTACCGGAAGGCGATTTAGTCATGGTATGTGACCAGAAACTTCCGGCGGAAGTAAAACGCGTTGAATATTTTCGCGATCAAAAGCTTTTAATGCTGGTGTATTTGAACGGTGATCGTGAAGACGAGCTCATGCATTATGAATTATCCGATAATTATGCCCGCAAAGTAGAGCTTAAGAGCAGTTTGGTTATCGTGGAACCCGATATTCAGACTGGCCAGCAGATGGGCTATTACACCTCTCTGATTCAGGTCGGCGCCTAAATACCCCCTGCCATCCCTGCGAAGGCAAGGATCTCAATCAAAGTCATTTTTTCCCTTGTATTTCCTTTCGGGATGGTTATAAAACCCCTACCCATTAAATAGGACGCGGGCGTAGCTCAGGGGTAGAGCACAACCTTGCCAAGGTTGGGGCCGAGGGTTCGAATCCCTTCGCCCGCTCCAATTTAATATTTATCCCAAAATTTCGATCAATAAATACCCTCGAAGTCCTGCTTGGTCTCCGGAGCAGGTTCGGGATTTATTTGTGGCTCGAGCGTTTCCGGCGTTGTCGGAACGGCAGGCTGCGTCATCGTATCATCAACCGGCGATGAATCATCAAGCGGAGTTTCGTCGCGATATTCATCGGATACCGCCGCGGGCGGCGTATAAACAGGTACAGATTCGCTGGGCATACTCGTAGAAGGTACTGATTCTTGTGTTTCAGATGTTGCGCCTTGTCTTTCAAACGCGCCCGGGTCGTCATCAGGTGTAACAGCATCATCTGTTTGCTGCTGCGTATCTGGCTCAACCGGGGGCGGCACGGCATCAGGTGCCTCGCCGTCAGTAGCTGGCGTTTGCACGCTACCCGCCTTTTCTTCCGGCGGCGGAATCGGCTCCGGATCGCGCCCCAAACAGTCGAGCACCCATACATCATAAACCGGATGGTTCATTGCAGAGAGAGCCGGGGAGGACGCAAACATCCAGCCGGAGAAAATCCATTTCGATGTTTTTTTCTCGTCATTACTTTGCCAGACTTGCAGGAACGCGGCGGCTTCGGATTTTTCGACCGGCGGCGGTTTGCGGCAGGACTGGACTTTTATATAGATTTCACCGAAGCGGACCGTCGATCCAACCTTGGCTTCAAATGTCATTGTCCGCGCCGTAATTTTATCAAGCGAGCGTAATTTAACGACAGGGTAATCTTCGTAAGCGAGGGCGAAGGCATTGGTAGAATAAAGAAAGACCAGAAGAAAAATAACTTTCTTGATCATGGACAGGCATATAACGCGATAGAGATTTTTTTTATTCAAAAAAATTCCACGCACGCTTTTGTATACCTTTATTTTAAAGTTGTTTACGGTGAAGCAGGTTCAGCCGGAGCCTCTTCATCTTTTTTATCGCTGACACTGAAGATAAACTTGCCCAGCAATTGTTCAAGGTTTTGCGGCGCCTGTGTGAATTCTATGCGGCCATTATTCTCTATGTAATCCTCCGCACCACCCGGTTCGAGTTGCAGATATTTTCCGCCGAGCAGGCTTGTCGAGCTGATCAAAGCGGCTGTATCGGAGGGTAATTTAATATTTTGTCCAACCTCGATCGTGACGCGCGCGAGATAGGCTTTCGGATCGAGAGCGATACCGGCAATCTGGCCGACCTTCACACCGCTTACCTGAACTTCATCGCCGACCTTAAGGCCTCCGATATCGGAGAAATCCGCCGTGATGCGATAGCCGTCGACATCGCCAACATTGGAAGATGTATAGCTGAATGCTAAAAAAACGACCGCGCCGATAATAACCACGGCTCCTAAAACTGTCTCAACTACATTGCGTTTCATATTCTCTTCCCTTTAATTATTATTGTGGCGGTGTCCAGGCTGTATAATCGCCCGTCGCCTTGTCGCGCTTGCCGCCTTCCAGAATATGCCCCGGCGGACGATAGGCGTTATCGGTACCTGTTTCATTCGGCACATAGGCTTTTTGCCAGT
Source organism: uncultured Micavibrio sp. (assembly GCA_964399985.1). GTDB lineage: Bacteria > Pseudomonadota > Alphaproteobacteria > Micavibrionales > Micavibrionaceae > Micavibrio_B. The sequence goes on from CAYNRY010000002.1 coordinate 37,919, forward strand.
TGCGGCGGAAAGATTGATCTCCGGCGGGCGCTTCATCTGTTTGATAATGCAGCCAGCCATGCCATTCCGGCGGCACGCGGGAAGCCTCGACTTCACCTTTATAGATAACCCAGCGGCGATTACGCTTATAGCCCTTGCGAGGGCTCGCTTCGTAGTAAGTATTGCCCAGCGAATCCTGTCCCATTCTTTTTGCGCCCGAAACCAAGGTCACGAACCAGATATGCGCAGGGGATTGCGCGCTGAAAAGGCTTAGAATTCCCATGTGAAATAATCCTTTAACTAACGTCTTTACTGGCTTAAAACCGATAGGAAATCAAGCCAATTCAGGACATGGTCAAAATGCTCGATCCGGAAAAAAAACTATCTTCGCTTGGACTATCCCTGCCAAAGGCTGCGCCCCCTGCCGCTTCCTATGTGCCTTATGTCATTAGCGGCAACCATGTCTTTATTGCCGGCCAAATTCCATTCTTGAACGGTGAAAAGATGCATCAGGGCCGACTGGGCGAAAACTTCACCATTGAACAAGGGCAGGAAGCCGCAAAAGCCTGCGCTCTCAATATATTATCTCAGGTCAAAGCGGCCATAGATGGTGACTGGGCGAAACTCGTCCGCTGCGTGCGTCTCGGCGGTTTTGTCAATGGAACGCCTGATTTCGACCAGCATCCTGCCGTAATCAACGGAGCATCCGACTTAATTGTTGCCGCACTTGGAGATATTGGCAGACATTCCCGGGCCGCGGTCGGAGTGGCCAACCTGCCATTTGGCGTTGCGGTGGAGATTGATGCGATTTTCGAGATTAAGCCTTAACCATATTCCTTAATCATTTGGATCATAAACATAGAACTGCTATGTGGATCACGCACAAAGCCCGCAGCTTCGTAAAATTCCAGATTTTTTGGTTCTGTTATAAGCCATGCCAATCGGAAGCGATCACAGAGCCGGTCATCAAGCCGACCTAACATATCCAGACCCAGATGTTTTCTTCGCCAATCCGGATCGATTGCTAGATCGTATAGATTTGCACAGCCACTGGCGGCATCAACTGTCACACTGCCGACGATACGGCCTTCTTTTTTTAGACCATAATATTCTCTATTCGCATCTGATAATGGGCTTGGATGCCAATTTTGGAAAGATCGGCATGCCACGTCACATAGGCCGTTCCAGTTGGTGTCGTTTCTCATTACGCGGATCAATTCAGTCATGACCAGAAAATAGCCATAACTAATCTAAATTTCCAGAAATTATTCTACTTTTGCTTTTTTGCTGCAGACAGCATTTCTAATGCTGCATCTTTTTGAAACTGCTCATATGCAGCATTCGTGAATTTTTTAGCTGGGAAAAAACTGGCAACTTCCTGTGATGATAATCCGTAATAGACTTTTGCAATGCCGACGCTGTCAATCAACGCCTTGCCAATTTTGGTAGGTTCACTCGAGGAATAGAGAATACATTCCTCCAGACTTAAACTATCAGTCTTTTCGGTTGCCTGACGGATCGCCATGACTTCTGCATGGGCGATTGGATCGGCCCGGAAAGTCGAGCGATTGGCCCCTTCGCCTAAAATCCGGCCATTTTTATCGGCGATAATGGCACTAAACGGTCCACCAACACCGGAATTGACATTTTTCAGGGCTAAATCGAAGGTTTTTTGCATTAATTCTTCATGAGAATAGGTCGATTTCGCTATTTCAATCCCGTTTCCATGCTTTTTTTCATTAATTTCGGGCTGATTATCGCGCAGCAACCGGCGAATAGTCTCTAAAAGTCGCTTGGGATCTACTGGTTTCTTGAGCAAGTTATGAACGCCATGGCGCGATAGCTCCAGCAAGAGATCTGACGTTTCCTCCTGCGTGACCATGAGCATCGGCAAACCTAAATCTGCCGCAACAATTTCCTTGGCAAATTCAAGTCCCCCATAAGGTTGCATGTAATGATCGATGATCGCTAAATCAACTTCATGTTCCCTAACGACTTTCAAAGCCGACCCGCCATCGATGGCCTGGATCACGCGATAACCTGCAGGAATAAGAATATTGGCGATATATTCACGACTGACAGCAGAATCGTCCGCAACTAAGATCAAAGAAGATATCTCACTCATTCAACGGTTTCCGTATCTGCGGCTTCCTCTGTATTTTTACGCGGCTTTTCGGATTTATACGAAAAATGCAGTTTTTCAGTATCGAAATCGATCATTACCGCGCCGCCATTGATCAATTTACCGAATAGAAGCTCTTCAGCCAGCGGCTTTTTGATCTTATCCTGAATAACACGCCCCAATGGCCTTGCGCCCATTGTCGGGTCGTATCCAAGATCGGCAAGATAAGCCCTTGCTTTATCGGTCAAAGTAATGGTTACGTTTTTCTCAGCCAATTGAGCCTCGAGTTGCATGACAAATTTATCGACAACGCGCATGACGGTTTCTTTGCCAAGTGCAGCAAAAGGCACGATCGCATCAAGGCGGTTTCTGAATTCCGGCGTAAACAGGCGCTTGATTTCTTCCTGATCATCATCCACACGACGGTTCGATTCAAAGCCGAGCGGCGCTTTAGCCATCTGGCTAGCTCCTGCATTGGTAGTCATAATCAGAATAACATTCCGGAAATCGATATTTTTACCGTTATTGTCGGTCAGGCGGCCATAGTCCATGACCTGCAGCAAAAGATTGAAAAGATCCGGATGCGCCTTCTCGATTTCATCTAAAAGCAGGATACAATGTGGGTGCTGGTCGATTTTATCAGTCAATAGACCACCCTGTTCAAATCCAACATAGCCAGGCGGGGCGCCGATTAAGCGAGAGACAGCGTGGCGCTCCATATATTCTGACATATCAAAGCGGATCATTTCGATGCCAAGCGTCTTTGCCATCTGCTTGGCAACCTCGGTTTTACCAACCCCGGTAGGACCGGAGAAGAGATAAGACCCGATCGGTTTTTCAGGATCACGAAGTCCTGCCCGCGCCATCTTAATGGAATCTGACAAAATTTGGATTGCAGCATCCTGATCGAAAACCATGGTTTTCAAGTCACGCTCTAATGTCTGTAAAACCTGTCGGTCATCCTTGGAAACCGCCTTGGCCGGGATTCTGGCAATAGCAGCGACAACGCCTTCAATATCTTTAAGGCCGATGGTTTTTTTGCGTTTTGCTGCAGGCAATAGCATTTGTGCTGCACCCACCTCATCAATAATATCGATTGCCTTATCGGGGAGTTTGCGGTCGCCGATATAGCGAGCGGACAGCTCGACAGCCGCTTTGATCGCCTCCATCGTATATTTAACATTATGGTGTTTCTCGTAATAAGGCTTCAGGCCTTTTAGGATACGGATTGCATCGTCGAGACTTGGTTCATGCACATCTATTTTCTGGAAACGGCGTGCCAAAGCGCGGTCTTTTTCAAAATGGTTGCGGTATTCTTTATATGTCGTCGAGCCAACGCAGCGCAAAGAGCCATTGGCCAAAGCGGGTTTTAGCAGATTTGAGGCATCCATCGCCCCGCCCGATGTTGCACCGGCACCGATAATCGTATGGATCTCATCGATAAACAAAACCACGTTATCCATATTCTGGAGCTCAGTAATAACGGCCTTCAATCTCTCTTCGAAATCGCCGCGATAACGGGTTCCGGCAAGCAAAGCACCCATATCGAGCGAGAAAATTGTGCAGTCTTCGAGAACTTCCGGCACTTCTTTATCGATGATCTTTTTGGCCAGCCCTTCGGCAATGGCTGTCTTGCCGACACCGGGGTCCCCGACGTAAAGCGGATTATTTTTGCTGCGCCGGCAAAGGATCTGGATGGTGCGGTCGACTTCTTTCTCGCGCCCAACCAATGGATCGATTTTACCCTTTTGCGCTTTCTCATTCAAATTTGTGCAGTAGGCATCGAGCGCCTCACGGCCAGTCTTGGCCGGCTTGTCATCTCCCGACATAGGGTCCGCCCCGCGCGGCAGGCGCGGCGTCTCGCCCGATCCCGGAACCTTGGCTATCCCGTGGCTGATATAATTAACCGCATCGAAACGGGTCATTTCATGTTCCTGCAGGAAATGAACGGCATGGCTTTCGCGCTCAGAAAATAAGGCAACCAGTACATTGGCACCTGTTACTTCTTCGCGGCCAGACGATTGAACATGGATCGCGGCGCGTTGAAGAACGCGTTGAAAAGCCGTTGTCGGCTTGGCTTCGACGCTGCCACCGCTGATAAGATAGGTCAGCTCATTATCGAGATAGGTTTCGATCTGTAATCTAAGCTCCGGCAAAGGCACCCCGCAGGAACGAAGAACCGCCATGGCATCCTGATCCTCCACCAGTGCCAAAAGCAAATGTTCCAAGGTGGCAAATTCGTGCAGGCGCGCATTAGCGGCGGCCAGCGCTTTATGAAGCGTTTGTTCCAGATTACGGGACAACATGAGGGCGACCCTTTCTTATTCTTTTTCCATGGTACATTGCAAAGGCTGTTCATTGGCCCTCGCAAAATCCATGACCTGATTGACCTTGGTTTCGGCGACTTCGTAGGTAAAAACTCCACAAAGCCCGACACCGCGGCGATGGACATGAAGCATAATGTCTGTGGCTTCATGCTTATTCTTATTGAAGAACCTTTCCAAAATATGAATGACGAACTCCATCGGCGTATAATCGTCATTTAAAAGCAGGACTTTGTACAGACCCGGCTTCTGGGTTTTAGTGCGGGTTTTCAGCAAAAGGGAATTTTGCGGTTCGTTATTCTGGTCAGGGGTTTGCTTATCTCCGCCATTTGAGGCGGTAATATCGGAAAACTGCATCTCGGCAATGAATTTCGGCATGAAAATATTATAAACCATTTCTTGGCTTTAATTTAGATCAATGTTCAAAAATCTCCAATGGTGCTTATTTATAAGAAAAACCCTGCCGGGGAGCTGTCCCGACAGGGTTTTCAAGAGGTTGCCCATGTTTGGACAGGCAACGTAACTTATTAAGCAGCCATCGATTCAGAGGCTTTTTTTACGCTTTTCGAAACTTCTTCGTTGATCGGCTCCATCGCTTCCTGAGTCAGCTTGATGGTGATTTCAGACAGCTTTGAAGCTGTTTGCATGATTTGTTCGAAATTATTCTGAGCGATCTTGTTTTGTGTTTCAGCGACTTCGCTCAATGTCTTGCAAGCCATTAGCTGCTTCAACGCTTCGCTTTGACGCTCCGCGGCGCTTTGCGCGATCTCTGTTACTGTTTTGATATATTGCTCAAACCCTTGCGCAAAGACGGAGCCGGATTTCATGACAGCTTCAAAGCCTTGACGGCTGGACTCAGTGGCTTCGTTTTTGAATTTCTCAAAATGGTCTTTACTGGTAGTCATGATTTTCTCCATGGATTCTAAAGATTGCGGGTTGAAAGGAATAATCGAGCTATCTTTGCCGAAAGGATTTTTGGTGTTTTTGCTGGCCATCGATATTCTCCTGATTTGTTCAATCGCAGTATGCGCCTGATTTTCTGGCACTGCAACATCATGGGAAATTTAATCCAATTAGACTTATATTGCAATGCACCATTATAATATAATATGGGCCACCACCGAGGTCAAGTATTTATTTGTGCGATGCAGCATTTTTAGCCATTTAATAGTAATTTATGCATTTTAACGCTACACTTTAAGGGAAAGGCCGATATAGAATGCATATATAAAGAATCACTTATATCCCGCCTTCCGTCATCTTATTAAATTTTATCTGGGTACCATGGGACTTGTCTTGAAAAAGAATTCCGGCCTGTTTGCCAAATGCCTGATGGCTTTTACCATACTGGCTCTCTGCTTGCAGCCCGTCAGCGCCGATGCGGCAACCAAGAAAAAGAAGAAAACCTCGCGCCCGGCTTTGGCCGTCTCGCCGATCAACCAGAAAAATCCCAAATATGCCTCGATCGTCATCGATGCCGAAACCGGCACTATTTTGTCAGCGGACAGTGCCGACGCCCTGCGCCATCCCGCCTCCCTGACCAAGATGATGACCTTGATGATGGTGTTCGATGCGTTATCGACCGGCAAGCTCCAGCCGAACCAGCGCATCCCTATTTCCAAAAAAGCCGCCGCCATGCCGGCGAGCAAACTCGGTCTTCCTGCTGGATCGAGCATTCGCCTGAATGATGCGATCTCTTCACTGGCCACTTTATCGGCCAATGATATTTCGGTGGCATTGGCCGAAGCCATCGCCGGAACTGAAAGCGAGTTTGCCCGCAAGATGACGGCAAAAGCCAAAGCCATCGGCATGAGCCGCACACAATTTTATAACGCTTCGGGTTTGCCCAACCAGTATCAGGTGACGACCGCGCGCGATCAAGCGCGCCTTGCCCGTTACATGCTGAAAAACTATCCCGCCCAATCCCGCATTTTTGCCAAGCAGCGTTTCGAGTATAATGGCCGCACCTACCGCAATCACAACCGCCTGATGGAAACCTATGCGGGAATGGATTGCTGTAAGACAGGCTTTATCAATGCATCGGGCTTTAATCTCGTAGCGTCTGCCAAACGTGACGGTCGCCGCATCATCGGCGTGGTTTTCGGCGGACGCACAACGGTCACCAGAAACGTCCACATGGCGTCTCTTCTCGATAAAGGCTTCGACAAAGCGAAAACAATTGATAAGGATATTCGTATTGCCGCAGCCAAACCAGCTACCGTAACCCCGCAAGCACACGCACAAAAACTTTCTCCACCTGTCCAGAAAGAAGTCGTTCTGGCTTCCGCCGGAGCAAATAACGAAGTCGTGCAGGAAGCCTATCGCGCAGCGAAAGGCTCAGCCGCACCCGCTCTGCAGGTCAAAAAACTCGAACCTTCCGCCAACCCATATGTTCCCGCTTCAACGCCCCAAACACTTGGTACAATTACCTTGCAAGATAACAATCCTGCTCCGGCACAGCTGCAACAAGCCAGCCTGACAACGCCTTCTATATCCGGCAATGGCTGGTCGATCCAGATCGGCGCTTACCAGACGCGCCTTGCCACCGATCAGGCGATTTTCAACGCCCAGAAAAAACTGCCGTCACATTTAAAGAAAACACAAATCATGGTCGTACCTCTGCGCACCGCTGATGCAAGCTGGATGTTCCGCGCCCGTCTCGGCGGCTTCACCCAAGGCGAAGCACAAGAGGCATGTAAATATTTTCAGGACTGTCTTTTGATTTCACCGCAGGCTTATTAGAAAATTGCCACGAAGGCACGAAGGGCACGAAGAATGGGGGAGTTTAAAGCATACAGTAATCTGGATCTTGAAACGGAACGCCTTGCCAAAATAGTTATAGATTCCTGTTTTGTAGTTCATAAAGAAATGGGGCCAGGCTTGTTAGAAAAAGTATATGAAGCTTGTTTATGTGCTGAACTGAAAAGCCGCCAGCTTCATTTTGAAAAACAAAAGTCCTTTCCCTTGTTTTTCAAAGGAGAAAAACTCGATATAGATCATAGAGTTGATTTGGTAATAGAAAACAAAATAATTATCGAGATAAAATCTGTTGAAAGAACTATCGACATTTATCAAGCGCAATTACTCTCCTATTTAAAACTATCTGGTTTAAAGCTTGGTTTTTTGGTTAACTTTAACTCAAGTCTCATGAAAGAAGGTATCAAACGTGTCGTGCTTTAGCTTCGTGCCTTCGTGCCTTCGTGGCCGGAAAAAATTTACGTCTCATAACGCTAGCTCTCAATCCGGTAATATTCTTTTTTATATCCTGATGGCGATCGTCCTGATCGGCGCGCTGACGATTGCGCTGCGCGATACAGGCGGCATGGATAGTAATATCGATAAAGAATCTGCAAGCGTCACAGCCACCCAGATTATAAAATATGGCGGCGAAGTTGCTCAAGGCGTGAATACACTGATCCAAAACGGGGTAAGCGAACAGGATATTCGTTTTGCCTATCCCAGCGCCCATAGCTCTTACGGAACCATTACAAGCACGCCGCAAAATCAGGTTTTTTCCAGTCAAGGCGCAAACGTGCCCTTCAGGTCGCCCCCTGCCGGGGCTGTAACAACTACCACAAATTATGGATTTAATGGCGGAAGATCCATGCCACAGGTCGGTAGCGATAAAGCTGATCTTACTATGACATTAGGTTATGTTACGGATAGCGTTTGTACCTCAATTAATCGCCAAAACGGCATATCAGGCATTCCCGTTGCTCCTACTTGCGGATCGCCGACCGCATTTGGCATTTTAGCTCAATACGCAACCTCGCCTGTGGCGATACCTGCAAGTTCTTTTACGAACCTGCCTGTATTGCAAGCCTGCGTTTATTGCACCGACAGGTCGATGAATATTTATTTCTATACGCTGCTTGCCCGCTAATTAATCCCGCACTTCATAAACCGGCTTTTTCTCTAACGGCGGAGATTGTCTTGGCACATAGCTGAAGCCCGGCATGCGCATATATTCGGTCTTGTCATGTGGAATGACGGCCAGCGAAGCTTGCTCGGATACCGTTTTCTTGCCATCGGCGGATTTAATTTCGAGCGTCAGGTAATAAACGCCCTTGGTGTTTTTAGGATTAATCGCATCCTTGCCGAATTTGGCCTGCGCTTTTTTCAGCGCATCCTTGTTCGTGATCGGCGTCGCGTTATAAACGATGACAGTGCCAGCGTCATAGATAGTCGGATTGACGCGATAGCCATAGCTGATCAGACCCTGACGCAGATAATGATCGAACGGCTTGTCGCCGATATAGGCAGGCGGCGTTGTCACTAGCGTGACCGGACCCGATGACGGCGGCAGGCTTGCCGGCAATGGATTGATCAACTCATACACAGCGCCTTGCCAGGCGGCCGTATTATCGGCCAGATTCTCGATGCTTGGATCTTCCGCTTCATCGAGCCATGGTCGCGACGGCGCAGGCGATGATAGAGGCGTATCGTCGTTATAACGATAGCCGTTGGCCATATATTGCGTTGGAATGGAACCGCAAGATGTCAGGAGAAGAGCGAGAAATGGGACAGCCCGATTAGTAATAAGACGGCGAATCATAAAGAACCCCTAAGAATGAATTTCGACGCCGAGTGTATCAAGAAAGAGCGGTAGGCGGTAGGCGGTAAATAGTACTTTCTACCGCCTACTGCATACCATTTACCCTCTTGCCTTGTCCGTCAGCACCGCATAAGTCCGGCACGGCAGGCAGCGAAGCTCCAGAAACTGCTGCTGGAGCGCCTGCCCGACTTCGACACCGCCGAATTTACCTACAAGCTCTTCTAGGCTTAAGACAGCCGCTGTACGACCAAAATAGGTTTCAACCTGAACAAGTTCTGGGATCATGGTATGCCTCGCTGTTTTTGAATTATCGATTGAAGAATCGAAGAAGTTATTTGAGAATTATTCTCAACTACAGCTTGAGTGTCAATTAAAAACACAACATATTGTGTATGGATAAGATAAATTATCCATATATTGATTTAAATCAATTACTTATTAAGCGGCGGAGATTTTCTTGATAATGTTAGTGGTACTACGCCCTTCCACGATTCCCATGATTTTCACTTCTCCGCCATAGGCGCGCACTACTTTCGCTTCCGGTAACTGGTCTTCCGTATAGTCTCCGCCTTTAAAGATAATACCCGGCTCGATATATCGAATCAGCTCGACAGGCGTATTGTCTCCTCCGGCCTCCGTGGCGCCGAACAAAACCACGAGGTTGACCGAACCCAGCCCCGCCATAACGGTGGCGCGGTCGCCCTCCATATTTACCGGTCGGCTCTCGCCTTTGAGTATTTTCACTGACTTGTCGTGATTGAGGCCTAGTACCAAGCGGTCGCAATGGCTTGCCGCTTCTTTCAGATAAGTGACGTGGCCGGCATGCAAGATATCGAAACAGCCATTTGTGAAGCCAACCTTGAGGCCTTGCTCTTTCCAGATCCTGACCTGTTCTTTGGCCGCATCCCATGTCGCAAAGGAGTCGCTGCCGATACTCTGGCTGAATAATTCTCCAGAGGTAACCGCATGCGCGCCGGCTTTGGCGACAGCAATCCCTGCCGCTTTATTGGCCAGCGCTGCCGCTTCAACCAAGGACAAACCTGCCGCAAGCCCCGCGGCCAGCGTCGCAATCACCGTGTCACCGGCACCCGAGACATCCGATACTTCCTGCGCCATCGTTTTTAAATGAACGGGCGTGCCATCCAGACCGTCAAGCACCGTCATACCGTCTTCAGAGCGCGTTGCGACGATAGAATTGATTCCGCTGCTCTCCAGAAGTTTTTGGGCTGCGTTGGCGATATCCGCATCGCCTGCAAGCGACGGAACGCCGATGCTCTCGGCCAGTTCCTTGCGATTTGGGGTGACCACGTCTGCACCCTTATATATTGTGTAGTCCTTACCTTTCGGATCGACCAGCACTGGAATTCCTAGCACCCGCGCTTCGGCGATAATTTCCGCCAGAACCCTTTTCGTCAGCGCGCCTTTGCTGTAGTCGGACAGGATCACCGCCTTGGCAAAACGAATCTCGTGCTTTGCTATTTCAAGAAGACGATCTTCGTCATTTTCAAGCAGCGGCGCGATCACTTCATGATCGGCGCGCATCATCTGCATGCCGTTTCCGACAAAACGGATTTTCTGGATTGTCGGACGGTCGCCGACTTCGATCATTTCCGCGCCGGGGCCGCATAGAGCGCGCATGCTATTTGCCGCCTCGTCCTTTCCAACGACGCTAATGATTCGTGCATCGACGCCTAAAGATTTCAGATTCGCAAATACATTGCCTGCGCCGCCAAGCCCGTCTTTTTCGCGTTCAACAGAAAGAATGGGAAAAGGACCTTCCGGCGATATCCGGCTAACACTGCCATAGACATAGCGGTCCAGCATGCAATCGCCGATCACGACGACGCGTATATCTCTGAAATCTTTGGAAGAAAAATTCATCGCTCTCCAATCCTTAACGAAACCCTAATAAAGCCTGTCAAATACAGTGGATATTATATGTTTGTAGTTACATGGCGTTTATACTTTGTCAACTTTTGTCATGTCTAATAGGGGTTAAGCAAAAATATAAGTCCGAAAGGATTCGGGTAATGGGTCACAACACAGGAACACTGGGCAAAATCAAATCCTATCTAGAGCGTAACCGTCTCGGTGAATTGCTCGTTATTCGCGGCCGCCTATCACCTCTGCAACTCAAAACCGCTTTGTCCCGTCAGCATGAACAAAAAATTCCCTTGGGCAAGATTCTTGTCCAGCAAGGCTATGTTACCAAGAGCGACATTTTTTCTGCCATTGCGACTCAATGGGCGCTTCGCTCCCTTGCCGCTATCGTAACTGTTATGATCACTGCTTCGGCTTTTAATATAAAGACCGCCTCGGCCAAAGACGCGCAAACGACTTTGGCGATGGCCGCCGCGCCGATTAGCTCCATTTCTTCTTATCCTGACCTTTTCGGTTCGAATGAAAAGAAATCATCCGATCTATCCGCCTTTACAAAATGGGGCACAATGTTCGCCCGCTTCGATGGCCAGATGAAAAAGCCGGGCTCTGCCGAGATTCTTAAAAAATGGAAAAACAATCTGGAAGAAATTCGCGGCTTGCCGCTGGAAACCATGGTTCACCGCGTCAACGCGATGGCGAACAAAGTTCCTTATATCAATGACAGCAAGAACTGGGGCAAATCTGACTATTGGGAAACACCGATCGAATTTTTCACGCGCGGCGGTGACTGTGAAGATTTCGCCATTGCCAAATACGCCTCTCTTCGCGCGCTCGGCGTGCCGGATAACCGCATGAGAATTGCTATCGTCAAAGATACGCAAAAAGGCATACCGCATGCTATCCTGATTGTTTATACAGATAACGGTCCTGTCGTCCTCGACAACCAGATCAAGAAAGTAACGGCGCAAAGCGATATCGCGCATTACAAACCGATCTTCTCCATCAACCGTTCGTCATGGTGGCTGCATACGCCGAACCGCGGCACGATTATGGCGAGCAGATAGTTATTCGATCCACGCAACTCTTAAAATATTCGTAGACCCGGGCGTTCCAAAAGGCACGCCCGCCGTCATCACGAATCTTTGGCCAACATCAGCTAGGCCTTGGTCTTTGGCATGTTTTTGCGCCAGTACCACCGCATCGGCGAAGGTCGAAACCTCTTCCACTTCCACAGCATGAACGCCATAGGAGATCGTCAGCCTTCTGGCTGTTGAGAGATTTTGCGTCAGCACCAAAACTTTCATGGCCGGACGCTGGCGTACGGCGCGAAGCGCTGTCGTGCCGGATGTCGTATAGGTAGCGATACAGGCTGCCTTGATATCGCAGGCCACTTGATCGGCGGCAACGGTGATGGCATCACCCGCATCATGACTTCCGACCGGATGATCGGCATCCATGATCGATCTATAAAGTTCGTTCTTCTCGACCGTCTGACAGATGCGATCCATAATCGTGACGGCTTCGAGCGGATATTGTCCGGCGGCGGTTTCAGCCGACAGCATCACGGCATCCGTACCGTCGAACACGGCAGTGGCCACATCGCCCGCTTCGGCGCGGGTCGGGGACGGGCTTTCGATCATCGATTCGAGCATTTGCGTTGCGACGATAATCGGCTTTCCGGCATAGCGAACGGCGCGCACGACTTTTTTCTGCGCAACCGGCACTTCTTCCGGCGGAATTTCAACGCCGAGATCGCCGCGTGCCAGCATAACGCCATCAGCCAATGCGATCATCTCATCGAGATGTTCGAGCGCAGACGGTTTTTCAAGCTTGATCATCAGCGCGGCTCTTCCCGCGATCAGCTTCTTGGCTTCGGCGACATCGGCAGGTGTCTGGACGAAACTTTGCGCGATCCAGTCGACGCCCATATTTAGTGCCGCTTCCATATCGATCAAATCTTTCGGCGTCAGTGTCGACATCGGCAGAATGACGCCTGGAATATTAAATCCTTTGTTGTTGGAAAGAACCCGTCCGGAAACGATCTGGCCGATCAGATAACCTTCACCGCGATCAACGATTTCCATGCGAACCTTGCCGTCATCGAGAAGAATAAACGAACCGATCGGCATCGCGGAAATCACTTCCGGATGCGGCAGACAAACACGACTTTCATCGCCGAGGGCTTCATCGAGATCGAGGCGGATTTTCATTCCGGCCTCGAGAACGATTTTACCGTCTTTAAAACGACCGACGCGAAGTTTCGGCCCTTGCAAATCTCCGACGACACCGATTGTCTTGCCGTATTGCTCCTCGATCTCGCGGATCCAGTTGATATTCTTTGCGTGACCTTCATGACTTCCATGGGAAAAATTCAGGCGAAAGACGTCTACTCCGGCGAGAAATAATTTTTCGATCATTTCGCGGCTGGAGGAAGCCGGGCCTAACGTGGCAAGAATCTTGGTCTGGCGGGAGCGGATAATTTTGGACATGCGATTACTCTTTTGAAACTGGAGATGCTTTCTACCATAAAGCGTAGAAAATGAGAATTAACGATTCCTTTTCATACCACTTGGCATCCACTCGGTATCCCATATTTAGCCCGAAACTGATTCTCTTCTTGAGAATCATTCTGAATCAAAGGCTTAATAAATAATTGAAATTTAATTTCAATCGTCTCAGAATTGATGATTTTCGGGAATCATGAAATTTGATTGCTATTATGAGTTATCAACGATTCCCACAAAGATTATTTTCATTTTAAAAATCAATCAGTTACTCAAAATTAATTGAAAATGCAGATTTGCCAGACTCGATTTTTTTTGACATTTTTTTGGACGTTACCCACGAGATATAGTAGGTTAGTAGCTGTGTTCATCACTAGGGGTTGTGTCTGACAAGGATCTAACCCTGCGCCAAAACTACTAAATCATCTCAAGAAACTTATATTAATGATACCTCAGGGAGCCCAATTTTAGGGATTTAAGAACATGTTCGATGTCGCACAAATGGAACGCGGAAACAGGGTCGAGATCGACCGCAACCGCGATGAGAAACTGACCAGCTTCGGGATCGCCACCCTGAAAGACCGCTATTTATTGCCCGAGGAAGGTCCACAGGATCTGTTCGCGCGCGTTTCCATGTATTATGGCGATGACAGCGCCCATGCCCAGCGCATCTATGATTATATCTCCAAACTCTGGTTTATGCCGGCAACGCCTATTCTTTCCAATGGCGGTACATCCCGCGGCCTGCCAATTTCCTGTTTTTTGAATGAAACCAATGACTCTCTGGAAGATATCGTCTCCTTATGGAACGAAAATGTCTGGCTGGCGTCACTTGGCGGCGGTATCGGCTCTTACTGGGGTAATGTCCGCTCCATCGGCGAAAAAGTCGGCCGCAACGGCAAAACCTCCGGTATCGTCCCTTTCATCCGCGTGATGGATTCTTTGACATTGGCTATTTCGCAAGGCTCGCTGCGCCGCGGCTCGGCAGCAATTTATCTGCCGATCGACCACCCTGAAATTGAAGAATTTATCGATATTCGCCGTCCAACTGGCGGCGACCCGAACCGTAAAGCATTAAACCTTCACCACGGTGTTCTCGTCACCGATGCCTTTATGCTGGCTGTCGAACGTGATGAAGACTGGGCGCTGCGCTCTCCGAAAGACAAGGCCATCATCGGCAAGGTCAAGGCGCGTGAGCTTTGGATTCGTTTGCTGACCGCCCGTATCGAACAGGGCGAACCGTACATTGTTTATATCGACCATGTGAACAACGCGATTCCCGAGCACCATAAAATGGCGGGCCTCAACGTGAAGATGTCCAATCTTTGCTCCGAGATTACATTGCCGACAGGCCGCGACCATCTTGGTAATGACAGAACGGCTGTTTGCTGTCTGTCTTCCGTCAATCTCGAAACATTCGATGAATGGCAGGATCACCCAACCTTTATCGAAGACATCATGCGCTTCCTCGATAACGTCCTGACAGACTTTATCAATAAAGCCCCGGACTCGATGAAACGCGCTAAATACGCCGCGATGCGCGAGCGCAGCGTCGGTCTAGGCGTTATGGGCTTCCACTCATTCCTGCAACAAAAAATGATTCCGTTTGAATCCGTCATGGCGAAAGTATGGAACCGTAAAATGTTCCAGCACATCAAACGTCAGGCCGACGATGCGTCGATCAAGCTGGCGCATGAGCGCGGCGCTTGTCCGGACGCGGCAGATTACGGCGTCATGGAACGCTTCTCCAACAAGATGGCAATCGCGCCAACCGCGTCGATCTCTATCATCTGCGGCGGCGCGTCCCCGGGCATCGAGCCGAATGCGGCGAATGCCTATACGCATAAAACATTGTCAGGTTCTTTCCCGGTCAAAAATCCATACCTGACGAAGATACTGGAAGAAAAAGGCATGAATGACGAAGACACATGGTCTTCGATCTACACAGCCGAAGGCTCGGTTCAGCATCTCGACTTCCTGTCCGACGACGAGAAAATGGTTTTCCGCACCGCGTTCGAACTCGACCAGCGCTGGTTGATCGAACATGCGGCGGACCGTACACCGTTCGTTTGTCAGGCACAGTCATTGAACGTCTTCCTGCCGGCCAATGTTCACAAGGCTGACCTGCATGGTATTCATTTCGAAGCATGGAAAAAAGGCGTCAAGTCGCTGTATTACTGCCGTTCGAAATCGATCCAGCGTGCAGAAAGCGCGGCTTCATGGGCGAAAGCTAAAAAAGCCGCCAATTCCGGAGAGCAATTGACACTCGAAGAGCCAAAAAACTATGAAGAGTGCCTCGCCTGTCAGTAAAGAGTTTCACTGAGTTACTGCGTTGCTTTGAGTAATTCTTGGGTTGATGAGTAAATGCGTTATAAAACCGGGTCCTGTTTCCCCTTCAGGCCCGGTTTTTTCTTGGGCAGTTAAAAGATTATTCAGATAATCCGGCTAAGATAATGCGCATGGACTCTTTAAGCCCAGAATTTTCATCAGAATTTTCGACCGGGAACAACCGACAGGTTTTGACTGTCCGTGCGGCTATCGGCCTCGTGCAGAGCTATCTAGGGTACGATGCCAGCGAAGATCCAAAATATCTCATTCATGACTTAATGCATATTCTGGCAGATGCCGTTTCCGGTGTTGTCGCCGATGAACGCCGCGCAGGCATCATGGAATATCACATGCTGACCCACTCTCTCCAGATATCCGACATCTCCGAGGACGGCTACATCACGAGATGGAAACATAAAACATCTATCTCAATGGAAGAACTGGCCGAAACCTACGCAAAAAACGGAGCAAATCTCATCAAGGCCGCAATCTATTCAGAAAGAGAAAAAATTGTAAGATCCGTTTCAGAAGATCAGCACGGTAATGTATTGGTTGAACAAAAGCATGTCGAAGAAATTGAGAAACAGTTTCAGGATAATCCTCGTATTAAGGGACTGGAATCTCTTTTATATCCTGACGCTCTGACGCAAATGGAAACGCAGCAAGCTATTATCCGCGCCCAGACAATGGGCCGGTATTTCCGCGAGAATAATCAAGGCCGCAAACTGGATCAATTCACGCTCGATGAAATCATGGAAATGCCGTTGCATTCTTTCGGCATACGTCTGGAAATATTAAATAACAAATTATGTGTCGAAACTTTAATTCCGATCGCGCCACCTGTTTTTACGGCACAACCCGGTTTTTAAGGTACACGTTTCATAAAATTAGGCACAGGCGGAAGATCGGCACATGAGAAAGGCTGCAAGCCTTCAACCATATCAACATTCATCGGCACCGCCCCGACACCATCCCATATTTTCCGTGCCCGCCAATTCCCTGTGTGGCCGCTGATCTCGATCACATCGCCGTTATTGGGATTGCCTTTCAAGCCACAAGCCTGACCGATTTTATTCTTGTCTTCGATACGAATATGGAGCCAGTTCATGATGAAAGCCTGAATGATCGCACCATGGACGACAAAAAGGAATTCATCCTTGCCCGCATCGATATCGCGGCGAAGTGTGCCATCGATGAGGCTTTTGACCATGGCACGCGTTTCCTTGGTGGATTCGCCAAAGATATTCTTCGCTGAGAGATTGTCATTTCTATAGATCATTTCACTCATCTGTTTGAGTGTCGAAATAACCTTTGGATCCATGTCTGGATGGGGCAATTCAAGAAGGCTTGCCGCGCCGAAAAATTTCTCTGTGAGGCGCCAATCCTCATATAATTTCGGCTGTCCTTGCAGAGCTCCATTCATACCGTGAATAATACCGGATAACGTTTCGCGAGTTCGCTGATAAGGACTTAAAAATAAAGTTGGCCACTTAGTAATATTATGGCTGGCATAAAAATTTCCTAGGAACTTCCCTGTGCCAATAACTTGGGCCCAGCCATCTGCGGTAAGGCCGACCTTACTGTCTCCTTTTTCAATATATTTCTTAAAATCGACATTGCCTTCGGATTCACCGTGGCGGACCAATAAAATACGCATGAAATAAGCTAGAATAAATGATCACCATTTTGCCATATAATAATAATTTACATAAAATTTACCCTTTTTGTTTAAGCTCGGGGGAAACAAACAAAAATGAGGGTGTATATTATGGGACAAGGTTTAGGCGGACTTTTAGGAAAAGCAGGAATTTCCAATCCATTGGAAAAAGCAGGTGGGTTATTGGGCGCTTTTGATAAAGTCGCAAAAGGAGCAAGAAATTTAAATGACGGACAAGCGGAATATGTTGTCCAGATGCAAAAAGGCAAAAACGGCCCGACAGAATATTACCGCGTAGACGAGGCGAAAGACGGCACAATGAAAGCCCGCAAACTGGAAAGCGGCGAGCTGACAGCGGAAATTCGTAACGAAGCAAAAACACCGGCGCAGCTACAAAAAGAATTGGCCGATGCAAATACACCGGCAAAACTCAATGCGAGCTTAAAATATGCACAAGATACCGATGCTTTTATAGCCGGTAAAACAGGCCGCACCCCAGAAGGGCCGTTAGAAGCAGGTAAAACGCCCGCAGAAACGCGTCAGAACGTGATCGCAGAACTTGGTGAAAGCCTGAAAGAGATCAAAAAAATTCCGAAATCCGAGATGCCGGAAGCTGATAAAAAAGCCTTCTCCCAAACAGTCGACGGAGAAATCTCACGACTGGAAAGAATTCAGGGAATACCATCGGCTCTGCAGGCTGCGGCTACCGCGGCCAATCCAGCTGTAGCTCCCGCAGCAGCGCCGTCTTTCCCAACCCCCGGTCAATAAAGACTGGAACATTCAGGCTAAACGATCATTGGTTAGATAACGAAGAGAATACAGCCTATTCCTCTTCGGGCCCATAATTGGGATACGAGGCCCCGCACGCGTGAAAATCGCTGCGGGGTTCCGTATTTTAAGCTCAAATACGTTTGTATTTCTACGGAACCGCTTATCAATTTATTAGTTGGAAAATAGCAAAGCGGGAGTGCTTGTCATTTATTTGACTAGCTGAGATCATATCCCTTGAACCTGGAAACAGTTAATACTGGCGCAGGAAGCTTTCTCATCTGGCCCCGTAATCGATTCCAGTTCGGTTACGGGGCTTTTTATGGGGCAGGGCTTGGCATTGGCAAAGGTTCGGGAGTTGGAGATACAATGACCGCTTGAGCAGCACTCTCAAGTTCAATGTTATTATTGGACAGATAGGTTTCGAACGATGCAGGGCCCGGAATGGATTGTTTTGAATTTTGCATTTGCTTCGACAGATCAGATTTAGCTAAAGCAGGGGCAATATTCCGTCCGGCTTCTAGATATTCCTCGACGAAATTGGCTAATTGGGGATTATCTAGATGCTCGCTATATTGAGCGATTACGCCGTCATCATTTAACTTCTTGATCGCGCCATATTTAATGTCGGGATGAGTCGCAGTAATTGTAGCTCCAAGCGTTGCATAATCGAAATCAGTCATAGGCTTAAATCCTTCAGTATGGATTGCAGCGAACTCATGAAACACTTCTGCCAATGGCCCATATTTTTTAACCATCCCTTCAGGATCAGATTCTGTTTCCACATCTAGATCACTTAATGAAGAAACAATTTCTGGTTTATAAAATTGAGACTCGTATTTTTTATAGGCTTCAAAAAATTCTTTGCCGACCAAACTATCAGCCAGTTGATTCCCCGTCAGAACAGCATCTGTCATTTTAGGAAGATCAAGACTTACTTTATCGGCAATGACTTTGTTTCCGGCTATGTCATAGCCATTGGAAACTACATGCGCTGGCATGGGAATTTCCATGCCAGCGGCCGTAAACGCTATACGATCTGTATAATTGATATTTTGATGGAATGCAGCTAATGCGCGTAACTGCTCAAAGCCTTTTACAAACCCCGGTTCAAGCCCAAGACGTTTTGCATTATCAAGATAATATTGCATGGCTTTTCGATCAGCATTTATCTCTTCGTACAGACTTTGTGAATTTATAGAAGATCCGTCCGTTTTTTCTAGGGCAGAAATCGTTTTGCCAAGTTCAACACTAAGTTCTTCGGGTAATTTTGACCTCAATTTATTATGGCTGATCTCATGCAACGCTTCAAAAAATTGGTCCGCCTGCGGAGAAAAGAACAGTTTTTTACTGTCAAAGTATTTTTCGTCGATACCTGATACACCGAGGACATAACTCGCATAATCTTTCTCTGCCGTTGCCACGATACCGAATGAATATTTCCCATTGTCATCATAGATCGCTCGGGAATGCACATTTTCTTCAGCCAAGTACGGCGCCGTTTCCAATGCCGTCATCTGCATGTAGATTGATTGCAAAAATCTTGGTTCAATTTCGTCAGGCAGTAAAGCTCTTATTTGCGAAAAAGCCTCGGCTGTAATTCTTCGCGATAAAGCTGAAGTAATGGTAATATTTTCTGAAGCTTTTTTATATTCATCCTGTAAATCTTGCGGGATCTCGCTCATATTAATTATCAGCGTGCTATCGCCTTTAGAAAAATCTGCCAAAGCATCGGCCAATATAGGCGTTAGTTGTTCCCTTGTCGTTTCCCCCATAAGCAAGCCGAAAGGAGGCTCTCTACCTAATAGTTTATCGATTCTAATTTGTGCGCCTGATCGCGCATTAAAAGCGTCTTTTCCCATTTCCATACTATAATGCGTATGGTTTTATTTTTGGTTAATTTATGGAAACATAAAAAACAATTGTATTACACAACATATAGTAGACATTAACCCATTACAAACACAATATATTGATTGTTGGTTATCGATCTTTTTGACCAATCTTTCCTTCCTTTCCCACCCGAATCGGGCTTTTATAGCCCTGTAATTGTCACCTTAGGAGTATCCAGAATGTCTGCACAAGCTGCTGCCGTCGCCGCTGAAATGAAAGTTGAAAACGACATCGAGAACACGAAGTCGCCGCTATTGATCGAACGTCATGTTTATAAGCCGTTTCTCTATCCGTGGTGCTACGAGGCATGGTTGACACAACAGCGTATTCACTGGCTGCCCGAAGAAGTGCCGTTGGCAGAAGACGTCCGCGACTGGAAAAAGAACCTCACCGATTCCGAGCGCAATCTAATGACACAAATTTTCCGCTTCTTCACCCAGTCGGATGTAGAAGTCAACAACTGCTATATGAAGCATTACAGCCAAGTATTCGGTCCGGTCGAAGTACAGATGATGCTCTCGGCTTTCTCTAACATCGAAACCGTTCATATCGCTGCCTATTCCCACCTTCTCGACACCATCGGCATGCCCGAAGTCGAATACTCCGCTTTCCTTCAATACAAGGAAATGAAAGACAAATTCGACTATATGCAGAATGCGTCGATGAAATCCCGCCGCGATATTGCCAAAACCATGGCAATGTTCGGCGCGTTTACCGAAGGCCTGCAACTTTTTGCGTCCTTTGCCATTTTGATGAACTTCCCGCGCTTTAATAAAATGAAAGGCATGGGCCAGATCGTAACTTGGTCGGTGCGCGATGAAACTCTGCACTGCCTGTCAATGATCAAACTCTTCAATGCCTTCATCGAAGAAAACCACGATATCTGGGATGACGAGCTAAAAGCGGAGATTACCGAAAGCTGCTCTACGATCGTCGGCTTCGAAGATGCGTTTATCGATTTGTGCTTCGAACAAGGCGAGATCGAAGGACTGACACCGCAAGAAGTTAAAGATTATATCCGCTATATCGGCGACCGCCGTTTGCAACAGCTAAACCTCGAACCGATCTTTGGCATTGATAAAAATCCGCTACCTTGGATGGACCAGATGTTAAACGGTGCCGAACACACCAACTTCTTTGAAAACCGCTCAACCGAATACTCCAAAGCCTCGACACAAGGTACATGGGAAGAAGTATTCTCCGACCAGCTCTTCACCGGCCAATACGCCAAAGACAAGCGGGCTGCGAAAGAAAGCCCGGAAAGCTAAAAAGAAAAAATTTAAAACCCGCCAATCGGCGGGTTTTTTATAGAGGCATGAAATGATTACAAAATATTCGCTACAAACGCAGGGCATATTGCTAGCCTTATTCGCCATGCTGACCTTCAGCATCAATGACGGGATTTTTAAATATTCCTTACGCGACTTCCCGATAGAAACGGTAATTTTTGCAGGCTATTTCTTTTCCCTGATTTTTATGGGCGCTTACGGCGGAATTCAAAAATTATCTTTCCTGCCGATGAATAAAAGCAAAGGCGCGATTGCAGGTTTTTTGTTTTTGGTCGAACAAACTTTTTTCGTTTATGCATTAAAGCACTTGCCGATGGCAGAATTATTTATTGTCGTCCTTTGCACCCCCGTATTCGTACTGATTTTATCACATCTGATTTTAAAAGAGCATCTACAGCGTCAGGAAATATTTGCTGTCATTCTTGGTTTTTGCGGCGCCCTTATCGTCGTTGGCGCGCCAGCAATAACCGGCAACAATTCTTCATCCGCCGATTACCAACCTTTAGCCTGGGTAGCGGCTTTTTTAAACGTGATCGCCGGCGGCATAAAAATCCTTTTTCTTCGCAAATATTGTCAGGAAGAAAACGCCTTCTCGCTTTCCTTTATTTCGATATTGGCGATGACAATTTTTTATCTCCTTATATTGAAATCAAATCCTGCCGATCTGCCAGTCCTCGACCTCACCTTATTGTTTCTGGGTGGTTGTATCGGTGCCGTCGGATGCATTGCCTATATCCGCGCGTTTCAGACAGCCAAAGCGGCCTTGGTGTCATCAACTCAGTATAGCCAGATTATATGGGCTGTTTTGATGGGCGTCTTTATCTTTGATGAAAACCTGACATGGGCCGCTATTACAGGCAGCTTGCTTATTCTATCCAGCGGTTATTTTTTATATTTGAGAAAACAAAATTAATTCGCGACTTTGAACATCATATCGCAGGATTTAGTTGAAACCTCATGAGCGTATCCGTCAGGGCCGTTTAATTCATGATTAGCAATACCGCAACCGTTTCCCCAATTGGAACTTATAGATTGTATGATACCGGAAAACGCATAACCGTCATCCATCTTCGTATCAATGCGGTAGGCTAAATCCGGTGATATAGCGCAGTTATCGCGGCCCGGATTATCGCATTTCCAGTTACCATTAAGATCGTTTCGAAGAACGAGAGTTAGACCATCCAGACTGCCATGAGCAGCAACGGATCTACTGGTCCGCGCATGAAGTCCCGCATCGAGAGACGTATATGGATGAGTTTGATTCCATCCTGTTACTGTTGCCGTAGGATTTATCCCACCGATCATATCTGTCAGTGCCAAATGCTTCCAGAATTGCGTATTTTCACTGGTGATTGTAGCGGGTGTATTATACCAGGCTTCAGCCTCTTGGCCGGTGGGAATACCGACACCCAGAACATTATCGCCATTACCCCCATAACAAGCGGTCGTTGCCGAGCAATTCGCTATCCCACCTTCCGCCGATGACATGTCTCCAGGCACTGCGTGATAACTGTCATAGAAAGTATTATAAGCCGCCGAAACTTGCTTGGCTTGCGACACGAGAGAGGCGACCCGTGCATTCATTATTAACTCTTGTCCTTTCAAAATCCCACCAATCAAAAGACCGATGATGATCATAACGATTGAAAGTTCGACAAGTGTAAAGCCACTGGCTTTCAGCCGTTGCCTCATCATGGTGCCAACCAGAAAAACATATCACAGCTTTTGACATCGGAACTGCCATAACCATTAGGACCATTCACACCGGAACCTGGGTTTCCGCAGCCGTTACTATATCCCATACTGATTGCTGCAACTTTTCCGGTTTGGGCATGACCATCATCCAATTTACTGTCAATTCTGAAAGCTTGTAGAGGAGATAAAGAGCATTCTGTGAAATTACCAGTTGCCACGCCGCACAGCCATCGCCCGTCTTCCCTGCCTCTGGTTAAAATAATCAACCCTGCGATTGAACCATACCCGCCAGTTCCACGAGTTGTACTGATATGAAACCCGCCAGCAATAGGTGACGTCAAATATGTTTGCCCCCAACCGATTTGACTAGCTGACGGATTAATACCTCCGATCAGGTCGGTTAGCGCCAAATGCTTCCAGAATTGTGTATTCTCACTGTCGATGGACGTATCCACGTCTGACCATGCGCTTCCACCTTTTATACCTACATCCTGATTTCCATTACCGCCTACACATGAAGTTGCTGTGTTGCAATTTGGGATCATTTCCTGAGCGGCAAAAATATCGCCTGGCTTACTATGATAAGAATCGACAAAGGTATTATAGGCGGATGTTATCTGTTTCGTCGTCGATATAACTGTTGTCAATCTGGCATTTTGTATCAACTCCTGACCTTTCAAAATCCCGCCGATCAAAAGACCGATAATGATCATGACGATCGATAATTCGACAAGAGTAAAGCCAGAATTTTTTTGAAGCATCTTAATTCGAAATCCTAAACATGACGTCACAACTCCGGCGATCGACATCCCTCGCATAACCATCCGGCCCATTAATTCCCTGATTGGGATTTCCGCAGCCGGTCTGATACCCGGCACTGATGGATCCGACACTTCCCGTTATAGC
The DNA here is from genome assembly GCA_964399985.1 of uncultured Micavibrio sp. Classification (GTDB taxonomy): domain Bacteria; phylum Pseudomonadota; class Alphaproteobacteria; order Micavibrionales; family Micavibrionaceae; genus Micavibrio_B. Next base: position 61,820 of record CAYNRY010000002.1, read on the forward strand.
CTGACCATCATCCATTTTAATATCAATCCTATAGGATTGATTTGGAGATAGAGAGCAAGCATCCGGATTATTCGAAGCTTGCCCGCACAGCCATTGCCCGTTTGGATCAACTCTAGCAACGATAACTACGCCTACCATATTGAGAAAGCCATAGGGCGTGCCATCTCCGCTTCTGGCATGGAACCCGCCATTGATAGAGTTCTCAGGATGTGTTTCGCTGAAACCTGTTGCCGAAGCCGAAGGATTTAGGCCACCCAGCAAATCCGCCAGAGCCATGTGCTTCCAGAGCTGAGTATTTTCTGTATCGATAGCCGCATCGATGCCAAACCATGGAAAATCGTTTACATTCCCTCCTACTTCCATATTTCCATTACCGTCGAAACAGGAAGTTGAAGAATTGCAATTCGGAACAAGCACTGATGCGGATGATATATCACCCGGAATATTCTTATACATATCAAGGAATGTATTATAAGCCGCTGTAATACTCTTCACTTGAGAGATCGTCGATGCAAGCCGCGCATTCATGATCAACTCTTGTCCTTTAAGAACACCGCCGATTAGAAGACCAATAATGATCATAACAATCGAAAGCTCAACAAGCGTAAAACCGCGCATGCCAGTTGATTCATTTTTCATGGAAAGATATTAACCTATTAATCTTAAAATTCTATTTGTAATTTTATTTTTTAGTCGAATATCTTTTGCATCAGGAACATTAACAATGCAGCAAATGAAAATGTCAGCGGCAATGTTAATATCCATGCCCAAACGATCCGCCCGAATACGCCCCAATTAACGGCAGAAGCGCGTTTTGCTGTCCCCACGCCCAATATAGCCGATGATATCACTTGCGTGGTACTAAGCGGTACGCCGAAATGCGAGGCGGTGCCGATGACAATAGATGCCGTCGTTTCAGCGGCGAAGCCGTGAATGGGCTGCAGCTTGATAAGCTTATTGCCAAGGGTATGAATGATACGCCAGCCGCCGCTCCATGTGCCGAGCGCCATGGCGATCGCACAAGACAGCACCAACCAAAATGGAATTTCAAAATTGTCTTGCGGATTTACAAGGACCAAAGCCAGCGCAATGATCCCCATGGATTTTTGTGCATCGTTGCGTCCATGCTCGAACGCCATAAACCCCGCCGAGAAAATTTGCAATTTGCTAAAGACACGGTTGATCGTGCCGAGATTCCATTTATAGACAAGCCATGTCAGGGCAACCATCATAGTAAAACCAACTGAAAGTCCGACGACAGGAGACGCAAACATCGGAATGACGATTTTCTGGACGACCACATCCCAGTGAATACTGCCTTCTTCTGCTGTTGACGATACGAAACTTGCTCCAAGTAGAGAGCCGATCAGCGCATGCGAAGAACTGGTCGGCAAACCTTTCCACCATGTAATCAGGTTCCAGACAATCGCCGCAATGATTGTGCAAAAAACCGTCGTCAGCGTAATTGTCGCGGCATCGACAAGGCCTTTACCAATCGTTGCCGCAACTTCCGTTCCTGCGAGCGCACCGACAAAATTCAATATTGCGCCATAAATAACGGCTTTTGACGGTGACATGACTTTCGTCGAGACGATCGTGGCAATCGCATTCGCCGAATCGTGAAAACCATTGATATAGTCAAAAACGAGCGTCAAACCGATAACGAGACACAGGAATAAAAAAATCGGTTCCATAAATTACTTATGCTTTAAAACGATTTCGACCGCGATACTTCCAGCATCGCGATAACGGTCGATTACTTTTTCCAGCATATCGTAGATATCCTTGCGCAAAATAAGCTCTCTGGCCGATGTTTCATTCGAGAACAAAGTCACAAGAAGCTCTGCCAATACGGCATCACCTTTCATTTCGAGATCGAGCAGAATATCGGTTTTGGTAATGATCAAATCATTGGCTTTTCCTTTGCCGAGGGCCACAACCATTTCATTCATGGCTTCACCTTCCTGGCAGATCAGATCGACTTGTTTCGATAAACTGCCGTCTTCGAGAGAAATTCCATGCAGGTCAATTCTCTCGCGCACCTTGTCGATAGTCTTTGTGATCTTATAAAGATGCGCAGCGAATTCCTGAATATCTTCACGGTCGAACGGCGTAATATAGGTCTGGCAAAGTGACTTTGTGATATTGGACATCGTTTGCTTGGCCGATTGCTTGGAAGCTGCGATCAACTCTCCATATCGCTGTCTTTCCCCGTTATCGGATGTCTGGATATATTCTTTTAAGTGACAGGCGCTTTCATAGGCGGACCGCGAAAGCGATTCGAGGAGATGCGAGAATTTATCCTGACGCGGCATTAATGACGATATTTTCATATTTTAATCTCCTCGGATTTCACGCCAATCTGCCATATTTTATGCTCTGCACAAAATAGATAGTGCCGATTCCAAAATTCTGATACGATTCGTTTTAGAATATCATCCAGCCTCTCACCCAGTCGGGTATTTCATTGCGGTTTAATAGGTTCTGTTTCATAAATCGACATATCGATCCCTGCTTCAGGGCGCACGAGGTCACTTCGCTGATCGAAACATTTCCAACGGCCATTCGCCCCAAGGCAGCTGCAGAAACGCAAGCTGCCTTTTTTCATACCTTTTCACACTCAACCCAAACCGGAAGGAAACTCCATGTCCAGAGATAAAAACCGTAACAAGCATTCCACGAATGTTGTCCGTCCGAGTTTCGAGGAGAAATGGCATCCGCTGGAGTCCCAGATCGATAATAACCGCGATAAATCCTATATACGCAAAGTTAAACCGCGTACGGACGGCCAGCGTGAGTTGATGGAGGCGATTAACGGCCATAATCTGACTCTTGCTTTGGGTCCTGCGGGATCGGGTAAGACCTATCTTGCAATATCGGCTGCCGTTGAAGCATTGGAAGCCGGTAAAATCGAGCGTATCGTTCTCTCGCGCCCCGCTATGGAAGCCGGAGAATCGCTCGGCTATCTTCCCGGTGATATGCATGAGAAAATGGCCCCTTATCTTCGCCCTCTCTACGATGCTCTCGGCGACCGGATGGGCGGTAAGCGCGTGAAGCAATATCTCGATGATGGCACGATCGAGATCGCCCCTATCGGCTTTATGCGGGGCCGCACGCTCAACAATGCCTTCGTGGTCATCGATGAAGCGCAGAACTGCACTTATTCGCAGCTCAAAATGCTTCTCTCTCGCCTCGGCTGGCATTCGACGATGGTCGTGACCGGAGATCCAGATCAATCCGATCTTCTGCCGGGTATGTCGGGTCTGGATGACATTTGCAAAAGAATGGAAGAGATCAAGAATATTGCGGTCGTTCGATTGAAACAGCAGGATATCGTTCGCCATCCGCTGGTCGCCGAGATGCTCGAAGTTATCTAAACGAATAAACAGACTGGACTTCTTCGACATGGACCCTAAAATGGGTCCATGTCTTCTTTTAACCCTGTCAAAGACCGCCTTATTCGCACCGCGCTTTTAGCCGCTATAGGGCTCTGCCTTGGTGCGCTTATCGCTGGCGTCAGCGCCTTGTCGTCGAAGAAAAACGATAATACGCCCGCCATTTTAAACGTCGCTGGTGTCGGCGGGCCTTTCAAACTGACAGATCAGGATGGAAAAATCCGCAGCGAAAAAGATTTCGCCGGTAAATATAAATTGATCTATTTCGGCTTTACGTCATGCCCGGCTATCTGCCCGACCGAGCTTCAAAAAACAGCCGAGGCTTACAAGGAATTATCGGATAGCCAGAAAGATCAGATTCAGATGATCTTCATCACCGTCGACCCCGAGCGCGATACGTCCAAGGTTTTAAAAAAATATGTCGGTCTTTTCGACCCGTCCATGGTTGGGCTCACTGGCACGCCTGAGCAAATCGAAGCCGTAAAAAGAGAATTCAAGGTCTATGCGGCAAAAGTGCCGGATGGTGACGACTACACGATAGATCACTCCTCATTCATTTATTTCATGAGCCCTGACGACACATTGATAACGCTGTTCAAAACCCAGCAAACGGCCACCGAGATGGAAGACTTCATTCGCAAATATTTGAAGAAGCAGCCTAAGCTGTAATATTATCAATCAATCTGGTCGTGCCGATCCATGCCGCCGCCAGAATCCGTTTCTCCGCCTTGTCTCCTGTATCAGAAGGCTGCAAAGTCTTCGCATCGCGGATATCGCAATAATCGACCTTGGTAAAGCCACGGATTTTCAGCTCTGCCACGCCCCATGCTTCAATCTCTCGCATATCGAAACCGGAATCTATTTTCTCTGCCATAGTCAACAAGACAAGATTTAATTGCTGCGCGACTTTCAGCTCGTCTTCGTTCAGATAGGCATTGCGCGAAGACAGTGCCAATCCTGAATCCTTGTCGCGCACGGTCGGTACTGGCACGATTTCAATCGGCAGATTGAGATCATAAACCATGCGTTTGATGACCTGTAATTGCTGATAATCTTTTTCACCGAAGAAAGCCTTATCCGGCATGACTTGTAAAAATAATTTTGCAACGACCGTCGCAACGCCATCAAAAAACTGCGGGCGGAAATGTCCTTCCAATGGTTCGGAAATTTTACCGACTGAGATTTTTGTTACAAAACCTTCGGGATACATATCATCGATAGTTGGCGTATAAATCGCATGAACTCCGGCTGCTGCCAATTTTTCCATGTCGGCATCTAAAGTACGCGGATATTTCGCCAGATCTTCATGCGGCGCGAATTGTTTCGGATTGACGAAGACGCTGACAATTACGCGGTCGCAATCAGCCAGCGCTATTTCCACCAGATGCAAATGCCCTTCATGAAGCGCTCCCATCGTCGGTACAAGGCCGAGAACAGAATCCTCGGCTCCGGCATAAGCCTGCAATTCCTCGAAATTATGAAGCCTGATCATTATTCACTTCCTGTTTTGTGACCTCGCGCAGGAAATCTTCCGATTTCTGCCATTCAACGATATGCGCCGGAATTTCCGGTGTTTCAACCGCTAATCCCGCACTATCCAGCACATCTTTCGTCGGTACGGTCCTTTTATTTTTTTGATCGTAAAAACTGCCTTTGACCAAAGCCACCGCCGCCACTGCGCCATGTTTCTTGCCGCCATCGGCAATCACAAAACGCTGTTCCATATAGGCCCATTTATCGTCCCATGAGACGATACGCGTATGCAGCTCATAGGACTGAAACGGCATTAGGGGAAGACGGTAGCGGATGGTTGCCGAGCCAAGGATCGGCACGCTTTTTTGTCTCAGCATAATCTGCATCAGCCCTGCCCGTAAAACTAGGTCGAACCGCCCGAGATCCATAATGGTCAGATACCGCCCGTTATTCATATGCATGTTGAAATCGAGATCGTTGGGCAGGACCTTGAATCTCAAAACGGATATTTCGAGAATCGAAGAAATTTTCGGTTTGAAAAATGAACTGATAAGGACCCAGAGGACACGGAAATAAAGATGCATGATTCAAATTAAGACTTTGCCATGCATTGCGCAAGCCATTGCCTGAGGGCTCAGTATTCTGTTAAAAGAATATATGTCCGTGACAGCTTCCATGAAGAAATTAACCGCCCGCGCTTTTCTCGAGAGAAAAAACCAGCAAAAACTTGTCATGCTGACGGCTTATTCGGCGCAGATGGCAAAGCGTATAGCCCCGCATGTCGATGCCATTTTGGTCGGAGATTCATTAGGCATGGTGTTATACGGTTTTGAAACGACCTTGCCGGTGACACTGGACATGATGGCCTTACATACACAAGCAGTTCGCCGCGGCGCGCCGCATAGCTTTATCATTACCGACCTGCCGTTTGGTTCTTACCAGATGTCGAAGGAACAGGCTTTTGAATCAGCCTCATTCATTTTAAAATCAAGTGGCGCAGATGCGGTCAAGCTCGAAGGCGGCGTGGAACTGGCTGAAACCGTTGAATTCCTTACTTCACGTGGCATCCCGGTTATGGGCCATGTCGGATTGATGCCGCAAAGCATCAATCAACTCGGTTCTTATAAAGCCCAAGGCCGTGATGAAAAAGCGGCAGCAAAAATTAAAGAAGATGCACGGAAAATTTGTGAAGCAGGCGCTTTTTCGATCGTGCTTGAAGGCATCTTGGAAAAAATTGCCTCAGAGATAACATCCTCCCTGCCCATTCCAACCATTGGCATTGGCGCATCTCCCAATTGCGACGGTCAAGTTTTGGTAACAGATGATTTATTGGGCTTGTTCAACGAATTTACACCGAAATTCGTCCGCAAATATGCGCATCTCTCAGATGAAATCTCTGCCGCATTCGAAAACTATGCCAAAGATGTCAAAGACGGGAAATTTCCGTCTGACAAGGAATGCTTTGCCTAAGCCTCCAGCATGCCATTCAGCTTCAATGCCAGACCCATACTGCCCCGCACCTTGAGCTTTCCCATCATAAAAGCAAAATTCGGGTCTTGAGAGCCATCCAGAATTTTTGAGAATGTTTCAAGACTGGTCGCCAGCGTGACCTCGGCATCGCCTTCTTCGTTGGTAACAACCGGCGGCGATTGCGTGCCGTCGACGAAAACTTTGCCGTCGTCATCGAAATCAAAAAGGGCTGTATGGTTGAACCCGCCGCTACCGACGCGTTTTTTAAGTGTCTCTGTAATTTGCTCGAGATCCATTAAAATTCTCCTTCTTTCATTTCCATGAGGGGACCGGCGCCCGCCATAATCATGCGGAAACGCGCTTCATTTTCCGGCAGCATGCGTTCAAAGAAGAAACGCGCTGTCTTGATTTTGCTGTCGTAGAACTCCTGTCGTCCGTCGCCGCCTTCTTTGAGTTTGGCAGAGGCCACTTTGACAATCCGGCACCACATAAAGCCGAGCGCGACGAGGGCAAACATGCGTAAGTAATCGACCGAGGCCGCTCCCGCTTCATTCGGGTCTTTCATGCCTTTTTGCGCGATGATGGCTGTGACTTGCTGGAGTTTCGCAAACGCTTTTGCAAACGGCATGATAAATTCAGCGAGGTCAGGATTGGCCTGCTCCGCTTCGATAAAATCAGACACGGGCTGGAAGAAACGGCGCAGCAGGCGTCCAAAATTCTGGCCCATTTTACGTCCGACGAGATCGAGTGCCTGAATACCGTTCGTGCCTTCGTAAATCTGGCTGATCCGCGCATCGCGGACATATTGCTCGACGCCCCATTCCCAGATATAGCCGTGACCGCCATAGACCTGCATGGCAAGGTTCGATACTTCAGATCCCATATCGGTCAAATAGGCTTTGACGATCGGTGTCAGCAGCGCGACCAGGTCATCGGCCTCCTGACGGGTTTGCGCATCCGGATGTTTTTCCGAGATGTCCAAATTCATACCGACCCAATAAGACAGCGCCCGCGCCCCTTCACAGAAAGCTTTGGACGTGAGCAGCATCCGGCGAACATCCGGATGAACGATAATAGGATCGGCAGCTTTGTCAGGGTATTTCGTGCCGTCAAGCGCGCGCATCTGCAAACGGTCTTTTGCATACCAAAGAGCATTTTGATAGGCGACTTCGGCAATGCCGAGGCCCTGCATACCGACGCCGAGACGCGCTGCGTTCATCATCGTGAACATAGCTTTCAAGCCCTTATGCGGTTCGCCAACCAGCCAGCCTTGCGCATCATCGAAATTGAGGACGCAGGTCGAGGAAGCCTTGATCCCCATTTTATGTTCGATGGAGCCGCACATCACGCCATTGCGGGCGCCCGGCATATTGTCTTCTTTCGGCAAAAATTTCGGCACGACGAAAAGAGAAATCCCGCGAGAGCCTTCCGGTGCATCCGGCAATTTTGCCAGTACGAGGTGAATAATATTGCTGGTCAAATCATGTTCACCGGCAGAGATGAAGATCTTGGTGCCGGAAATTTTGTACGAACCGTCGTCATTTGGAATAGCCTTGGTACGGATCAATCCGAGATCGGTTCCGCAATGCGGCTCGGTCAGGCACATGGAACCGGACCATTCGCCGGTCACCATCTTCGGCAGATAGGTTTGTTTTAGTTCCTCGCTGGCATGCAGCAATATCGCCCGATACGCGCCCTCGGACAGGCCCGGATACATACCGAACGCCATGTTGGACGAACAAATCATTTCCATGAAAACGAAATTCCACAAATGCGGCATGCCCATGCCGCCATAAGCAGGATCGGCAGAGAGAGCAGTCCAGCCGCCTTCGGTATACGTCTTGTAAGCTTCGATAAAACCCTTAGGGGTGCGCACGACGCCGTTTTCGTAATGGCATCCTTCCTTGTCGCCGGACTGATTCAAGGGAAACAAAACTTCTTCGCAAATTTGTGAACCACTTTCTAAAATCTGATCCATCAAATCTTTCGTCGCGTCTTCATAGCCCGGGAGTTCCGACAGTTTTCCGGCACCCAAAACATCGTGCAGAATGAAATTCATATTTTCGAGAGGGGCCTTATAGACGGGCATGATATCTCCTTAAGAGAGGGTTAGTTCGATTTATCGTATTCGCGCAAAAGGCGTAGATGCTGGGCCAGTTTTTCCGGCTCCATGGATTGTAAAATTTTTTTGGCCTGCTCCATAGGAGAATTTTCAACTGCCGCCATAGCATCCGGGGCGAGAGAGCGCATAGCTTCTTTGGCTCTTTGCTCAGGCGTCTTTTGGGCCTGCTGCTGTTTTTCCATCATAGCGCGGACTTTGGCCAATGTCTCTTCGCCGATCGCTTCCCGTGCCATTTTGGCATGGCCCATTGCTTCATGAATGAGCTGGTCTTTCTTGCTCATCTCAGCGGTGTTTTGCTGCACTGCGGGCGGATTTTTGGATTTTGTCCAGTTAAACATCTTTCCATCCTGACATTACCACTTTAAAACTTCATTAATATATCAATCAGATAGAACAAAAATGAATTACCGCCACATTTATCACGCCGGAAATTTCGCCGACATCTTTAAGCACCTCATTTTGAGCATGACGCTCGACTATTTGCAGAATAAGGAAAAGGGCGCATTTGTCCTCGATGCCTTTGCCGGATGCGGATTATATGCGCTAAATTCCGAGCAAGCCCAGAAAACGCAGGAGTATGCAGAGGGCGTTGGCGCTTTTATGAATATTGGCTTTTCAAATCCTGATCTTGCCGCTTTTCAAGCGATTCTAAAACCGTACTGGAATGACAATACCTATCCCGGCTCCCCGCTTCTAATCGCCGATAAACTCCGTGATCAGGACCGCCTGCTCGCCAATGAACTTCACCCTGATGATCTGCAAGTTTTAAAGGCAACATTAAAAGGTTTTAAAAATGTCAAAACCCTGCATATGGATGCCTATGAAAGTATTCGGGGAAATATTCCGCCACCTGAGCGGCGGGGCCTTGTCCTGATTGATCCGCCCTTCGAGCGCAAAGACGAGTTTCAGGTTCTGGCCAGACAAATGGAAGAATGGATCAAACGATGGGCTACCGGCTGTTACATGATCTGGTATCCGATCAAGGCAGAGTCTTCGATGCATGAAATCTTCGATGCAGCCATGGAACTTGAAAACGCACATCGCATCTGGGTATCCGAATTTTTACTTCATCCCCGTAACCGCCGCGACAGTTTCAACGGCTGCGGCGTCATGATGATCAATACGCCTTATTCAATTCCGGAAAGAACCCAGGCTCTCTCCAGCTCTTTATGCTCCGCCCTGCAGGGCTATTCCATCGAAAGCCAGTGGCTGAAGGAAGAATGATTACTTCGTCCCGAACAATTTCATTTTGGACAAGCTCGACCTTGCCGCGATCTTCCATTTATCGAAGGAAGTAATATTGCCTTTGACTTCTTTTCTGGCCGCTCCCATCAGACTTTCTGCATGATCGTAAATCACGGATGGAATATCGACATTACAGAATTTCTCAAGCCCTTTGAAATCAGGCGCGGAATTCGCTTCGCAAATCAAATAGCCGTTATCCGCATAAAGTAAATCGACACCGGCAATCTCTAAATCAAGCACACGGCAAACATCGAGCGCCAGCCTTTCCATCTCCGGGGTGATCGGAATATTTTTGCCTACGCCGCCGCGACTGATATTGGCTTTGAAACTGCCATCGGTAGCAGAACGTTCCATACAGGCGACGCATTTCTTGCCGACGACGAAAACGCGCAAGTCACGGCCTGCACTAACCTTGATAAATTCCTGAAAGACGACAGGCAGGCTTTCATCGCCCTCATTGGTGAGGAGGCCCGTCATATCGCGCAAATTTTCTGGATTTTCAGACAGATAAACACCGGACCCTTGCGTGCCCTTCAATGTCTTGACGACGACGGGAAAGCCTAATTCTCTTTCGATCAAATCGACATCGACAGGACATTTGCCGAAAATCGTTTTTGGCATCGGCATGTCTTCGAGCGATAAAACTTGGAACGTGTGCAATTTGTCAGCGACAGCGGCAACAGCGGCGGCGCGATTGAGAACCACGACACCGGCGCGGCGCAGATGGCGCAATACCGCAAGGCCCAAATACGTCGTGCCGACGCCCATACGCGGGATGACGACATCGGGCAATTGCTGCGGCTGGCTATCGACCCATACCGTGTTAGAGCCCACCATCGGGCATTTCAAATCGAATTGCGACGGACCAAAAACTTTGACATCGTAACCGCGTTTCGCGCCTTCTTCTAAAAAACGGCGTATCTCGTATTGACCCGGCTTGTCGCCGTCATATGGGCCTTCGAACAGAAGCCAGACTTTCATTATTCAATCCTATTTCTGATTTAAAAATTCTTTAAAAATAAGCCATTAAAGCCACTACAAATCTATAGCCGCAGGGAATGTTCCCTCAACTTAATCGAATCCAGCTAACTTAATGATTTATATCAATCCAGATGAACAATATTGTTGCACCATTTGGCCCGCCATTCACAATAGCTTAGGTTCTCTCCATATACAGGACGCTTTGCATTTACGTCCAGTCTTTTGGTGACATACAAAACATTCTGATCTTTGATATAAGCTAGGTTCCAATAGGATTTATTGAAAGTTAGATCGATACCTTCGTCTGTCCTTAAATGCCAGCCGCACTTACCCTCGAAATTACAAGGCATGTAGTCGTCTTTGTCAATTGTCAGCATTTCCTTGATGTTCAGGGGAGCCTTATCTTTGAGAGAGATAAAATTGACATCATAGGACGGGTCATGAATTTCCCATTTCTTTGTATCTGGATTGAGGACCTCTACAACGACATGATCGCTGAAGTTATCTTCGTTTTTGGGTATCACCAGATCATGCGCCTCATAACCAACAGATCTTAGCATACTGACTAGTGTTCCTGACCGGTACGAACATTCCATAGGGGGAAAGCTATCTCTTTCCTTTGCAACTGAAGAGCGCAGCCATTTCGCCATAGCAATTTTGTTTTTCCACAAAGACTCGAATTCTTTATCATCGCTGAACACTGAATTCTTGAAAATACAATGTCGAAGGCTTTTAATTTCGTCCGTTTTATTATCAGCCGGGAATTGCTTTAGGCATAAGGCGACCACCTCCCGGTGAACATCCGTGACAGCCATTTTTTTATCCAACTGCTTACTCTCTTTGAAAAACCCGTAGATAATACCAAAAGCCGTCGCAATTAGGAAAAAGCCCAAAACCCATTTCATGGATCTTCCAGCAAATATTTTTTTAATTGGCATATTTTTTATCATACCGAGAGTATTTAAGGTAAAAAGGCTTCACAGCAAACTATAAATTTAGTTTCTAAGCGGCCTGCCAGTTTCCAGCATAGCTTCGATACGGGCAACCGTCCCAGGATTACGCGCGAGTTTCATAAACTCCTCGCGTTCCAGCTTCAGGATATCGTCTTCCTTCATCGGATTGGTCCAGTCACCTTTCTCGCCGCCAGTTAAAACACGCGCCAGTGCAGATGAAACCGTAACGTCATATGGCGTCGCCTTGCCAGATTTCGCCATATCGGAGACAGCCAGATCGAGCGCATAACGGCCAGATGGACCCGGCAAACGGATATCTTCAACCGGCACAGGAGCTTGATAATTTTCAGCCAGTTCCAGTGCACGTTTTTTCGCATCGAACAGCAAGCGGTCCTTGTTCATCGTGATCCCGTCTGAATCTCGCAAATAGCCGAGCTCTTTCGCATTGGCGGCGGATTTGGCCACCTGCGCTGTGCCAATAAGCTCGAATGCCTTTTTGATTGCGCCCATCGGCGTGTTTTTCGGCGAGAACCAAAGTTTTCTGCCGCCTGTCTGCTTGTCGAATTGCTCGCGCTCTTTCGCTTGGTAACGCAAGAGCATTTCCTTACAACCCCCCCAGCCGGGAATAAATCCGACACCGACTTCGACGAGACCGCAATAGGTTTCTGCATGCGCCTGAACATGATCGGAATGCAGCAGGATTTCACAACCGCCGCCAAGCGCGATACCCGATGGAGCGGAAACGACAGGGAATGGCGAGAATTTTAACGCTTTATATGCACGCTGCCCGCCCGCGACCAATTCCTCGATCTGCGGCCACATAGCAATATTCGCAGCAAAAAGCGCCAAGCCTAAATTGGCCCCTGCCGAGAAAGCAGAGCCTTCGTTATGAACGACGAGCGCCTTAAATTGTTTGCCTGGACCCGTAATTTTGACGGCCTGATCGATCACGGCAAAAACCTGATCGTCGAGCGCGTTCATCTTCCCGGTAAATTCGAGACAGAGAACTTCGTCGCCGACATCCCAAAGCGCGGCAGAGCCGGTTTTGAAAACAGGCTTGGATTTACGCTTGATGTCTTGCAACAGCAATACGCCTTCGGCGCGTTTCACATCGTGATATTTACCGTCCGTGCCGAAATATTGTAGCTGGCCATTTTCGGTTTTATAGAATGTACCGTCGCCGACTTTTTTAAGAAATTCCGGAACCGCCTTGCCTTCTTTCTCAAGTTTCTCGGCAAACCATTTTGGGCCGAGATCGTCGATCATTTCGAACGGGCCTTTTTTCCAATTCGTGCCGAGGCGCATCGCTTCATCAACACTTGCAACATCATCTGCAATGGCGGGAACAAGACTTGCTGCGTAAAGCAACGTATCGCTTAGAACTTTCCACGCATAGTGACCGCCTTCGTCGTCTGTTTCGACGACAGCGCGCAAACCTTTTTTACCGGCATCCATGGATGCAAGACGCGGCTTGTCCGCTTTCGCGTATTGAGATTCATTGAACTCCCCACCCGAAAGGCGCAGCGCCTGTTTTTCTTTGGTTTTTGTCGGATCTGGATTGAGGCGATAAAAACCACCCTTACCTTTACGCCCGTTATACCCGGCTTTAATCATGCCGCCGATAAACGGATAATCCTTATAAATTTTTCTATAGGAGTCATTTTCCGGCAATGTCGATAAAAGACTATCCGCCAGATGCGGCATCAAATCGACGCCGACGAGATCGATCAAACCGAATACGCCAGTTTTTGGAATCCCGACGGGCTTGGATAAAACCGCATCGGCGACTTCGACCGATACATTATCCGCAACCGCGACGTTCAGCGCCGATTGCATGAAATAGGTCAGGATACGGTTGACGATAAAGCCCGGCGTGTCTTTACAAGTGACAACGCCTTTACCGAGTTTTATATCGCAAAATTCTGTAACAACTTTCGTAACGTTCTTATCCGTCGCAGGCCCCGTGACAATCTCGAGCAAACGTAAATAACGCGGCGGGTTGAAGAAGTGGGTAATCAGGAAATTCTTTTTTACATCGTCGCTCAAAGGCTTCGTTAAAAGCTCGAGCGGAATCGTCGATGTATTCGAAGATAGGATTGCGCCCTTCTTCATATGCTTGGCAAGCTTCTCATACGTCGCATGCTTGATTTTTAAATCTTCAAGAACGACTTCAACGATCCAATCGCAATCGGCGATCAAACCAAGATCGTCTTCCAGGTTACCTGTCTGGATCAGCTTTGCATTCCGTGCCGACATTAAAGGCGCCGGATCGGTTTTGAGCAATTTTTCAACCGCCATTTTCGCAAGGTCTTTATCGGGCAGCTTGATATCAAGGAGCACAACGGGAATGCCCGCATTGGCTACTTGCGCCGCGATACCAGAGCCCATAACGCCCGAACCGATCACCGCTACTTTTTTAATTTCTGTCATTTCCAAGTCCTTAGAATTTAAGAGGATTGAAGTTTGTATGGACATCAAAAACGTCGATGCCCTCTATTTTTTTCAGCGCTGTTGCTACACGAATTGTTATTGGAAGGAGAATAACTTCAACTAGAATTTTTGCTATTGAGGCAACAACGATACTTGTAATCGCAGCATTCATAGGAACAATGCCCATTAAAACTAAAGCAAAGAAATAGAATACAAATGTATTAACAACTTCGCCTGCCGCGGTAGAAGCAACAAATCGTGAACCCATACTTTTACCGCGTGATTTCAACTTCATCTTAGCAAGTATGTAGTTATTTACGATATCGCCTGTAAAAACTGCAATTGTTCCCACTAAAACAAAAATTGGCGCCTGACTTAAAATTTGTTGGAAGGCGTCATCGTTTTGAAGAGTTTCAGAAGGTGGTGCCCATGCAACTATTTGAAAAATAGCCATTGTAATCAACTGGCCGAGGACAGAGTACCACAACGCTCGACGCGCCAAGGCATATCCATAAACTTCTGTCATTACATCAGCGACAACATAGATAATAGGAAAGTAAAAAATTGTGATTGATAACGGAGTACCAAAAATATCTATAGTTTTTCCTGCTGTCGGAATGCAAATGACGGCAAACAAAACACTTAACATTACAAAGTGAAAGTAATGCTTGGTGTTTTGAGGTTGTATCTCAGTGACCACTATACGCGCTCCAGAATAACCGCTACGCCTTGGCCGCCGCCGATACACATCGTGGCGAGACCGTATTTTTTCTTTTCACGTTGCAACAGGCTCGCAAGCTTACCTGTAATCCGCGCGCCCGATGCACCGAGCGGGTGACCCAGCGCAATTGCGCCGCCATCCAGATTGACGATTGCCGGATCAACACCGAGTTCCTTGATAACCGAGAGAGACTGAGCCGCAAAAGCTTCGTTCAGTTCAACGATTTCGATGTCTTTCAATGTCAGACCAGCCCTCGCCAAAGCTTTTTGCGTTGCCGGCACCGGACCGATCCCCATAATTTCTGCGCCGCATCCGGCGACCGAAACGGATTTAATCCGCGCCAAAATTGGCAGGCCGTTTTTCTTTGCATATTCTTCCGTGGCGACCAAAGTCGCCGCCGCGCCGTCTGTTAGAGGGGAGGCCGTACCGGCGGTGACCGTTCCATTTTGATCAATAGCGAGTTTCAATCCCGCCAAACCTTCGAGCGTCGTTTCAGCACGAATCGTGCCGTCTGTTTTGACATCGCCGATGGCGACGATCTCGGCATCGAACTTGCCCTCTGCCGCCGCTTTCGCCGCCTTCATGTGGGATTCATATGAGAATTTTTCCTGCGCCGAGCGGTCGATGGAATATTTCTTGGCAAGGTTTTCGGCTGTCTCGCCCATTCCCATATAAGCCGCCGGATAACTCTCACCCAGTTTCGGGTTCGGCATCGGGTTAAACCCACCCATCGGGATGCGGGTCATGGATTCTACGCCGGCTGCAATAAATAATTCACCCGCCCCCATTTGCGCATAGCCTGCCGCCATTTGAATGGTCGTCATGGATGATCCGCAGAAGCGGTTGACCGTGGCCCCGGCAACGGAAACGGGAAGCCCGATGATCTGGGCGACGATTTTCGCAAGGTTAAACCCCTGCTCGGCTTCCGGGAAGGCACATCCCATCAGCAAATCTTCTATTTCCGCCGTATTGGCTTTGGTTTCGTCCAAAAGCGCTTTGATGACGGTTGCGACCATATCGTCAGGACGGGTTTTCGCCAAAGCCCCTTTATTCGCAAAGTGGAAAGGGGAGCGTTTGTAACCGCAGATGACCATCGGAACTTGCATAATAAGAAATCTCCTGAGTAGGATTTAAGGATAATAGAAGCGTATCATATACTTGGTTAACAGGTTTTCAAAGCAATGCTGTTTTTACGTATGTAGTGTTGCGGTGCAGCAACTCTTGTGTTAAATGCTTTGACTTCAATAATGAAATAGAGCAAATAGTTTTGCTTCAAGATTAACTGCAAGATTCTTAGAGGAATTTTTATGCCCCAAGCTACGGTTTCCGACCCAAGAGGGTTAAAACGCATCTGCATGAGCTGCAGCACCAGATTTTACGATCTGAACAAACGCCCGGTTATTTGCCCGAATTGCGATACTGAATTCACAGGCGAAGTCAAAATCAAGGCCCGTCGCGGACGTCTGGCTGCCAATGATGTTGCCGACGATACAGAAGTCGAAGATGCAGTGGAGACAGCAGAAGTCGAAGAAGAAGAGGCCGAAGAGGAAGAAGCTGAAACAGTTTCTCTGGAAGAAGTTGAAGTCGACGCCGAAGAAGACGAAGACCTTGATATCGATGCAGACGATCTGGCCGATGATCTCGACGACGATCTTGACGACGATGACGATCTCGATGTCGAATTGGATGAAGACGATAAATAATGCTGGATACTCAGATTAAAGGACTATTGTTTACGATCAATCTGAGCCAGCCGTTATCTTTATCGGATACAGAAATTATGAACATGGCCTCGATCCTCGAAGACGAGGCCATTTCTACATCCTGGGAAAAGAACAAGGGCGTCTGGGATATTATGTGGCTGGTCGATTTTCGACCCAATGCCGCGCAAATTGCCAAACGCCTTAAAGTGCCGGCAGCAAAACTAAAAATAGAGCCTGTCGCAGACACAAACTGGCTGGAACATTCCTACCAGCAATTCCCGCCGTTCAAGATCGGTAATTTCTTTATTTACGGTTCTCATTATAAAGATAAAATTCCGGCCAAAATGCACGGCCTGCAAATCGATGCCGCCACCGCTTTCGGCTCCGGCGAACATGGCACGACCAAAGGCTGCCTTGAAATGCTGATCCGCATGAAAGAAATGGGTATCAAGCCGAAGAATATTTTAGACATGGGAACGGGCTCGGGCATTTTGGCTCTTGGCGCCTACCGCCTTTGGAAAAAACCGGTTCTGGCCGTGGATAACGATCCTGAATCGGTCCGCGTCTCCTGTCGCCACCGCGGCATGAATAAAATTCCGGCAGGTAGCGCCGGCGTCGCTTGTGCCTGTGGTGATGGGTATAAAACCCGCAAAGTAAAACAGTTAAGTCCCTTCGATCTCGTGATTGCCAATATTCTGGCAGGTCCCTTGATAGATATGGCACCTGAACTGGCCGGAGTTTTGAAACCGAAAGGCTATGTCATTTTGTCGGGATTGCTGCGCGATCAGGAAAAATCGGTGCTGGCCGCGCATAAAGAATTCGGCATGAAAAAAATCGCCCGTATCGTGCATGAAGACTGGTGTGCGCTTTTGCTACAGGCCGAGAGCTGATCAGATCAGCCCCTGCTCTTTCCACGCAGATTTGCGGTCGATCAAGTAAACAAGAACGAAATAATACAGGTATAATTCCATCACTTCGCTCACCCGCCAGAACAGGTGATAGCCTGAGACATCGCCATAAACACTAATCAATTTTACGATGAGCGCGCATATGGCCGTGAAGACGACGATATTTCCCGGATAGATATTCTTGAATTTTTCCGGCAGTTTCTCAGGATTCCATTTGCGCAGTGCCGGCACAATCAAACCTCCGACAAGCACGCCGATTTCCAGCACAGCGCGCGGCTTTTGATCCAGCCAGGTCGATGTGTTGTGCAAATTCGTTTCATTCTGATCGTTAATCGCCGCCCAGCTTTCTGGCGTTCCCCAGTGAAATATCTGCTGGCCCCAGCTTAATTCCTCGCCTGCCACATAAAAACAACAAAGCGCCGCGACACCGGTCCATATCTTCAGCCAGAAATTTTTTACTTTGAAGGTTAAATAGAGCGCTATTGGAAAAGCGCAGACCAGAAAGAAAGCCTCGATAGCTTCATGCGGCCCACCCTCGGAATGAAAGGCGGCTTTTTCGGCATTGGGAACGAAAATTTCGACCAGCACCTGCCCCATCATGAGAAGGAGCGGAATATCGATCATCAAAAAATTCCTGGCGATTGTTTTCATTTTAAACGCCCTTCAAATTTCCATTTTTGCGCAATCGAAACAAGATACAAGAATATGAAATCATACATAAACATCTCCATGACTTCACTCTTGCGATAGAAAATCTTGATATCGAACCAGCCGGGAAACTGCTCCAGCATTTTGATGATAAAAGCCAGAACGCCGATCACCGCAATGGATTTGAACGGGTAAATCGCTTCGAATTTCTGCGGCAGTTTGGCAGGTGCCCATTTCATCATCGCCGGAATGATAAGCCCGGCGACCAGAATTCCGATTTCGAGAATGGTGCGCGGGACACGGTTGAACAACTGTGAATGATTGTGAATATTACTTTCTTTCTGGGTCGAGTTCATGGCCCATTCCGGCGAAGCCCAGCCGAAAAATTTCTGCCCCCAACTGATTTCCTCAAACGCGATGTAGAAACAGGCGAAAACGCACAGCCCCATCCATATACGCAGCCATTTACCCTCGGACGGTTTTACTTTGATAAAAATCCATATGCTTAAAAACAAGCATAAGAACAGCAAAGCTTCCTGAACGAGCTCGATCCCGAATTCGGAATAAAATTTAATTTTCTGATCCAGAGACAATAACGCCTCGACGCCAAGAAAAAGCACAGGCAGGAAAATCGGGATGGCATAAAATAAAAAACTATTGACGGATTTTGGCAGCAAGACTTTTGACCTCTTGAAAAAACAGGAGCCTAGCAAATAAGCCTGTCACGTCAAATATTATCACTGTAATAGCCGATTTTTTTATTCGACTGTGACAGATTTAGCCAGATTGCGCGGCTGGTCGACATCCGTGCCTTTCGCAACTGCGACATGATAGGCCAGGAGCTGCACCGGAATCGCATACAGGATTGGTGCGACAAACGGATGGACATCCCCCATCGTCACGCTCCATTTGCAGATGTCAGACAATTTATCGTTTCCGGCTTTATCCGAGAATAAAAGAACCTTGCCGCCGCGGGCGACGGTTTCCTGAACATTCGACGCGGTTTTCTCAAACAAGGGATCGGATGGCGCGATCACGACGACCGGCACGGTCTCGTCGATCAGGGCAATTGGCCCGTGCTTCATCTCACCCGAAGCATAGCCTTCGGCATGGATATAGGAAATCTCCTTTAGTTTCAGCGCGCCTTCGAGTGCCAGCGGATAGAGACTGCCGCGCCCAAGATAGAGAACGTCGCGGGCATTGGCGATATCGGCTGCAATCTCGCGGATTTCATCGTCATGGGATAATATGCTCGCCGCCACTTGAGGGATATGACGCAGCGCATAGCCGTAATCAGCGGCCTGCGCCGCATTGATCGCGCCCTTGGCGGAGGCCAGCGCCAGCGCGAGACATGCCAGTGTCGATAATTGCGTTGTAAACGCTTTGGTCGAAGCGACGCCGATCTCCGGTCCGGCTAATGTGTGCAAACAGATATGCGACTCACGCTCGATCGTGCTTTCGATCGTGTTGACGATTGACAGGCACATCTGGCGCTCGCGCTTGCAATAGCGAAGAGCTTCGAGCGTATCGAGTGTTTCGCCGGATTGCGATACGAAGATCGCCATGCCGTCACGCGGCATCGGCGCTTCGCGGTAACGGAACTCGGATGCGACATCGATCTCGCATGGGACGCGGGCGATGGTTTCGAACCAGTATTTGGCAACCATACACGCATAGTAAGCCGTACCGCAGGCGATTAAAGTCAGGCGCGGCGCGCGCAGCATCGCTTCCAAGAGTTCATCGGAAATATGAACCTGATTGGTCGATGGATTGATGAAAGAGTTGAGCGTATCGGCGATGACCGACGGCTGCTCGTAAATTTCTTTCAGCATATAATGGCGGTATTCACCTTTGCCGGTCGTGTTGCCGCTTTGCGCAGTTAGGCGGATCGGGCGGTCGACAGGCTTTTTCGCGGCGTTGACGATCTTGGCGTTGTCATTAGTAACGATCAAACGGTCGCCGTCTTCGAGGAATGAAATGCGGCGCGTGAAGGGCGCGAGCGCGTAAGAATCGGACGCGATAAACATTTCGTCTTCGCCATAACCGACAGCCAGCGGCGTGCCCTGACGTGTTGCCACCAATAAATTCTCTTCGTTCTTAAATAGGACGACAACCGCATACGCGCCTTTCAAACGGTCAAAGGCTTTATGCGCGGCATCGATCGGCTTGCTTCCCTGTATGAGATAATGATCGACCAGATGCGCGATGACTTCCGAATCCGTTTCGGTTTCAAAGCGGACCTGATGACCCATCAACTCTTCTTTTAGCTCGACATAATTCTCGATAATACCGTTATGAACGATGGACACTTTATCGGTCGAATGCGGATGCGCGTTATTTTCGGTTGCCGCGCCGTGCGTCGCCCAGCGCGTATGCCCGATGCCGATATGTCCGGCCAAAGGCTGTGATATTAAAAGCTCTTCCAGATTAGCCAACTTTCCTTTCGCGCGGCGTCGATCAAGGACACCATCATGAATAGTCGCGATCCCTGCTGAATCATAGCCGCGATATTCAAGACGCTTCAGCCCCTCGACCAGCATTGGCGAGACATCTTTATTCGATATAATTCCAACTATTCCGCACATATTATTTTACTCTCCTGTTTTCATTCTGCCTTTGGCCTTACCTGCCATGACAATTGTTTTGGCGCGCCCGATGACGAGGTCATCTGCGGCAACATCTTTTGTCAGCGTCGAACCTGCGGCTATATAAGCGCCATCAGCAATCGTGATCGGAGCGATCAAAGACGAGTTCGATCCCACCATGACATTTTTGCCGATAATTGTTTTTGATTTTTTCAAACCGTCATAATTGACCGTAATCGCGCCGCAGCCAAAATTGGAATTGTCGCCCAGTTCCGCATCACCAATGTAACCGAGGTGATTGGCCTTTGCGCCTTTGCCGATTTTTGAATTTTTGATTTCGACGAAATTACCGATTCTTGCATCTTCCCCGATATCGGAACCCGGGCGCAACCGCGCAAACGGCCCAATGACCGCGCCGGATTTAACCCGCGCGCCTTCTAAATGCGAAAAGCTGCGGATTTCGACATTGTCTTCGATATCGACACCTTCGCCGAAAACACAATTCGCGCCGATGACCGTGTCGCGCCCGACTTTCGTATCATGCGCGAAATAAACCGTATTCGGATCTTGAAGCGTCACGCCGTCATCCATCATCGCGAGACGTTTTCTATGCTGCCAGATCATTTCGACTTCGGCGAGCTGGGCGCGGGAATTGACTCCCTTTAATTCATGGAAATCACCGCGAATGACACCGGTCGGAAGACCGTCATCGCTTAAAATTTTCGGCAGATCGACGAGATAAAACTCGCCTTGCGCATTTTTGTTTTTAATTTGCGCCAGAGCCTCATCAAGACCGTCGCCTTCCAGCAGCATCGTGCCGCTATTGCACAGGCGCACCAGCTTCTCGTCTTCACTCGCATCGGCATCTTCCACAATGCGAGCCAGCGTGCCATCCGGATTTTGGAAGATACGGCCATAGCCTTTCGGGTCCGGCGCGGCAAAAGCCAGCACGGTCGCACCGAAGCCTTTTCCTTTTCGATGATGTTCCACCACCATTTTCAGCGTATCGGCGCCGATCAAGGGCACATCCCCGAATAAAACCAGTATCTGGCCTTTGAAATCTTTTAAATGCGCCATGGCGGCTTTCAATGCATCGCCGGTACCCTTTTGCATTTTTTGAATCGCGATCTGGTGCGGTGCGACGGCTTTGGCGACATCGTCCATGCCATCCGACAAAACCACGATAATCTTTTTCGGCTTCAGACTTTCCGCAGATTTGACGATATGCGAAATCATCGGCAGGCCGGCGATTTTGTGCAGGACTTTCGGCATACGCGATTTCATGCGCGTCCCCTTACCGGCGGCAAGTATTACAACCGCAATCTCTTGGACGGGTTGAATTTTTCTCGCAAAGGGAGAGGATTTTGATTTGGAAATAGCTGAACTCATTTGCGCTAACTTTGCCTGACGGTATTAAAGGCTCAAGTCACATGATATTTCAGTCAATTGCAACGCAAAAAGGCCTGTTTTTAAGGCTTTTCCTCAAAAGACGTCAGGTGCGCGATAAACGTGCCAAGATCGGTTTTAATAACGGTGCGCACCGGCGCATAAACCGGCGTGTCGGTTTTCGATAAATTGGCGAAATAGATCATCGGCATCTTACCGCTTTTCTTCGCCTGATTTTGGATCTTCATCCAGCCACGCGGTTTTTTATGCCATTTCCCGCCCTCTGGCTGAACCTCGAACGCGCAGCCAATCGCCTCGCCGGAAAAAGAGCTGTATTTATTCGGAAGCAGCGTTTCTTTTTTACCGTTTTTGAAGATAAGGCGATAACTGCGCTCCGAATCGAAAACCATCGGCTGCGTTTCGCACCCCTTACCGGCTTCAACCTGCCCGATCAGGCTGAAAATTGCCGTCATGACATCGATTGTATCCTTGTAAATCGCCGGATCGAGGTCCTTGCGTGTTTCATCCTTGCCGTTGACGATTTGCTGAAAGCTGACCAGCGCCCCGCTTTTATCGTAATTATAGGTATTGATCTCATGCTTCTTGCGCGTCGTCGTATCGGCTTTATGGGTTTGCGGAAGCATTTTTCCCTTTAAAATCTGCCCTTTTGTTTGAAGCGTGGCTTGCCAGGGGACGATTTTATCGAGAATGCCGTAAGTTTCGGACGCAATCGATACATCGTAACTTTTGGCACTCTCCTGATAATCCAGCCGCGCCTGCAGAGCGTGAATGCCGCCGGCATATACGTCGTATTTCGCGGCATAATTTTCGGCAAAGACGGGCTGCGACCACAATCCGGCCAGAAAGAGCAAAATTACAATTCTCATGGCAACCATAATGGCTTGAAAAAATCTCGGGGCAAGGGCAAGGTCGACAAACTGAATTGAACGACCAAGGAATCATCATGTCTCTCGAAAAAATCATAGATCAGGCCTTTGAAGACCGCGCCTCCATTTCAACCGAAACGACTGGCGAAATTCGCGCCGCTGTCGATGCGGCTCTGGTCGGCCTCGATAAAGGTGAATTCCGTATCGCCGAGAAAAAAGATGGCGCATGGGTCGTGCATCAATGGCTAAAAAAGGCTGTTTTATTGTCGTTCCGCCTTAATCCGAACCAGCAAATGAATAACGGGCCTGACAATTCCGCATGGTGGGACAAGGTGCCGGTGAAAACTTCCGGCTGGTCCGATGCCGATTTTTCCAAGGCAGGTTTTCGCGCCGTGCCCGGGTCCTTCGCCCGCAAAGGCTCTTATATTGCCCCGGGCGTTATCCTGATGCCGAGCTTCGTCAATATCGGCGCCTATGTCGATAGCGGCACGATGGTCGATACCTGGGTCACGATCGGTTCCTGCGCACAAATCGGGAAAGACTGTCACATCTCCGGCGGCGTCGGTATCGGCGGCGTGCTTGAACCACTCCAAGGCAACCCTGTCATTATCGAGGATAATGTTTTTGTCGGCGCGAGATCCGAAGTCGCCGAAGGCGTCATCGTCGAAACAGGTTCGGTTTTATCCATGGGCGTTTTCCTTGGCGCATCTACCAAAATTATCGACCGCGAAACCGGCGAAATTTTTATGGGCCGCGTTCCGGCTTACTCTGTCGTCGTGCCCGGCTCTCTTCCCGGCAAAAACGGCGGACCGTCTCTCTATTGCGCGGTGATCGTCAAACGCGTCGATGAAAAAACCCGCAGCAAAACTTCTATCAATGAGCTGCTCAGAGATTAATATGATTGACCCCATCGAATTGACACAACGTCTCATTAGATGCCGTTCGGTGACGCCGGCGGATGAAGGCGCGCTTCAGATCGTGCGTGATGAATTATCGACGATGGGCTTTACCATTCATGATCTCAGATTTGAAGGCGACGGCTCTTACCCAGTCGATAATGTTTTCGCGCGCCTCGGCACGGAAAGCCCGCATGTCTGTTTTCTCGGCCATACCGATGTCGTGCCGCCGGGACGCGAATCCGACTGGACGCATCCGCCCTTTGCCGCCGAAATTCATGACGGCGTTTTATATGGACGCGGCGCTGCCGATATGAAATCAGGCGTGGCAGCGGCCATTGCCGGAGCTTCGCGTTATCTCGCGCAGCATCCGACTTTCAAAGGCTCGATCAGCTTCTTGATCACCGGCGACGAAGAAGCCGATTCCGTGAACGGTACGGAAAAGGTTATCAACTGGATGATCGACAACGGGCAAGTGCCGGACCTTGCCCTCGTCGCCGAACCGTCCAACGCCGCTGAAATGGGTGAAACCATGCGCATCGGTCGCCGTGGTTCTTTTCATGCCGATATATTCGTCACCGGCAAACAGGGACATAGCGCCTACCCCAATCGCTTTATCAATCCGGTCGATAAAATCGTGAAGCTTTTACATGCCTTGATTAATGTAAAACTCGATGACGGCTCTGACCTCATGCCCCCCTCGCATATCGCTATTACAACGGTCGATACCGGCAATCCGGCGCGAAACGTCGTCGCTGCCAGAACATCGGCGCATATCAATATACGCTTTAACAATCTCTGGTCGCCTCAAACTTTGGAAGAAAAACTCCGCGAGATACTCGATAGTGTCGGCGAGACTTATGAGCTGGTCTGCACCTGCAAAGCGGACAGTTTCATGACATCTTCACTGGAATGGGCCGATCTCGTCGCTCGTTCCGCCGAAAAAATATGCGGCATGCGACCTGCTTATGATACAGGCGGCGGGACATCGGACGGACGCTTTATCGCGCATCTTTGTCCCGTGGTCGAATACGGCGTGATTACCGAAACCAACCACCAGGTCGATGAACGCATGCGCGTCTCGGATATCGAATCCCTCACCGCGACGTATAAAGAAGTTTTAAAAGACCTCTTCTCAAGCAATTCCTTCGCTTAAAACCTTCTAACGGCGCGTCGCCATAGACGCAATTACGTCGGCCTGTGCATCCGTCACCGTCAAATCAACCTTGTTTCCGTTTAACTTCGCCGCAGCCGCCTCGTATGGAATGGCAATCTCCGCGCCGCGGTTATTGCCGGATGTCAGTGTCACAAGAAGCGAGGCAATTCGCATATTCCTGTTATCGATTAAAACGTCTTTTACATTTGCAATCACGCTGCCGTCATTTTTATAAATCGTGCCGTTTTGCAAACTCCCGACCGTCAGAGGACCCGAACTTCCCGCAGCGCTCGCGGTGGCGGCCATTAACTTGGTCATATTTTGTTTCAGCTGGTCTTTATCGAGAGAAACCGTAAAGGTATCCGGTGTCGGCTCCGTCACATAGCTTGCCACGTCGAACGCCACCTCTTCGCGAAATCCTGACACATCGATACGCGTCAGGATGGTCTGGAATTTACCGTCCGGCGCGACGATGATATCGGCCACCTTGCCGATCGTTTGCTGGTTTTTATCGACAATACGGGCATTCAACTGGATTTTTCCCAATATAAGCTCGGGATTTTGGCCCGGCTTGATCCGGTTCAACTCCAGCAAACTTGCCGTATAGGTTTGATCCGCCATTCCCTCCGCCCGTACCGGCAGCGTGGAAAAAAGAAACAGTAAGCCCAGAATCATTGCACGCAGCATTGTGAATCTCCAAAATAATTCAATATGTATAATCACCAATACTTGGCAAGGCAAATCTTCTCCATTCTATTTAGTCTTAATAATTGTTAGGTTTATACATGAGTCAAAAAATCCCCCGCATTGCCCTTGTAGATGACGACCGCAATATCGTCGCCAGCGTTTCGCTTGCCTTGGAAGCCGAAGGTTTCGAAGTGTCCGCCTATCATGACGGCGAGGAAGGATTGCACGGCATTTTATCCAATATACCCGATCTGGTCGTTCTCGATGTCAAGATGCCACGCATGGAAGGCATGGAAGTCCTGTCCAAGCTTCGGGAAAAAACCGATGTGCCTGCGATTTTTCTGACCTCGAAAGACGACGAGGTCGATCAGGTACTGGGCCTTCGCCTTGGCGCTGACGACTATATTACAAAACCGTTTTCCCAGCGCCTCCTGATCGAGAGAATTAAAACCGTCCTGCGCCGCAACAGCAAAGCGATTGAAAGTACCGAAAGCGATAAAATCACGCGCGGTTTTTTGATTTTGGATGATGTCCGTCATATCTGCCGCTGGAAAGATAAAGAAATCGATCTTACGGTCACCGAGTATCTGATGGTGAAATCCCTTGTGATCAATCCCGGCCATGTCAAAACAAGGGACCAGCTCATTACCGACGCCTACGGCCAAAATGTTTATGTCGATGACAGAACGGTCGATACCCATATCAAAAGAATTCGCAAAAAATTCCGCGATTGCGACGATGAATTCGATTCCATTGAAACGCTGTACGGTGTCGGTTACCGGTATAAAGAATCATGAGCGCAAATCTGGGATCGCCGGAATATACTTACGACATAGCGCCTAGGCCGCTCAGCCGCCTTTCCTATCAGATCATGGGCCTCAACCTGATCGCGGTTATCATTCTCGTTGCCGGCGTGCTTTACCTTGATAAATACAAAAAAGACATTACCGCGGCGGAAACGGAATTGCTGGCGACCGAAGCGCAGCTTTACGCTTCTGTTTTATCAGACAACGCCATTGACGATCAGGGCATCGATTTAAAAAAGGCGCAAAAGATTTTTGAAACTTTCGGCTCTCAGAAGACCCAGCGTCTTCGCATGTTTTCACCCGAAGGCACGCTTCTTGTCGATACCAGAACGGATGATCAGCTTCCCCGGGCACCGCTCAGCGATGCCTTTCCCGGCGTACTTGGAAATATACTTGATTTTATCTTCACGGGTTTTTCCAGTGCCTTGGCGGTCAATTTCGAGCTTCCGCCCTATCCACGCACGTTCGATGACGATATGGATTCATTCCCGGGCACAATGGAAGCCCTTAAAGGCGACCTCACCTTAAGCGCATGGCAATCCGACAGGGGCGCACTTGTACTGGCGACCGCGGTTCCGGTTAGAAAAGCCGGAGAGATCAAAGCCATTATCTATATCACGAGAGCCGATACGAAAATTCAGCACACATTCGGCTTGATGAGAATAAGCATCATCCAGTTCTTCTTCGGTTCGCTTTTGATCACTCTCTTATTCTCGCTGTATCTTTCGGCATCTATCGGTCACCCTTTGCGCAAACTTGCCTCTGCCGCCGAAGCTGTGCGCGAGAACCGGGCCGGTGTCGATACGATCCCCGATCTTTCCTACCGTAAAGATGAAATCGGCGAGTTATCGCTGGCCTTGCGGGAAATGGCGATGACGCTTCAGGACAGAATTGAATCCATTGAAAAATTTGCCGCCGATGTCAGTCATGAATTGAAAAACCCTCTCACCTCCATGCGCTCGGCTGTCGAAACGCTGGAAAAAGTCAAGCGCGAGGAAGACCGCCAGAAACTGATGGGCATCATTATGCATGATCTGGTGCGCATGGATCGCCTGATCTCGGATATTTCCCGCGCCTCGCGTCTTGATGTCGAGCTTTTGCGCGATGTCTTTGCGCCCGTCGATCTGCGTCAGGTCATTCTGCCTCTGGTCGATGCCTATAAAAAACCTCTCGACCGCGCCGAGGGACAGGAATCGCCGCATAATATACTCTGCGAAGGACTGGATAAACCAGTCACGGTTCTTGGCCAGTCCATCCGCCTGTCACAGGTCTTCCAAAATCTTATCTCGAATGCCATGTCTTTTTCGGCGGCAGATGCCGTGGTTCGTATCCTTATTACGCAAGGCAATGATTTCGTGAAGATCGTCGTCGAGGATGAAGGTCCGGGCATACCGGAAAATCGCCTCGAGAAAATTTTCGAACGTTTCTATACCGAGCGCCCGCAAGGAGAATCCTTTGGCTCCCATTCCGGCCTCGGTCTTTCCATTGCCCGCCAGATCATCGAAGCCCATGACGGATCGATCACGGCAGAAAACCGAACCGATCGAAAAGGCGCCAGATTTATCGTGAAATTGAGGAAAGCATGACGGGCGAAAAAGATATGATTTTTATCGTCACCGGCTTATCCGGCGCAGGCCTGTCTTCGGCGCTTAAAATTCTGGAAGATTCCGGCTGCGATGTTTTCGACAATTTTCCGCTCCAACTTTTGAAACCGCTTCTTGATCAGCAGAAACCGCATCACCGGCCCATCGCGCTTGGCATCGACACCCGCACGCGCGATTTCGACCCGCAGGCTATTTTAGATGCCATTCGCGGCCTGAAAGAGAACAACGAATGGATGGTGCACACTCTTTTCTTGAGCGCCGATGACAATACCCTGCTGCGCCGCTTTACCGATACGCGCCGCACACACCCGCTGGCGAGAGACCGCGCCATCGCCGACGGTATCGCCACCGAGAAATCCCTGCTCTATCCGCTTAAGCATAATGCGGATTCAATCATCGACACGACGGAATTTTCGATTCATGATTTACGCCGCGCCATCGAAAGCCGCATATCTTCGGTCCGCGCCAATCGTTTGAATATCGCCGTCATGTCGTTCGCCTATAAACACGGCCTGCCGCGCGAAGCCGATTTCGTTTTCGATATGCGCTTCCTGCGCAATCCGAATTGGGTGGCCGAATTAAAAGACCTGACAGGCTGTGATGTTCGCGTTCAAAACTATGTGGCGGAAGACGCGGCGTTTGCAAAATTCGAAGACGCCTTGCACCAGATTATCGGAAACGCCATTCCCGGCTATGTCGATGGCGGCAAGACCTATCTGACGATCGCCTTCGGTTGCACGGGCGGTCGCCACCGTTCGGTTACCATGGCGGAAAAGACAAAAGCCTGGCTCGAGGAGCAAGGCTTTCCGGTATCGGTTCATCATCGGGAGCTTAAAGGCTAGACTTCGAACTTTGGCGTGTTGTCAGGCGCGACGCATGATCCTGCCGTTTCGGTTTTATGATGGACGGCTGCACCGAAATCGCGCGATAGCGGCACATATCCATCGACGGATCTCAAAAATGTTTCCAGAGCATTAGGCATCGAACTCTCCCTCTATAGTCAAAATGGCATTTTCGCGGGAAACGCCTTCACCGCTTTGCGAATAAAAAACGATTTCCGTCGGCGCAAATTCATCCATTCTCGGCTTGCGGTGGAAATAGGTTCTCGATTTGGTTTCATTGCCCAGAGGCAGTAACTCCGTGCCGCCATTCATGGCCGTCACCAGATTGATCACTTTTCTCTCGGTTAAGGATAAATCCTCATTCCGGTCCAAAAGCGTGTAGTCGCCGACCGGCTGTAATTCCCCGTTTTCCTCCTTTTTGCAAATCAGGAAAGACCCTGACAAAACAGGATTGGGGCGGTAGGTAAAAGAGGCTTTTATATCAGTCGTTTGCATTATGATCCCTGTGCCGGCAGCATTGTAATTACTTGCATTTTGCGGCTTATACCCCTAAATCTAGCAACGAAACATTAAAGCCCCCTTAAAACAGGATTATAAAAATCATGAGCACTGCCGCCGCGGCCAAGACCGTATCCAACGATTATAAAGTAGCCGATATTTCCCTCGCCGAATGGGGCCGCAAGGAAATCGATATTGCCGAAAGCGAAATGCCGGGCCTGATGGCTTTGCGTTCTGAATACGGTAAGTCCCAGCCTTTGAAAGGCGCGCGCATCGTCGGCTGTCTGCACATGACAATCCAGACCGCTGTGTTGATCGAAACACTGGAAGCGCTTGGCGCAACCGTTCGCTGGTCGTCCTGTAACATTTTCTCGACGCAAGACCATGCCGCCGCCGCGATCGCCGCAAAAGGCACTTGCGCGGTTTTCGCCTGGAAAGGCCAGACGGAAGAAGAAGCGGAATGGTGCATTCACCAAACCATTAAAGGCCCGGATGGCTGGACGCCGAACATGATCCTTGATGACGGCGGCGACCTGACCGCTATCATGCACCGCGACTATCCGGAAATCATGAAAGACGTAAAAGGCATTTCCGAAGAAACCACGACAGGCGTTCTTCGTCTTTATGAAATGGCGAAAGCGGGTAAGCTGATGGTTCCGGCGATCAACGTCAACGACTCCGTGACAAAATCCAAATTCGACAATAAATACGGTTGCCGCGAATCTCTGGTTGACGGTATCCGCCGCGCAACGGACGTGATGCTCGCCGGTAAAGTCGCGCTTGTTGCCGGTTTCGGTGATGTCGGAAAAGGCTCTGCTGAATCGCTTGCTTCCCAAGGCGTTCGCGTTCTGGTTACCGAAGTCGACCCGATCTGTGCGCTGCAAGCCTGTATGGAAGGCTATGAAGTCGTCACCATGGAAGACGCGCTGCCACGCGCCGATATCTATGTCACGACGACAGGCAATGTCGATATCATCACGGTCGAGCATATGCGCGGCATGAAAGATCGCGCCATCGTTTGCAATATCGGTCACTTCGATAACGAAATTCAGGTCGAAGGCCTGCGCAATATGAAGTGGAACAACATCAAGCCACAAGTAGACGAGATCGAATTCCCGAGCGGCAAGCGCATCATCCTTCTTGCCGAAGGCCGCCTCGTCAATCTAGGCTGCGCGACAGGTCACCCGTCTTTTGTGATGTCCTCAAGCTTCACCAACCAGACGCTGGCCCAGATCGAGCTTTGGAACAACGCCGATAAATACGAAAAGCAAGTCTATGTCCTGCCAAAACACCTCGACGAAAAAGTCGCGATGCTGCATTTGGAAAAACTAGGCGCAAAACTGACCAAATTGACAAAACAACAAGCCGACTATATCGGCGTACCTGTCGAAGGACCTTTCAAGTCCGACCAGTACCGCTACTAGTCTTAAATCCATTCACGAAAAACCCGCCCAAGTCTTAGATGACCGGGCGGGTTTTTTACTATCTTTTCTGTCATCCCGAGCGTAGCCGAGGGATCTTATCTTGCGTGACGTAGTTGAGAAGTCTCGACTACGCTCGACATGACAGAAAGTTTAAAACGCGAAGAAGCGAAGCTCCGAAGAAAAAACTTCGCTTACTACGCGCTAAATTCTTTCTAAAATCCTTGACAATAAAGGAATATTATCCTATACTGAAAAGTAAAAAGGATAAAAATGCCCGCCTTGTCCAAACTCTTCGATCTTCCCCATACCCCCGAAATCATGGTCCTTTTGCGGCAAGCTAATGACAATCTGAAGCTTATTCAGAAAAAGACAGCGCAAAACCTTAAAGAGCAAAACAGGCTTGCCTCAATCGAACACGCCATGGAGGAGCTAAAAAAATCCCGTTTTTTGCCGTACGGCACAGAAGAGGAGCGCATCCTCTATCTTTATGACAGGCTTGCGCCTCTTCATTCCCTGTTCCTCGACCTAACGTCTTTGGGCAGCAGCAACAGAAGCTTAAATCTTGCCTTGCGGGCCGCCAGTCTTACCCGCCGCTATGCCATAAAAATTAACGATATCAAACGGCGTCGCGCCAGACGCGTCATTCAAACTATTAACTCTTACGTTCAAACTAGTAAGGAGACACGCTATGCGGCAATGGACCGAAGAACAAAAACGCCGGCAATCCGAGAAAATCAGGCAACTCAAGCCATGGCTCAAATCTACTGGCCCCAAAACCGAGGAAGGCAAGAAGAAAGTCTCGAAGAACAATCTCAAACATGGCCTCCGCACCGAAGCTGCTATGGAACTGCGCCAATTGCTGCGAGAACAGGCCGAGATATTGAAACATCTCTAAAGCCAAACCTTCGTCATTCCGGCGCCCGCCTTCGCGCTTGCGCGCTATGGCGCGTTTAAAAAGCCGGAATCCATTGAAGGTAGCAAATAAGAGAATAAACCTTTTATCCTCGGGAGAGCGCGCGAAGAAGAACTTCGGTCCTTCGGATCTTCGCGTTAAATCTCTGTCCTTATGGCCAAATTCTGGATTGCTTCGCTTTGCTCGCAATGACAGGATGCAGGCATGAAACATATCCTCCGCCTTCAATGTCATGACCGCAAAGGCATCGTCGCCGCAGTGGCGGGCTGCCTCGCCGATAACGATTGCAATATCGAGGAAGCTTCGCAATTCAACGACCAGTTTTCCGGCCAATTCTTCATGCGGGTTTTGTTTTCTACGCCCGATATCAAGAAACTGGAGCAATCTTTTCCCGCGCTGGCACGCGAATTCTCAATGGATTACGGACTTTCGGCGGAAAAAGAAAAAATCAAAACCCTGCTTTTGATCTCGCAGGCCGATCATTGCCTGAACGATATTTTGTATCGCTGGCGTACCGGTCATCTGGATATCGACATTAGGGGCGTTTTTTCCAACCATGAGAAAAACCGCAAGCTGGCTGAAGATCAGAATTTGCGCTTTGACTATTCCAGCCATGAGGACAAGGAAGCGCATGAAAAACGCCTTGTTGCGCTGATCGAGGAAACCGATGCTGAGCTGATCGTTCTTGCCCGCTATATGCAGGTGCTTTCCGATAAGCTCAGCCAGAAATACGCAGGCCGCATCATTAATATTCACCATTCTTTCCTCCCCGGCTTCAAAGGCGCGAAGCCTTACCATCAGGCCTGGGAGCGCGGCGTAAAAATCACGGGAGCCACAGCGCATTTCGTCACCGCCGATCTCGATGAAGGCCCGATTATCGAACAGGAAACCGTGCGCATTTCCCATGCCGACACGCCGGAAAAAATGCAAGTGATCGGCAAGGACACGGAATCGCGCGTTTTGGCGCGCGCCATACAGCTTTATACGGAACGGCGCATTTTCCTGCATGACAATCGCACGGTTATTCTGTAATTTTACCCATGGCCAACCCGCTCAAATCATTCCTTGGCATTACCGATCTTGAAGCCGAAAAATCCCGCCTCGAAGCGTTCCTGACCGCCTTCCCGGGGGAATATTGCGGCTTTTCACAAAACAATGTCGTCGCATTCAGCTCCCATTTTCCCGATACGCTCAATCTGAGAACCGTCACCGATTTCAGCGATATCCAGCAGGCGCTGCGCCCCGGCGATGACGCCGCCTTGGAAAGCTGTTTCCGCCGCATGCAGGAGACAGGCACGCGATTTTCCCTCAAAGTCCGTTCACTCGATAACAGCAAATTACTGCGCTTCTCCGGCTCCAAGGGCAAAGACCTCAAAGGTATACAAAGTTACGATATCCTCTGGATCGAGGACGTCACCGAGATCGAAAAAGAGATAGAAACCCTTCGCGATTCACGCGACGACAACGAGCAGGCCTTGCGCCGCATTCAGGCCGCGCTCGATTCTTTCCAGCATCCCGTTTGGATACGCGATAAGCGCAACCAGATTATCTGGAGCAATCGTTATTACTCCGAGCTTCTTGTCTCCACGCCGGAGAAAGTGATCGCCGAGCAGCATGACCTGAATTTCACCAAAAAACCCAATAGCCGCTCTTTGGGCGAAATGTCCTCTGCCGCGCTTGTCACCAATACCGAGCAAAAAGACAAGCGCCATATGATTGTAAAGGGTGACCGGCGGCTCTATGACATTACGATTACGCCAATTCCTCATCTTGATTACAGTGTCGGCCATGCGCTGGATGTAACGAAAGAGGAAGAGACGCAAAAAGACGTCGAACGCAATGCCGCGACGACAAAAGAACTATTCGAACATCTCTCCTCGCCGCTCGCCGTTTATAACAAGGATTACCGCCTTGAATATTACAATACGGCCTATTCACAGTTCTGGCATCTGGATGAACAATGGCTGAATACTCAGCCGCGCATGAGCGAGGTTATTGATCGGTTGCGGGAAACGAGAATGGTACCTGAACAGGCCGACTTCCGTATTTATAAGCAATCTCTCGTCGATACTTATTCAAAAATGATTTCACCGTCGGAAGAAATGCATTATTTGCCGAATGGCATGACGCTGCGCATGATGGTTTTCCCGCGTCCTGCGGGCGGCGTTATGATTATGTGGGAAGATGTCACGAGCCATCTCGAGCTTGAATCGTCCTATAACACGCTTGTCGCTGTTCAAAAAGAAACGCTCGACAATCTGGCTGAAGGCGTCGCCGCCTTCGGCGGTGACGGGCGCTTGAAACTCTGGAACCCATCTTTCCCGCGCCTGTGGAAACTCAATCCCGAAGACATGGACGGCACGCCTCATATCACGCGCATCGTTGAAAAGCTGAAACCTTTATTCGCCGATAGTGATTGGGAAAACGCGAAATCCAATTTATTGGCGCAAGGTCTGGATCGCAATATGCGTGACGGCGTTATGCGCCGCAATGACGGAACCGTTATCGAATTCGCCGCCGTGCCGCTACCCGATGGCGGTATGCTGGTGACGCATACTGACATTACAGACTCCATTCGCGTTGAGACAGCGCTCCGTGAAAAAACCGCAGCCTTGGAAGCGGCGGAAAAACTCAAACTCGAATTTATCGCCAACGTATCCTATCAGCTCCGGACACCGCTTAACGCGATTATTGGCTTCACGGAAATTCTCGATAAGGAATATTTCGGCACGCTCAACGAACGCCAGAAAGGTTATACGCGCGGCCTTTCCGAAGCGGGCGAACGCTTGATGAGCCTCATTAACGATATTCTCGATCTGGCTTCCATCGAGGCCGGTTACATGGCGCTTGAAACGGCGGAGATGAATATCCACGACATGCTCAAAGGTCTCTATGACCTGACCGTCGAATGGGCGCGCTCCCAGCGCATCGAAGTGTCGCTCTCTTGCGAAAAGGATATCGGCACGGTGATAGCCGATGAAAGACGCATGAAGCAGATCATGTTGAACCTCATCCGCAACTCGATCGAGTTTACGCAGGCCGGTGGCCGCATTACGTTGATCGGTGAGCGGCGCGGAGATTATGTCGCGCTGAGCGTTGCCGATACCGGCCCCGGTATTTCGCCGGAAGATCAGGAGAAGATTTTCAAACCGTTCGAGAAAACCGATGCACCGCGCGACGATGGCGATGGCAATATACGCGGCGGCGCAGGCCTCGGCCTGACACTCGTTAAGGACATCGTGGAGCTGCATAACGGCAAAGTGGAATTGACGAGTGAGATCGGTGTCGGCACCACGACGACACTGCTGCTACCGTGCAATTCTCATTCCGCGCAAAGCGCGTAGACTTCGCGGCCTTCGCCGCTTTTCGAGGCACGCTCACGGATGGTGATCTCGCCTTGCAACTTGGTCTTGCAATCAAAGAGCGGCACGAAAGATTTGACGGTCAGGTAGACCTTGTAGTCAGGCAGAAACGGACCCTTGGCGCAGACCTCGCGCTCCTTCCCCGCGTCCAGCTTGAGGATGTCTTCGTAATAGCTGCGTTTGCCGTCCGGCTTTGTATAGAAATCGGTGCGAATGGCGACAGATGCGCTCGTCGTCATGGCGTTCTTGATCAGCGCGCATTGCGGCTCGGGACTATACAGCTCCTCGGCTTGCGCAGGGAATGACAGCGTCAAAAGGAGAAGAGCCAGACAATATCTCATCCTGTATTCTATCATGATCACTCTTTACCCGGAACGCCTTTTGTCGTCGAGTATTCAAAGTGCAGCTCTTCACCTGGATGGATCTGGCGTCGTATCGCATGCGCCGCATGCGCGGCTTCGGCAAAACCAGTCAGGATCAGCTTGATCTTATGCTGATACGTCGCCATGTCCCCGACCGCATAGATACCGTCGATATTGGTGGCTGACGTCGATTGATCGACCTGTATATGGTTCTTGTCCAGCGACAATCCCCATTCCGCCATCTTGCCCAAAGATGTCGAAAGGCCGAAGAACGGCAACAAGACATCGGCTTCTATCGTCTTGCTGTTATGGTCGAGATCGCTGATCACGATATGCGATAGCTTGCCGTTATCACCTTGCAAAGCTTCGAGCTGGTACGGCACCAGCAACTCGATCTTGCCTTCACCTGCCAGCTTGTGAAGCTTGTCGACACTGGCCGGTGCGCCGCGGAACTTGTCGCGGCGGTGAACCACGGATACCGACTTCGCCACTTCGCTTAAGGAGATCGCCCAGTCGATTGCCGAATCGCCGCCGCCGGCAATGACGATTCGTTGGTCCCGAAACTTCTCACGCGACCGCACCGCATAGAAAACGGATGTCCCTTCATATTGATCGAGACCTTCTAGCGGCGGCTTTTGCGGTCCGAAAGACCCCGTGCCGCCCGCGATCACAATCGCCTTGGCCTTGATATCGATGCCTTTACTGGTAGTAATATGGAAGTCGTTAGCGGCCCCTGATATTTCCAGAACCTGCTGCGACAAATGGAACTCCGGCTCGAACGGCAGCGCCTGCGTTTCCAGATGCGCGATCAGATCCGCCGCCTTGATCTCCGGCCAGGCCGGAATGTCATAGATCGGCTTTTCCGGATAGAGGGCGATACACTGCCCGCCGATATGATCGAGGCTGTCGATGACATGGCATTTCAGCCCCAGCATGCCGCACTCGAAAATGGTGAAAAGGCCCGATGGTCCGGCCCCGATAATTACAACATCTGTTTCATAGTTCCTCGTCATGGCTTATACATAGTGCCTTATGTTTGAAGAGACAATCTCATATTCTGAAGAAGAAACCGCCGATTTGGCGAAACGCTTTGCGGGCAGTTTACCGGCACGACAAATCCTGTTTCTGGAGGGCGATTTAGGAGCCGGAAAATCGGTCTTCGCCCGCGCCCTGATCCGCGAACTGGTAAACGATCCGGACTTGACCGTGCCCAGCCCGACTTTCAACTTGCTTCAGGTCTATGAAACGCCTGAATTCCCGATCTGGCATTACGATCTCTACCGCCTGAAAGAGCCGGACGAGATCGAGGAATTATCATGGGATGATGCGCTATCTAGCGGCATCGTCCTGATCGAATGGCCGGAGAAGCTCGAACATCTCAAGCCCAAAGGCCTGACGATCAGGATCGAACTCGTCACGGGATCGCCGAATTCAAGAAGGATTACAATCGACTCATGAAACCTGAAACCGCTTTCATTCTTGCCGCCGGTCTTGGCACACGCCTGAAGCCCTATACGGACACGATGCCAAAACCAATGGTGCCCGTTAACGGCGAGCCGATCATCGGCCATATCCTTGATCAGGTCATCGAAGCCGGATGTAATTCCGTCACTATCAATTTACATCACAAAGCGGATGTTTTGAGAAACTATCTGGCAACGCGCAGCGATATCGAGATTCATCAATCCCATGAAGAGCAATTGCTCGATACGGGCGGCGGCGCGAAACAGGCTTTGGCAAGTTTGGGCGACAATCCGTTCTATATGATCAATGGCGATGCTTTTTGTCTCGACGGTCCTTCCGGTCCTTCTCTTCTTTCGCTGGCCAAAGAATTCGATGATGACAAGATGGATATCCTTTTGTTGCTGCAACCTGTCGAACGCATGATTTTGACCCAAGGTGTCGGCGATTACGATATCGCCGATAATAAGCCTGTCAGGAATAAAGACAGACGCGGCAAATACATGTTCGCCGGAATTCGCATCTGTCATCCGCGCATTTTTGCTGCTGCGCCTGATGGCGCATTTCCTTTTATCACCTTGATGGACAAGGCGGAGAATGAAGGCCGCCTGTTTGCCCATATCCATGATGGCGACTGGCATCACATATCCACGCCAGAGGATTTAGAGCGCGTGAATAAGGCTTTAGCAGATGCCTAATGTCTATACCATCTCGCCGACGCGGAAATTCCTGCCTGAACTGGCGGCGGGGATTTTCGAGATGGCGGGCGGTATCGGGCCGGATTTGACGCGGTTTCGCATCTTGCTGCCAACACGCCGCGCCTGCCGCGAGCTTCGTGCAGAATTTCTTAATCTAAGCAATGGCAAACCCTTGCTATTACCGCGTATGAACCCTCTCGGCGATATCGATCAGGAAGAGCTCGATCTCCTGATTTCAGGTACGGTGGAATCCCAATCCATAGAGACAATTCCGCCCGCCTTGTCTTCGCTCGAACGGCAAATGATGCTCTCCACTTTGGTGCAAGCCAAGAACCCCGATATGCGCGGCGAACAATGCCTGTCACTGGCGCGCGCTTTGGGACGATTGATGGATCAGGTATACACGGAAGATCTAGATCTATCCGGGCTTCCTTCTCTTGTCGATAAAAGCGGCTTGTCCGAACATTGGTTGCAAACTGTCGACTTTCTAAAAATCCTCAGCGAAACATGGCCGCTGGTTTTAGCCGAAGAAGGAAAAATCGATTCCGCCGATCGCCGCAACCGCTTGCTTAAATTAATGGCAGCGTTCTGGCAGGAAAACCCGCCGACAACCCCAGTGATCGCCGCCGGCTCTACCGGTTCCATTCCAGCGACAGGCCACCTATTAAATGTCGTGTCGGGACTTCCTGATGGTCATGTGATTTTGCCAGGGCTTGATATTCACTCAGATGACAAAAGCTGGGATCATATCGGCGAAACCCATCCGCAAAATACGATGAAGCGTTTGATTACCCGCATCGGAGTAGAGCGTCATCAGGTGAAACAATGGCGAGAAGCAGATAAATACTCCAATGCCCGCCTCGATATCGCCCGCGCCGTGACTTGTCCGGCAGAAACTTGCGATTCATTCGATATGGAAGAAGACAGGCTGAGAGCCGGCCTCCAACACGTCGAGTTGATCGAAGCGGATAATTCGCGTCATGAAGCGCAAGTGATCGCAATTGCCGTTCGCGAATGCCTGGAAGACCCCGATAAAAAAACGGTGATCATCACGCCGGACCGGAACCTAGCCCGCCGCATTTCGTCTTCCTTAAGACGATGGGATATCCATGTCGACGATTCAGCCGGTCAGCCTTTGCATATGAAACCGGCAGGCATCTTCATCAATCGTATCCTGAATTGCCTGATCGAGGATTTCGCGCCTTATCCTTTGCTCGATCTTCTTAAAACCTCTTTTGTCGAAAGTTACTTCAGCCAGAAACTGGTGAGTGAATTCGAGCTGCAGATCCTGAGAGGCCCGCGCCCGTTGCCGGGACTGGACGGTTTGCGTAAAGCCGTGATGAGCGAAGCACCCGAATTGTCAGGCTTTATCGATAGACTTGAAATAGCTTTCGCACCAATCATCGCTTTTGCCGCTCATACCCATTCCTTGCAGGAACTCATTCTGGCCTTGAGCCAGACGATTGAAATCCTTGCCGGAGAAACTCTCTGGGCATCGCCGGACGGCGAAGCGCTGGCATTGCTTCTTAGCGAATTGCTAAGCCAGCAAACGAGATTGGCACCGGCGGATTTAAGAACGCATTACGGTTACCTCAACCAATTTATGAGCGACAGCAAAGTCCGCGCCGCTTTCGGCACACATCCGCGCGTTACAATTCTTGGCCAGATCGAAGCGCGGCTGATTACCGCCGATCTTATGATCATGGCGGGATTGAATGAAGGCACTTGGCCGCCGGAGCCCCCTGCCGATCCGTGGATGTCGCGGCCTATGCGAAAGCGCTTCAAGCTGCCGCCAGTCGAACGCCAGACCGGCCTGTCCGCGCATGATTTCGTGCAAGCCTTCAATGCCGGTAAAGTCATCATGACACGGGCGAAAAAAATCGACGGCACGCCATCGGTTCCGGCGCGCTGGCTGGAAAGATTATCAGCCTTGCTGGAAAGTACCGACCTGAAGAAAGATTTCCTGCTGGGCAAAAGCGATATAGCCGAATGGGCGCATTTAATCGATCAGGCCGACACCATTATACCGGCAGTTAAACCGGAACCACGGCCACCCGTCGAGGCAAGGCCCAAAACATTGGGCGTCACCGGTATCGAAACCTTGATGAAAAACCCGTACCAGATTTATGCGCGATATGTTCTGGGATTAAAGCCATTGAATCCGATCGACGAAGACGTCACGGCATCGGATCGCGGTGAATTCATCCATGATATTCTGAATAAATTTATCAATGGTCATCCGTTGATCCTGCCCGAAAATGCCGAGCAGATTCTGCTGGAAATGGGCAAGGATAAGCTAGCGGAGCTGGGTCAAGTGTCCCCCGCGTGGCAATATTGGTGGCCGCGCTTTAAAAACATCGTGCCCGCTTTTCTCGAACATGAAGCCAAATGGCGATTAGGTTCTCGTGTCTGGAAAACAGAGATTAAGGGCGCTCATACATTCAATTTTGGCGGCGTTGATTTTACCCTGACCGCCAAAGCCGACCGCATCGATATGAGCGGCGATGGCGCAGCGATTATCGATTACAAAACCGGCAATACACCCTCCATCTCCAATGTCGTTAAAGGCATATCGCCTCAATTGCCATTGGAAGCCTTACTAATCACCAAGGGCGGTTTTGAAAACAGGCAAATAGATGCTGATAAAATATCACTGAGTTACTGGACATTAACGGGCAAGAGAAACCCGCTCGATATAACGATACTCGAAGAGAAAAAAGTAACGCAGAAAAAAATCCCTGTTGTGATCGTTGATCTTGTCC
Source organism: uncultured Micavibrio sp. (assembly GCA_964399985.1). Lineage (GTDB taxonomy): Bacteria > Pseudomonadota > Alphaproteobacteria > Micavibrionales > Micavibrionaceae > Micavibrio_B. The sequence continues at coordinate 102,198 of CAYNRY010000002.1, forward strand.
ATGAAGCGGAGGAAGGCTTGACCAAACTCATGACCACTTTCATGACCGAGATTACACCTTATTCTCCCGTCATTCCGACATCGAACCGTCTCTACGATGAAGAAAAAGCCTATAAGCATCTGGCTAGATGCGATGAATGGGGAATTGAAGGCGATTCCGAGTTTGAGGAAGCTGCATGAGTAATTCCGTTCAGAACCTGATCATCGATCAGACTATTTTAGACGCGCCGCATGATCCGGGTATCAGCCAGCGCAATGCATCAACGCCGTCGCGCCATGTCTGGGTTCGCGCCTCGGCAGGTTCGGGTAAAACCAAAGTCCTGATCGACCGCTTGTTGCGACTTCTTCTGCCCGATCCGCTGACCCAAGCACCAGGCACGCCGCCGGATAAAATACTTTGTCTAACTTTTACAAAAGCGGGCGCGGCGGAAATGTCGCTGCGGTTACAAAAACGCCTTCTGGAATGGTCGGTCAAAAAGAGCGACGAATTAAAAGACGAGCTCGATATATTGACTGGCACGAAAGTCTCCGATGATTTCGTGCGCGATGCCAAGCAGCTTCTGGCAAAGATTCTCGATGCACCGTCGCGGATGAAAATCCTGACCATTCACTCTTTTTGCCAGTCCGTTTTAGGAAGATTTCCCATCGAGACCGGATTGTCGCCGGATTTCAAAGTCGCCGAAGAATCGGAAGCGTCGGAGTTTTTGCAAAAAGCATTGATCGATAATCTGGTCTATGCCGCCGAGCATCCGGACACCGATATAGGGCAGGTTTTTGCGCGACTGGCCGTGTCTAAAAACCTTGAGCAATTGCAATCGGATTTGAGAAAAATTATTCAGGAACCGCTCAAGCTGCAAAACTTCCTTGTCGCGTGCGATACGCTTGGCGATATACAGACTAAAATTTCGGTAAGCTTCGGGATCGAGAATGCAGCATTATTAACTGACGTTCATTTTTGTGAGGAAAATTCCCTTCCTCGACATTCGTTGAAAATCATCGCCGATAAAATGGCGCAATCAAGCGCCATGGATATCAAAAGTGCGGATATGCTTTATACTTTTTTATCGGCAGACATTGCTGAAAGATTGAGAACGCTTTCAAGCTATAAAAAAATCATTCAGGCCAAGCCGCGCGGCAAGGTCGCCTATGACGATCCTGATTTAATGGAACGGCTGGTGAATGAACGCGGGCGCATCGAGCGTTACGATCTGGCCAAAAACATCATGGCGACTGCTGATCTTTTATATTTAGGCCGTAATATTCTTAAAAGTTACGAACGGCATAAAAAACTTCTCGGCGTTCTCGATTACAACGATCTTATTTTCAATACCAAGCGCCTGTTATCCGGCGACTTCTGGGGAGAGGATCGCGACGCCGCACAGAAAAAAATGTCTACAGCTTGGGTTCTTTATAAACTCGATGAAGGGATCGATCATATACTGGTCGATGAATCGCAAGATACCAATCCCGATCAGTGGGATATCGTCGTCAGCCTGACAGAAGAGTATTTTTCCGGCGCCGCGCGAGAAATCTTGAGGCCGCGCACCTTGTTCGTCGTTGGCGATGAGAAGCAATCTATCTTCAGCTTCCAGCGCGCCGATCCGGAAAGTTTTTTCCGCATGCGCGAATATTTCGCCGAAAAAGCCGCCTTGATGCAGGAAGGCTTTGAAGAATCGCTGGTCTTTTCTTTCCGCACGACCGCGCCGGTACTGAAAGTCACAGATAGTGTTTTTGAAGATCCTGAACTTGCTCACCATATAGGTCTGCAAGGCAGCTTTCTGCGCCATATCAGTTTCAGATCGGATAAGAATAAGGATATAAGCGGCGCGGTCGAATTATGGCCGCTTGTCTATGGCGAAAAAAAGGAAATTGCTCAAACATCGGGCTGGCAATTACCGTTCGCCGGAGCCGATAATTTAAAATCCGCCGCCGAATTGCTGGCCAAACGTATCGCGTCTCGCCTTGATCACATGATAATGAAAGGGGAAGCTAGAGCAGGTGACGTCATGATCCTGATGCGGACACGCTCCCCGCTAATGCTGCATATTATCCGTGAATTGAAACGCAGGTCGCTGCCGGTTTCGGGACTAGACAGGATGGTCCTCGGGGAAAGTCTGATCGTTCAGGATATTTTGGCGGTTTGCGATTATTGTCTTTTGCCAGAGAACGATTTCGTTCTCTCTTGCCTGCTGAAATCCCCGTTTATCGGCTTCACCGATGACGATTTGATGAAATTATGCCTTGGCAAAGAGACGAAACTTTCCGTGATCGCCCATTTAAGGGCCAATCCGGAATATGCACATATCACGTCATGGCTGGACAGGATTTCATCTTACGCGGGTCAGGTGCAACCCTATGAATTTCTCGAACAGCTTTTGACACTGCCGTGTCCTGCCGATCCGGATGGGTCCGGCTATCGCGCCTGTCAGGCGCGACTTGGCGCCGATGCGCTCGAACCTTTGGACGAGCTTTTAAGCCAAACACTTAAACTGGAACTTCAGGATATCCGCACCTTGCAGGATTTCGTCGCTTATCAGAAAAGCGCCCATCGCGAAATCAAACGTGAGATGGAAGAAGGCGCGAACCAGATACGCATCATGACGGTTCACGCTTCAAAAGGCCTTGAAGCGCCGATTGTGATCCTGCCCGATACGATGACCGTTCCATCCAAGGGTAAGCTCGATCCATTCCTGTGGCCAGATAAATCGAATTTACCTGCCCCGTTATGGGCCGAAAGCTCTGATACCAGATCGGAAATCTATCAAAACGCCCTTGATCGCCAATATGATCGGCAAGTGGCGGAGCATAGCCGGCTTTTATATGTGGCCATGACGCGGGCCAAAGACCGTTTGATCGTCTGCGGCGCGGCGAAATCGGAGAAAATCGACCCTAAATCCTGGTACGCCGCCGTAACCGCCGGGTTCGACAGGCTAGACAACATCATCGAAACCGAGAATGGCGAGCGCATTTACTCCTTAAGTAATGAAAAACCGAAAATCGAAGCGATAAAAGCGAAGCGCAAAACCGGATTGCCGTTATGGCTACGACAAAAAGCGCCAGAAGAAAAAGAAACCCTCAAATCTTTCTCCCCGTCCCGTCAGGACATCGACGACCAGCCGGTTTATTCACCGCTCGGACAGTCGCAGGAACATCGTTTTAAACGCGGCATCGCAACGCACAAACTTTTGCAGATACTTCCTGACATTCATCCGGATAGACAGGAAGAAGCTGCGCGACAATATTTGCTGCGCGCGCAGCTTGGCTTTTCCGATCAATTACAAACAAGTATCGTTGAGGAAACGATGCGCATCCTGCGCGATCCTGTTTTTGCGCCCGTCTTTGGTCATGGCTCACTGGCCGAGGTGCCTGTGACTGGACAATTGCAAGACGGCAGGCTGATCAACGGGCAGATCGACCGCCTGATCATCACCGATCACGAGATATTAATCGTCGATTTCAAAACCAATCGCCCTTCACCGGCAGATACGGGCCTCATCCCGCAAAGCTACCGCAACCAGCTCAAGGCCTATGCAGACGCTTTATCGTCGATTTATCCGGATCATGCGATAAAATGCGCTCTTTTATGGACGGATAGACCACTCCTTATGCCTGTTAGCATCTGAAGAATCTGCAATTACGGGCTTGATTTGCCCCCATACCCTCCCATAATAATTACTGTACCAAAAAACAATTCGTACTTACTTTTATGAGGTCCCTATGTCCGTTTCCGTCACCGACCAGAATTTTGAATCCGAAGTCTTGCAAGCCGACGGTCCGGTCGTTGTCGATTTCTGGGCGGAATGGTGCGGCCCATGCAAAGTGATGTCTCCGCTTGTCGATCAGCTTGCTGATGAGCTTGGCGATAAAGTGAAAGTCGTTAAAGTGAATATCGATGAGAACCCGAATTCCCCTACGAAATATGGTGTTCGCGGCATTCCGACATTCATGGTTTTCAAAGGCGGACAACTTGTCGATACTAAAGTCGGCAGCATGTCGAAGACTCAGCTCAGTGACTGGGTGAACTCTTCCGTCGCATGATCGATCTGACTCTCGATTCTAGAGAGAGTCATTTTTGTCACACTCTTTAATCTTCTGTTCATATTTTTTCGAGATAGTTGCAATCGCGATTTGCATTTTTTGTAATTGCGGGTACACTATGTCGAATCATGTTCTAACCTCAAACAGGAGATACCTCACATGGCAGTTAAAAAAACAGCAGCAAAAAAACCAGCTGCGAAAAAACCAGCAGTAAAAAAAGCAGTTAAAAAAGTAGCTAAGAAACCAGTTGCTAAAAAAGCTGTTAAAAAAGTTGCTGCTAAGAAACCAGCAGTTAAAAAAGCAGTTAAAAAAGTTGCGGCGAAAAAGCCAGCAGTGAAAAAAGCTGTTAAAAAAGTTGCTAAAAAGAAGTAATTGATGAGCCGGGTTTTTAAACTCGGCTTATTTTGAATTTAGTCCCGCCTTCACGATCCGTTCCTTATTTTGTGTATATTCAATATGTCTGACGCGCTTTTTGCGGGAAAGTCATACTGAAAGACCTTAAGGACCAAGGATAAGAAGGCGGGATTTTTCATGCCTGGCTTTCTGTCATTCCCGCGAAGGCGAGGATCTAAGCAAACACATAAGAAGATCCCCGCTTTCGCGGGGATGACAATTTGATAATAATTTGAATTGAGATATTAAGAAGCTGGCGGCGCTGCCGATTTAACTGCCGGACCCGGGCTCAATACCATCATAACCTGACGGCCTTCCATTTTCGGCGCGGCATCAATTTTACCTATTTCGCCGATATCCTCGATCATCTTGGTTAAAAGATCGAAACCGATCTTTGTGTGGGCCATTTCACGACCACGATACTTCAGTACGACTTTAACCTTGTTGCCTTCTTCAAGGAAACGCTTGGCATTACGGAGTTTAACCTCGTAATCATGATCGCCGATCATCGGGCGGATCTGGATTTCCTTTACTTCGACTTTCTGCTGCTTCTTACGAGCTTCAGAAGCTTTCTTCTGTAATTCGTATTTATATTTGCCGTAATCCAAAATCTTGCAGACTGGCGGATCGGCATTCGGGGAAATTTCGACGAGATTTAGACCAGCTTCTTCAGCCATGCGCATGGCTTCGCGCGCTTGCACGACACCGATCATATCACCATTTTCATTGATTAATCTGACTTTATCGACCCGGATATCTTTGTCTACGCGGGGTTCGTTGGGATCCCGCTCACGGCGTGGCGGAAAAGCGGCTGGTGGTCTAGCGATGGGGTGGCTCCTGGGTTTCGTTAACAAAAATAACCGCTAATCAAGCGCGGTTATGGCCCTATTCATAAGCCCGTTTGGGCATATTTTCAAGGATTAATGTCGTCAATACGGAGCTTTGCACGCCTCGACCAAAGCCTCAATCGCAGCTTCCAGCTCCTGAATGTCCTGCGCATCGGAGCCGAGACGGCGGATCGCCACTTTCTTCTCTTCCATCTCGCGCATACCTACCACGAAGAGGACCGGCACTTTGCCGACCGAGTGTTCGCGGACCTTGTAATTGATCTTCTCGTTGCGGACATCGACTTCGGCGCGAAGACCGAGCGCTTTCAAACGGTCGCAAACTTCTTGCGCATATGGATTGGCGTCATTTGTAATCGAGGCGACGACGACTTGCGTCGGCGCGAGCCAGAGCGGCAATTTACCGGCATAGTTTTCGATCAAAATTCCGATAAAGCGTTCGATGGAACCGAGGACCGCGCGGTGAAGCATAACAGGGCGATGGCGCGAGCTGTCTTCGCCGATATAATTTGCATCCAGTCGCTCCGGCAGATTGAAATCTAGTTGCAACGTGCCGCAGCCCCATTCACGGCCAATGGCATCGCGAATGATAAAGGCGAGTTTCGGGCCGTAGAAGGCACCATCGCCCGGGGAGATTTCGTATTTCATACCAAGCTTGTCGAGCGCGTTTTGCAGACCCGCTTCTGCCTTGTCCCAAAGCTCGTCCGAGCCGATGCGTTTTTCCGGCCGCGTTTCCAGCTTGACGACGTAGTCGTTAAAACCAAGATCTTTGTAAATCGCCTTGGTCAATTCACAGAAAGCGATGCTCTCTGATTCAATTTGGTCTTCGCGACAAAAAATATGGGCGTCATCTTGTGTAAACTGACGCACGCGCATCAGCCCGTGCAAAGCGCCATGCGCTTCGTTACGGTGACAGCAACCGAATTCCGCCATACGGATCGGCAATTGGCGATAAGACGTAATGCCTTGTTTGAAAATCTGGACATGCGCCGGACAGTTCATTGGCTTGAGCGCCATTAAATGATCGAATGCGTGTTCGCTGACAATCGGCTTTCCTTCCTCAAGGGATGGAATTTCATCGGGCACGATAAACATGCCGTCGCGATATTTATCCCAGTGGCCGGATTGCTCCCAGAATTTTTTATCCATCAATTGTGGCGTTTTTACTTCGACATAACCGGCTTGTTGCAGGCGGCGGCGCATATAGGATTCAAGCGACAGCCAGATCGTATAGCCCCTCGGGTGCCAGAATACGGAGCCCTGCGCTTCTTCCTGCATATGGAATAAATCCATCTCGCGGCCCAGCTTGCGGTGATCGCGTTTCTCCGCTTCTTCGATTTGATGCAGATAGGCTTTCAGTTCTTCAGCCGTTCTCCATGCCGTACCGTAAATACGCGTCAGCATCGCTTTATTCGAATCACCGCGCCAGTAAGCGCCCGCAACCTTCATCAATTTAAAAGCTGTGCCGACATTTTTTGTCGTCGGCATGTGCGGACCGCGACAGAGATCCAGCCATTCGCCTTGTTTATAAATTTTGATGGATTCAGTTTCAGGCAAATCCTGGATCAGTTCGACTTTGAAGTTCTCGCCCTTGTCTTTGAAAAACTTGATCGCGTCTTCACGACTCCAGACTTCACGGGTGAACGGACTGCTGCGTTCGACGATCTTGCGCATCTCGGCTTCGATGGCGTCGAAATCTTCCGTCGTAAAAGGCTGGTTACGATAGAAGTCATAGAAGAACCCGTTCTCGATATTCGGACCAATCGTCACTTGCGTGCCCGGGAAAAGTTTTTGCACCGCTTCAGCCAAAACATGCGCGCAGTCATGGCGGATCAGTTCAAGCGCCGCATCGTCTTCGCGCTTGATCAGCGCAATCTGGGCATCCTGTTCGATGGGCAAGGACAGATCGCTGAGTTGCCCGTTAATGCGAATAGCAACAGCGGCTTTTGCCAGCGACTTTGCAATGGATTCGGCGATCTCGAGACCTGTTACGCCTTTTGCATAGGTCCGCGTACTTCCATCCGGCAGGGTAATGACAATCGAGGCATCAGATAGGGCGGCGGCTTCAGGCATTTTATTCTCTTTTGTTCAGTGCAATATCAACTTTCTAAATATTAGAAAGCGCAATTATAAATAAAATACAAGTTTTATACTTGCATAGGTTAGCAATTTCATTGGAAACTCTATACGTTTTATAGCTGTAATATTCAAGGAGTGACATAGGAGCTGCATGGGTCAGACGCAAAACCGCATATTACCCGAAAGTGAAGGTAAAACCTTATGCATCGAGATTGCCGACAGGGTATCGCTTGAAAACTATACCGGTATTCTTGAACCTTCAGTTCGTAAATTGATCGACCAGTACGGAGAATTAAATCTCTTGATTTCCTACAAGCCTTCTTTTGTGGGATGGGATCTGGACGCCGCGGCGCAGGACCTTGAAACCATGACCGAAATTGGAGGATTTGCCAAAAAAATTGCCCTCGTCAACCCGCCGGAACGGGTTTTGATTCGCTGGCAAACCTTGCGGCCTCTCTTAAAAGGAGAGCTTAAATTTTATACGGATGCCGAATTCGACAAGGCTTTGTCATGGGTAAAATCTTAAAGGTGAAACATGAAACAGCAAAATAAAATCATGCCGGAAAGCGAAGGAAATCTATTATGCATAGAGGTCCGGGGTCTTGTGACCTATGAATACTATATTGAAATATATCTAAAAAGCCTCAAGCAAATATTACAGGATTTTGGCAAGGCACGACTTTTGTTTTTCTATCCGGACCCTGAAAATTTCATAGGCTGGGAAAAGAAAGCGGCCGATATAGACTTTTCAACTTTTAATGAATATGCAAAAAAAATTGAAAAAACGGCCATTATAAATCCCCCGAAAAGCGTGTCGCAAAGATGGGATTTCCGGATGCCTATTTTAGGCGGTGAATTCCATGAATTCGAAAAAGCGGAAGATTTACCTGCCGCCATTGAATGGATAAAAAAATAATTACTTATAATCCTTGATATCTTCAGGAAAACCTTTCGGCATCATAAGGCTCGGTTTGTTTTTCAAGATAGCAGATATACCGAGATTGAATTTTTCAACCTGCTTTGGATCCTCCATTTCGTAGATATTGGATTTTCCGTTTACATCGATACGGGAAATTTCATTGATATTCCCCTCGGTTTTAAAGACGCAGCGAATTTGATTTAAGGTCCGCTGCCCAAATCCATCGGTGCGATTATAGTCGATAACCACCAATGTTCCATCGTCATAGCCTTGAACATATTCCAGAAATTCTGGATAGGGATCGTGAAGCTCTAGATAGGTTTTGCAAATCCCGTAATGGATTGTGCCAATGCGCGGCGTCAGGAATACGGCGGCAAAAAAGGCTATGACAAAACCCCCTCCTATCCACCACCATTTCTTGCTTTTGTTTTTTTTCTCAAGGATCGGAACGCCGCCTTTTCTCTTGGCGGATTTCAATTCCCTTTTTCGTGGATCTGCTGGTCTGACAGGTTTCTTTTTTGCGGGGAGATTATCTTGACTATCCGCCATCGTCATCCCTCTCCGGTTTCAGAAAACCTTTTGACAGAGGCTTGCACCAATTCATCGACGATTTCTTCAATGACGGCACTTGCTGCGGCGTTTCGCGCTTCACCCGATGAGGCGCGCATCATGATGCGGCGCTTCAGTTCGCTGCGCGCCGATCCGCCCGGGAAAGTCGCCGCCAGCATTTGCCGCGCACGTCCTGCCCCGATACGTCCATACAAGCGATTGCGAATGGCCACGTCCTCGGAAGATGTCGAAACCGCCCATAATTCGATCGGCCCCATGGTATTAATCAAATGCTGTTCGTAACGACCTTCATTGGTGCCGAGAATAAGAAGCGCCGGCGCACCGCCCGCTCTTGGGCCGGTCAGGCGATAACGAATGACGTTTCTGGCCGTATCGGACAGGCCGAAACGTTCCTTGATCTCGTCAACCGCCTTATCGGAAACGGCAGTACCCAACACCCAGACGCCCGTTGCCAGATCGACCATGTCTTTATCAAAGTCATCGAGGAGCTGCGACGCGAGGACGATTTGCACGCCGCGCTTACGGCCTTCGCGAACGTCGCGGATTACTTGCGCCCGCACTGAATGCGATTTACTGGTACGGTGAAATTCGTCATAGCATAGGCGTTTTGGCGTTTCAGCCACATCCTGCAAACGCATCTCATGATAATGACGGTATTTTTCAGGAATACTCGGCAAGGCTTCTGGCCCTACCCACCAGCTGCGCACCAGCGCGTATCGGGCCAGCATATACATGATCGATGTTTGGCGGTCCGCCGTATCATCGCCTTGTGGCGATACGTCCATCAAATCAAGCGAGCAAACCCGCGCATCCGTTATTTCAAACTGTGTAACGGACGACATAATCGGATATTCACGGATCGCCGAGGTAATCATCCGCTCGAACGCGCTGATGATAGATTCGCTGCTAAATCCTACCGAGGTTTCTTCGAGAAGCGTTCTGATCTGCGGGCGGCGCGAGGCGGTAATCGCATCCGATAAGGATGGCACGGCATGACGCTGCGCAAGATTGGCGATACGGTACTCTCCGATATCGAACATGCGGTCAACGACATCCCACCAGTAAGGATCAGCCGGCAAATGAATTCCGTGTTTGACGATCGCCTCGTCAATCGTTGCATCTAACCTTGGCAGATAAGGGCGCGGCTCGGCATTGGCGGCTCGGTCGTCCCGCCAGCGATACATTTCATCGACGACGAGACCAGCCAGTTGCTGGATTCCGTCATACGGCTTGTCATGACCCGGTGGCGTACATAGAAGAATCAAAAGCTCGACCAGATAACTTCGCTCGTCAATCAGCGGCGCGCGGCAACCTAACTGAGTATCGAAAGGATTGATCGCATATTCGCGGCTCATTTGCAGACGGTAATATGCAGCTTCATGCTGGCGGTTTTCCGGTAAGGCTTCCTTGATCAAAGAAATAAGACCGGACGAAGACGGACCGATATCGATAACCGCGACATAGGGAAGCTTACTTAGACCCGGCGACAAAACAGTGCCAAGGTTGAGCGCGTTCATGAGTACAGATTTACCGGCACCCGGCTGCGCGAAGATGAGATCGAACCATGTCGTCGTCAAATTTGATCCGGTTTGATACGGCCAGACTTTTCCATCCGGCGTGCGCAGCAAAATCGACCCTGTGTTAAATGGGCTCGACGGCCTTTGCCACGGTAAAAGTTTCATGACTTCGCGCATTGGCGCAATGGCGGCAGGCGCGGTACCTGCACAATGAATTCCCATAGCCGACGCCATAACACAATCCAGCGGATCGCCGGAAACTTCGCTTACCTGTGCATAGCCCCAGCTTTCGACTGACTGAATTAATGTAGACAAACGATCGCGGACGAGATCATATTCATCTTTGTCTCCCCATGTCGCAAAAGATACGCGCATACGCACGACAGGTTCGGAGCGTGCAATCGTCTGCAAATTTTCGAGCGAATATTTGATCTGGCGATTCAGCGCATTCGTCACCGACATAATTGTCGCAACAAAGCTTTTGAAAGATGTCGAATAGGCACCACCGCCTTCGATCATAAAAGAAATGCGGTACGGCACTTTTGCGTCGTAAAGGCGGTTCAGCAGCATCGGGAATGGTGAAGCTTCCATCGGGCCGAGCGTCATATCGGCTCCTGCCCATAGCATGTCGCCGATCCTGACAACCGAGCCATCGACGGTCTGCGCATCCGCCGATGATAATTGCGTTCGCAGCGGCGGCCATACCACATCGGATAAATCGACGCGGCTCATCGGCGCGCGCGGCATAATCGGATCGCCAGGCAGTGATGGCTTCCATTCATCTGAATTTTTATTCGGGAACAAATTATTTTTGACGGCGCGCAAGGCTTCATGCGCCTCCAGAAGTTCTGCGCGCATGCCAAGTTCATTCAGCGCCGCCATCATCGATGATACATAACTTTTATGGCGCGTGCGCAGCGGCTCAAGACCTGCCAGCGGATTTTGTCCGTAACCGGCATTGACCCATTTTTTATTTTGCGCCTGCTTGTCTTTTGCCGCGCGCTGTAATTCGCTTTTCGTCATTGAGGACGGACGCGTCCATAAAACGAAATAGCATTCTTCATAGGTCAGGATGGAACTTAAATTTTTGATTCGTTCCTGTAAAAGATCATCAACATCCAAATCGATATTTTCGGCTGTCGTGCGCGAAGGTTTGATCAGCTTATTGAGATTGGATTTAACGCGGGATGGATCGCGCACAAAGTAAACTTGCAAGGCCTGCCCTTGTCGGTCGAACTTGGCACCGATTTTCACCGTCGATGCTTCGACGAGAAAGCGGTATTCCTCATCGCCGATGATCTGGCGGCTGCCGTCGATCTTCAGATAGGAAACGAGCGAGCCGTCCTGCGCCGCGAGAGTAAATTCATCGTCCATCGTTTCAAGACGAATGAAGCTTTCCACGGACTGGCGAAGAGCTGACTGGAACGGCGCTAAAAGTTTCTCGAAAAAGCTCATGGAGTGAGTGAGTCAGTCAGTGAGTTGTTAAGTAAGTCAGTGATTTAGCAATATACTGAATAAAACTTAGCCACTCAACCACTCACTGGCTAAATCACAGCAATCAAATTGCTTCAAGCATCGCGTTTCTATAAAGATCCAGCCAGATGCTTGGCGCTTTACCGCCAAACGGACCGTCTTTGGAACGCCAGAAGGCGAGAATTTGCGGAAATTGATTAAATTCGAGATCGGCTTCCTTGATAATGCGCCGATCCAAAGGGAAAAGTCTGATCCCTTCAAGCTTGGCATTCCTGTCCGCATAATAACGCGGCGTCAGGAAATCCTTTAAAACCATGGATAATACAAATGGATCATCTGTCTGGATGCGGCGACGGGCTTCTTCGCGGCGCGCCATTAAAACATCGAGGGCTTTTCGTGCTGCTTCGGCCATCGGGCCCTGGCTGATACGCGCAACATAAATAGCGCGCGCGATATCATGCAATACGCTTTGCTCGATCTCGGGCAGCCAGATCAAAACGCCGGAGCGCATTTTAGTCGTTAAATCCAGATTGAAACATTGATGGCAAAAAATGCAGGTCGTCGCCAGATTATCCGTTCTCAGATTTTGCGGATTATGGTCGATATAATGTATTTCCTGATATTTCGCTGATTTAAAGCCGCAACACTGGCAAGTATTGTCATCACGATCGAGGATCGATTTTTTTAGCTCCGCCGTCATGATAGAGGGCATTGAAGCAGAAGACCTGCCTTTTTCCGGCAAGCCTTTTGAAAGAGACTCTTTTGAAAGAGACCCTTTTGAAAGAATCTGGGGATTGCTCTTTGATTGAGCAACCCCCAGCGTAATGGGTAATAAGGTCATAAAACCCTTATTTTGTTGTGTAAGTGATCTTATTGACCGCTTGCAAATTAGCAGGGCCTTGACCTGTAGAAACGAGATCCTGCATCGCAGTTGTAACGACAGGGATCAGGAACAGAGCGCCACCGGCTGCCAGACGGATTGCGCCGTCTTTCAGTTGTGTTTGCGTCGGGTTTTCAACGTGATCTTTGATTTTCAGAACGCCGAGAACGGAGAACAGAAGACCCATCATGTATGCCAAACCTGTCAGAAGACCTGGAAGTGTGGAAATACCTTCGATGATGTTCTCACCGATTTTGTTGAAAGAACCGTCGCTATTAACGCCATTACCAGTTGCGTTTGCGTCTGTAGATGCGATTGTGCCGAGTGTGAAAGCGGCGCCTGTTACGGCCATAAGTTTGTTAAGTTTCAGCATGAGTTTTCCTCCTCGTTGCTAGTTTCGTTTAAAGTAAAAGCTTTTATAGTGTATATGAAAACGGGAAGAAAATCAAAGAGTTTCAATCCGCTTTCGGTTAGCAATATCCTCCCGCGGTATCGAAGCAGATACCGAATTCAGATAAACCCAAAGTGCTTTGTACCGCATTCATCATCGGTCCCAGGTTCACAGCGATAGCTCCACCAAACATATGGGTGGTTGCCGCCATGAGCGAAGCTTGTCCGTTTCCTTCCGCGACATCGCGAAGGATAAAAAATCCCCTGATAAAGCTAATCCAGCCTACAAGGATCATAAAACCCAGTACGGCGCTGATCACGCCCTGGATATGACGGTCGACATAGATGTCGCCGGTCGTGTCAGAGAGCAGCGCATAAGTAGCGACATCATTATCGCCGAAGAGCGACATTGAGAAAGATCCCATCAGATTATCGAGCGAGAACAAAACGCCGGCGGTCACGAATGTCATAATCGTTCCAACGCCTGCCGGTCCCCGAGGGCCTTCCTGAGCTGTTTTCAGCAAGCGGCCAATACCGATGACAAGGAAAACAAGTCCGGCCAGATAGGCAAAAGAAGAGAGAAGAATTTGCAGAGGTTCCCAGATATCGGCCACCAGCATGGACAGCATGCTGTCCAGACCGCCGGAAGAAGATTGCGTTCCGGCAAATCCAGCCGACATATCATAAGATGGGACATTGTTATCTTCACCGACGATCAGCCCTCTGGCGGCACCGACGACAGAAGGAATTGAAAAGAGAGCGCCGCCCGCAACAAATCTCTTCATCGAATCCGATAAAGGCGTCCGGTCAGGATTGATTACATGTTCTTTGAGTTTAAAGATCGCGACGACAGACAAGAGAAGGCCCATGCCATAGGCGATACCCGTAATCAGGCCGGGCAATAAAGAAGTCGACACAACGACGTTACACAAGACTTCGCCAACACCGCCAGCGATTCTCTGGCCACAAACACCCGAGCCGAACAACCAGCTGATCAGATCGTTAAACAACCAGCCAAGACCAAGCGAATCGAAAAGACCGCCGACAATATTCAAGCCGTCGCTGATAACATCATTAATGCCATTGAAAAGACTGCCGGCTCCGTTGCCAACATCGTCCAGAAAATCGAAAATGCCGCCAGCATAGGCGCTGGCCGGATGCAGAAGAGCCACCAGCATCAGCGGAAGCGCGATCAATGCCTTTTTAAAGGACGGTCTAGTATTTACAGAATTACTATTCATTCCACACCCTGGCTGTTTGAACAGCACTTTAAGTTATACTAATTAAACCAGAAATTTGCCGTTTTTGCAAATTATCTAAAATTTTATATAACTTGATCTTCTTCAATTATTTGCCAAACCCATTAAAGAAAAGTTAAGGCCATCATATTTTCCGAAATTATGGTGCTTCGGTATCGGTTCTAGGCGTCATGCGCTGTTTCACCATTTTTTCCCGCTCCCTGATTTTCATCTCGAGAAGCACGGCCAGCAGCACCTCCCGCCTTTTTACGACCTGAGCGAAATCGTTTTGCTGCTGTAATTTGATCGCCTGAATTGCCGCTTTCTGGCGTTTTACATTGGAAGGCGTGTCCACCAGATTGATATAAAAAGCCGGAGCCTGAAAGATCTTCTTCGTCAAAACTTCCATTTGGGCGTAATAGCTCGGTTTTTCGCCCAAAAGATATTTGGCATTGGCATCCGTCAAGCCTAGCGACTGCATCAGTCTATTCATAAATTCATAGGACCCTGCACTGCCTTTCGATTTTTCGGCAATTTGGGATACGAACGTGTTTTTCGCGACCGAGCGGATCGCCTGTATCGATCTGAATTGGCTGTTATTATTTATGTACCCTTCCTTATCCGGCCCTTTATTGGCCGGCCTGGAAGGAAAAAGATGTTCAGCCATGGTCAGAATATCGGATGACACATCGGTTGCCGCGTCTTCAGAAAAACTTGCATCGAGCGTCAGGGGCGTATCTATGGAATTAGCGTAGTCGACATCCTTGTTATACCGCGTATCGCTCTTATTTTTCTTACAATTTAGCGCAAAATTCCCGCTGGCCGGGTCGCAATTGCTTCCCCTGAAACTTCCCATCGATGTTTGATTGGGATTCTTACTGCTATTGATCGTATTGAGCGATCTCATTTCATTGCTTTGAAGAGCACTCATCAAAGCCCCTTTATTCGTGGTCGTTGCCATATCAGATGCGGCCAGGCCTTGGCTCAAGCTTCCATAGCGGCAAAGCGGCTCGCTGGGCAGGTAATTGCGCGCGGCCTTCGCTTGCCCTTCTTGGATCGCGCGGATAGATCCGCTCTGGGCCTGCGATTGAAAAAATGAACCGATCATCGTCGTTTGCCGCTGAATCGCCTGATTGAGCTGATTGCCGAGTTGATGGGCGCCGGTGATCCAGCTTTCTTCAATCATTTTTGGCGGCACGTCGACGCCATAAGCAGCAGGGGGAAGCGAGACATCGATCAAAGCGGTTTCAAAGGATTCGATTATTTTCAAATCAGCCTTTTTTTCCGGCTGGCTTGTAATGACGATCGAGACCGGCGCGAAAGGCCTCATCGTGCGCGGACAGCAATTTTCCTCGACATTGATGATATTCGCCATGATACGGGACGGCTCATCGATCAAACTTTTGATCGATCTTGCCGACCCGGCGAAATAACCATTTTGATTGGCGATCAAGGCCTGCGAATCCTCTGAGGAAACATTGACGACGATACTCGCCGCCCGCGTTGCATTACCGCGCACGGCCACGGTTCCGGTAAACGGATCGATAGAAATTAAAATATTATTGGATACGGTTTTATTGCCGGCACTTTTGACCTGATACGACAGCGTAAAAGAAAGATTATTATCCGGCGCGTATTTTAGCTTGTTAAATAAAACGCTTCCGGTCGGAGAGGAGGTAACACTGAAATTTTGCTTTGGCCCCGTCGACAACGTCACCGCCTGATTGGGCGCCATGCCCTGTCCTTGCACGCTTAGAAAAGCCGCGCTTTGTGCCGGCATCGCACCGGCGCAAAGAAATGCCGCCATCATTGGCAAGATATATAAAATACGGGGCAGGTTTTTAATCATCCGCTATTTAATTCCTGTCCATCAAGGCTTGCGCATCATCCTGATACTTGGCAACTTCCAGCTCGACAATCAGCGATAAAAGCATTTCAGATCGAATGATGCTGTCAAAAATATCCCTTTGCTGCATTAACCCGAAAGACTGCATCGCCGCATATTGACGGTCCACATTAGTCGGGTTTTCCATCAAGTTGATATAGAAAGAAGGGCTTTGATAAAGCTTCTTCGTCAGCACTTCCATCTGTGCATCATAGCTTGGCGCTTTTCCAAGATATGTGTCGATATCCGTATCCTTGATGCCCAGCTCTTTCATGATATTCTGGACATAGGGCGTGGAGCCTATCGCCTTGCCCGAAGAATCCGCGCCGCTTCCGCGGGCCTTCATCGAGACGAGCGTATTGAAAGAGTTCTCCGCCACGCTGCGCTTGGCAACCAGGGCCCGCATATCCATGACGGCAAGGCGTGCATCGTTCAAAGCGCCATCACCTTGCAAGTCGCCGGTCTTGGGTCTCGGGAAAAGGTCACTGGCAAAAATATTGTCGGCCAGCGCCAGAATATCCTGTTCATCATCCGTCGCGACAGCGCCTGAGTTGCCAAAATCAATATCGAGCGTCGACTTGGAATCAAAAGTTTTCACATAGTTGATATCGGCATTCAAAAACCGGTCTTCGCCATTGGTCTGGCAAAGCTTGGAGTTTTCTCCGCCATTATCCGCCTTGTCGCAATAGCGCGTCAGGACGTTTCTGGTTCTCGCCTTAATATCATCCTGACTGCCCCCCGCTGCCGCCGTATTGGTCTGACCAAGCTGGCGAGACAAGGATCTGTCCATTAGAAACAAACGATTCGTCCGTGCTTTTTCTTCCGATGCGGCAAGGCTCAGGCTTAAACTGCCATAGCGGCACAGCTGCTCGCTCGGCGCATAATTGCCAGCTGTTTCCGCCGTCAATTCCTGCAACATGCGTTGTTTTTCTATCTGGCCTTGCGCATTGACGAAACTGCCAAGCTGGGTCGATTGATTGACAAGGCCTTTATTGATGTCATTCGACATGGATACCAGCGCCGGCTCCATTTTTTTCTTCCAGAATGTATCGACCAGCCATTTTTCATGCAGGTCGATTTCCGCCTTGATGGCGTTTCTGATCGCCGTGCAAGTGCAACAGCCTGCGCATGCTGTCGAGCCGAGAGCGTTGGCATCCTTGAAAGGCAGAATGACCGCCGCTACCAACAGTCCGAGAATCCAGATTTTTATTTTCATTCTTTCCTCGCCGATCTCATCGTTCTTCCACGATGTCGTCCAGTGTTTTGCGTGATTGAAGCTGGACCAGAAGGGCCAGTAGCATTTCCGAACGCCTCATCGAATTATAAAGATCACGATCCTGCATGACCTCGATCCCCGCCATGGCGGCGCTTTGGCGCGCGACATTGGTTTTACCTTCCATCAGATTGATATAGAAAGTCGGATCCTGATAAAGTTTCTTGGTCAGCACTTCCATTTGCGCCGAATAGCTGGGGTTGTCATCGATAGCGTATGTCAGGCCACTTGACCCAACGCCGAGCTGTTTCATCAAAGCCTGGAAATATTCCTTGCCCTTGCCGCTACCCTTGCTTTTCATCCCCGTGATGGCGGCGTAACTGTTTTGCGCTACGCCGCGCGCGCCCGCCACAGATCTAACCTGCCGATAGGTATTTTCACCTTTGGGCGTTTTCATCTGACCGGGCGTCGGTCTTCCCGACATTTGTTTGTGACCGTATAAATTATATCCCAAAAGAGTGAGACTTTGTTCTTCAGCCGTTCCGTCTTCGCCGGAGGAGCTTGTATTCAGCGTACCCACACTATCGACTGTGCGGGCGAAATTAAGATCGCTGTTGATACGCTGATCGCGCGGTACATCGGCGAAACTCCGCTGCGGATTCGTTCCGCACATCAGGGTCAGACCCGGCTCTCCGCCGCAAGTCTCCTTGATGACTTCTTCCATCCTCATCGCCAGATCGTTCGCCGCGCCGGCTTGCGCAGCGGTTCCGCGTGCGCCAATTTCGCGTTGCATACTGCCTGTTGCCGATGAAGCCTGAGAAATCCGGCTCTTCATGTCATCGGCGGCCAGGCTTTGACTTAAAGTCCCGAAACGGCAAAGCGATTCACTCGGCAGATAATTACGCGCCGCCTCGGCGGTTCCTTTTTGAAGGCTGGAGATAGACCTGTTATTTTCCTGCGCCTGCAAGAATGTGCCCAGCGCTGTCGCCTGACGGATAATGCCTTGCTTGACGTTATATTCCACCGCCTTCAGTCCCGGCTGGATGGTTTTTTCCCAATAGGTTTTGAAAAGATAGGAATCCTTGCCCCCGCCGCCGCGCCGATGGATGTCCATATATAATTTCAGATTGTCTTTCGTTGATCCGCAATTCCCGTCAACATTTCGGGTACAGGCATCCGCAATATTTTGCGCATGCGCCGGCATAGCGCTCGCTAAAACCGTAAACGTCAAAACAATCAAAGATATCTTTTTATAGCCTTTAACTATCATTGGCTTTTCACCAGTTGCTTGTCCATGCCGCCTTGCGAGCGCGACAGGTATATTTCAAGAAGCGTCGCCATCAACATTTCACTGCGCTGGATCGATTTCGCAATATCTCTTTGCTGCATAAGCTCGAGCGATTTCATCGCCGTTTGCTGGCGATCGACATTGCTGGAGCCTTCCATCAGATTGGCGTAGAAAACGGGGCTTTCATATAGTTTGCGCGTCAGGGCTTCCATTTGGGCGTAATAGCTGGGGTTCTCGCCGACAAATGCTTCGGCCTGCTGCTTGGATATACCAAGCTCGATCATCAGGTTTTTTGTATAGGTCGCGCTGGCCGGCGTTCCTTTTGCTTTTAAAGCCGCCAGTGAAGAAAATGAATTACCGGCAACCGCGCGTTTGGCGATAACGGAGCGAAGAAGCATATATTTGCGCATTTCTTCGCTGATACCGTCTCCGCTCAGTCCGGATGTGACATTCGGCACGTTATTGATCAGATCATGTCCGTATAAATTATCCGCCAAGGCGTCAATGGCTGCTGTATCGTCGCTATTTCCTTCCGGACCGATATCCAGAGTCAAAGGCGACGCGACCGTCATGCCGAAATTGATGTCTTTATTATAGAGAACATCTCTGGATCCCTGACAGACGCCGCCGCTTCCTTGTCCCTGACTGTAATCGCTCGGATCGCAGAAGGAAGATTTATATTGCAGCCAGCGTGCGTATTTATCGGCATCCTGGCCACGGGATACGCCTTTTTTATTGTCATCGCCCTTGATATTTACGGAGGAAGCCATGCCTTGCACCAATAGCTGGCGGTCGATGGATTGCTTGGCCATTTGGAATTTAATCGTTTCGGTATCGGCTTCACTTGCGGCGAGCCCCTGAGACAAAGTAGCAAAACGGCATAAAGCTTCACTGCCGGAATATTTATTGGCGGCAGACGCCGCGCCTTTCTGGACGGCGGCAATCGAGGCATTCGTGTTTTGCCCGTTCATAAAACTGCCGCGACTGGTGGTTTGAAGCTGGATCGCCTTATTTATATCATTGGAAATCGCAACTATCTTCGACTCGATCAACGGCCATAAATTTTCCAGATA
This sequence comes from uncultured Micavibrio sp., assembly GCA_964399985.1. Classification (GTDB taxonomy): domain Bacteria; phylum Pseudomonadota; class Alphaproteobacteria; order Micavibrionales; family Micavibrionaceae; genus Micavibrio_B. The sequence goes on from CAYNRY010000002.1 coordinate 121,998, forward strand.
GCGTTTATTCAATGAATTCGCCCCAGCCGTTCCCCTGAATTGTTCTTCCAAAATAATTTTTGGTCCATTATTCGGGCAGCAATTCGGGCATGCTTTGCTGCAGAAAGGGTGGCGAGTGAAATTGGTCGTCGCCGAGGCTGGAACCGGCGCGGAAAAAAATAGAAAAGTCAGGCTCATTACACCAACCCGCAGAGCTTTTTTCAGGCTCATGACGATATTTCGGTCAGGCTTGCTGGCTTTTTGTTTCAAACTATACACCCTCGGTCAGCGGATTTTAGCGCCGCTGTCTAATGCGATTATTCTAGCACGAGTTTTTGATAAAAGGCCAGAACCTGATAAGTATCCGATATTTAAGTCATCTTCTCTAGGCGCTGCGCCCGATCTCTGGTAGATTTCCAAACCGATTCACCGTTATGATATATTAAGTGTCAATCCAAGAGATCTGTTATGTCTGATGTCCCTGCCAACCCAGCCCGACCCGCCAGCAAGACGGCTTCATCCGGTCCGCGCCCTTCGAGTGGAAAGGGCAAACCTGAAATCCCCGTGGCTGACGGCGAAGAAGTAGCCGGTGGACTGGGCGCTGTCGTCATCCGCAATGAGTTTTACCGCGACGGATACCGCACTCTTCTTAAGATAGCTCTGCTGGAAGGCGTTGTCATAATAGGCCTTATTTTAGCGATGTTCTATGTAGTTTCCACCAATAAGCCGCAAGATCGTTATTTCGCCACGACCAATGACGGGCGTTTAGTCCCCATGGTGTCATTGAATGAGCCGAATCTAAGCACGCCGGCGCTTATGTCATGGACCGCCCAGGCTGCCACCGAAGTTATGACATTTGGTTTCCATGATTATCGTCGCCGCCTTCAGGAAGCGTCGCGTAATTTTACCCGTATTGGCTGGGCGAGTTTCACGACTGCGCTTGAAAAATCCAGAATTATGGAATCAGTCGAGCAGAACCAGCAGGTTTTGACAGCCGCCCCGACCAGCGCACCTGTTTTGATTTCAGAAGGTATCGTCAATGGCCGCTACCAGTGGCAAGTTGAGTTGCCAATGGTTATCACCTATCAGGCAGGGTCTTTGAAACGGGCGGATAATCTTGTGCTGACACTTTTGATCGTGAGGGTTTCCAAACTCGAAAGTCCCAATGGCGTCGGCATCGAGCAATGGATCGCCCAACCAAGATAAAGCTATGATAAAGTTTTTGCCCGCCGTTTAATTATTTGATTGTATTTGATAGATGACTTTAATCATTGAAAAAGCTATGGTCTTTCGGAAAAGCTGTCGCAATAATATGGGCTATGTTCCCCTGGTGTGTAGATGACCGAGACTGGTAAAAATTTAAATCGTATCCTGCTGACCGGGATTACCGCTTTTCTGGCTTCAACCGCCATGGCAAATCTTCCCGCTTTCGCACAGGCCGCATCCGCGCAAGCCGCCGCGACAACTCAAACGCCGTCCCCGGCTACTTTGCAAGCTCCAGCTGATCCTGTCTCCAGCCTCGACCAGCAAAGCAGTCTTCAGGGCACCGGCGACATAGAATTATCACAGCCGGATACGGCTACAGCACCGGCGACAACTTCGACCACTACTCAAGCCGTGCAACCTTCGCAACAACCCAATGTCCTGACAAAAGCCACAAATTCTCTTCCTTCTTCAGCCATTCTTGACCGACTGACAGGAAATCAAAACACAGATAACGCGCAGGAAGTTTCCGCCCCGCCGCTCGAAGCGCCGCCGGGACTGGATTTGCCGCTTAGCGATTTGCCGGAAGGTAAAACGGACGAACAAAAAGAAGCCGAGATTCGCCAACAGGCTTTCGGCGCGGCGTCCAGCGGCCTGATGCCGATGAAGACCGACGAGATCCGCAAATTGCTGGAAATGTATGACGAAACCCAGCAAGCTGTTCAGACACCTATTTATCCAAATCCAAAACCTGAATCGACATTCCAGACCATTTCGCTCGAGCCGGGAACTCCTCCGGTCGAGATTAAAACAGCTGTCGGCCATGTGACCACCTTAAGCATCGTTGATGCGTCCGGCCAGCCTTGGCCGATACAGGATATTAGCTGGGCTGGCAATTTCGAAGTGTTGCAACCGGAGACAGGCTCTAACATGCTGCGCATTACGCCGATGGCCGATTTCGCTTTCGGCAATGTTTCGATGCGTCTGGTCGGCCTTAATCCGCCCGTTATTTTTACCATGCTGACCGATCGCAAGAGCGTTCAGGTCCGCGCCGACGTGCAGATTGCCGAGCTCGGCCCGAATGGCATTGCCCCGCCGATCCAGCGTCAGGTTACGACAACGGCGGGCGACCAGTCCCTCACGACCATTCTTGAAGGTGTTCCCCCGACTTCTGCCAGCAAACTTAAAGTCGATGGTATCGATGGCCGTACAACCGCCTATGAATCGGGCGGCGTTACCTATGTCAGAACACCGTATACCCTTCTTTCCCCGGCATGGGATTCATCCGTTCGCTCCGCCGATGGCACGAATGTCTATGCGATGAAATTCACACCCGTCCTCTTGCTGTCAGACAAAGGTAAGATGGTCCGTGCGCAATTAAAGAAAGCCGATACATCCGATGAATAATAAAGACGATCTCAACGATGATTTCGACACTGCGGATACCGATCTCGATACGGATTTCGGTGAATTCGATCAGGAAACCGAAAGAGGTTCCCTGTCCGATCTGATCAAGAAAAATCCGGCTGTTAAGATCGGCCTTGTCGTGGCTGGACTTCTCGTGATCGTCGGCGCTATCACTCTATTCGGCGGATCGGATGTAAAAGCACCAAGTTCCAACGTAACCGGCGGCAACGACTTGAAACAGGCGGCCGGCACCGCCGATCTTTCGCCTGAAATGAAACAGGTAATTGAAGAGGTCAACCAGACCGGCCTTGAAGAATCTCAAAAGCAAGGCACAAGCTTTATGCCGCAGCCCATCGAGACCGGCAAAGAGCAATTGCAACTTCCCGCAGATGAAGCGAATGCCGAGGATCCATTGCTGAAATGGCGTCAAATTCAAGACGAGCGTTTGAAAGCGGAGCAGGCACAAGTACAACAGGAAGTTCAGGATCCTGCTAAAGCGCAGGCGATTACGAATCTTGTTACCCAGATGAACGCGCAAATGACGCAAATTCTGTCAGGTAAGAAGATTGAAAATCTGAAATCGATGCAGATCACAGATTTGCAGCAATTGTTAGATGCGCAGCAAAAATTGCAGCAACAAAACGGCGCGTCCGGTCAGGCCAGCCAGCAATTGAACGACCCCAATTCCGGCCTTATCAGTGCCGGCCCGCCAGCAAAAGTCATTCTTCCTGCCGGCGCCATTGAATACAGCCAGCTTTTGATCGAAGCCAATTCGGATATTCCGGGCCCGATCGTCGCCATGATCGTCTCCGGACCTTTCAACGGTAGCCGCGTCCTTGGCACGTTCCAGCGTTCGGAAAAATATCTGGTGCTGCAATTCAGAACTTTGATCAATAAAAAAGGCGTCAGCATTCCGATCGATGCCTATGCGCTTGATCCGGACACGACATTGACCGGTATGGCAACTGACATCGACAACAGATACTGGGAACGTATTATCCTTCCAGCCGCCGCCGATTTTGTCGAAGGCGTGGCCGAAGCCTATTCGGAGAAACAGGGCACAACGACTATTGTAACCGGTGACGTCGTCGTTCAGGACGAACCTACAATCGATTATCCTGAACAAGTGGCCGCAGGTCTTGAAAAAGCAGGAGAGCGTGTCGGTGAAATTCTCGAGGAAGAGGGCGACAACACACAGCCTCTGGTTCGCGTGCGCGCCGGAACGCCGATGGGTATCCTCTTTATGACGCCGATTACAGATCAGGATCTCTTGGCCGGCTCTAACAATCCCGAAACGGCAAGAACGCTCAGGGAACAGCAACAGCAGCAAAATTTGTTGCAACAACAATTTCAGCAAACAAACCCGCAGCAATCTCCGCTTTACTTGTTGCAAGGTTTGCAAGGCGCGCAAAATTTACAAGGCGCGTCGAACGGCACCCAAGGCGCCAACACTTACAATACGAACACAAATAACAATAGCGGCAGATCATCTACTATTTTCTCAACGCAGGATTATCTCAACAATAGGTAATCCAGAGTTGAAACGGCAAGGCAAGACATGACAGCAAACGACCCTAACGATCTAGACAATCAGGACTTTACAGACGACGAACTTCTCGATCAGGACGATCTGGGAGATGTCTATGACGAAGAATCGTTCGACGATGAGAACTGGGAAGACACCCAGGCCCAGCCGGCCACAAAACCGAAAAAGAAATTTTCTGTTTTTAATCTTGTGGTTTTTGGCATTGCGGGCATTATTGCCGTTGTCGTATTGATGTCGATGTTTTCAGGCGGATCGACCCCGTCCAATCCTGACCTTGGCACACCGCAGGAAACAGCTTCTATTCCTGCGACACCGCAGCAAGACTCTTCAACAGCAAGCGAATTAGGCTCCCTGCAAAACGGGGATGTACCTGCACCGGAAACATCTCCTCCTCTTTCCAATGACACAAATTCGCAAGGCTTTATGAACGATCCAGCCATACTGGATCAAACTGCGCAGACCGCGCCCTCGCTGCCGGATCAAGGCCCGAGCATGACAGCCCCGATGGAAGCTGCGCCATTAGCTCCTCAAGCAGAAGCGTCTCTGGAATTACCAGCTCCGCAAAATCTGCCGAATATCGACCAGATAAAAAAAGCAGAGACCTTGCCGGCGGAAACAGCCACTCTTCCACAAGCTACAGAAATATCGTCTCCCGTTGCGGCACAAGACCCTGAACTGCAATCGAAGCTTGATCAATTAATCAACCGCATGGAATCGCTCGAGAAAAAAATCGATGAGCAGCCGACTTCAGCTTCCGGTTCCAATTCACCGGATATTGCCGAACTGAGAACCGCTGTAGAGCGTCTTGAAAAGCGCGTTTCAAAGCTGACCGAGAATCCTGCTCCAAGAACGCAAACTGTCACCAGCTATGATGATGAACCTTCAAAAGTCGTCGTTAAAAAATCCGTTCCTAAAAAGAAAGCTTCACCTGTGAAGTCTGCAACAACGGCGAAATGGGAATTAAGAGGCGCACGCCCGGGCGAAGCTATGGTCGGTAAATCAGGACAGGCAGAACTTCAAACCGTGCGTGTTGGCGACAGCATTACCGGCATCGGCCAAATCCAATCGATCTCGCAAACGGGCGGCCGCTGGGTAATTCAGGGCAGCGCCGGAAATATCAGCCAATAATATTAATTAGATCCGATCACCAGAACGCTCGGGCCTTCAGGAAGGTTTGGGTATAACTTGCCTTTGGGTTCGTTCGCACCGCCGCTATAAAGCGACAACAATGCATCGACGGCCTGATCGTATGTTCCGTTATAAGAAAAAGCGGAGCTGATCGGCATGTCTTTCGCGTCTTGCCATGCTAGCTCGACATTGGCACTGCCGCTCCAGTTTTGCAGCGTTTCGCGGAGGCTCTGACCGGCCTGCGCCGTCCAGTTTTTTTGCTGTGTCATATCGAGTATCGGCCTGCCGCCCGCGGCCATCGCCATCGGTACATCTGAAACAGTTGGTGAAACGACTGAAGGCGGCGCTTGCATTTGCAAATCAGCGCCAACGCCGTCAGCGATCGTGATCGTGTTACCGGACATCACCCCATGCAATTTGCTGCTTTTCAGCATGTCGCTGGCAACATTCGTCCATACGCTGCCGCCATTCCATGTGACAGGCTTGCCTTGGTCGACGCCGCCTTGATAGGAAACGACATAATTTGACGGCACGATTTGTTGCATGGCAACGGCTAAGGGAATGTCTTTACCGAAACCTTCAACGACAGCGGAAGTTTGCGGCTGGGACCATGAAATATTTTCACCTGAATTGTTTTGATTCGGCACCGGTAAATTTTCCGATTCGATGTTTTCCAGCGGCTGCGGCGCGTTACCAATGCTTTTCATGCCAGCGCGCGAAGTGACCGGCGGCATTTGCGTGCCGTTATCCATGATGTCGGCTTCGGAAACCTGCTCAACTTTTACGACTGGCGCAGGCTCGCCCGGCATCGGTGTCAAAGGACCCAGCGTATCGGACGATCCGGACGGCGCAGGAACCGCAGGCGAAGCTGCGGCTTGCTTTGCAGGCGGCGGATTCCATTCAAACCCGGCTCTTGCCGATGTTGCAGACAGACCCGCTATTATAGCCGTTGTCAAAAATAGTATCTTGCGGTTCATGCGGAGCGCCTGTTTTCGTATTTATTGAAAGTGAAGCTAAAAATAAGGCCAGACGCGTTAAAACTCAAGCAAACAATGAGGGTTTCGCACGCCTTAAGATGAAAAGACGGGATCAGCCGTAATCTTTTAATTTGCGGTATTTGAAGGTCATCAGGGCCGGACGGCGGTCGCCGAAGATAAGCCCCCTGATCGCCCGCATGGCCGAAGGGAAAGTCAGTCCCCTTTTCTCGAGAAATACGAAGAAAACAATAACCGACACTGCCAGAATAAGCGTCGACCAGCGCGGAAAAGGCAGCAGGAAACAAAGTGGCATCGCCGCCCGTGCATCAAGTGCAAAAAACCGGACAGGCCGCATGGAATTTCTCCAGTGCCAGTTCAGCTGCTCTTTAACATCGGAAATATTGGTTGCCATGTGACTTAGTCTATCACGAACCGGTAGATGCGCTCAACAAAAGGTAATGCCGCTTATCGATCAGGCCTTTTTCAAAGACGATATTGGCGCTTTTGCTCATTGTCTGGCCGTAAAACGGAATCATACGCTGAATTTCGACGCTCCATTGTTCGAAATCCATATCGAGAAGCTTCTCGCGTACTTCGTCAGGGAAAATCATCCATTCGCGAACGCCGATCCGCCCGCCATTAATCTTAGGCACTAGCGATTGCGTTACCACCATCCGCAAAGTTTCCATCAGGGCATAAGCGCGCTCGGAGCGTTCCATGCGGTCGAAAGCCGATACCATCCGGCGAATGGTGGAGGCAACGCCGGTCGTATGTGTCGTTGTATAAACCGCGTGTCCCGTTTGAGACGCCTCTATAGCCGAAGAAATCGTTTCCTTGTCACGCGCTTCACCGACCAGAATAATTTGCGGCTTGCGGCGCAGCGCGTTCCGGACGCCTGCCGCAAAGTCCGGCAAATGTCTTGGAATTTCCGTTTGCGAAACCAGAGAGCGCGGCGAGTGAATCGTATCGTAGGTAAATTCGATTGGCGCTTCATAGGTGAGCATTTTACCGCAGCCGACAGGACGCTCCAAAAGCATGCGCATGCCGGCGGCAAGCAATGTCGTCTTACCCGAACCGGTCGGGCCCGTAACGACGATCATACCTTGGCGCGGCGCGAAATTATCGATGATTTGCTGCTCGATATTCATGTCGCTCATCTTCGGCGGCTCTGATGGCAAAACCCGCATAGTGATCTGCGCGGCGTCGCGCCCACGCGCCAGAATCGGCGTAATGTTCACACGAAAGCGAACACGGCTATAGCGGTCAGGACGAATTTCATAGGATACGTCGAGATCGGTTCCGGACGCCAGACGCGCCGTCGCATCGATGCCGTAAATCTTATGCAGGAAGACATTCATATCGGCGGAATCAAGTACGCGGAATGTCGCCGGATATAATGTCCCGTGAACTTCCGTATAGACAGGACGGTCCGTCTGGATCGTCACATCCGACGTACCTTTTTTAACACACCAGAGAAGAAACGGATCGACGTGATCCTCAACAAACCTGTTCGGTTCGTCTGGCCAGGTTTGAACGAGTGACTGGTCGCCTTTAACAAGGCTTACCGGCTTGCGGGCCGCCATGTTTCTGATCCTGAAATAAGTTTTGGAGCTTCTGTAATCGAAACCGCGCGGTCGCCGATCCGCATGATATTACCGTCACCGGTAACTCCACGATCAAGCTGCTGCGCGAAAGGCGGCGACACCATATTTTGCGCGAGTAATCTGCGATAGCGCACCATGCCGTTAAAGTCGGCGTTCAATGTCGCCAGATCCTGTTCGAAAATCTCATCGGCCTGAATAGTGCCTTCGGCCCAGCCCTGCTCGACCAGTTCGCGCCATAATGCGCGCTCTTCATTATTGACGGGGCGCAGGATTTCCGGCGGCTCCTCTACCTCGCCCCATTGACGCTCGAGATACTGACGCCAGTTGCGGGAAGCGGAAACGATGCGGACGTTTTTGCTGATGTTGTAAATCGTATCGGAGACAGCGGCTGTCTGACCGTCATTTTCGATCAAAAGCGCATCGAGGCTTTCGGATATAATCGGCGGTTCCATCTGCAAGCCTGACGGCGCGGCGATTAACAGCTGGCGAAAATCATAGATTTTATCCATGTAGCTTTCGCGTTTTTTCAGTTGCTGGCCGATCTCATAAGTACGCGTTGCAAGCCCGCCGCGTGCGCCGTAAGAAAGCGCTGCTTCTTTCAAAGCCTCTTTGCGAATATCAAGCGGCAGAGAATTTTCTTTTTTGAGCTCTTTCGGACCGGGAATTTCTTTGAGCTGCTCGATGGTCGGCGGGATCGAAACCGTGTCGTCTTTCTTTATGCGATCAGCATCGACGCCGACACCGAAAATACTTGTATCCTTCGTGGCATCGTTCACGACTTGCGCCAAAGCCGCCTGAAACGGTGTCAGCACTAAACAGATTGCCAAAGCGGAATATGTGGCAGAGCGGATGAATGTCATCGATGGAACGCTCACTGTGTCTGAACCCTGAAGCCGTCCATCGGCAACGGATTGATGACATCGCCGACACCTGTAGTCGGGGCATACATCAATTCAATTCTCTGCGCGGCGGAATCAACCCGAACATCGGCGCGCGCGCCAAGCTGCAATCCGACCGAGCGCAAAACTTCGATCAAAGGCTGGTTGGTGACATCGATGGACACGACCACCGGTGTTGATGGAATTTCACCCAGTACCTGGAATTTATAACCGGCGCGATTGGCCAGCGTATTGATGATCTGGTCCGCCGGACCGATCCAGTTAACGGTAATGGCGCGCATCAATTCCGGCGGTGCGCCAGTGACAGGCGCGATAGAGGCGGACGGCGTTCTTTTCTGTTCGACCGCTGCCAATGTTTCAAGCGAAGAGGCTGCTTTATCCGCCGCTTGCGCCAGCATGGCATCGACTTTATCCGGCGCGGCAACAAGCTGGGGATCTTTAACGCGAACCGTCATATCGGCACAGGCAGTAAGCCCCATGGACGCCATCACCAAAAAAAACGGTACGAAACGATGGGATATCATCTTGGAAATACACCCTTAAATTTTTGTTATTCCTGCCTTCGTTCAAAACTGCCGAAAAGCCGCGTTATCTTATCAGAACAGTCTAGCAGAACAAGGGTTTATTTATTATGTATTTCAGGAAGTTAACAATTATACAGCCCTAAAATTTTTCGGCAGGGAATTGTGAATATGAGTCGCGGCAATCGCCGCCTGTCCGGTCGCGACGCTGATCTGGGAAAGATCTGTGGTGAGATCACCCGCAATATAAAGACCTTCAACGGATGTTTGCTGATGAGAATCGGCGATCAGGCACTCTTCTTCATTATGTCCAGCTCCTAATGCAATCGCCAAACCCGATCTCGGATTGGCGCCCATCGCCGGATAGAGAATATCGACCTCTACGCATTCGCCATTATCGAGAATGACCGCAACGTTTTTATCGCCAGCCTTGATGCTTGTTGCGCAGCAAACGGGCAGCGCGATCCCTGCATTTCGTAGCCTGTCTCTATCGTCTTGCTGCAATTCATGTGTATCGGTCGGCAGCACATGTATATCGGCGGTGTAGGTGCGGAGGAACAGTATTTTTGGAAGAATATGAGCGAGTGGACCCAATACCCCGATTTTCTTATCCGTTGCCTCGAAACCGTCGCAGATCGGACAAAAACGCACCGCGCCTTCATAAATAAATTCGCTCATATTCGGCAGGTTCGGTTTTTCATCGATTACGCCGGTTGCCAGAAGTAATTTCGGCGATTTGAAAGTTTGGCTTTCACTATGGGCAATAAAATCGCTGTCGCTTTTTTCCAGGCGAGTGATTTTATCGGTCAGGATTTGTGCGCCGAACTCCTTCGCCTGAAGCCGCAAATTGTGCAGCAATTCTTCCCCGTTGATTCCGTCTTTAAAGCCCGGATAGTTGTAACTGGATTTTATATAACGCGCGCGGCTTTGTCCTTCATCGACCACGATGACCTTGCGGTGAAAACGCGCAAGATAAATAGCGGCTGTGAGGCCAGCGGGTCCGCCGCCGATGATAAGGCAATCGCATTCGATGGCAGATGACAGGCTCATTCATGACCAACGGCAGCGCCGCAAAAAAGTTCTATTTTGAGGTATTGCGGATCAGGCCGTTGCGCCGCATGGCGGATACTACTTTATTTTTATAATTATATCCCAGTGAGGGCGTACGCGAATGATAATAAGCGATAGCCTTCGACAGCGAGCCTGTTTCATTCATATGACGGCGCAAAATCCAGGCCGAAACGCCCATATTCGTGCAGGGATCGTCGCGAATCCATCTTTTGGCCGTTGCATGATCGACGCCCCAGTAACCGGCGAGTTTCGGCACCCAGATCGTGTTAATTTGCATCGGACCTAAATCGTAACTGCCATTGGTATTTAAAACCTGTTGCCCGACGCGCCCGCCTTCGACCTGCATGATGCCGACCATCACCGCAGGAGGGACCGAATAGGTTTGCGACGCCATCATCAGACATGCCGCTAATATTTTGCTCATGATGTCTTCTTCGTGAAAAACGACATAGGGTTCGATGGGGGATTTGATGGGGGTTTCGACTGATCGCCTTCCGCTTTTGGCGGCGCGGCAGGCGCAACAACAGGCGGCGCTGTCGGCGCTTCTTCAACAGAGGCTTCAGGCGGTTCCGGCGGCATTTGCTGAATCGGTTTTTCAACTTCAGGCGCTTTGGAAGATGTGGAAACCCGCTTCGATTTCGCGCCCGGCACAAGGGCTTCGGCAACGACTTCCAGCATTTGCAACCTGAGACCGAAAGCCTGCCATAGCGTCGTCATCGCCGGCGCAAGGCCCTGACGCGCCTGTTCTTCGGTCGCCATCAACTTCGCCATTTCGGCAAAATGGCACTGACTGTAGATCAGTGCCGCCATGCGCAAGACCGCGAGTTCCGCGCGCACCGCTTCTTTATCGTTCAGCTCTGGGAAAATATTTTCGCGGAAGGTTTTGGCTTCCTTGACAAGACGCTCGGTCACATCCTGAACCAGTTTTTTCTCCGGCTGGCCGAAAGAATAGGCCATAATCGAATTTACCGCCGGTAGCAAAACATTCATATATTGCAGCGTAATCTGGTGAGGATCGACCGGAAAGAAATCCGTATCCATATGCTGCATGCGGGCATTGGCGTCGCCTGCCGTGACGAAATGATCGGAATAGGTAATCACGGAATTCATCGCCGACATGATGCGATCGAGCTCGTTATCGGTCGGCACGCGGCCAGTCAGGCGATATAAATTCGCAATGAGCGGCGACGATAAAGTGGTAAGCGCAAGGCGCATGGAATCCGCTTCGTTTTCGGGCAGCGAGACATCGACGAGATTGGACAGGCCGATACTCATCTGCGTCGCCTTGGTCAAAAGACCGGCGACCTGTTCGGCTTCGGGTCGCATCGCGCCGGGCTGGGCCGGATCAGGCACCATCATATTGCGCACCGAAACTTCGCTGATCGCGGCGACAAGCGGCGCGGCCAGTCTCTCTAAAACCTGCGTGAGGAAAAATGATTTCGTGTCCATATTTACAATCGTTCTCTATTTATTTCAGGTCTGATATCAGCGCGTTTAAATCGGACGGGCGACCGCGCAAAATCTTGATCTCGCCCGCCTTGTTTTTATAAACGCTAAACGGCGTGACATCGAGCTTCCAGCTCTGCATCAAGACCATATTGCGCTGAACGCTTTGCGTGTTCGGGTCTTTATCGGTCAGTAGAATATTCTTATCGCCGTCCAGATGCTTATACAAATCCGCCGCCGCGTTTTTCGACGTGAGTAGATTGGCCGCCTGTTTCAGGCTTTGTTCGTTCATCAGCCCGACCGGAATAAGGCGCAGCTGCACCTGTCCTTTATCGAGAAGACCGGACTTTCTGAAATCCTCGATCATGTCGTGGCAATGCGGGCATTGCGGATCGATGAAAGTGTAAATCGCGGGCGCTTCTTTTTGGCCCAGCGCGATCCAGCTTGAAGCCTCGGCCTCGGCATAAAATTGTTGAGACTTGGACGGCGCATTCTTTGTTTCGTTTGCAGGCGCTGCGACTTCCGCATCCTTGGCTAAAGCCGGAATGGCGAGCTTATCGACATTCGGATCTTTTTCGCGCAGCTGGGAAATCTGGCGCAGCGTGACCTGATCGCCTTTATTGTTCAAAAGCTGGCCACTGACGATGCCCTGACGATCCGGCGTAACATAGAAATATTGTTCCTGACCGTCCTTGAAACCGACCCAGCCATTCATGCTGTTGTCGCCGCCAAGATAGCGGAACGTCACACCCTGTTTTTGCAGGCTTTTTAAAAGCTCCGGCAATTCAGGATCGGCCGCGCGGGCTTGAAGCGGAGAAAACATGAAAAGGACAGCCAGCAAGACCGGCAGGACGGCAAATACGCGCATAAATACACCCTTGGTTAATCAGGTGCGTAGTTTATGCGAGGTCAGGGAACTTTGGAAGCGTTTTGGTTGATCTAGTTTGGCGCCGCTTCAGCAACTGGACATGTCCGCTGGCGTTCGATCTGGCCCATGACAGATACTTCTTTAACCGTACAGACCGTTTCGCGATGCTCAGGCGTGATGTCGCGCGGCTTATACTTTTCGTACGCGGCAATGATACTTTCCATTGTAATTCCCTGCGCCGCCATTCTCTGATCGACCATCGCCAGCGTCTTGCGCGCTTCGCCGGAGTCTTCGCCGGAGGCTTTGCTGGCATCTTTCAATGTCTGGTAATCATCCTTGATACGGCCCAGAATGAAATAATTCTTATCGTTGCCGCGGACTTTCAACTGGTCGACCATTTCCATGAAATATTTCGATGTAATGCAGGAACTGCTTGGCTTGGAAATGCGGTATCCGGGTAAAACTCCCTGAAGAATGCCTTTACCTGACCTTCCATCGACTTGCTGACAAGTAGTCATATTAAGCGACTTTGTCGTTTGACAGCCTGAAACTAATGGAGCAGTGGCCAAGGCGGCAGCTAAAAGGAATCCGTTTTTCATTTTTATAACCTCTATTTGCAGAGACCATAGATAAAAATATTGATTATGTCAAGTAATTGTCAGGGTTGAAGGCCTAAAATAGAAGCTGTTAACGCTAAATCCTGATTTTTTGGCAAAATAACGAGTTTTGGTAATTCTATCACGGGTCCGGCAGGCGTCTGGCGGATGGATTGATTTGCATTCAGAAATGACACCGTTAAATTATAAAACCTTGTCGGGACATTGATACAACCGAAAGAAACGGCATTGTCTTTCGGCGTCGGGCTTGCCAATCTCTCGTCGCGGCGCTGCTGCGGCAAATGCTGATAAGTCGGGTGGATGACATAGCTCGCCTTTTTATGGATCAAAAAGGCCAGTACTTTTCCGCCTTCGTAATCTTTCGGATCGACATCATGTTCCTCCATGTAAAAAATGCCAGCCGGCGTTACATCAGGGTCGGCAATTTCACTTTCGCCCCGTCCTTTTCCGTACAATGCCGGTGATTTACCTACGACTTTGCAATCTGTCGTTAAAATTAACTCAGCTTCATTTTTGTCCATGATAACGAGATTTTTTTCGCCTTTGGCCAGCATGGTCTGACAGGCGAATTCTGCCTGTACGGACAGGGCGGATGCTTGTGCATGGACAGGAGCATTACCTGCCATAGAGGCTACCAAACCCAGCGCTGAAAAATATTTCGATATACTCATTACGAAATCCTGCAGTTAAAAAAAGCCGGCGAAAGAGCCGGCTTTCTTCATTATCTTTCGATATCGACTAGCGTCTTGGTTCAGGCAATTGGACCTGCTGCTGAACGCGGCCCGCTTCTACCGGTACGGCTTGTACTGGCTGGACATTTGCCGGCGGTTGGAAGTTGCTGTAACCTACCGATACGTTTGCTGCGCACCATTCTGTTTTCGGCATCATGGATTTCTCGAAAGCCTTGGCGAGGAATTTGTTGCCTGCCGCCATTGCCAAACGTCCATCATAGTAAATTTGATAGGACTGGTTGCAATCGTTAACAAAACGGCTTGTCTGCGCCAGCGTAACACCCGCAGCCGTTGCTTCACAACCCTGCCAGCGAGTCTGGATCGAACCGGAAGCAATACCAGTGGAACCTTGAATGTTACCTTGGCAAGCGATGCCATAAACAGGCGCTGTACCCGGGTTCTGGCGAACTTGCTTGTTAACAATACTCACCGAGTTTCCTGTCGAGCTCACACCGGAGTTGTTCGCACTGGAAGAACCACCATTGGAGGTAGAACTAGAAGAACCGCCATTGGAAGAAGAGCTTGATGCATTGTTCATCTTATTTCCACCAGAGTTAGAGCTGGAAGAAGAATTGCCGGAATCTTTAACACCTGAGCTTGAAGAAGATGTTGTGTCACCGACAGAACCGCCTGCTCCGCCTTGGCCTCCAGTCCCGCCTTGGCCGCCTGCTCCGCCATAGCCAGTACCGTTACCACCTGTGGCATTTGAAGAAGAAGTTGAGCTGGAATCCGCGTTCGCTTCTTGTTGCTGACCTTGGCCTTGCTGTTGGCCTTGACCCTGTTGTTGGCCTTGCTGGTTATTGTTATTGTTGGCGTTATTATTCTCGTTAGCGTTATTATTCTCGTTAGCGTTGTTGTTCTCGTTAGCGTTGTTGTTCTCGTTAGCGTTGTTGTTCTCGTTAGCGTTGTTGT
>CAYNRY010000002.1:137006-331425 GCA_964399985.1 uncultured Micavibrio sp.
TCTCGTTGGCGTTGTTGTTCTCGTTATTGTTTTCGTTATTATTATCGCCCGGTGTTGTTGGGTCTGGATTTGGACCGATAATAATTGGACCTTCACAATCTGCACAATCGTCATCCGCAACCGGGGCAATCACTTCATTATCCCCAGGCGTTCCAACGATAATCTCGCCGACAAGACCCGGAAGGCCATTTTGCGCATTGGCATTTGAAGCCATGGCAGTAATTGCAATCGGTGCAGCAGCGATTGTTGCTACTTGGACTGGTGTTGTAGAAGCCAGAAATGCCATTGTCATGTTTCTAATCGACATATTTGTGTCCTTTCAAAGACGGTTGTTAAATTTTGTATTAAGGCCAACCGCTACCGGTCCACACCCTTAAAGCTTATCGAATTTTGGTTTTGTACCCCCGCTTGCCCGATTATGTCAAGAAAAATTATTTAAAAAAGAGTAAACATTTTTGTTTGCATAATATTTCCATATCTTGTACAGAAATAGGGGCTTTCCAAAATAAGCAGGGGTAATATCTGTTACCCATTACAAAAAACAAGGTGTGCAAATATGGCTTTCGCAAGAAATCTTAAATTCTGGAATAATAACAAAGGAACAGAAGTTTCCGATCAGGGTGGTGAGTTGCTCCTGACCAGTGAACATACTCCCGCCGTCGTCGACTTTGACAGTTTCGCGCAAAGAGCGCGCCAAGGCACAGCCACTCCTGAAGACTTCGAAGCCCAGAAAGCCGCGATAGAAGAAAGATTTCCCCATTCAGGCAAAACCAGCCTTTTGGGACGTATCGCAGATGCCACTCGCAATCTTAAAGATGCAGCCCTGCATAAAATAACAATGCCAAAAACTCCGGCATCCGAAGCCGTCGTTGAGCATGTTCCGGCGAAAAAATCATGGCGCGAGAAATTATCCGGCATCAGCGAAAAAACCGCTACAGGTCTTTCCGCGGCCAAAGCGAAAACCACCGACTGGACGAAGGCCAGAGCTTATGAAGCACGCAGTTTCGGCTCTTTTATAGGTTCCACTCCAAATACTGTCGCCAAGGGCGTCACCGGTCATGATATTGCCGATATTAAAAATTATGGTGCGCTATCTGTCGTAGACGCTTCATCGAAAGTTTCGGGCTTCTTTTCAAGAGCGCGCGAAAAATTCCGCCAAGCTCCAATTGAAACGGATACGGCCCCAAAAGCCGAGCCTTCAGAAAAGACCGGAACGGTTTTAAAATCTATAGGCTCCTATTTTAATCGCGTTCAGCGTTCTTTAAGAGATCCTGCCACGGTAGCACAGACGGCAGCCTGCGCAGGATTCGGCGTGCTCGCCAAGTATTTAGCATCTTCCGTTGTTACAACATTAGCCGGAACATCTCTCGCGGCAACGGGCGGCTTGGCTGTCGTCGGCGGCGCTGGTATTGCTTATCTTAATGGCCACCTTCGTTCGGAATTTGCCAAAGCCAAAGCAGCAATGCCTCAGGAAGAGCCCGCAGGCTACGACAACCGCACATGGCTGAAACGCAATACAGAAAGCTTGATTGATTTCACTAAATTCAGCGCAAAATATATGCGTAGCGGCAATGTTATCAAGAATATGCGCAGTGAATGGAAAGAAGATAAAAAAGCCGTTTTAATACGCACAGGAATCGGCGCGGCATTTGGCGCAGCCGGTTTTGGTATAGCGGCGCAGGAAGAGATCGGTAAATTCATTCATGGTTTAATGAACCCTGATGCACTGCCATCCGCTTCTCCGGCAGAACTCATTATTACTGACGCAGATAAAATTCCTTTGGCACCGCCCGAAACGCAAACACCACAAATCGAAGTTCCGGTTCCTACGGTTGAGCCGAGCGCGTTGGATAAAGCGATTGCTATCATTCAGGAAAAACCGATCAGCGCAGATGTAAAAGAAATTATCACGCAGGCGCAAAATGGTAATAGCGAAGCCATGAAGCAAATCGCACATATCATCAATACTGATGGCGTGGCATCAGACGATCACCTGATTGAAGGTATTCTGGAGCAAGCTGAACATGCGCGGAATATCATTACGCCTGAACCATCGCTGAAACTTGATTTAAGCGATGTCGTCCCTGAAACGACAACAGAAACAGCACCGGAATTACCTGTCGATCCGTCAATCTTCAGCCCTGATGCAATTAAATATGCAATTGGCGGCGGAAGTGTAGTTGCAGCCGGCACTTTGGCAGCACCGCTCGTTCAGTCGGGTCTGATGGCGGCATCGATGGCAACATCGAAACCGGTTGAAGCGCCCCGCGCGCCAGAAGTTGCGCAAATGTGTAAAGTGATCGACAAACCGGACGCTCCCGGTCTGGTCGATCTTAAATGCGGCACGCCAAGACTTGAAATTATGAATCCGCGCGACGCTATCGGCTTTGAGCGTCAAGCATCTGGCGAACCGACACGAATTGAATATTTCGTTTTGGACAGTCAAAATTCCTACCGGACTTTGGACATTGAAGAATCCATCGTGAACGACACGCGGCGTTTCTCGGATATCGTTCGTAAACTCCGTGGTCAGGCATCCGGCCTGTTCAATCAAGCCGCAAGCTTGCTACCCGGTCAGCCCGCAGCGCAAAACGACAACCAACCGGCGGAAATTGCGCAGGCACCGACAATTGCATTGGGCCGCGACTTCAAATAATCGCTTCTCAATCATTTCCAAAAGGCCCTTAACGGGGCCTTTTTGTACCTTTTCCTTGAATTTCCTTCTAAATCAGGTCACGCTTAGGTGTTGGGCTTTACCATGAAAAGCCATGCCGTTTTTCGGCCATCCCCAAGGTGAACGGCGGGGACCAGCTCTAAAACCCGTGACAGATTCCTGCTTTCACAGGGATACCCAGATAGAAAATCAGAAAATTTTAGAACAAAGTAGGAGCTATAGCTAAGCCCCTGAAAATAAATTTAAATTAGCTTTCTATAAAATATACCTTAAAGACATAATATCCCTTTAAGCCTTTGTCGTGTTTCGCTTGGTTTTGATGGATAAACCTCTATATAATAAGAAGTACAAGTAACAACCTTTGGAGAGTTTAAATGCTACCTAATGAATTCAGTTCTTCCCCTGCCCGCGTCAGCGGCATGGATGTCGGCCTTCGCAGCCACATGCAGCGGATCTACAACCGCATGACAGTCGGCGTTTTAATCACGGCTCTGGTCTCTTTCTATATCGGTTCACAGCCGCAATTATTGAACGCCATTTTCGGCACGCCGCTGAAATGGGTTGTCATGCTGGCCCCTCTGGCCATCGTCATGTTCGGCTTTAACCCTGCCCGCATGTCATCCAATACACTGCGCCTGTCCTTTATCGCTCTGTCTGTTCTCTACGGATTAAGCTTCGGCGCGATCTTCGCCGTCTATACAGGCGAGAGCATTGCCAAGGCTTTCTTCGTCGCAACTTCCATGTTCGCCGGGATCAGCATCTTTGGCTACACGACCAAGAAAGACTTAAGCGCAATGGGCAGCTTTGCCGTGATGGGTATTATCGGCCTTCTCGTCCTTAGCATCATCAACATGTTCGTTGCCTCTTCAATGTTGTCCAATGTCATCGCCGGCGTCGGGATCATTGCCTTTGGCGGTATGACAGCCTGGGAAACCCAGCGCATGAAGGAGATGTATTCTCCGCGCGATAACGAGGAATTGGCCAGCCGCATGTCATGGGCTGCGGCGCTCAACCTCTATATCAGCTTCATCGCCATGTTCCAGTATGTCCTGCATTTCATGGGCAACCGCAACTAAGCCCTGATATTTCTCATTCAAAAGCCCGCTTTATCAGCGGGCTTTTTTTATGCTAGGTTTGCCGCCTGATTACAGAAGGGAAATCACATGGCTATTTTGCATGAATTCAAAACTTTTATCGCGCGCGGCAATGTCTTCGACCTCGCGGTGGGGATTATCATCGGCGCAGCCTTTACCGGCATCGTCAATTCTTTGGTGGCCGACATTTTTATGCCTGTTTTCGGTATGATCACCAGCGGGATCAATTTCTCCGACCTGTTCATCACTCTCGACGGTAATGAGTATGCATCGATCAAAGCGGCGAAGGACGCCGGCGCACCGATCATTACCTACGGTGTATTCGTTAACAACATCATTAATTTCCTGATCGTGTCTTTTGTCGTGTTTACGCTGGTCAAACAGGTCAACCGCCTGAAAAAAGATCCGCCGCCTGCCGCAACACCTGAAGATGTGCTGCTTTTGCGCGAAATCCGGGATTCTTTGAAGAAATGACAGCCAGGCTGTCATCCCCGCGCAGGCGGGGATCCAGTCAATATTTCTATTGAAACCAGAGCCTGAATATTCTAGGTTCTGGCTTCCTTTGGAGAAAAGGGCCTTTAGCTCAGCTGGGAGAGCGCTTGCATGGCATGCAAGAGGTCAGCGGTTCGATCCCGCTAAGGTCCACCATTTATCCCCACTTAAATTTGACAGATTGCTTTATTTTTCCGTATTGTTCCAGCATGCGTAAAACTCCTAAACACATGGATGGCCGGGCATCTAAAAAGATAAGAGCTTTCGACGAGGAGCATCGTGAAATATTTCGCCGTACTTTTCTGTCGTCATCGCTAATGGTTTTTGGCGGCAGTATTAATAGCCAAAAGATTGATAAATTTTTAGATCGGTTAATTGAAGCATCAGACAAGCATCCTGTTAACATGGGCCTCGAGCTTGATTCCTTATCCGAAGGAGAAGAGGTAAAAATTTCCGCTTTATTCGGATACATGAGACATTACCCTGATCCCCAACGCCCCGCTCAAGATAATTTATATCAGCCATTTTATCAGCATTATTATTTAACTAATAGTTTCTATATTTCTGAAAGCAACTGTCTGCCTGTTCGTATTGGCGCAGAACATACCGCCTTCAATTTCATTCGCCGCAGCAATGGTATTTTGGATATAAGTGATGAAAATTTTAAAAAAACCCTCCTAATTTCTCTTTTACTATCACAATCTTTCAATGCTTGCGCTGAGGGCAGCTCTATACAACCGCAACCAATGATTATTCCTCATGGAAAAGGTGCGTTTATCGGCAATGCAGTTCCAACTGATGCACACATGTACATAAGATCTGGCTTTACGGTGATACCCGCCTCTAAGAATGCTTACGACAATCACCAGGGAACAATGGAAGAATTTTTATTAAAATACATTTCTCCATTTTCTGCAGCACAAATAGAACAACCCTTTTTACCAAAAGCTCTTATAAATATAAGAACATTTTATGATGAGACAATGTTTTATCCAAGCTTACAGAGAACCGTAGAAAAAATTAAGGCATTACTCGATCACTCTGATTATTCGCGAGCCATTGAAGTTGCAACCCAAAGCCATATTAGCCGAACATTTAATGGGAACGTTTCCCAAGATGATGTAAAATCAACGTACGCGTTATTTGACGAATTACAATCAATCCTTAAGTCTAAGGATTGGAAATTTATGTCAGATAAAATGACTAGAAATGGTCACATAACCGATATCACGCATACTCCTATTTAAACGGTTCCATTTCTGCCCATCTGACAGATTTCTTCACATTTACTTAAGCCGCATCTTTCAGCGTCGCCATATCAATCACAAAGCGGTATTTGACATCACCTTTGACGGTACGATCATAAGCTTTGTTGATGTCTTTAACACCGATCATCTCGATATCGCAGACGATATTTTTCTCACCGCAGAAATCGAGCATTTCCTGAGTTTCCGGCAGACCGCCGATCAAGGACCCCGCCACGGTTTTACGTTTCAGGATCATGCCTGCGCCGTTAACAGCGGGTAATGCATCGAGCGCGCCGACGATGCACATGACACCATCGCGCTTCAAAAGACTGATGTAAGGATTGAGATCATGACCGACCGGAATTGTATTTAGAATGAAGTCAAAACTATTGGCGTGCTTCTCCATTGTATCGGCGTCCTTCGATAACAGGACTTCATCTGCACCCAGCTTCTTGGCATCTTCACCTTTTTCGGGACTGGTTGTGATCATGACGACATGCGCGCCCATGGCATCGGCAAATTTTACTCCCATATGACCAAGCCCGCCGAGACCGACAACGCCAACTTTATCGCCGCTTTTTATTTCCCAGTGACGCAGCGGTGAATAGGTTGTAATACCGGCGCAAAGCAATGGCGCAACGGCTTTAAGGTCAAGATTCTTCGGGACAGATAAAACAAAACGCTCATCGACCACGATATGATCCGAGTATCCGCCATAAGTGACCTTGCCATCTTTGCCTACGCCATTATAGGTCCCAACAAAACCGTTTTCGCAATATTGCTCAAGACCGTGATCGCAGGATTTGCAGTGGCGGCAACTATCGACAAGACATCCGACACCAACAATGTCGCCTTCGTTGAATTTTTTGACCTCTCCTCCCACTTTCAAAACACGCCCGACTATTTCGTGGCCCGGCACCATAGGATAGATCGACCCGCCCCATTCATTGCGTGCCTGGTGGATATCTGAGTGGCAGATACCGGCATATAAAATCTCGAGACTGACATCTTTTGGTCCCACCTCGCGACGCTCAAAAGCAAAAGGCTTTAATTGATCGGTTGCGGAATGAGTAGCGTAGCCCATCGCTTTTGATGTCATGTGTTTTTCCTTAGAAAAATTGGTTCCAGCCTAATCTAGATGTTTAAATATTTTTTTCAATATATGGCCGTAATTCAGGAACCCTTTATAGTTATGCCTGTTGGCAATCATGGTCTATATCAACAGGAGATTTTCATGACATTGTTTTCTAGAAAAAAATTAAAGCCTTTGGCCGAGCAAGTCATTGTTATCACTGGTGCATCCAGCGGCATTGGCATGGCCACGGCCTTAAGCGCCGCCGAGAAAGGTGCATGCGTCGTATTGGCATCCAGAAATGAAGCTGCCCTAGCGGAAATACAACGCCGTATCGAAGATATGGGCGGTGAAGCTATTTATGTCGTTGCCGATGTCGGGAGCCCAGACGATATCAAAACAATCGTGGCAGAAACAAGTAAAGCTTTTGGCGGGTTTGACACATGGGTCAACTGCGCCGGTGTCAGTATTTTAGGAAGATTGGAAGAAGTATCTGACGAAGATAACCGCCGCTTGTTCGACACGAATTACTGGGGGATTGTCTATGGCTCACTAGCGGCTGCGGAGCATCTTAAAATCAAAGGCGGTGCCATTATCAATCTAGGCAGTCTTCTATCCGATATGTCAATTCCAATTCAGGGCATGTATTCAGCAAGCAAGCATGCGGTAAAAGGCTTTACGGATGCGCTGCGTATCGAGATCGACGCAGATAAATCTCCTATTTCGGTCACGTTGATAAAGCCAGCCGCGATCGCCACGCCATTTTTTAGTCATGCTAAAAATTACACCCATCAGGAAGCCAAAGCACCGCCTCCGGTTTATGCACCTGAAGAAGTCGCTTATGCCATTTTACACGCGGCGCAAAGCCCTGTGCGCGATGTTCGCATTGGCGGCTCCGGTTATGCCATGGCGTCGCTGAATGCCCATGCTCCATCTCTGATGGACTGGATCAATTCCAAATTTATGATCAAGTCGCAATTCTCGGATAATCCGAAATCCCGTCATAAAAATAATCTTCATGAATCGGGCGAAGACGGAATCGTTCGCGGCAAAGATGGAGGTTATGCAATGAATAGCCTTTACACGCGTGCGACACTTAATCCCGTAATGACTGGCCTTGCTTTAACAGCTATTGGAGTTGCTGCTTATGCCCTGCTAGGCAGAAAAGGCGGTACTACGGTTGGCAAAACTGCGCTTAAAACAGTTAATACAGGCCTTGGCCTTATCATGCCCCTGCAAAACGTCATCGCTACAAAAGGTATTCTTAAATATCTTGAGAAAAAATCGGCTATTGCATCCCGGTCTATTCAAAGTAATGCAAAAAGCTTGAATAAAGCGGTAAATGAAAATGCGAAAATAGTGAAAGGCAAAACTATATCGCTTTTTAAGTAGGTTTCTCTCCAAGGAGAAAAGCGGTGGATCTTGATCCACCGCTTTTTTTATTTCTATCTCAAGCGAGAATGCCGGAATGAATAAAAGACATAAATGAGCACACCGACCGCCAGCCATAATAAGAAATTAAGATGCGTCTGTGCGGGTAAGAACAGGATCAAGGCGCCGCAAGAAAAAACGCCGAGAACAGGAATAATCATCCCGCCTGGAATTTTAAACGGCCTTGGCAGTTCAGGATGTCGTGCGCGCATAACCAGCACGCCCGCACAAACGATCACAAAGGCAGAAAGCGTTCCGATATTGACCAGTTCAGCCAGTTTACCGAGTGGAATAAATCCGGCAAAAAGAGCCATAATAATTCCACATAAAATCGTCGTCTTCACAGGCGTATGTGTTTTTGGGCTGACCGATGAAAATACTGGCGGCAGCAATCCATCGCGCCCCATGGAAAGGATAATCCTCGTCAACGCGTAATATAGAACCAGCATGACAGTTGTCAGACCAGCCACCACACCCGTTGCTACAAGCGCCGAAGCCCAGCCAATTCCCAAGAGGCTCAATGCATGCGCAACCGGAGAGGACACATTCAGTTCAGTATAAGGAACGATACCCGTCAATAGACCTGATACGACGATATAGATAATCGTGCAGAAAACCAGTGAACCTAAAATACCGATCGGTACATTGCGCTGCGGATCGCGCGCTTCTTCGACAGCCGTCGATACCGCGTCGAATCCGACATAGGCGAAGAACACAAGTGAGGCTGCTGCCAGAACGCCAATCGTGTGACCGTCTTCTGTTTGAGAGAACCATCCGAATGGCATAAAGGGCGTCCATAATTCAGGTTTGACGTTAAACGAAGCGACAGCGATAAAAACGCCGATAGTCAGGACTTTGACAAATACCATGGCGGCATTCAGCCGGGCGCTTTCCTTTGCGCCGACAATCAACATACCCATTAAAATCAAGATGATACAAACGGCAGGCAAATTGACAATTCCGCCATCAGCCAGCTTTGTTACAGGATCGATCGCAAATGGACCTTTGGTTAAAACTTCCGGCAATCCAAGCCCGATAGATTCAAGGCCTGAATTGAAATAACCGGACCAGCCATTGGCAACAGCGGCAACCGCAACGCCGTATTCTAAAACCAAGATCCAGCCGATGATCCAGGCGGCAATCTCGCCAAATGCAGAATAGGCGTATCCATAGGCCGAACCGCAACCTTTGACGCTTGAGGATAATTCAGCATAGCACAGAGCTGCAAAAGCGCAGGCCGTGCCTGAAATCAGAAAAGATAGAACCACCGCCGGACCGGCCTGTGTTGCAGCAGCAATTCCGGTCAGGACGAAAATACCTGTCCCGATAATCGCTCCGATACCCATAAGGATCAAATCAAATGCGCCAAGAACGGCTTTCAATTCATGCCCGCCTGTGTCCGGAACGCAGTCCGGCGCCTTGCGGCGAAATAGTGATTTAACAAGGCTCATATTTATCTCCCATGATTTTTGATTCGCCATAATTTTAGCGGGGCATGGGCGATACGCAAAGGAGGTTTCAGAAACAGTCCCCCGCTTAGGGTCATTATTTTTCCATCACGATCCAGCGGCTCAGTATCTTGCGCAAGGAATCCAGATCGACAGGCTTTGAAATGTAATCATCCATACCGGCATCAAGGCATAATTCGCGGTCACCGACCATGGCGCGGGCCGTCATAGCAATAATAGGCATATGCCCGCCCTCTATGGCCTCATGTTCACGAATTTTCTTGGTGGCTTCGAAACCGTTCATTTCCGGCATTTGGCAATCCATGAGCACCAGATCGATATCGCCAGCCCTGACCTTGTCGATCACTTCAAGCCCATTATCGGCGATAGCGACTTCTAAAAACCCCATCTCGTTAAACAGGGTCTGCATAAAAACACGATTTAGAGGATGATCTTCGGCTACAAGGATACGCGCCTTATCGATAGGAATACGACCCTCGCTGGCGAAACTCTTTATCCGTAATGGCCGTGTTTTTATTCCAAGCGCCTCTTGCGAAGCGATCATGACCGGAATTTCAACCCAGAATTTTGACCCGACACCCACACGGCTATCGACACCGATTTCACCGTTCATCAATTCGACAAGTTCTTTCGAAATCGCAAGGCCTAAACCTGTGCCGCCATATTTACGCGTAATCGAATTATCGGCCTGAGAGAATTTCTCGAAAATCGTATCGATCTTATCTTGCGGAATCCCGATTCCTGTATCGATAATCGAGGCACGCAAAATATGATGCCGGTCTTCTTCCTCGATTTGGACTTCAAATTTTACACTTCCCTGCTCGGTATATTTAATCGCATTGCCTAGCAAGTTGGTAAAAATGCGAGTGATACGAACTTCATCTTCATTCAAATTGATTTCGCCGACATCGAAAGCCTGAATAAACTCGATATGCTTTTCATCTGCCATCGGCTTTAATGTGTTGGCAACATTGCCCAACATGGCCGACAGGTTAAAAGGTTTCCGGTGCAACACCAAACCTTCGGCTTCGATCTTGGCTAAATCCAGAACGTCATTAACGATTTTAAGAAGCGTTTCTCCAGCCTCCAGAATAACAGCCAGTAATTCTTTATGTTCGGGGATCGTCTTGTCATTCTTCAAAAGAATTTCAGTTAGACCTAAAATACTGTTCATCGGCGTACGCAGCTCATGAGACATGTTCGTGAGGAAGTCCGTCTTCGCTTTATTGGCGTGCTCTGATTCATGCATGGCGCGCAAAGCGCGATCCCGCGCCCGCTTGACTTCCTCTATATAACTTCCCATGCGCTTTTCGAGTTTTTCTTTCTCTGCATATCGGTCATTCAGATCAGTCCTGTTTTCAATCAGTAATCTCTGCCACCCCTTGACGCTGCGGAGCGCGAAGTACCAAAGAACGCTCAGGATGACTGCGGATAAAAGAGAACAAAAAAGAATTATATATTCATGGTCGATAGATTTTTTTATTTTTGCACGAATCGGAATAACTGCCTTCTCGATGATCAGATTTAACTGCTCTTCATATTCCGCTTTTAGAAGTTGATATTCGCTGCTCTGAAGAAGCAAAATAGCAGGCTCGCGGGCACCACCACCTACCAGAGATAAAATCTGCCTGTCGACGCGGGCTCTTCTTTCTTCGCTGAGATCAAAAGCATCAAACTTGTCTTCATCGCTATTGACGACGACATTTTTAAGTTGCCGCAAAACGCGCTGTTGCTCAAATGCAAAGGCAAGATAGGAATCTCCCCATGCCTTATCGCGCGTCATGACAAAAAGAGATAAGGCATTCGATAATTTCTTATCGACGGCCAGATATTCCAGCGCCAAGGCATGAATCTTTTTGTCTTTGGCATTTTGCTCCTGTATCTGATACGCGATACGCGCGCTAAACCCACCCAAAGTCAGGATGGCAAAGAAAGTGAGGAAAACGCAACATGTGATGAGCCGTATCGGGAAAACGTCATTTTTTTCTGTGCTGGCAAGAGCTTTTTGCTCCTGATTGTAAATACTCACCGTCAAGGCGAGAATGACCACCAAGCCTGTAATCAAGGTAACAAATATCGCCAGCATTTGAGCATTCATGCCGCCGGTCAGGTCGGGATCCGTTATGCGGCAGACAGCATCATCAGGCAGGAAATTAGCCGCCGCCATGCCGGTAAAATGCATGCCGCAAACGCCCAGCCCAAGTATCATCGCGGCCAATATTCTCAAGAATACGATATAGGGAGTTTTGTGACGTCCGAAATAAAAAATCAAACCGAGCGCGATGGCAGATGCGATAATGGCGATAGCCAAAGACATTAAAAACAGGAACGGCTCATACCGCAAAATGGCATCCATTTGCATCGCATGCATACCGACGTAATGCATGAGGCATATTGTAGACCCCAACAATATCGCGCTGATGCCGACATGCCGCCACTTAAGTGTTTTTGACCTGGCGACAGACAAGGCCGCAAAGGCGCTGACGATAGCTATAACAATAGATAGAATTGTATAGTCAGGATCGAACCTGACCGGCGCTTTGATATTATATGCGAGCATGCCGATAAAATGCATCGACCATATACCGCTACCGAGCGCGAAAGCGCCGCCAATATGCAGCATATGTTTCAGGTAAGTACTTTTAGCCAGAAATATTTTATTGGCCAGCGTCAGGCCCGTATAGGAAGCCAGTGTTGCAATCAAATAAGAAAGCAAAACGAGATATGAATTATATTCCCCGCGAATCGTATTGGACGGTATGTCTTGTGCCAGGATAAAGAAGGTTTCAAGCATATAGGTATTATATAGTTTATCATTTGGCATTGCCAGACGTCACTGGCCTTACGCGCCCGCTTTTCTTGAGGTACAGTTTAAAATATGATTCTAAATTTGGTTCCCTTATGGGCAATTCTTGGTCTAGCCGCAGCCCTTGTCTCAACCGCCATTCCGCTTTTGCAGGAAAAAAACAGGGCAGACCCTTTTGCCTTAGCCATTATCGTCAAACTGGTTTCAGCCATCGCAATAGCGCCTGCTGTCTTTCATCAAGGGTTCCCGACCAATTTGAACTTTTATCTCGCCGTTTCCCTGACATCTTTCTTATGGGCGATTTCCGATGTCATTTATTATCGCGCGGTGACACAGGCGGGGGCCGGCGTTGTGTCCCGCCTTTTACCTTCCGCCGTAGTTTTTTCTTTTATCTTATGGTTCTTCTTCGACCCATCCCTGTTCGACCGATATCTGGATAAGCCGGTTCAGGCAGGGCTAATTGTCACCATTATTTTATTATCCGCTTTTTTTGCGATGCAAATTCGCAAATGCCGGGTCTCGTGGCGCGGGTTTCGCTTAATCTGGTTTGTTATCTTTGCAGCCTGTGTCGGGCCGCTATTAGAAAAAATGACGCTTGGACAAGCACCGTCTGCGCAAGCCCCTTATGCTTTCGTCTTTATTCAAGCCTGTTTCATGATTGGCTTCTGGCTGATATTTCTTTGGATCCGCAAGCCGATATCCTTCTCGACACTGACATCATCCCTGTCGCTTCGCACAGGAATCGTTATAGGGCTGTGTTCGGCGTTGGCGGTTACGTTAAGATTTATGGGTTTGCAGGAAGTCGAGCATCCCGCTTATCTATCCGTTCTTCTTTTCACCGACGCCCTCTGGATCGTTCTTTTCCATCGCTTGATTGGCTGGAATGACGGCAGCAATATAAAAGCAGGTCTTGGCATCGTCTTTTGCGCCATTGCCTTGGTCATCGTCAAAAGCCCGATACTGGAGGGATTATTTTGGTAGCTTCCCTATTGACAGCGAGACGTGTATTTTAACAATTAGGCACATTTTTAAAGAAAGTTTGACTATGAACATTAAGTTTGTCATATTGCCCGCATTAGCGGTTTCGGTTCTTTTACTCAGTGGTTGCGGAAATACTATGGAAGGTGTTGGACGCGATCTGGAAGAATGGGGCAAAACCCTTCAGGATACTTTTTAAGGAGATTTCGATGATTCGCGCTTTGGTAATTATATCCTGTCTGGCACTTTCCGTTCCGGCTCAAGCTGCGGATAACGGCGGATTTGGCGCGGCATTTTCGGATAAAGCGCCGTCCGCCCTGATGGAAGCCCCGAATTCACAAATCGCGCAATCGGTTCAGACACCGTCCGCAGATGATTTGCAGAATATCATGCCTGCCGCCGGGGAAGAAGAAACGACTCCCTCGTCAGAAAATAAAAATCAAGTCGATATAACCAAAGACATTCTGGATGCTGCGCCTACGACGACGCATGATGAAATTCCGCCAGAATAATATTTTCTAGAATAATTTTTCTAAAGACTTAGCCTGATCTCTATCGTATCTTCTCGGCATGTCAGATGCCTTACTATCCCGTGCGCAAAACCTGTTCTGGACCAGCTTTATTGCGTTTCTTTTTTTTCCCTTGATCGGAAGTATTTTATCACCCTTGCCTTTTGCCTTATTCGTTCCGGCAACAGGGTTCGTGTTTTTTTTAGCGCATAAATTTATTTTTAAATCCTGGCCGTGGCTAAAAATGCCCGTTCGTGGACTTCTGCCACTTTTTGCCAGTCTTTTTGTTTTGATGGCACTCAGTTCTGTATGGTCGGTCAATCCGGAAGCCAGCTTCGAACGCGCGCTTAAAGTATCGGGATTGATGATTGCCTCTTTCTCTCTTTTGGCAGTCGCGCAATCCTGCCCGCCTCTTATATTTAAAAAATATAGCGTCATATTCCCCGGCGCGGTCATCATGGTTGGCCTCATCACCTCTCTTGATATTTACTTTGGCATGCCGCTCTATGATTTGATTAACGGCCCTTTTTACGGGGACCAGCTCAGGCCCGATCTTGTGAACAAGAATTCTTCCGTCTTTGTCATGGCTTTTCCGGTCGCGCTTTATCTTTCATTAAAAAGCCGCTCCATTCTTCTGTTTGCCCTTTTGCTTTTACTCGGTATCGCGATTTTCTTTCTCACTTACTCTCAAGCTTGCCAGCTTTCCCTTCTCGTTATCTTTCTTGCGAGTTTCGGCTGCCTGTTTTTCCTTGAAAAACTGACGATACGCACAGCCTTTGCCGGTATTGCGGCAGTGATTATCATCCTTCCATGGATCGCGCCGACCTTGTTCGACTTACTGGCGACAAAGGTAAGCGAGCAGAATACGGGCGTGTTGGCGGATGCTTCCGCCGCGCTGCGCCTTGAGAACTGGGATTTTCTGGCCAGGCGGATTTTAGAAAATCCGTTGACAGGCTTTGGCCTGGATTCAACGCGCTACATGACGTTCGATACCGAGCAATTGTATTTCAAGAATGACAGCATTATGCACCCGCATAATATGGGATTACAGCTCTGGATCGAATTCGGTATTTTCGGGGTTGCCTGGGCATTGGCGTTCATGGCTTATTTATATGTATTCTTCATGCGGCTGCCCGCGAATATACGCCGACTGTCCTTTATCACGCTTTGCGGCGTGACTGTCTTTTTACTTGTTTCATGGTCGATATGGGCAAGCTGGCTTTTAGCGCTTATTTTCTATCTGGCGACGCTATGTGTTTTGGCAGCAAAAACCAATAACGACCTTTCGAATTCATAGGTCCGGCCAGCCTTTCCGCTTCCGCGCCATAACCGAAAAAGATATCGCCGCGCACTGCGCCGCGAATGGCACCGCCTGTATCCTGCGCTACCATCAGCCTGTTATAGGATGGCGTTTCCGTCGCTATATAAACTGGCACACCGTAAGGGATAAGAGAACGGTCAACTGCCAGTGAACGGTTCGGCGTGAGAGCAATGCCTTCGCCGCCTTTCGGGCCATCCTCGGTAAACTTGAAAAACACATAGGATTTATTGGTACGCATCACATCACGCGCCTCGACCGGATTTTTTGCCATCCATTCTTTGATGCTTTGCATGGAAACATTGTCTTTGGACAAGTGGCCGCGTTTGATGAGCTCCTTGCCAATCGCATAATAAGGATGACCGTTTTGGCCATCATACCCGACGCGGCGCGTGCTGCCATCGGGCAAGGTAACAATACCCGACCCTTGAATTTGCAGGAAAAACGCATCAACGGCACTATCGACATAAAGAAGAATTTTATCCTGCGCATCGGGCAATTTGCCGTCTTCAATTTCGGCACGGGTTTCATACGGCTTTAGATTACCGCCCCTATTGCGTCCCGCGATACGCTGACCTTTCAGCTCGTCACGAAACTGGCCGAGATCCACCATAATCAAATCATCCGGCTTGGCACGCAGCGGGATTTGATACTCTGCCGTTTTCGTCAAAGAACCGCGCAGCGACGCTTCGAAATAGCCCGTGAATAAACCATCCGCATTCCCGTTATTCGTGGCCAGCATGGGCGTAAAATTAGTCTCGAAATAGGTACGGGCGGAAGCTGCATCCCAAGACCCCGTCGGCAAATTCCGGCAGGCTTGCTGCCAGTCGGCATAGGCTCCGAAAGCTTCACCATCTAATAATTTTTTGCTCGGTTCCGCTTTAGCTATACGCGCGCAGGACTTGATAAACGCGATTAACGTCTGCGCTTGTTGGTCCTTATTCCAATCCGGCAAATCCGAAAATCTGGCAGATTGCAAAACAAGCTTCTGCGGGCCATCGCTTTTTTTCTTATCTGGGCTGAATTGCTCCAGATAAGCACAGCTGCTGAGTAACAGGCATGAGAGGAATAAAGCGAGCGAAGGCTTAATGACGGGCATCGACATCCGGAATGGGTGTTTTGGATTCTTCTTTTACATCGTCGCGTGTTTCATAAACAAGCCAGCTCGGGTCCTTGTTGTTGATACTCCGTCCAAATGTCCAGACATCTGTAAGTTCGGTTACGCGGTCCGGATTGCCGGAAATA
Source organism: uncultured Micavibrio sp. (assembly GCA_964399985.1). Classification (GTDB taxonomy): domain Bacteria; phylum Pseudomonadota; class Alphaproteobacteria; order Micavibrionales; family Micavibrionaceae; genus Micavibrio_B. The sequence continues at coordinate 153,342 of CAYNRY010000002.1, forward strand.
ATTTTATTGTCAGCATCGCGGATAACGCAGGTTTCATCCGCCGTCATTCGCAGCGTTACATAAGCCATCTGTCCGGCAAGACGCGTTTCAATAATCTCAAGTTTGCGCACCGCGTGAATTTCGGATGAAATCGTTTCACCGCGCGCTATCCGTGCATCTATCACATCGACGAAGGATTTGTAGATTTTGGGGGCCAGTAAGTCATGGAGAGTCTCGGTATCTCCGGCGGCAAACGCCTCGACGATCATAGGGAAAGCATCTTTTGCTCCCTGAATAAAGCGATAAGGATCGAAGCTGGAATCATATTTCATGATATCAATAAGACCCTGAACGGCTTCCGGCCTTATATCCAGACCCGGGAAACGCCGCGCATCGAATTCTTTGTTCAAATCGGACGGAATATCGGTGATGTCGATAACGCGTCCACGATCTATAGGGGATTTCGCCTGATTTTGCTCAAGGTCATTTAAAGGATTGTCACGCTGGCGCTCTTCGCCATGGCGGGTGCCCAGCGTATTTCGCAGCCAAAAGACTAGAACGACCGCAACAAGCGCATATAGAATAAGATCGGCAGGCACGAGAATACTCCTTGGCGTTATTCTATCCGAATATAAGGGTTTTTACCCATTATACAAGCTGGCGAGTCATTGAATATTCGGCCTTGAATATTGGTCATTTGATATTCCATGCAATCCTGTGCTAAACCACCCGCGAAAGGATATCTTTATGACACAGGACGCCACTATATCGACAGACGAGAAAATGATCTCCAGCCCGGGACTTCCTCTGATCATCCATACCCAGTATGTGAAAGATATTTCCTTTGAAAATCCGTCCGCGCCCCATTCAATGCGCCAAGGCCAGCCAGCGCCGAAAATGGACCTCAATATCAATCTCGATGCCCGCAATCTGGATGATTTGAAACTGAAGGATTTATACGAGGTTACCATCAAAGTCAGCGCCAAAGCGATGCGCGACGGCGCACCTGTGTTTATCGCCGAAGTTCTTTATGGCGTCGCGGTATCGTTTCAGGATTCCGTGCCGCAAGACCAGCGCCATCCGCTTCTGATGATCGAAGTGCCGCGTCTCGCATTTCCCTTCGTCCGCCAGATTGTATCCGATTTGACCCAAGGCGGCGGTTTCCCGGCGCTTTTGCTCGGGCCGGTCGATTTCTACGCGATGTATATGGCGAGATTCGGCAAGGAAGAAGAGACTTCAAAAGAAGCTGTCAACTAAGGTTTAGCCAGCTTCCTGCCAGAGATTGCCTTTTAAACCTTCCAGCATTCTTTGATGTTGTTCAAGTTCTTCTGCCGGCGCCGCAAAAACGCGCGGTTCACGGAAAACTCTTTTCGTGGCAATCGTGCCGCTTTCAATAAAGATATCGCCTGCTTGTCCGCTATCCAACCCCAGACCGTGCTGGCGACCGCCCATAAGTTCCAGATAAACCTTGGCCAAAAGCTGCGCATCGAGAAGCGCGCCGTGGAAATCGCGATCCGATAAATCGACGCCAAAGCGGCGACACAGCGCATCAAGATTGGCCGGTTGGCCCGGATATTTCTTTCGCGCGATTTGTACTGTATCGATGGCATTGGCCAGCTTGAAGGGTGGGAAGCCATACGGCTTCATTTCGGCATTTAAAAATTTGATATCGAATTCGGCGTTGTGAATGACGAGCGTTGAATCGCCGACAAAATCCAAGAAGTCGCCAACCAACTCGCCAAATGTCGGGCAATCTTTAACTTTTTCATTGGTAATACCGTGAACGGCAATAGCACCGGCGTCAATCTCGCGCTCGGGATTGATATAATGATGCCATGTTTTACCCGTCGGCACATGATTCATCAGTTCGACACAGCCGATCTCCACGATCTTGTCACCCTGGTCGGGGTCAAAACCGGTCGTTTCGGTATCAAGGGCAATTTCTCTCATGAGGGCAATTTAAATATCTTTTTCAATTCTTGCAATGTATGCGCACGCCCCAAACCCGTATGAACCACATAATTCGCGCGTTTGCGCTTTTCAAAATCTGGCATTTGGCTAGCCAATATATTGTTGAAACGCTCCTGTGTCATACCAGGGCGGCGCAAGACCCTTTGCCGCTGAATAAAGTCCGGCGCGGTGACAACGATAACTTCGTCGCATTTTTTGTCGGATCCGGTTTCATATAATAAAGGAATATCCAGAACAACCATATGGGTGCGACGCAGCTTTGCGGCACGGATAAATCGCCGCTGCGATTCCCAGACATGTGGATGGATAATCGCTTCGAGTTTTTCTTTCTCCTGCGGATCGGAGAAAATTATTTTGCCAAGTACTTGCCGATCAATGTTTTTATTTTTTCTGTTATAGGCTTTGGGGAAAGTGTGAATGACTTCAGAAAAGGCGCTGCCTTTTGGCGACAAGGAGTCATGAACCGCCGCATCGGAATCATGGACGGCGATACCGAGCGTTCTTAGCATTGACGCCGTTGCCGATTTTCCCATGCCGACGGATCCGGTAAGGCCGATCACTTTCATCGAAGCACCTTGTCCCGAAGCTCATCCGTCACATCTGGCAATGTCCCAAAGAATGCCTGAAAGGCGGGCCGCGCCTGATGCAGCAGCATGCCAATACCGGTGACGATTTTGCTACCCTTCTTTTTTGCCCCGATCAATAAATCCGTCATCAATGGCGCATAGACGATATCGTAGACCAGCGCATCCGATGATAAATCAGCTAAGTCCAACTCCAAAGCCGGCTTGCGGGTCATGCCAAGGCTTGTCGTATTGACCACAAGTCCTGAATTTTTTAACGCCGCTTCTTTTTCATTCCAGTCAAAGACGGTGGCGCCGAATTCTTCCGCCAGCTCTTCAGCGTTTTCAATCGTACGATTGGTAATGCGGATATCGGCAACGCCTTCGCGCTTTAATGCATATAAAACCGATCTTGCGGCCCCGCCCGCACCCAGCACCAATGCGGAATTCCCTTTAAAATTAAACTCCGGATATGCTTCTTTGGCATTGGTAATAAAACCATACGCATCCGTATTGCGGCCTTCGATTTCACCGGACGGGTAAAAAACAACCGTATTAACCGCCCCTATTTTTTGGGCCTCGTCATTGAGCATCGTGCAAACATTCATGATAGCCTGTTTGTGCGGCAGCGTGACATTGATGCCCGACAATCCGGCATCACGCAGTTTCAAAACTTCATCGCGCAGATTGTCCGGTGCGATATCATAGGCTTTATATTCACCTTCAATCCCGCTCTCTTTCAGCCAATGCGAGTGAATAAGCGGTGATTTACTATGGTTGATCGGATGACCGATAACGCCGGCACGCTTCATATCGTCTCCATGCTTTCGCGGCGGCGCTGTAGAAGAAACATGATCTCTGCCGATGTTTCCTCCACCGATCTTTTTGTAACGTCGATAACAGGCCATCCCTGTTCGCGGAAGAATTTACGCGCATCGCGTACTTCGTCTTCGACTTTTTCCGGATCGACATAAGCGTTATGCATGACTCTCTCTTGTCCGTGATCGACTTTCAGGCGGCTGGAACGCAGCTGGATCAGACGATCAGGAGATTCCGTCAGCCCGACATAGAGCGGCTGTTTCAATGTCAGGATTGCTTTTGGAATTTGTACGCCAGGTACAAGCGGAATATTGGCAGCCCTGATACCTTGCCTTGCCAAATATATACATGTCGGCGTCTTCGAGGTGCGCGACACGCCAACCAGAATAACATCGGAGGTCTCGATGCCTTCATAATTCTGACCGTCATCAAAGCCCATGGCAAAATCCAGCGCATCGATCCGCTTGAAATACATATCATCGAGAATATGCTGTAGCCCTGGCATATTTTTCGGTTTCTGCTCTAAATAGGAAGACAGCGTATCGAGCATCGGCGCCATGACTGCGACATAGGGAACGCCCTCGCTCTCACAGGCTTCCTTAAGCTTGGCGCTTAAATCTTCATTGAAGAGCGTAAAGAATACAGGCCCCGGATGCGCTTTTAATCCGGTGATAAAACGATCCAGATGTTTTTGCGTCCGCACCAGCGGCCATAAGCGCTCGACCATCTTCACATTCTCGAATTGCGAGAAAGCGGCAGATGCCATGCCTTGCAAGGTTGCACCCGTAGCGTCGGATACAAGATGGATATATACATCTTTCATAGCGCAATGGTATAACGAAGTGACCCGAAAACCAAAACGCTTTGTGCTGATATATGCCGTCTTTTTTCTCCCCCTTGCTGCGCGCCTTTAAATTTGAAGGCAAACCGCGCCCGCCGAAAATTCAAAAGCCGAGCCTGTCGAATTTTGTGCGCACGACTTGCGTGCCGAACTGGTTTGAAAAATTCTCCGACAACGAGAATGGCGGTTTTTATGAAAGGCTGGACCGCCATTTTAAACCTGTCAATCTCGGCTATAAACGTCTTCTGACCCAGTGCCGCCAGCTTTACATCTATGTTTATGCAGATAACGGAAGCGGTCGCTTTCTGCCCAGACTAGAAAAGAAATACGGTTTTATTTGTAAGCATTATTATAATCCAGCCACACATGGCTGGTCTTTTAATGTGAAAGATGATGGCTCGTCAAACGACGATCATCTCGATCTCTATGCGCAGTCCTTTCTTATTCTCGCTTTCTCGCAATATGCCAAGGCAGCGAACAACAACGAAGCGGCAGGGTTTGCGCTCGAGACAGCTCAGCTTATAGATCAAAAATTTCGTTACAACGGCGGCGATGGTTTTTACGAGGCGCTTAATGCGGATCTATCTCCTATTCAAAAACTGCGCCGTCAAAACCCCCATATGCATTTGCTCGAGGCCTGTTTATTTGCCTATGACGCGCTGAAAGACGATATCTATGCCAAGCTGGCGCATGAAATCTACGACCTTTTCACGCGGTTCTTTTTTAATTCTGAGACCGGAACGCTGACCGAGTTCTTTGAAGACGATTTAACGCCGCATAAAGCGGAGGGGCATCGTATTGAGGCCGGTCATCATTTTGAATGGGTTTGGCTACTCGATTACTATCGCCGCCTGTTTCCGGGGAAAAAAGACGAGGCGTTCGCCTATATGGAGGCGCTCTATGACTGGGGCTGTAAAAATGGTTATGACAGCCAATTCGGCGGAATCTTTGACGAACAGCAACCTTCCGGCGAGATTTTAAAGGACACAAAGAGGGTCTGGCCGCTCTGCGAGGCGATCAAGGCCCATCGTGTCATGCGCGCCTATCAGGAAAAACGCGCTCTCGATTGCCTCGAAAAGACTAAAAAGATCTTTAAAAAGCGCTATTTACGCAAAGACACTGGCTGGAATGAAAGCTGGAACCGCGATTTTACCGCTTTGGCGGTCGATTACCTTCCCGGCACGAGTGTTTACCATTTGTAACAACGTTTATTTGCTGCTATGCAGCTTATTAAAGCATTGCAAGATAACGTTTTTTTTGAAATTTTGCGCTTTATAGAAAGCTATATTAGTAAATATATTTTTCTCTTGGATTTTTCCGACAATTTTGTTAATAATATGTAAAAGGGTAATGCGTATGACTTTATTGCTTAATCGGAATAATCTTCCTGAAATTTCTAAAAAAAATAGCGTAATCACTCCTAATTATAATATTGACGATGTAGAAGTCGGGATTGTTCATTTCGGACCGAGTGATTTTTTTCGCGGTCATTTGGCCGTCTTTGCGGACGATTTGCTTAATATGGGCCATATGGATTGTGGTATAGTTGGAGTCAGCATCAACTCTGGTATCGAACGTCGGGATATACTTTCCAATCAAGATAATTTGTATACAGTTCTTGAAAGAGAAAACGGCATAGAGACAGCTCGCGTAATTGGCAGTTTAAAAGATGTATTGGTAGGCTCCGAAGATCCTAAAGCAGTTATCAATCTAATGGCTTCGCCTGCTACTAAACTAGTCACCATGACTGTAACGGAAGCTGGCTATAATTATCATCCCGACAAAGAAAAAGACTTGGATTTTGAGAATGAGAATATACGGGAATCTCTTATTAATGCTGACCAGCCTAGGGCAGTCATAGCCTATATTGTCGAAGCCCTGGATGTTCGTCGTAAAAATAATCTTTCTCCTTTTGCCATCATGTCATGCGACAACATGGAGCATAATGGAGAAAGATTACGGCGCGCTGTTTTGGCCTACGCAGAAGCGAAAGAGCCTGAATTAAAAACATGGATTGCTCATAACGCAACATTTTTAAATACAATGGTTGACCGGATTGTACCTAAATTGGATAAAACCAACATAGATAAAATGGCGACCGAATATGGGGTTCAAGACAACTGGCCTATCGTTACAGAGCGTTTTAAGCAATTGGTTATTGGGTGTGACGAAAAAACGCGCGTGACAATTCCTGCCCTAGATTTAGCTGGCGCTCAATTTGTTCCCGATGTAACCCCTTATGAACTCGCCAAAATTCGCATCTTAAACGGCGTCCATGTAGCTGCAGGGCTGGCCGGGCGTATCCAAGGCCACACCCATCTCGACGATTTTTTAAAGGTCAACGAGAATTCTTCACTTTCCAAGATGTTTATGACTGAAGCTCGCGGTACCCTGCGTGACCTCGATAATTTCGATTATAAAGTTTACACAGATGCGACATATAATCGTCTGGTTAATTCTCACGACCAACTTCAACGGCTATGCCGGAGTGGCTCAACTAAATTATATACTAGGGTCTTGTCACCAATCCGTGATGCAATAGCCCATGACATGCCCCACCAAACCATGATGAATGTCGTCGCTGACTGGGTCCAATATCTCAAATTGGCAAACGACAATCCCGATACCCTGCATGACACGGAAAATGGCCTTTATATAGAAGACTCAAAAGCTTACGAAAGGGGATATGTCACTGTTGCAAAAGGCCTTAATGGGGATGTCAGCCCTATGTTGTCCTTACGAGATCTGTGGAATGGCATGGAGAACGACGCACGCTTCGTAGACAGTTTCCTTCGAACCTATAAATCCCGTCATGGCAACTCTGGACATAGCCCCGCCCCGTAAGATATAAATCCGGGCATCCAATTTAACTGTATAGGAATTATGCATGTCCGTTTCTGCGCAGGAGGCTCAGGCTCCTTTATTATCTATCTCACAACAAAACCTTGAGGTATTAAGTCAAAATTTCCCTGCACCGAATTATGACCGAAAAAAATTAAACGCTGGGATTTTGCACATGAGCGTGGGTGGTTTTCATCGCGCTCACCAAGCTGTTTACATCGATAGATTTCTGAACCAGTTTGCGGAGGACTGGATGATTACAGGCATTGGCCTTTTGCCAAATGACGCCGAAAATTTAAAGGTTTTAGAAAATCAGGACGGTCTTTATGCCGTTCTAGAGCGATCTCCAGAAAAAGATGAAGTTTATATAGTTGGCTCGATCAAGGATCTGATTCATGCGCCGTCCAATCCTGATGCCGTCATTGATCTTATTGCAAGCAATCAGATCAAAATAGTTTCCCTGACTGTTACTGAAAAAGGATACTATTACGATGACCAGAGAAATTTAAATTTTTTACATCCTGCAATTATTAATGACCTTGATTTATCCAAGACACCGCAGACAGCCTACGGTTATCTGATTCAGGGATTACTAAAACGCCGCAATCAAAATAACGGTCCAGTGACAATCATGTGCTGCGATAATCTGCCCGGTAATGGGCATATTACGGAGCACCTATTACTGCAATTTGCCGATAAAGCAGAGGCCACAACAGCTCAATGGATTCGCGATAATGTTTCGTTTCCCAATGCAATGGTTGATCGCATTACGCCTGTAACAACCGATAAAATCCGCGATATTTTATCTTCCGAATTTCATGTTAAGGATGCATGGCCGGTCGTGTGTGAAGATTATCTGCAATGGATTATTGAAGATAAGTTTATTGCCGGAAGACCTGCTCTAGATAAAGTCGGAGTTCAGTTTGTTTCCGATGTCGACCCTTACGAAAAAATGAAGGTTCGTTTACTCAACGGATCACATTCTGCTCTTTCTTATATCTCCTATCTTCTTGGCCATCGTGAAGTTGACAAAGCCATGGCAGATCCGCTCGTAGCCAAATTTGTACGCGCCTACATGGATGACTGTATCACCCCAAGTATCCCTGAGGTCCCCGGCATAAATCTTGATGAATATAAGGACAAACTTATTTCTCGTTTTTCAAATCCATCTATCAGCGATCAAGTACAACGTTTAGCAGAAGACGGATCTCAGAAAATACGAAATGCAATGATACCGCCTCTTGAATTTCAGCTTGATAATAATGCATCCATCAAATGGATTGCATTGGCTCTCGCAGCCTGGTTTCGCTATCTTTCAGGTGTGGACGAGCAAGGGAATTCTATTCAGATTAAAGACCCTATGGCTGATCGCTTGTCGGATGCTGCAAAAGTAAACGGCCAAGATCCTATCGGCCTTTTAAAATTCGAGGAGATCTTTGGTTCTCAACTAATTGGTAACGCGAGACTGTCCGACGAGCTTGGACTTTACTTGCAAAGTATCTATTCACAAGGAATGCGTAAAACGCTAGAAGAAGCTTTAAAATAAATATTTACATAATTCAAATACTATTGTATTATGCATGAAATGATTTCGGAGAATGCGTATGCCTAAAGAATACAAACTTGTTTGTTGGGATTGTGATGACACGCTCGTTAATAGTGAAGTTATTGCAATGGGCGTTGCCATACGCATATTAGCTGACGAAACAGAGCGTCAAAAACCAGACATTCAAATTGATCGACCCCATTTCGTGCGTGAATATGCTGGATGGCATTACGATAAAATGATCGATTCTTTTGAAGAAATGTATCAAATCTCCATAGATAGAGACCGTATCTCTGAAGATAAGATTAAAAGTACTCTTGAAGGCTTACGCGAAGTAAAGGCTATCGAGCATGTTTCTGATGCTATCTCTACATTGTCGTCAAAATATGACCAAATCCTTGTTACCAGTAGTGAATTTGATCGTGTTAATTTATGCCTTGAAGTAACAGGGCTGGACGTCCATTTTATTCAAGAAAACCGCTTCAGTGCCAGTGATTCTATTTCTCCTGCTCGCCATAAACCCGACCCCGCTATTGTCGATCATGCGCTGCAAACCAAATCTGTCGATTATAAAGACGCCGTGGCCATCGAAGACAGCCCATCCGGTGTCAAGGCCTGGGTAAATCGTGATATGGATGTTATTGCTTTTGTCGCCACCGCCCGTGTCCAGGATCATGAGCGCGGTGAATTAGCCGACAAGCTTCTTGCTGCGGGCGCAAAGATTGCGGTGAGTGACGCCAGGGATATTCCTGCCGCTATTTCTCTCTTGGAAACAGGTTTGACGCCCTCCTCTTGGCATGGCAAAGTCTGGAAGCCGGAAACTGATTCCTTCGCTGTACTCCAGAATCCAGGCTTTTCTACACCGCCAGGCCCCTAACATTTGGATTGATTAATGATTATTGTTTTTGGATCAAACGTTCTTGATCTATTTTTTCATACGCCTGACCTTCCACCACGCGATCAGAACCGTTTTCTAGATTATCATGATGAAGCTCCGGGTGGCAAAGGTGCCAACCAGGCCGTTGCAGCAGCTCGAGCTGGCGCAAAGGTTTACTTCTCCGGCGCTTTGGGGCGCGGCGGACATGGCCGCCAGATGTTTGACAACTTGAACGAATGCGGGGTGGATGCTAGTGGAATTAAATTCATAGATGGTCCATCAGGTCTGGCAACAATATTCGTGGATGAAACCGATGGCACACACCGTATTGTCGTCAGCCATGGAGCCAATTTAAAGGCTAAACAGGAATGGATTCCGGACCATCTTCTAAATAAAAATTCCATTGTATTGGTACAAGGCGAACTTCCGATTGAAGAAACGGAAAAACTTCTGGCCCGCGCGAAAAAACTTGGTGCCAGAACCATCATGAATTTTGCGCCGGCAACGGCGAATTTATCTTCTGATGCCCTTCATAATTTGGACTATATTATTTTAAACGAGCATGAAGCTAATTCAGTCGCCTTACAGCAGCGCATGAACAGCGACGATAAAGTTGCTTTTGCAACCTCTTTGCATGAGAAATTTAATCTGACCACTATTGTTACCTTGGGACCAGACGGCTCGATCTGCGCATCCGATCAAGGCTTGATAAAAGTTCCATCTCTCAGAATAAAAGCCATCGATACAGTTGGAGCTGGGGATGCCTTTGTGGGATATCTAACGGCCAGCCTTGATAAAGGCTTATCACTTGAAGAGGCGCTACGCTACGCTGCCGTTGCAGGCTCATTGGCTTGTACCCGTGTCGGGGCTCAGACCGCCGTTCCGGCTGCCGAAGAAGTTGCCAGTTATTTGCCGCAAATTCAGATTAAATAGCTTGTTAAATTTCTTTGCCGCTATAGTTTACAGGGGACAAAACTTAGGAGTTTAATAATGCTCAAGGATAACTGGTGGCGCGGCGGCGTTATTTATCAAATTTATCCGCGTAGTTTTTACGACACCAGCAATAACGGTGTTGGCGACCTCAAAGGCATTATTCAAAAACTCGATCATATCGCCTCCCTTGGCGTCGACGCGATCTGGATTTCCCCTTTCATGAAATCGCCGATGAAGGATTTCGGCTATGACGTATCCGACTATAAATCCGTCGATCCGGTTTTCGGCGATCTCGACGATTTCAAAAATCTCCTCGATAAGGCGCATGGCCTCGGCCTGAAAGTCCTGATCGACATGGTTTGGTCGCATTCATCCGATCAACATGACTGGTTCAAGGAAAGCACATCTACCCGAGATAACGCGAAAGCGGACTGGTATGTCTGGGCAGATCCGAAAGCGGACGGTACGGCGCCGAATAACTGGCTGTCATGGTTCGGGGGACCTGCTTGGACATGGTCTGCAAAGCGCCGCCAATATTATCTCCATCACTTCTTAAAAGAGCAACCCGCCCTCAATCTTTGGAATCCTGATGTCCGCGCCGCGATCAAAGATACGGCGGCTTTCTGGCTCGACATGGGCGTCGACGGCTTCCGTCTGGATGTAGCAAATCTTTACCTTGCAGACAAACATCTGCGCGACAATCCATCACGCCCGGAAGGCGAGCCTTTGCCGGTTGATCCGCCGCCATCGAATCCGATCATTTTTCAAATTCGCCAATACAGCGTCAACCAACCAGAGAATATCGATCTGGTCGAAGAAATACGCGCCTTTGTCGATCAATGGCCGGATCGCTGCTTGCTTGCCGAAGCCGGATGCTGCGAAGACTCCGAACTGACCGCCGCGCAATACACCCAGCAAAACAAGCGTTTCAGCCAAGCCTATTCTTTCACGCTTTTAGCATCTGATATGAGCAAACAGCCGATCATCAATGCCATGACCCATGTCGGAAAAATCATCGAAGACGGATGGATGTGCTGGGCAACCTCTAATCATGACTTTGCTCGCCCCGTGACGCGCATGAATCCGCCGAAGGATCTGCAACATAAAGCAGCGCTTTTAAACATGGCCATCGGCCTGTCGCTGCGCGGCTCATACTGTATGTTTCAGGGCGAGGAACTAGGCTTGCCGCAAGCGCAGCTTACTTTCGAAGAATTGCAGGATCCTTACGATAAGGCGCTCTATCCCGAACATGCCGGACGTGACGGCAGCCGGACGCCAATTCCTTGGGAATATTCAAAGCCCAATTGCGGTTTTTCGAATGCCGAGAAAACATGGCTCCCGGTTTATCCGGAACATGTTTTCCTGTCGGTCGACTTGCAGGAGAAAAACGCCGACTCGACGCTCAATCATTACCGTAATTTTATTGCCTATCGTAAAAACAGCGATATCCTGAAAACCGGTGACGTTGAACTCTTGGATGCGCACAGCGATATCTTGGCTTTTGAGCGTCGCCTCGGGGATAAAAGGATTCTTTGCCTGTATAATATTTCACAAAATGAGAACTCGATTGAACTCACCGCAATGGGATATTTTTCTGTTCGCCTCATTGAAGAAATTTCTCATGGCTCGGTTTTGACCGATCTGCATCTGGATTTTAATTCCTACGGCTATGCTTTTTTTGAGATAGATCCAAATGACTGATCGCTATGCCCTTATTGCCGATATCGGTGGCACCAACGCACGCTTCGGCATCGTCGATCAGTCAGGCTTGCACGATCTTCAAACGCTCGAATGCAAGGATTACGGCGGTCCGGCGGAAGCGGCACAGACCTATCTTAGAAATTTGAATAAGAATATCGCGCCATCTGTCGGCGTATTTGCCGTAGCCGGTCCTGTCATGGGCGACCTCGTCAATTTCACAAATCTTCGCTGGAGCTTTCGCGCCAGCCGCGTGCAAAGTGAATTAAAGCTCGATTACTTCGAGATCATGAATGATTTTAAAGCCGTCGCTCTGGCTATTCCCGATATCGACTCCTCCCTTATCCAAAAAATCGGCGGCGGCGAAAAAATAGAAGGACAGGCGATTGGCGTGCTCGGCCCGGGAACCGGCCTGGGCGTTGCCTCTTTGATCTGGGACGGAGAGCAATATATCGCGCAGCCGGGTGAAGGAGGGCATGTGACTATGGCAGCGCGATCTTTGCGTGAATTTCAAATCTTTGAAGAGTTGAAAGTCAAATACCACCATATCTCTGCCGAGCGCGTTTGTTCGGGTAAAGGCTTGGAGAATTTATATGCGGCCATTCGCGCGCTCGATAAAAAATCAGCGCCTGACCGCACGGCGGAACAAATCAGTAAGGATGGTATGAGCGGTGCTTGCGTTATATGCAAGGAAGCACTCGATTTGATGCTATTATTTCTGGGACGCCGTGCTGCCGACTTGGCTGTAACTTTAAACGCGCATAGTGGTATTTATATAGCCGGCGGTATTCCCACCAAGCTCGGCGATTATTTCCTCAAATCAAAATTCATGGAAGAATTTCAATCCAAAGGCCGCATGAGCGAGAAAATGAAACAGATACCCGTTTATATGGTTCAGCATGATGCCATCGGCCTGCTTGGCGTTACGTCACACGCCCAGAAAATTCTGAAAAGCCGCGCTTAAGATCAAACGATGGTTTCGAACGTGGAATGCGGGAAGAATTTCTTCGCCAGTTCCTGATCGCGAAAACCGATATCTTCCAGCATATGGATTTGCGTTTCGGCCAAAATCTGATTTAGATGCGCTTCATTCGTGGCATCGGTCATGCGCATGTAATAGGCATCGCTTAGAATTTCTGCAGCGGCATATTCCAGATAGGAAAATCCGTCGGGCAACATCGACAACTGAATTAAGTCATCAAATTGAAGATTTTGTGACCCGTGTTCATCCTGCCTTTCATCGAGCTCTGATAGGCTGTCATGATCGATCCGTGCCAATCTTTCCTCATTGGCAAACCAGTCCTGAAATACGAAACCCAGCGCTTCCAGTAACCCATCCATGCTGGAATCGAAATCGAGGCATTCGCAAAGCGTGACGGCGATTGCCGACAGATCGGCGCTTAGAATATATCGCCATAGATCGTGATCGCCCGCTTCGCGCAATTGATAAGCCAGCAGGATCGCGGATAAATCACTATCCGCTTCGGTCAGACGCTGAAACAAGAGAAAATCTTTCGGCTCCAGAAATTGCGCTTTCGAACCTTCCATGCCAAATTGCCAGATCAAGCGCAGGCCTTTGCCAAAATGAAAGAGGAATTCCATTTGATGTTGTTGGGAGCGGGAAAAATCAGCAGACGACTGGGCGCCGCGCGGTAAAAACAGGCATTGGATATCCGTATCGATAAAGCATTTTGATGCGTTCTCACCATCTTCAATAACAACCATCCAGTCATCGAACCGTGCATCATGCGCCAGCGCCCTGCCGATCTGCGTTTCACAAATTCTTGCCAGTCCCCAGCGCAGAATATCACCGTCGGTCAGGAAGGAATTTGATGAAATATGATCGAGCCTGATTTGCTCCAAAAGCTCCTGGATCGGATAACCGCTGGGCTTTGAAAAGTCATGAGTTGTCACTGCCGGTTTCGGCAGGTTAACGATGCAGTAAATTCCGCCCGAAGGCGTTATTTCCAGTACTTCTTTATTCATATACGTCCGTGAGCTGATCGAAATGATCGGGACTAAGGTTAGATCGTTTACTAGATATTCTTATTCAACAGGCGGGATGAAAAGAACGATATCCGCCGCGCGGCCATTGACCTGTTTCGCTTGCGCCGGTGCGGCACTGCGGACAGGAAGAGGAATGACACTCGCAGAAGGTCTCGTTTCTTCACGTGCAACCAGTTTAGTCTTTTGAACATGGCTGTGGCCAGTTGTTTTTTGCTGCTCATGCGCGATTTCGGCTTCGCCGTCGCGGAAAGAACGTTCGAATTTGATAAACCACAGGAAGTTGGCGTTGGAGCGGTCACGAACTTCTGTAAATACCGTGTCAGCCAGAATCTGATTGGCGACCTTGGTCAAATAATTTTCGCCGAACGGAACCTTGCCCAGAGCACTTAAAAGGTCAAACGTAATCGAGCGGCTGGCTTCCGGATTATCGGCAAATACATAACCCTGATAATCAGCCAGCATTTGCTGGATCAAGCTGCGGTCAGCCTTGCGGCAACGCTCGGATAAAAACCATGATTCAAAACAGGCGACGGATGCTTTGCCGCTATTTAGGGAGCGGAAATCCGAGCAGGCTTCGCGGGCGAAAGCGCGGCCCAAATCGGCCATAGTCGAATTTTCAATACGGGTCCAGGCATCTTTGTCACCGGCCAATTGCAATTCCCAGGCTGTGCGGATCATCGAGATGGTCAGATCGGCCAATTGAGCGCGGTTGACAACAACGGCGTGGTCGGGATGGAGTGTTAGCGGGTGCATACCGGCACCATTTCTGTGTTGCCAGACGCGGCGCAGTTCACGCGCGATTAATAGTGTCTTTGCAGCTGTATCTAGATCGCTGCGCACCAATATGCAGGAAGCTTCGCGGTCGTAAAATACATCGGCAATTTGCGCACTTTCTTTAAAGCTTACGCCATGCAATTGCGCGAAAGAATAAAGCATCGAGGCAAAACGGCTATTTTGAATTAAATCTTCACAGGCGATTTGCGTTTCCGATTTATAGGGCGCAGAAATAAACTCGGCGTCAGCCAGAAAGCGAAGAGACTTGATCTCAAGCGGCTCGACGAATTCGGCAGAAATTTTTTCATAGGCGTCGGTTTTGTGACGCAGCGAGGCGATGTCTTTTTCCAGCGCCTTGAAAATCGGATCGTCAAGGATATCGTCTTCTTCTTCGATCTCGCAATCATTGAAGAAAAGCGGCTGATCGGAAATCCAGCTGCACAGGACCGGCTGCATATTGTTAATCGTATAAGCGAAGCGGCAATTCTCAATCGGAGAAATCCTGATATCTGCGTTTGTCGCTGTCGGTCCAATATCTTTTATCATGACGAGATTTCCCTGTTTAACTCGCTTAGCCCCTTGAGAGGCTTTGATTCCCTTATGAGACAATCATACGATTCGATAGTTAAAGGGAGGTGAACGCCAAAATCTTTTTTAAATCAGGTATTTAAGATAACATTAACAGCGTTTAATATTGGCTGCTATCTCATTGAATCCAGCTCTTTTTCGAGGCTCTCAAGCGCTTGCTGCTGTTCCTGCACAGCCTTCACTATTGGCGATAATAAGTCATCGCCGCGCATTTTATAGGTCCGGTCCTTGTTATTTTCACGCGTAATCAGGTTTGTTTTACGGCCTTCAAGCGCTTTTTCTATATCCTGGGCAATAAATCCGTAATCGAGGCGACCATTACCGGCAATCAGGCGATAGGAAACAGGCTGTAGTTTCATGATGAAATCGAGGCCGAGATCGCTCGGGTGAATGTCTTTTTTCACGCGCTTGTCTGACGTGGCGGTGAAGGCGACCTGCCCGGAAATATTTGTGATAGCGGTATTGCCGAAACGAACCGTATTGCTGGCCGTGACTGCCGCCTGAAAGCCGATGGCTGTAATATTTGAGAGGTTGGCTGTAATACTCGGATTTGAAGCCACGATCGTTATCCCGTTACCCGTCGCTCCTCCGTTTGCATTTCTGCCGATCACGGTGTTATTCGCTCCGGTTGTCGTATCGGATAGCGTGTAATATCCCGCCGCCGTATTGTTACTTCCGGTTGTCAAAATATTCAGGGCAAAATATCCAAGCGCCGTATTTGAATCTTTCGATCCCGTGCCACGCACAGTTCCCACACCGAAAGCTGTGTTGGATGCGCCGGTTAAGTTTTGGCCGGCAGTAGATCCAAATAACGTATTGTCATTTCCCGGATTGGTAGCAGATACATTCGCATTTCCAAAAGTCGTCAATTTGGTTGGCGTTGTTGCGGATCCAGCCGAGATATGACCTATCACCGTGTTGTTGCTTGCGGTTGCGGATTGGAGAGCCTGCCTGCCAATCGCAACATTCCCGGCCGCGCCTGTTCCTTGAAGCGCAGTATAGCCAACGACAACATTACCTGTACCGGGCGATAATCCGGCATTGGTCCCCGCGATGACATTGCTTCCATTCGCAGCGCTTGTTGACGTACTATAGGCACCAATAACCGTGTTTAGAGCACTGGCTGTAGAGGCAGGATAGCTATTAAATCCGGCATAAACAGATCCGGCGGCAATATCTGAAGTAGAAGAAGTGGATTGGCCGCCGATAACAGTGACGTCGGAAGACGTGACTCCTCTGCCGGCTAAATATCCAATCACTGTATTATTCGATCCTGTCACATTTAAATTTAAGGCATCATGCCCCAAAGCCGTATTATCGCTACCAGTCGTTATCGTGGTCGCTGCGCGATACCCGACCGCCGTGTTGCGCACCATATCTGTTCCGGCCTTCAAAGCTTCGAAACCAATCGCCGTATTATAGGATTTAAGCCCGGTTCCCATCATGGAATCTTTACCCGCAGCCGTATTGCCAGCGGAGCCGGACGTTAAAGCTCTCATTGCGCCGCTGCCAGCCGCTGTATTTTGCGTTACGTCGCCACCGGCATAAATCGCATTATCTCCGACCGCCGTGTTATCCGTCCCTGTTGTAAGACCATACAGCCCATAATTTCCTATAGCCGTATTTCTGGCACCGGTTGCCGCCGCTAATGCCAGATATCCAACACCGGTCGTCTGTTCAAGCCCGGTACCATTCATCGATGATGCGCCGACAGCAACATTGTTGCTATTTGCACCGCTTAAGGCTTCATATCCAATACCGACATTGTTCCATCCATACGCATATCGAAGAGAATATGTCCCAACAGCAACATTATCTCTCATATCTCCACCGGTTTTCATTGTCTCCGTACCTATGGCCACGTTTTGGGATCGATATGTAGCGGTCGGATCGCCGGATGATTGAGAGCCGATCAGCACGTTACTGGTTGCAGTCGTCGCAAATTTACCTGCGTTCCAGCCGGCAATCACGTTCATGCTGGGGGTGGTCGCAGATTTCAATGCCTCGAATCCTATAACCGAATTCCCCGCACCGTTTGTATTCGACAACATCGAAAGGCTTCCCGCTGATGTATTTTCAATTGCCGTTGTCAGCATCTTGCCTGATTGGAATCCAATAGCCGTATTCCCGCTACAACTTGTGCACGTCATCAAAGCTTCATATCCGAACGCCGTATTTCGTGTCCCGCTCGTTATTTTGGTTCCGGCGCGCCAGCCCATGGCAGTATTGTGGTGAGCGTCCGTCGCATTCGCCATCGCTTCAAAACCAAAGGCTGAGTTATTACTGCCTGTTGTCAGGTTTTTTAAATTCCGCACACCGAAGCCAGTGTTTTTGGTTCCGGTTAGCGCGGCATTCCCGACATCGAGCCCGCCGAAGACATTCGTGCTGGCAACCACACCGTCATATAGATCATTGATCGCGGCAACCGTTCCGCCACCACCGCCGCCACCACCGCCGCCGACTGATGTCCAGGCCGTACCGCTGCACATCTCAACACCATAACCCGACAAGGCGCGTCGCAGCACGCTGGTATTGGCAACATTGCATGTCGCCATAATAAGAGGGTCGGCAAGTTTTAACCCCGAGATAATATCGACAAAATCCCCGCCAATAGCGGCGATGCGTTCAAACGTACCTGTACCGACAATGGTCGCGGCCTGCGCCTCGATTTTTTTATTTAAATAAGCAGTGTTCTGGTCAGAAGATTTAATCTTCCACAAGCCGCCAGAACTGGCCATCGCGCCTTCATAGGAATAGGTTACGATAATATCGTCATCCGTCACCGCCGCTTTTGTCACGAGCTGGAAATCGCCCACATCGTCGAGATCGCCGTCGTTATTCTGATCGGCACGCGTTGCACCGGTAGAAAAATTCCGGCAGGTCGTGGTAAAGACGCCATCTGGCCCGGCTGAAATAACCGCGATCACCGGATAAATTTTGGAATCCGAACCTTGCAGGCGCTTATCGGTTCCGGACGTTCCCTGACAGGCGGCATTTAACGTGACAGGTCCAGCATCCCATACGCAATAACCGTATTCCGTGCCCCATGGATCTTTTTTCGCCGCGCCGATCGAATTGGGAACATAGCCGCCGCCGACAGGTTTCGGATTGGCACCGGCATCGCGAAATTCCGGCGGCTCGACATAGGAATCATTGTCGCAATCGCCTTTATTGGTCGCGCTCGTCGCCGACATGATTGCCAGTTGCCCGACCATCGCCATATCGACATCCGAGGAATTTTTCTTGTTCAGCGTGATCGCGTTCTGTACAGGGCCTTGAGAAAAATTCATCACGCCCGCGCCAAGTACTCCAACCATGGCGACCGCGCCGAAAATGGCGAGGAAGACATTTCCTGAAGTATCAGTAGGCTGTAAGCGGTAAGCGGCATTCTTACCGCCTACTGCTTTCTGCTTTCTGCTTTCTACTTTCTGCCTACTGATCATTTGGCACCTCGCAATCTTTCAACTCCGCAACCTGCCGCTTCAAATCTTCGATCTTGGCCTGACGTTCCTGAATCGCTTTCACGATCGGCGCGACCAGATCGTTGCTGCGCAGTTGATAAGTTTTTATTTCATCATTGAGGCGATTGATCATATTGGTCTCACGGCCATCGAGGGATTTTTCAACATCCTGCGCAAGGAACCCGTAATCGAGACGGCCATTACCTTGTTTAAGACGATAGGAAACCGGTTTCAATCCCATGATAAAATCGAGGCCGAGATCGGATGGCGTAATATCTTTTTTCAAACGGCGATCGGACGGGAAGGTCCACGCCACCTGCCCCTCGATAGCCGTAATACTGGCATTGCCTAAGCGGATCGTGTTGGCCGCACTTGTAGAGGCGCCATAGCCTATCGCGGTAGAATTACCTCCGCCAATATCGGTTCTCGAGCCAATGGCCGTACTTTGTGAGTACATTGTCCCGTTATAGGCAGCATATCCTATCGCTACATTATTGTCTGCTAGGCCGGAATTTTGCAGGGCATAGGCACCGATGGCCGTATTGTAACTAGCATCTGCTCCACTACTTATAACATTATTCACCATAGCCCTGTATCCGGCTGCCGTATTATAATTACTGGCTCCTCCCGTTCCCCCTGTCATTGCCAAAGCGCCGAGCGCCGTATTTCTTGTGCCGGAATTTGTTACCCCAAAGGATAGGTAACCCGCACTGGTTATCTCGGTTGTTCCATTATAACCGGAACGGAAGCCGAATGCGCTCCCATATTCCGCTCCTCCGAGTTGCGCCTGCGACCCAAAAGAGGCAGCTCCGGTAACGCTCGCCGCGCCGCTTGCATATAAAGCCCTGTAACCCACCGCGACCGGAGCGTCGGCTGTCTGGGCTGTATTGCCATAGGCGGCTTGAGAACCAACTATGGCCGCATTATTTAAACCTGTCGCGGCGTATCCCGCCTGAGAACCGATCGCTGTGTTATTGCCCGAAACATGTGTTGTTGCATATAGAGCCTGCGATCCGACGGCTGCATTATTTGAAGCTGTTCCAGCTGAATACAGCGCGTTATATCCCACAGCTGTATTATTAACTCCCGATATATTACTAAACATAGCCTGATGTCCAACAGCCGTGGCGAACGTATTTGAACCATTGGCGCGTAATGCTTGATAGCCTACAGCGGTCATAGAATTGACCGTAGTTCCCCCCAGGCTAAAAAGAGCTTCATATCCTATGGCCACAGAATTTGCAGTGGCGGTTGCTTTATTTAAAGCATTATATCCGATTGCCGTGTTGTTTGCGGCTGTAGGATTGCTCTTCAATGCACCGCTTCCAACTGCCGTATTGACCACCGTAGACGTTGTACTGTTCTGAAGTTTGGCAGCTTCGAAACCTATGCCAACATTGCCCGGCGATCTGACAACCGACAATGCGCTCCAGCCGATACCCGTATTATTTAATGTCGCGCCGGGCCCCTTAACAGCAGTTGCCCCGATCGCGACGTTATCCGAAGTACTCGCCGCTTTATCCCGCATAACATCGCGCCCGACGGCGACGTTGCGGTTACTTGTGTTATTCGTCAGCGAAGCGGCCGCGTAAGAGCCAATAGCGATATTATCAGCGCCCGCTGTTGAAGCATAAAGCGCGGAATATCCGGCGCCCGTATTGCGCAACGCGGCGGCATTATTCAGGAGGCGGAGGG
Organism: uncultured Micavibrio sp.; assembly: GCA_964399985.1. Taxonomy (GTDB): domain Bacteria; phylum Pseudomonadota; class Alphaproteobacteria; order Micavibrionales; family Micavibrionaceae; genus Micavibrio_B. The sequence goes on from CAYNRY010000002.1 coordinate 173,935, forward strand.
AGTTATAGCCGATGGCCGTGTTATCGCTGGCCGTCGCGCCAAGAGCGCCAAGTGAAGACATGCCGACCGCTACGTTTCGCGTCGCGCTGGTCACGCTTCCCATCGCGCCCGATCCGACGCCGGTATTGGACCCTGCCGTCGCGCCCGTTAACGCGGCATGGCCCAAAGCTGTGGAGCCGGAACTGGTAAGATTAGCATCCAGCGCATAATTCCCGATCGCTGTATTATCGAGACCGCTCGTATTCCTGTTCCCGGCATCGCCGCCAAGCCAGACGGCGCGGACTGCACCTATTGTATTATAGCCGCTATAGCGGCCGACCGATGTGATCTCTGTCGTTACTTTATCGAGCAGTGCTGCCGTCCCTATACAGGTATTGTCGTTATTCGCCGTTCCGTTTCCGAGCTTGGAACAGGCATAATTACCAAAGGCAGCCGTGCGGCTGGCGGTTGGCGCATTCTCCATGGCGTAATAGCCGAGGGCCGTATTGGCGCTGCCCGAGGTGATATTGCGCAGGACATATGTGCCTAAAATCGAATTTCCCCAGCCGGTGGTGAGCGTTGCGCTCGCGTAATTATCGGCGGCGAGAATGATATTACCGCCGCCGGTGACGGATTCGCCGCCTGCGTTTTTACCGAGGAAAATATTATTACGGACGTAATTGGCGATACCGTCGGAGAAATTATCGATGATCGTGCCGATTCCGCTGCCGCCGCCGGCCAGCCATGTCGTGCCGTCGCAGATTTCGAGATTGGCGCCGGATGCCGTGCGGCGCAATACGCCTGTGTTGGTAGAATTACAAGTTGTCACCACGGACGCATCAGCAATGCGCAAACCGTTTTGCATCGTGAGAGGCGATGCGCCTGTTTTTTCGCAGATATAAGTCCTTGGGATTTCGCATCTGTCATCATTCCATGCCGCGCTATTATTATAGCGTAAACAATTTTCAACTTTTAATCCCTCTGGGCGGCCACTGAACCAGTTACTATAATTTCCACCGACGGCTTGCCCTCCATTTGCTGCGTACTCCCCTTGCCAGAATTGCACCCCTTTCAGTTCACCGTCCGCCCAGCGCCATACACCTTCAGCATCAATATCACTGGCGCCAAGCCAGGAAGCAGTACCGCCACCGGCGACATTATTGTATACAATTGTATTTTCGGCACTGCTTCCGATAACAGCCAAGTAGGCTCCATTGGCTTGGCAGGCAGCTTGCGCGTCTTGCCATGTTGCCGTTGTCGTGACACCATAATAACAATTCCCGTTTGCCGGATTATCATAAGAGACATTACCTAAACCAGCGCACGACACCGCCGCGTTTTGTACATAGCCGAGGCTGTTCATCATCGACGTGCCGGTGAATTTTGCTTGCGGTACTTCGATCGCCTTATTGATCGTCGCGGTATTGGCATCGGATGATTTCAATTGCCACAGCCCGCCCGAAGCGCCGGTGGCTTCTTCATATGTATAAGTGAATATTAAATCATCATCGGACACGGCGGCTTTGCTCACCATCTCCAGATCGCCCGTATCACCGAGCGCGCCATTGGCGTTGACATCGGCGGCGGCGAAAGTTCTGCACGTCGTCGTAAAGGCTTTGTCGGGCCCTGCGGAAATGATCGCAACGCTCGTATACAGTTTCGAATCCGTTCCGGCGAGGCGGCGGTTGGTGCCGGGGCTCCCTTGCTGGCAAGACGCGTTCAGCAATGTCGGTCCATGATCCCAGACGCAATAGCCGTAATCACTGCCCCACGGATCGCTTGTTCTGGTGACGCCGATGCCGAGCGGAATAAGTCCGCCGCCGGTTGGCGACGGCTTTGTGCCATCGACGCGCCATTCGACAGGCTCGACATAATTATCCGTATCGCAATCGCCGCTGCCGCTTAATCCGGTGGCGGCCATGACGGCACTTTGCGCGGCGATCGCCATTTGCGCCTGTGCGCTATTGCTGCGGGTCAGTTTCACCGACGATGTCAATGGCCCCTTGATCAGCGTTGTCATACCAACGCCTAGAATCCCGAGCACGCCCAGCGCGCCGAAGAGGACGAGAAATACGCTGCCGCGAGAGTTAGGAGTAGGCGGTAGGCAGGGGGCGGTATTACCACCTATAGCTTTCTGCTTACTGCTTACTGCCTTCCACATACTCATTCCCGCCCCTCCGCATCATGCTTTGTGCAAGCGGCTACGCGCTTCGCCTTGATCGCCGCGATTTTGTCTTCGAGGCGTTTGATAATCGCATCCTGCTCCTGCAAGGCCTTGACCAAAGGCGCGATCAAATCGGCGCTGCGCAGTTGATAGGTTTTCATCTCGTCTTCGCGGCGCGTAATCATATTGGTTATGCGTCCGTCGAGAGAGGCCTCGATATCCTGCGCAAGGAAACCGTAATCAAGTCGTCCGTTGCCCTGTTTCAGGCGATAGGAAACAGGCTTCAGCCCCATAATGAAATCAAGGCCGAGATCGGACGGCGCGATATCTTTTTTCACGCGCATATCGGAGGTCGCCGTAAACGCCACCTGTCCGGAAATTGTCGTCACTGATGTGTTCCCGACGCGGATTGTATTACTTAAAGTTACTTCCGCTCCGTTGCCGATGGCCGTCGTATTAGTCAGGTTTTGTACTAAAGGCCCGGCCCCATAGCCGATCGCCGTATTGTTCGACCCTGTCTGGTTGTAATAAAGCGCCTGATAGCCTGCCGCCGTATTATCTGACCCCGTCACATTGCGCATCAATGCCTGATAGCCAATCGCAGTATTATAATTACCATCTGCCGTGTTCTTAATGGCCTGATAGCCAATCGCCGTATTATAGGACGATGTATAAGTTGGTTCGCGTTCGCAGATACCGGAATATGTACTTGTGCAGCTTGAATCGTCCCAAGCTTGCAAAGATGTACTCATTACTAAACAATGCTGAACTCCACCCGCGTTGCTTGGTTCGTTAAGATTCCAATTCGTATACAAATCGTTAGAGTTTGATCCAGCTGCTGCGCCTTGCCACAATTGAATATTATCAAGATCACCGTTCTGCCAACGCCACTCTCCTTCAACAGCATCATCCTTGGCGCCAAGCCAGGACTGCCCCGAACCAATAGACAAAATTAAACTGTTTTCCGTTGACGAAGAAACGACCGCAAGATAATCGCCATTGGCTTGGCAGGCGGCTTGTGCGCTCGCCCTGGTCTGGGTTGACGACAACCTGTAATAACAATGCCCCGTCGCAGTATCGGTTACGGTCGCTGCCGCACCAAGACCTGAGCAACTCGCCGCCGGATACGTCCCGTTTAAAGCTAGCAAAGTCTCGCTACCAACAGCCGTGTTAAAATTACCGACCGTGTTGGCTTGCATCGATACATATCCAATTGCGGTATTATAAAGACCTCTGCTGTTCCCAAGAAGCGCCTGATAGCCAAGCGCCGTATTGGCTGGCGCCAGATTTTGAAGTAAGGCTTCATATCCGGCCGCAGTTACATAATTGCCGGTCACGTTGAAATATCCGGCCCGAAAACCGGCCAAAGTATTATGCGAGGCATTCGTCATATTATAGCCCGCCTCGTGACCGACCACCGTGTTTTTCGAGCCAGTCAGAAGAGCCTGCATAACCCGATATCCCATGCCTGTATTATCCGATCCGGCATTATACTGAAGGGTTAGATTTCCAATCGCTGTTATGTTATTACCACTCGATTCTCTGGCTGCACCAGAACCGATCGCTGTTGTATAGTTTGCAAATCTGTCCGTACTTCCACCGGACCCTGCAGCATAGCCGATCACGGTGTTGTATGAAGATCCCGACGCCAGTCCCCGTCCGGCATAAGACCCGACGCCGGTATTGCCCTCTCCGGAATTCTTGGATAGCGCCCCGAAACCTGCAGCTGTTGCCGGACCGATGGGATTTCCCTGATCAATCGCAGCTGCGCCTATCAGCGTATGGCCTGATACAATATTCGTCCCACTGGTACCCGCATTATATCCTATAGCCGTGTTCGCGCTTCCCGATATTAAACTTTTTAAGCTATATGCACCAAAGGCTACATTGTCGAAACCGGTAGTCACATCCCTCAACGCCCCGGCACCCAGCGCGGTATTGTTATTCCCCGACGCAAGATATCTTAGTGTTAAATATCCAACCCCTGTATTATAAGATCCTGTAGAGTTTGCATTGAGCGCCGTAACTCCAACTGCCGTATTATCGACGCCTGTGGTATTACCCCCAAGCGCAGTGTAACCAACCGCTGTATTATTGATACCGCTTGAAAAAGTGTTCACGCCTTTCAACGCCTGCGCGCCGATTGCCGTATTATCATTCCCTGTCTGATATCGGGAGGCTTCAGCGCCGATAGCCACGGCGCGAAGACCTGTCGTATTGGTATAAAGGGCACGCTGCCCAACCGCCGTATTTTCATTGGCAAGGTTCCTGTTCATCGACTGATACCCGATAGCGGTATTGTTACTGCCCGAAACATTGGATTTGAGCGCTTCAGCGCCGGCGATGGTGTTATTCGATCCGGTCGTAATCTCGGTTCCGGCCTGATATCCCATCGCGACGTTCTGGTTGCCGGTAATATTCCTTAAGGCTTCCGAACCAAACGCCATGTTATCCGTTCCAGCCTTACCGGCATTCGAGCCTATATAAGTATTGCCGATCGAGCCGGAACCGCTGAACACGTTATAGCCGACACCGGTATTGTAATAGTCGTTCGATCCCAAGCCCGCCCCGGCCTGCGACCCCATCATCGAGTTTTGATCGCCGGTCGTGACATTCGGCATGGCATTAGCGCCAAAACCGATACTGGCCCCGGCATTGAAAAGCTTTACTGCTTCCGCTCCGAAGGCAGTTGACTGATAGGCGGACGATGAGGATGTAAAATTTTGATATCCCCATGACATTTTTGCGTAATTTCCCGTCCCGCCCGAACCTGTCCCGCCATAGAAATTATCATTGGCGTAATCGGTAATCGCATCGGACAGGGAATCGAAAGTCCCCGCTGTCGATCCGCCGCCGCCGCCCGTCGCCGCTTCGGTTTGCTGGAAGCAATAGAGTCTTTTCAGATTGCCGCAGGTGTCATTCCCATTATTTGTCCAACTTCCGTTTACAAGATTTGAGCTGCCGTAACGGCCCTGACTCCCAGAATTTTCTGTCCACATGTTACAAGTATTGGTTTGGGCTGTTCCGCTTGATGTCACATTGGTCCATACACTGCCGGCTGGTACCGCGGCGCCATTCTCATTTTTTGAAATCGCTGCCGCGATATTTCCATCAACAAGATCGGCCCAGTTATTGGCAATTACGGTTCCATCAACCAATTTGTAAGGAACGGTCGATTGGTAAAACCGTGTGCTCGGTGCACCGCTTGCATCTGACAGCCATGCCATATATTTGCCCGGCAGAGCCGCTATATTCGCATGTTTCTGACAGATGGCATCGGCGCCGGTTAAGCCGCCAAAATTCCCAATATATGTTGCCGACGTCACGAATACTTTATTCTCGGTCACCGGCGGGATATCGGCGAACGGGTCGCCGCCGGAGCCGCCGAAGGCAATGGCATTCGTCCATGTCGTGCCGTTGCAAATTTCGACCGCATTGCTGGAGGCATTGCGGCGCAGCGCATGCGTATTGGCGGCGTTACAGGTCGGTACGACAGCCGGATCGCCCAGTCTTATGCCGGACACGATATCGAGAAAATTATTGCTGATCGCCGCGAGTTTCGCGAATAAACCCGCGCCCGTAAATTTTGCTTCCTGCGCCTCGACGGCTTTCGCAATCGTTGCCACGGATGGCGCGCCGGATTTAAGTTGCCAGAGCCCGCCCGTAGCATTTATCGCCTGTGTATAGGTATAGGTGAAAATAATATCATCGTCGCTTGACGCGGCCTTGCCGACCAGCGCGAGGTCACCGCTATCGGTCAGGACACCATTGGAATTGGCATCGGCCGTGGCGAAGCTGCGGCACGTTGTCGTAAATTTTCTATCGGGACCGGCGGAAATAATCGCCACTACCGGGGCGTCCTTGTTCGTGGCATGACCGGCGAGACGTAAATTCGTCCCCGGCGTTTCCTGCTGGCAGGACGCGTTTAACGTCGTCGATCCGTAATCCCATGAGCAATAACCATACTCCGTTCCCCAAGGATCTTTCTTGGTGATACCAATTTTCGCCGGCACCAAACCACCGCCTGTCGGGGCTGGCGTAGCTCCAGCCGCCCGCATTTCCAAAGGTTCCACCACACTATCGCCATCGCAATCGCCATTGGCGGCAGTTGTGGTGGAGGATTCTTGTTGGAAGCAGAAAATACGTTCACTAGTATTGCAAGCACGATCCGTACCACTGGTCCATGTTGCATCGGAAGCGTAAGTATAACCAGATCTAGTTAACAAGGCACCGTTGCCAGTCCAGTTATTGCAAGTACTGGCGGCGGTGGTGCTGTAAACAGTGCCGTTCGCATTGGTATTGGTAAAGGCGACTTGCGTCGAGCTAATAGTGCTTCCTGTTTCATCGATAGTTATTGCTGCACCAATCGTACCATCCGTCAGGTCGGCCCAGTTATTGGCAATGATGGTTCCATCGACCCGTTTGTAAGGCACGCTCAATTTATTAAATCTTATACTTGGTGAAGCTGTAGAATCTGAAAGCCATGCCTTATACGTACCACTTAACCCGGCTGCACTCGCTCTTGCCTGACAAATTGCATCAGCTCCGCTTAAGCCAATTATAGAACTGGAGTTCTGGACAGTTGACGTTGCAAACACCTTCGCATGTTCATTCGCACCAATCGCACCCGTGGTAGAGGACATCACCGCCGCCTGTCCGGCGATTTGCATCTGTGTTTTGGCGGCATTGGTTTTTGTCTGTTTGATCGCCGAGGTCAAAGGACCGCGCACGAAAGAATTGACGCTCGCGCCCAATAACCCGATTAACGCAACCGCGCCAAACACCGCGAAAAGCGCGTTGCCGCTACTTCTTATTCCTCCCCCTCTTGCAAGGGGGGAGGTTAGGTGGGGGGTCATAGCTGGCTGAGATGGTTCGGGGGATGGCGCAGAAAGAAAATTGTCATGTCGAGCGAAGCCGAGACATCTCAACTTCTTCACCAAAGGTGAGATCCCTCCGCTTCGGTCGGGATGACAAAGAAACAAACTCTGCGCCCTCTGCGGATTCTCTGCGCCCTCTGCGTGATGTTCATTCTGAACGTCCCCCCTTATAAGGGGAGAGGAAGAAGATACGCTTTTTGAGGGCCAGAATTTCTTCAAAACTTAAACCGGTAAAAAATTGAATATACAAGAATAGCGCGAATCGCGTTGAGGGCGCGTAAAGTTTAGCTAAAATTTGATACAGTTGGAAGCCCTCACCCCTTGGAGTGCGGGTTATGTCATTGATATCAGGTTGAAGTCACCGGATGTTACCGCTATAACCCACCCTATGACAGACACGATTGCCATTATCGATTACGGCTCCGGAAATTTACGCTCCGCCGCCAAGGCGTTTGAACGCGTTATCGCCGAAGAGGGCATGAAATTCAAAGTCGTCGTCACCGACCGCCCCGAGGAAATCGCGGCAGCCAAGAAAATCGTCCTGCCCGGACAAGGCGCGTTTGGCGATTGCATGCAGGGACTTAAAAAACGCAAAGGCCTTGCCGAAATTATTGCGCAGCAAATCGAGAAGAAAGGCGTACCGTTTCTGGGTATTTGTGTCGGCATGCAATTAATGGCGACACGCGGTTTCGAACATGGCGTGCATGAAGGCTTTGGCTGGATTCCGGGCAATGTGCGCAAAATGGAACTGGCAGACGAGACTTTAAAAATCCCCCATATGGGCTGGAACACCTTGAATTTATTACAGGATCATCCCGCGCTGCGTCACATCTCAAATGAAGATCATTTCTACTTTGTTCATTCTTTTGTGGTTGAATCAAAAGATATGGCGGATATTTGTGCGACTTGCGATTACGGCAGTGCTTTTGCTGCCATCATCGGGCGTGGCAATGTCATCGGCACCCAGTTTCATGTCGAGAAAAGCGCGGACGCCGGATTACGGCTCATCAAGGGTTTTCTCGAATGGAAAATTTGATAACAGGAATCGGAGTTCGTCGTGACTGATCAGAACCAGCAAAAAATCCTCAAACCCATTCCGGTCGTGGAACTGGTCGAAGGCCCGCTTTCGGCCGGCGATCTGAACGATCTATGCGATTCGACGGACGCGGCGATCGAGGCCGGCGGCGGTTTCGGCTGGGTGTCGCTGCCCAATCGCGATATTTTGGAGCGCTACTGGCAAGGTGTCATCGCCATGCCGGCACGGATGCTGTTCGTGGCGCGGCTTGACGGCGTCATCTGCGGCACGGCGCAAATGATCCGACCACCGAAAAACAACGAAGCACAGGCCTTTGCGATCAATCTATCAGGGCTTTTCATTGCGCCATGGGCGAGAGGACAAGGCTTGTCGCGGCGATTGCTCGATTACATCGAAAAAACCGCCGTCAAGGAGGGTTTCGGTATTATCAATCTTGATATCCGCGAAACGCAAGTCGCGGCGATTGCGCTTTATGAAAGCGTCGGTTTCCAGCTTATCGGCAAACATCCCCATTATGCCCGCGTGCATGGCGAAATCGTCTCTGGCCGTTATTATTACAAGGTCATCGATCCTGATATTTTGAAATAAGGCTTCCGGTTTCTAAGATTCAATTTATAATGAAGCATGGTTCGCGAAGAAACTATAAGCCGTCTGCGCCGTTTAAAGCCAAGATTCCATGAAATGGGAATTAGGCGAATGGCGGTATTTGGCTCCGTCGCCAGAGATCAGGCAGGCGAAGAGAGCGACGTTGATATTTTGGTCGATCTTGAAAAGGATTTCGGCATGATCAGGTTTTTCCAGATGAAAAAAGAGATCGAGAGCCATGTCGGCAGACAAGTCGACATCATGACTTTCGATTCTGTCCGCGCTCCCCATCACAAACATATTCTTTCGGAAGCCGTGGATGTCTAGAGATAAATGGCCGCGCCGTCTCGATGACATTCTTTACCGGATAGATTTATTGAAAGACATTGTTAAAGGCAAACAATCCGAAAGCGATTTAAATATCACGGAGCTGACAGCGATTGAGCGCCATTTTGAAATCATCGGCGAGGCCGTCAATCATATTCCCGGAGATATAAAAAAGCAGTATCCACAGATTGAATGGGATAGTCTTTATGGTATGCGGAATATTATCGTGCACGCATATGACATAGTTCTACCTTCCGTTTTATTTTATTCTGCCGTGAATGAGCTGGATCTTTTACAAAAAACTATTACACAAATTAAAGCTGCACACATACCATGATTGTATTTCCCGCCATTGATTTGAAAGACGCCAAATGCGTACGCCTGTATAAGGGTGATATGAACGAGGCCGTTATTTACAATGAAAACCCGCCATCACAGGCTCAGACGTTCGAGGACGCCGGATTTTCGTGGCTGCATATTGTCGATCTGAATGGCGCGGTCGAAAGACGCTCGGTGAATATCGATATCGTGCGCGAGATCGTCAAAAACACGAATCTGAAAGTGCAGCTCGGCGGCGGCATTCGCGATCTGGCCCGGATCGAGCGCTGGCTCTCCGCAGGCGTAACGCGCGTTATTCTTGGTACTGTTGCCGTGCGCGATCCAGAACTTGTCAAAGAAGCCTGCCGCCTGTTTCCGGATAAAATTGTCGTCGGCATCGATGCGCGGGCCGGTAAAGTCGCCGTCTCCGGCTGGACCGAAACCTCGGATATGGACGTCATCGACCTTGCCAGGAATTTCAGCGATTGCGGTGTCGCGGCAATCATTCATACCGATATCGACCGCGATGGCACGGGGCAAGGATTGAACGTCGAAGCAACGGCAGAACTGGCGCGCGCCACCGATATTCCGGTGATCGCAAGCGGCGGCGTAGCCTCCATGCTCGATCTCGAAAAAGTCAAAGCGGCGAATTTACACGGAACGATTGCAGGCCGCGCCCTTTATGACGGTTCGCTCGATTTAAAAGAAGTGGCGAGCTTCAGGTAAATTACGGACGCATATCTTTTAAAAATGCGGTCATTTTTCTTGCTGCATCTTGGTAGCGGTCCATCATATTGTCGATATCAAGAGCAGATATGTCTTCCGGTGCGACCAATTCAGGATTTTGTTTTATCTCTGAAAGATAATCGCGAATGACTTTCGTGTCGCTCTGAAGCGAGTAGCTTATATCGAATATCACGCCTTCATCGCCAGACACGGCTTTGCCATTTACGATGTTCAATGCCAGTTCAGGTTTACTGCCATTGACCGAGTTGTAGGAAAGATTGAACTTATCCGTGAGCGTCGCGTATTCCGGTATCCATTCCAGCGCACCGATGCGTTTGCCGACCAGATCGCCAAGGCCGCTTGTCGGGCGGGGGCGCGATTCAATACGTTCGCGTGATATCGCGAAAGGCGCGAACATACCGTCCATCGATATTTCTTTATAGGGGAGCTGGCGCAGCGCCGCGATCAGGAATTTTGTGCCGATGCTCGATGAAGTCGTATCGACGACAATTGAAAACTCGCGTTTCAAAGCGCCTTTTAAAGTTTGGGCGCGGATATTTTGTGAATCGTTTTGATATTTCAGCCAAAGTTCGCGTCTTGCTGCTACGCTCTCGCGAGGAACAGCAGCCCATTCATTTTTCATTTCCGGTTCGATATCGATCAAGTTATCGATGTAATCAGGAATATCCCAAATCGCGCCGCCTTCATCATAAGAAATATAGGCTTCATTTTCTAAAGCCTTAAAAGCATGCATGCTTTTACCTGACCCCGGCGCACCGATCAGGATTTTTGCTGTGGCCTCGCCCGACACAGAAGGTCGCAGTCCTTCCATTGGTCTTTGCGCCAGCACTGCTCTTGTTTCATCAGGCAGTAAAAAAGGCGCTTTGCCTTCGTCAGGAATTTTATCGATAACAGCAATTTGTTCGGCACTTAGCATGATTAAATCCTCTTTGCCCTACGCTTAGCAGGCTGACTTGCATTATGGCAAGTTTTATTTACTTGCCCCTCAAAGGGTTAGTTTCTACCTTGCGGCATGCTTAAAGCCCGCGTTATTCCCTGTTTAGATGTTAAAGATGGCCGTGTCGTCAAAGGCGTCGAATTCGTTAATTTCCGCGACGCGGGTGATCCGGTCGAACAAGCGAAATTCTACGATAAATCCGGCGCGGATGAATTGTGTTTTCTCGACATTACCGCGAGCCACCAGCAGCGCGGCATTATTCTCGATATCGTCAAGCAAACCGCAGAGCAGGTGTTTATTCCGCTGACCGTTGGCGGCGGCGTGCGCGAGATCGTCGATATCCGCAATTTGCTGTTGGCCGGCGCTGATAAAGTATCGATCAATTCCGCCGCCGTGGCGAGACCCGAATTCGTCAAGGAAGCCTCTGATAAATGCGGCAGCCAGGCCATCGTCGTCGCCATCGATGCGAAGTCCAATGGCAAAGGCGGCTGGAATATTTTTACGCATGGCGGGCGCAACGATACAGGAATCGATGCAATTAAATGGGCGGTGAAAATGGCGCAATATGGTGCTGGCGAAATTCTTCTCACATCCATGGATAAAGACGGCACGAAATCAGGGTTCGATCTCGAGCTGACCAAGGCGGTTACCAGCGCCATCGATATTCCCGTGATCGCAAGCGGCGGTGTCGGCAATGCGCAGCATTTGGCCGACGGCATCACATTAGGCGGCGCGTCCGCAGTCTTGGCCGCGAGTATTTTTCACTTTGGTGAGACGACTGTTATGGAAGCCAAGCAAGTCATGGCGAATGCCGGAATTCCGATGAGGTTATAAAATGACACAGCATATTCTCGACAGGCTTTTTACCATTTTAGAATCGCGCAAAGACGCCGATACCGAAATTTCTTATGTCGCCAAATTATATAAAGAAGGCGTCGCTAAATGCGCGCAGAAATTCGGCGAGGAAGCGGTCGAGACCGTGATCGAAGCGATGAAAATCGAAGCAGGCGATACGACAGCAAGAAAAACCATGGCAGAAGAATCCGCCGATGCGATTTTTCATTTAATGGTTTTATGGGCCAAGCTTGATATTGAGCCGAAAGAAATCTGGGCGGTGCTGGAGAAGCGCTTCGGCGCGCCGCCCCGAGATTTGAATTGAGTGATCTTAATTAGTAGATTTGAATTAATTCACCGCTTCCGGAAATTCGACATAAACCGAGATCCAGCCTGATACGCTGCGCAAACGATGCGGCGGGCGAACAGGATTGTCCAATTCAGGCAACAGCTTTCCAGTCTCTTTATAATCGCTGCGGATTTTTCTTAAACGATGACGAAGCTTTTCGATCGCCTGATCCGGCGAAGGCGCCATTTCGGCAATCTCTGGAAAGGACTCGGTCGTGGCGCTGTATAAGTGATTTTCAGTGGCACCGAAATCATTCCCCTGTTCCTGAACGGGTATGCATTCGATCCAATAACCGTTTCTTGGCATGGCTCATCTCCCTGTAATTGGCAAATCCTGCAATTTCAACGCCTTAGACGTTATTATATGCGGTTTGCTCGTTTAGTTTTTTATTGATTAGAATAAGCTTATATCATGTTTTTAAGCTTCCCGCAAAAAATTTCTTATTGATATGTAAAGTTATGAATCCACCGCGAGAGTCTTGGGAAAATCTCAAGCTCTGGCAAAAGTGAGACTTATCGTATTCACCAAGAGGCTTGTCCGCGCCCTTTCGCTGCTCTAAACTTTTGCTATGACCTATGACGACAGCAATATTTTCGCCCGTATCTTACGCGGTGAAATCCCCTCGAAAAAAATTTACGAAGACGATCATGTCCTTGCCTTTCATGATGCGTTTCCAAAAGCGCCGGTGCATGCGCTGATCATTCCGAAAGGAAAATATCTGAACATCGATGATTTTAATGCCGATGCTTCGGACGCGGAGATATTGGCGCTGGCGCGCGCTATTCCAAAAGTCGTGAAAGAATTAGGCTTAAGCGAGAACGGTTTCCGCACCATTGCCAATACGGGGTCGCATGGCGGGCAGGAAGTGCCGCATTTCCACCTTCATATACTAGGCGGAAAAAATATTGGACCGATGGTGGTTTAGTAGGCAGTAAGCGGTATACAGTAATATTGCCTACTGTTTACCGCATACTATTCTTCTCTCTACCGGAAAACGAATGACGTTGGAAATATTGGCTGGCAATGGCGCTGGAGCCAATGATTTTAAAAATGCCTGCTCATTTAAAATATCGCAAACATCTTCAATCGCCGGATGAACGCCCAGCGCGGCATCGGATAACAGTGTCAGAAGATCGGCGGTTAGCTCCAGATCATCGCGGATAAAATTATCCCATTCACTTGTCGCCGGCAGAGACCGGCGCATCCAGTGCGGCGCGTAATCATCAAGAATATAATCGGCATGAGTTAAAAGCGGCTCGATCAGATCACGCTCGTGATGCAGATGCGGCACGAGCACATGAAAACAGCAGGCGAGAGAGATCAGGCTTTCGAGCGAGGACAGATCGCGAAATATCTGGCGCAAGGCGCAGTCATCTGCTGCAGAAAGATTTTGATCTTTCGACAGGATCAGGCCGAGCTGTGAGGGCACCTGTAAATCCAGATACAGCCTCGCCAAATCTTTTCCAGAAATCATCTGTGTCATGTGCTTACTCCAGATTGAATTAAGCGCCCGAATTATTAGTAAATCGTTAATCGCTTTAAAGCTCCCTTTTGATATGCCATAAAGGCTATGGGGGAGATCATTATGATCCTTAAGTTTAAAGCCGATAGCTTTGATATGAATGCGCCGCTTGAGATTTCAAGCGTTCTAAAGCTAATAATACTGACATTGCTCATCATTGTTTTGCAGCCATGCAAAGCCCACGCGAAATTGGAAGATGAGTGGATAGTTTTGACTGAACCGTTACGCAAATTTGAAGAAGAAAAAAATTGCCAGGCGGCATGGGATTATTTATGGCCAGATGCAAAAGCAGGTAATTCTGATAAGCAATTCATACTTCTTCTTAAATTATTTTCAATGGGGCATGAAATGGTGATAACGATGCCGGGACATCAAGGAGATTTATCATCTAGAATGCGCGACATATCTATTGTAGGCGTACACAGTACAAGATCCAGATTCTGGCGGATGAGTGATGTTAAATTTCAAAACATGTATTATGAAGTAATCGCAAGCACTTGGTCCGAGTTACCAGATGGAAAAAGATTTAGAAATTGTCTTGCTATGATGCCTAAACAAAATTGTGCAGATCAGATAGTCAAAGAAAATTTTGTGCCTTCTTTTAATGTTTACGCCAAAGAAATTGATGCATTAATTGCCGCAGGCTTCAATCCGCATTGTAGCTTCCGACCTGAAGAAGCAAAAGACATATCGGGTACAGGAGACATTAAAAAATAATGGTCGCACGCATTAAAACTGTTTCTTTCCGAGGCGTAGACGTTCTGGACATTGATGTAGAAGTCCAGATTTCTTCGGGCTTTGTGGCTTTCACGATTGTCGGACTACCCGATAAAGCCGTTGCCGAAAGTCGCGAACGTGTCAGGGCAGCGCTTCATGCTATGGGCTTAGCCCTGCCTGCCAAACGCATCACCATCAATCTTGCGCCCGCCGATGTCTCCAAAGAAGGATCGCATTACGATTTGCCGATCGCGCTGGGCCTTCTGACCGCGATGGAAGTTTTGCCGTCTGATGCCTTAAGCGGTTTCGCGGCGCTCGGCGAGCTAGGACTGGACGGCTCTTTGCGTAATGTAACTGGCATTCTTCCGGCCGCCGTTCACGCGCAAAAAAATAATTTGGGTCTTATCTGTCCGGAAGGCGGTGGATCGGAAGCGGCATGGGCAGGCGATCTCGATATTCTCGCGGCCAGCTCGCTGTTGCAGCTCATCAATCATTTCAAAGGCACACAAATCCTGACAAGACCGAGCGCGAGTTTGCCGCCGGAATTTGCCAAGACGCATCGCGATCTCGCCGAAGTCAAAGGACAGGAAACCGCCAAGCGGGCGCTGGAGATCACGGCGGCGGGCGGGCATAATCTGATGATGGTCGGGCCGCCTGGATCAGGCAAATCGATGTTGGCGTCGTGTTTGCCGGGACTTTTGCCGCAGCTCTCACCCGTCGAGGCCTTGGAAGTATCGATCATTCATTCACTGGCCGGGACGCTTCCGGAAGGCGGGCTGGTGCGGCATCGCCCGTTTCGTGACCCGCATCATACGGCGTCGCAGCCAGCCTTGATCGGCGGCGGGACGAAAGCCAAGCCGGGGGAAATTTCCCTTGCCCACAATGGTGTCTTGTTTTTGGATGAGTTGCCGGAATTTCCGCGCGGTAGTTTAGAGTCATTACGCCAGCCGCTCGAAACCGGCGAAACATTGGTGGCGCGGGTGAATTATCACGTCACCTATCCGGCGAATTTCCAACTGGTTGCCGCGATGAACCCATGCCGCTGCGGTTATTTCGGCTCGGGCGATGATGAATGTTCGAAAGCGCCGAGATGCGCCGACGACTACCAGAGTAAATTATCAGGACCGCTGCTCGACAGGATCGATCTACAAGTCGATGTGCCCGCCGTGTCGGTAATGGATTTAGCCTCCACGCCGTCTGGCGAGTCATCGCAGGAAGTTGGGGCTCGGGTAGAACGCGCGCGGCAGCGGCAAAAATCGAGATTCGATCGATTGGGATCGAGTTATCATACGAATAGCCAAGCCTCGGGCGACATCCTCGAAAACATTGCCGTTATGACATCCGACGCGAAAGCCTTATTGGAAAAAGCCGCAACCAAAATGCGACTAACCGCCAGAAGCTGGCACCGTTTGCTGCGCGTGGCTCGCACCATTGCCGATCTGGAAGGCGATTTGGCGCAAATAGAAGCACGTCATATGGCAGAGGCTTTGAGTTTCCGCAGGCTAAGGTTGCAAGACTTATAGAGATACTCGATAATACTAGATATGATATCTAATCAAAAATGCCGGGAAGAAGGCAATGTTCTTTTCCTGATCCTTATTGCCGTTGTGCTTTTCGCGGCGCTTTCCTATGCCGTAACATCTTCAACGCGCAGCGGAGGCGGCTCGGTTTCAAAAGATAAAGCAAAATCTTATGCTGCAGCTATTGTGCAACATGCAACAACGATGCGTCAGGCCGTTATGCGATTAAAATTAAGCAACGGTTGCACCGATGAAACGATAAATTTCAGAAATCCGAATTACACGAATAACTCTGGCGCTATTCTTAATTCAATAAACCCAAACTCTCCCCCAGGAAATATTTGTGATTTATACGCTGCCGAAGGCGGGGGTGTCGCTCCGGTAAAGCCATCTCCGGAAGCTGTTGATCCGAGCTTGGTCTTGGCACCCGGGTCATGGTTAGCGGGTCATGTCGGCGTCAGGGTTGGCCAATTCAAAGGCAATGGGACGGACGGGGCGGCGGGAACTGTTTCCGCCAATGATATTTTCATGCGCCAAACTTATCTGAAACTGGAAACCTGTCTCGCTATTAATGAACTGCTCAAAATCGACAATCCCTCAGGACTTCCCCCTGTACTGATAGCTTCTGGAGCAGAAGGGAGCTCCAATAGTACCATGGCGGGTAGTATGATAATTGATTTTTCCAGCGCCGGATCACCGCCCGCTTTTTGTATCAACTTTGGAGGAGGTCAATATAGTTATTATCATATTCTTGTCGAAAGATAATTTTATAGATCAGGAACTAGTTTTCTAAATAAAGATTAGTTGTAATAGAGGATTTTTAAAATGAAGACATTTTTTATATTAAGTATGGCCATTATCAGTCTAGGCACATTGTCAGCTTGTGTTTATCACCCCCATCCGGCGCACCCGCACGCAAATGGTGATTTCTGTCCGCCGGGTCAGGCCAAAAAGGGTAATTGCTAGGCTTCTAAGTTGAGAGTTAGGTTGCGGGACTTGCAGGGAATCTCCTATACTCTCACCCATGACTTTTGACATTTTATCAGCCTTCATTGGATTTATCGTCGGCACCTTGGCGCTGGCGGTTTTCTTTATGCCCAAACTCGCGCGGTCGAAACGTGACGAAGAAACTTTGGCGCAGACATTCGAAGCTTTGGCGCAGGAATCTATGCGGAAATCTCAGGATCAGTTTCTGGCATTGGCCACAGAGAAACTGAAACAGAGCCAGATGGAAGGCGTGCATGATCTCGATAAGCGCCAAAGCGCGATTGCGACGATGATTGACCCGATCGGGAAATCTCTCAAAGACATGGATCTAAAAATCGAGACGCTGGGCAAAGCAGGCGCCGGACTTGAAGCTCAATTAAAAAATTTCGCTGACGATCAACGAAATTTACGCGACCAGACGCAAAAACTGGTGCAGGTGCTTAAAAACCCTATCGAGCGCGGGCGCTGGGGGGAAATGCAATTACAGCGCACTTTCGAGCTGACCGGTTTTATCGAGAACGTACATTACAAAACGCAAGTAACGGCACAATCTGATGGCGGCGGGCAGATCAAGCCGGATTTCGTCGTGTCGCTTCCGAACGGCGTGCATATCGTGATCGATGTAAAAACGCCGCTCGATCCGTACTGGGCATTGATCGAAGAAAATAATCCCGATGCTTATGAACAAGACCTTGTGAATTTCCGCTCCAAAGTGCGCGATCATGTTAAATCTTTATCGTCAAAAAATTACGCGCAGCAATTCAACTCGCCGGAATTCGTCGTCATGTTCCTGCCAAGTGAAAGCCTCTATTCTATGGCGGTCGGCAGCGACTCCAGCCTTCTCGATGATGCGTCGAAAGCCAATGTCATTCTTGCCTCACCGACAACCGTGATGGGACTTCTTCGCGTTATCATGTATGGATGGCAGCAGCAAAAAATCGCCGATGAAGCGCGCACGATTTCCAAACAGGCCTCGATCTTATATTCACGTCTGTCAACTTTCGGCGAACATATCGCCAAATTGGGCCGCAATCTGGAAGGCGCGGTCGGAGCCTATAATAAAACTATCGGTTCGGTGGAGCAGATGATATTACCCGCCATGCGTAAACTGAAAGATATTCAAAATGAAAGCAAGGATGTGCCGGAAATGCTTGCGATCGAGCAGACAACAAGGGTAATCTCCGCGCCGGAACTTTTAAATACAGAACTGCTGAATGAGGCAGAGATCATCTCATTGAAAGCGTCTAACGAATAACTGGCGAATAATCATGTCCAAGCTTCCTATCATCATTCTTCCCGATCCTGTTTTGAAACAGGTAGCTCAGCCGATTGAAAATATTACAGAGGACATAAAAACCCTCGCCGCCGATATGGCAGAGACGATGTATGCCGCGCCAGGAATTGGCCTCGCCGCCAATCAGGTGAATGTGCTGAAGCGCATTTTCGTCATGGATACGGATTTCCGCGAAGACAAAACAAGCCGCAATTTCGTTGCCATGATTAATCCCGAGATCGTCTGGAAATCGGATGAGCTAAGCATCATGGAAGAAGGCTGCCTGTCGATCCCACAGCAATATGCCGATGTCGAGCGCCCGAAAGCAGTGCGCGTGAAATTCGTCGATCTGGACGGCGAGATGAAGGAGATTCTAGCGGAAGATTTAATGTCGCATTGCGTACAGCACGAGCTGGATCACTTGAACGGCACGCTGTTTATCGATTATCTATCGCGTCTGAAACGCAATATGCTTTTGAAGCGGTACGATAAGCATCTTAAAGAACGCGAGATACTGTGAAAATCATCTATATGGGTACGCCGGATTTTTCTGTTTCGGCTTTGCAGCAACTAATCGATTCAGAACATGATGTCATTGCCGTTTATTCGCGAGAACCGAAACCCAAGGGACGCGGCCAGCAAGTACAAAAATCACCGGTGCATGAACTGGCCGAGCAAAATAATATTCCCGTCTTCACACCGAAGAGTTTCAAGAAAGATCCCGAAGCAGTTTTGCAATTTCAAAATTTAAACGCTGATGTAGCCGTGGTTGCGGCGTATGGCTTGATCTTGCCGCTTTCTGTTTTGAATGCGCCAAAGTTTGGATGCCTGAACATTCATGCATCGCTGCTACCAAGATGGCGCGGCGCATCGCCGATCCAGCATGCGATCTGGAAAGGAGACAGCATCAGCGGTGTCACCATTATGCAGATGGAAGAATGTCTTGATACCGGACCCATGCTATTGAAACGTGACATCGATATTAACGGCATGACGACACCGCAACTGCATGATGCTCTTTCGCTCATGGGCGCGGAGATGATTGTTGATGTTTTGAGAGGTATCCCTGATGGCGAGAAACAGGATAATGCGCTGTCAGTTTACGCTCCGATGTTGAAAAAAGAAGACGGGTTGATCGACTGGAATAATTCAGCGATTGAGATCGACCGCCAAATTCGTGCGCTCAATCCGTGGCCGGGGACATATACGAGCGGTGACGGCAAGCGGCTTAAAATTGTCAAAGGCCATATTGTAAAGCCGGAGCTTGATGAAAAAGCCGGAACGGTGCTGCCCAAAGGCGCGGTTATGTGCGGCGATGGTTTCGCCTATCAGATCGAAATGCTGCAGCCGGAAAATTCAAAAGCCATGGATGTGGCGTCGGCGCTCAACGGCCATCATTTGAAAATTGCTACGGTCTTGAAATGACACGTTTCAAACTGATCATTGAATATAAAGGCACCGATTATTGCGGTTGGCAAACGCAAGGTCAGGGCGAAAAAACGATTCAGGAAACCGTCGAAAACGCGATTTTTGGCTTTTCAAACCAGCGCGTCAAACTAACCGGTGCGGGCCGCACGGATTCCGGCGTTCATGCGCGCGGACAAGTGGCGCATTTCGATTTCGATAACGAGCGCCACCAGATGGATGGCTATGCGCTAGCGAAAGCGATCAACGCGTTTTTAAAAGAAGAAGCGATCGCGGTGGTGCGGGCCGAACCCGTCGATGATCAATTTCATGCGCGCTTCGGCGCGAAGCAGAAACTCTATACCTACTCTATTCTTAATCGCGCTGCGAAACCGGCTATCGATGCCGATCTTGTCTGGCATATCGGCAAGACGCTCGATATTGCGGCCATGCAGATTGCTGCGAACTACCTGATCGGTACGCATGATTTCACGTCTTTTCGTGCCGCCATGTGCCAGGCGAAATCACCGATCAAAACAATCGACGATCTAAAAGTCGAACAATCGGGCGATTATATTTTTATCCATGCTTTCGGCCAGTCGTTTTTACATCACATGGTGCGCAACATTGCAGGCACGCTCGTATTGGTTGGCGAGGGTAAGTGGTCGCCAGAAGATGTAGGCAAAGCCCTCGAAACGAAAAAGAGAGAAGCTGCCGGCATCACTGCCCCGCCTCAAGGATTAAGCCTGATTTATATCGAGTATTTATGATCGATCCTGAAATCTATTTATAATTTTTATAAATATATTCCTCGAGATTGGTCCATCCATTCCCGTTATCATCGGCTGAAGGTTTTTCTATGTCAGGAAAAGCTTTTTTCGAAGCATTCATATCCAAAGCCGTTTTCTCAAGATAGGCGACTTCATCGCTGCGCGGTCTGTCTATAATTGAACCGCCAAGGCTTACGATTTCGCCAAGCAGGCGGGCATCAATCATATCCCGATCAAATGGGCGGGCGCCGCTTTGGGACAGGATTTTATCACGCAAGTCTAAACCTGCAGGCATGATACCGCTAGGCAAAGACAATACCGGAGATGTGGCGACAATATCAGCTTCGGTCAAATTCGCTTCATCTTTAGGTACGTTATTCGCTCTTGTGATGCTTAACAATTTACCCGCAGTTCCCAGCCCCATATTACCTTTTAGGTACACGCTTTTATTAACGAAACCTGGGCGGGATTGCACCTGCACCAATGGCGGGATTTTTACTACGCTCGCTGGCATACTTATAAGATTGTTAACAATATTGACCGTTGTGGGAATTTCCCCCATACGACTTGCATTTCTGATTTCAACGCCGTGCCAGCCCGCATCATAAATAAAATTATTGATGACGTTGGCGGTGACATTACTATCGATACGTGGATTGCGCGCACGATTATGAGCAAACATGTTATTCATGAAAGTAATATTTCTTGAGTAATGCGCCACTAATGACGCAAAGCTGTGAGCTCCTTCTCCATGCACAGAATTATTGAGGTGTTCCGACACGAAAGAATTGGTCAAAGCAATATTTGCAATCTTACCGGAACATCCAAGCGGCTGCATATCGAAACTTCCGTCAATTGCCCATGATATGGAGACATGATCGAAGACGATATTTTCAATAGCTGGCTTATTACAGGTATATACTCCGTTTTTCTTATCAGAATAATAAGTCATCTCAACTGCATCGCGCTGTCCAGATTTATCTCCTAGACGTATGCGAATATGCTGGATAAGCGCATTATGTCCGCCAGCGCGCAGCGTGTTACCGTATAGTGTTATACCTGGCGACGGGGCGGTTTGACCGAAAATAGTCAGATCAGATCCAAGTACCAAGGGAGACTTCAATTTAATAGTCCCGCCGACTTCGAAAACCACGTTTGTCGGCTCGGGGCGCGTTACGCAACTCCTCAATGTGCCCGGCCCGCTATCGGCCAGTGTTGTAACTTTACAAATGGCGCCGCCCCGTCCGCCCGTTGCGTCAGAGCCTGGAAAGGATGCCGCATTCGGATATATTCTAAGAGGTCCCAAACTCGCCTGTGGAGGCGGCGGCGGAGCGTCGGTGAAGCTGATATTAATACTTTTTGTCTCTATCTGTTTAGCGCCATCATAAGCATATACCCGGAGAGAATATTCATCTTTTTTGAGAACAAGTGGCACGAAATCGCCACCTTTCTCAGTACCAAGGGAGAAAGGTACTTTTTTATCGTCGAATTGATAATTTGTACCATCCTCACGCTTTTTGGATTTAGAGCTGTCCAGCAACTGAGTCCTTACCATCGTGATATCAGGCGTAGCGGCGATTGTAATAGCCATATTTTTAGGTAAATCGGCTCGATTTAATTTCCATTCGGTTTGCTTGGCGTTAATGGTCTTGACAACCAATTTCTTGTCCAGATCGAGGATTTGATAGGAAATAATGCCTTCAGCCTTTGCTGCGTAAGGAATTAATACTGTCATACAAGTTGATATAAAAAAGCCCAATATAAATTTTTTCATAATTTTCCCTTTAAACTTAAGCTTAATATTGACATATTACTTCTTAAAGGAAAATTAAAATAGATAAAATTTTATCTATTCAAGGCTGAGTGCCCCATTAGTTAAAATGTTATTATGATCTGAGAAATTCTTATTTTAAGCTAAACTCCGCACATCGATATCACTCTCTGGATGATTAAACATGAGGATTAATTATTATTACTGGCCGCAAATCACCCCTTCCGACAAAGAACGGCTCTTCAAGCGATCTCAGCAAACAATCGAAAATGTTCTGGACGATGTTCGCCCGATTATCGAGGACGTACGTATAAACGGTGATAAAGCCCTTATATCGTATGCCAGAAAATTCGATGGCGCTGAATTGACGTCATTGAAAGTTACCGAGGAAGAATTTACGGAAGCTGAGAATTCCCTTTCGCCGGAGCTGAAATCCGCGCTTGGACACTGCATCCGCAATGTAAAAAAATTACATCAGGAGCAAATGAACCGTACCACGCAGGATTGGATGATTGAAATCGAGCCGGGCGTTTTTGCGGGCGAGAAAGTCACGCCGGTGACTTCCGTAGGTCTTTATGTACCTCGGGGCAAGAATGCTTATCCTTCCGTCATGTATATGCTTTGTGTTCCTGCCGTCATTGCCGGCGTTTCTGAAATAGCTGTTGTCATGCCGCCGGATTCAAACGGCAAGATCGATGCTGCCGCGCTCTATGCCGCGAAGCTTTCCGGTGTTCACAATATATATAAATGCGGCGGCGCGGGCGCTATCGCCGCTCTTGCCTATGGAACCGAGACTATTCCAAAAGTCGCGAAAGTTATCGGCCCCGGATCGTCCTATGTTGCCGCGGCCAAGCTTTTACTGTCATCCATGATCGATACCGGTATGCCCGCCGGCCCATCGGAGGCGATGATATTATGCGACGCTTCCGCCGACCCGCATAATACGGTTCTCGACCTTCTGAATGAAACGGAACACGGGCCGGATTCCGGCGGCCTTCTGGTTACGCATGACGAGGCTTTGGCAAAATACGTTTACGAAAAACTTGCCGCTGCTATCGATCTATTGCCGGAGAAACAGGCGGCATGGCTGCGGACTGTTTTCTCGACTTACGGCGCGATTATCCTAACCGACTCTCTGGAGCAATCGATTGAAATCGCCAACGAGTATGCGCCGGAGCATTTGCTGCTAAAAGTTCATAACTATGAAAGTATTTTACCGCAGCTCAAAAACGCCGGAGAAATCCTGATTGGCGAGCATACGGTTTTCACCTTCGGCAATTTTGGTATTGGGGTTAACAACGTCTATCCAACCGGCGGCTGGGCGCGTAGTTTTTCGGGTACATCCGTCTGGGATTTTCTGAAACGTACGGCGCTGGCGCGTGTTACGTCCGAAGGTTTTGTATCCCTCGCTGAATCTGTCGTTCAGGTCGCCGATTACGAAGGCTTCCCCGCCCATAAAAACGCGATTACACAGCGCAAGCTGCATAAATCTAAATTATAAAACGCCTTTGGTACTTGGTAATTTCCCCTGCGCCTGCGGGTCGATGGTAACCGCTTCGTGCAGCGCTCTCGCAGTGGCTTTGAACAGGCATTCAATCACATGGTGGTTATTGCTGCCGTAGATCGTTTCGGCATGAAATGTAATACCGCCTGCTTGGGAAAAGGCTTGAAAAAACTCGCGGAACAATTCCGTTTCCATTGCCGGACCACCGGATGCGTCAAAACGGTCGACCGTGAAGTTTACATTCCAGACCAGATAAGGGCGGTTCGATAGATCGAGCGCAACGCGGCTTAAGGTTTCATCCATCGGGACGATGCCATAGCCATAGCGCTTGATGCCGGCCTTATCGCCCAGCGCTTTTTTAAGCGCTTCGCCCAGCGCCAGACCTGTATCTTCAACCGTATGATGACTGTCTATATGCAGATCGCCCGAGCATTCTATTTTCAGATCGATCAAACCATGCTTGCCAAGCTGGTCCAGCATGTGATCGAAAAAGCCGATACCGGTTTTAACGCTCGTCTGGCCGGTGCCATCGAGATTGATTTCGACAGAGATCGAGGTTTCTTTTGTCTTGCGAACAATCTGGGCGGTTCTCACGGGGCTTTTTCCTCATGGCTGGTCTTCACCAGAGAAAAGAGCGCGCCGCAGACAAGCGTGCTGACCGTGATGGCAAGCGACACGAGCGGCGGAATATGGCCGAAAAACTCGTTATAGAAGACTTTGCAGCCGATAAAGACCAGTACGATGGACAGTGCATATTTCATGTATTTGAACCGCTCCAAAATTGCCGTGATCGCAAAATACATCGAGCGCAGGCCAAGGATTGCAAAAATGTTACTGGTATAAATAACGAACGGCTCAGTCGTGATCGCAAAAACCGCTGGAACGGAATCGAGCGCAAAGAGCACATCCATAAACTCGATACAAATCAGCGCCATAAAAAGAGGCGTGGCAAAATGTACCGGTTTGCCAGAAACCAGATGATTGCTTTTGATAAAAAATTTATGGCCGTCGATCTTGTCGGTGTAGCGCAAATGTTTCTTAAAGAAACGGATCAGGGAGGATTCCTCCATCCCCTCGTCGTTATCTTTCATGAACAGCATTTTGACGCCGGTCAGGATCAGGAAGCCCGCAAAAATGAACAATACCCAGTCGAAAGACTGGATCAGGACCGAGCCAAGCCCGATCATCACGCCGCGCATGACCAGAACGCCCATAATTCCCCAGAACAAGACCCGGTGCTGGTATTCTTTCGGCACGTTGAAATAAGCGAGGATGACCGACATGACGAACAGATTATCGAGAGACAGCGAAAGCTCGATAAAATACGCGGTGAAATAATTAACCCCGTCATCGGCCCCGTAGGACTTCCAGAGCCAGCCACCGAAAACGCAGGCCAGCGCCATGTAAAAACCGGAATAAATCAGGCTTTTTTTTGCGCTGACAACCTCGTCTTTACGGTTCAGGACAAAAAGGTCGAGGAGCAGGAGAATAAGGACGATAGCGATAAATCCGCCCCAGACCTCATAACCGTTGCTAAGAAAGCCTGAAGTAGAATTGGTATCTGGCAATGCAAACATCTAAAAACCCTTTATCCTTTTGATTAATATAGTCATTCCGGTGTCCTTGCACAAGGCGGATGGGGATAATTGCTGCGGGAATAATTGACTTATCCTTTGTCGCCTTGCTTTACTGATTCCGCAATTCACCGAGGACATTATATATGCGCATCGAACTGGTCGGCGGCCTCGGCGTCGGGAAATCTACATTATGCAATGCGCTCGATAAAATAGGCTTTCGCTGCCTTTATGAAACGCTCGACACCAACCCTTTTCTGGCCGATTGTTATGCCGATCCGGTGAATTTCCGCTTTTCGTCGCAAATGTGGTTCGTGCTGTCGAAATTTCATGAAATTCTAAAATCCCGGTCTGACGATGGCATCCATGTTCTGGACCAGTCCGTTTTGAATGTCCGCGCTTATACGAATATTCTATTCCGCAATGAAGACGGCAAAGCTCATGAGATCATTAATCAGTGTTTTGCCTATCTCGGCGAAAAGGCAGGGCCGCCCGATCTTCTAATTAATCTTCAATGCTCACCGGCCGAACAGTTGCGCCGCATCAAAATGCGGGGCAGAAGTTTCGAATTGGGCGTCGATCTGGCCTATGTGACGCAATTACAGGACGAGATCAACGACCTGTTATCGAAATCGCGGGTGACCGTAAAAGTCATTGATATCGATACCGAGGAAATTTACCTGCCCGGCAATTTCGCCTTTGCGGAAGATCTCGCCCGCCAGATCGCTCGGATAGCAGGCCTGCCGGAAGATCGTATGATCGATCCCGAATTCCCGCGCCAGTATTCTCTGGCGGGATAATCTTATCTCTTCTTTCGCAGATATATATAATAAGCGCCGCTACCGCCATGTTTGGGCTGTGCCACTGATGAAGATAAAATACAGGCCTTGATCGCCGGATCTTCCAGCCACAGCGTAAATTCCCGCTTGATCGCCCCTATTCCCTGTAAATTGGATGCCGCATGAAATGACTGATCCTGCCTGCGACCCTTGCCGGTAATCACAAGAAGCGTACGCTTATTCGCTGCAAAATTTTGCGCCACGAATTGCAGCAATTTTTCTTTTGCCGTGCTCAGATTATACCCATGTAAATCAAGGCGGGATTCAATCCTGATATCCCCTTTCCTCAGCCGGTCTTCGGTTTTGCGGTCGATACCGCCGCCGGACGGCAATTCAAACCCTTGCGGCATGACGACATCCGAAACAGGGTTTCTTATTGTAAACCGCGATAATTTAGACGCAACGGCAGAAGCTTTCTCTGCCGCAGAAAGCTTTCTGATATCACGCGTCACGCGCTCCCATAATTCGCGCCCATTTTCGGTGTCTTTGCTCATCGTAAAGGTCATGATACACTGGGGATGCATGAATAAAAAACTTAAAAACCTCGTTTTGTTATGTCTCACATTTGCGATGATCGGCGGCGGCGCTTTGGCGCAGGAAAAATCGTCCCTGCTAATCCCGCCAAGCACATCCAGAACGGTCTATCTTTTATTTCTGAAAATGACCGGTAAGGCGCTCGACGCGGAAACCGCCATTCGCAGCACAGAGGCTTTCCGCAAAGCCCCGGGCGATGAGCAATCCCGCATGATTATGACGTTAAAGCCGGCCATGGAAGCCGAGTTTGCGGAAATAGATAAGGATCGCGAAGTCATCGTCATCCGCTCGGGCGTTTACATGAAGGCGGTCAATGCGCCTTATACCGGGCTTGAAGCGCGTTTTATGCAGCAGACCCTGCCAACGAATTCTATTTATTTCCCTTACAGCTATGGCGGCATCAATATCGCGTTGATCCCCGACAAATTAGAACCCTTCCTGAATATTCCGATGAAGGCGGCGGATACGAATGCAGCAGCTTTGAAGATCAGCAATGGCGCCGCCACCATCGTCATTGAAATGATCCCGCTTTCCGCCGATCCGCGTTCCGCCATGAAACTGGACGGGATAGATCAATGGCTGCTCATGACCAAGATTGTCGGCGTGTCCTATTATAATCAGAACATGCAGACGATCTGGAGTTGGCAGGACCCGAATTACCGCCGCGCCGGAACGCCTTCCCCGCTGCAGCAATTAAAAAAATAGGAAAGCATGTTTTCAAAACTCGACGGCATATTCCCGGGATTACCGCCGCGCCATGTCGAGAGTGCAAATACGCGCCTCGAGATTCGCCGCGACGAAAGCGAGAACAAGCGCAAGAAAAAAGACAGCGAACATGACGGGGATTATTCACCTATCCCATGGGAAGACATCGCCTATGTTTCCATTGCTTCTTTGAAGGCTTTTCTGGAGAGCGTTGTTATGCCGGAAGGCGAAATACCTGCGCCCTCGCCACATATTCACGAAGCTTCCAACACGATCAACCAGCGTGCCGCCGCCGCCTATCAATCGGTCGGACGCGCCGTGCATGACACGAATATCCAGACCAATATTCCGGACCAATCGCCATCACATATCGAAACGAATTTTTCCGATGCAGATATCGCCCGCATCAAAATTTTTATTGAAGATTTGATCGATTTTGAACGTCGAGGGATTCATGAAATCGGGATGCAGAGAAGCGAGAATTTTCTCGATAGTATCGGCGCCGCTATCGAAGCGGCCAAGCAAGGCTAGACTTTCAGCGTATAAATCCCGTCCTTGGTGACGATCAAATCCTTGACGTTGAAACTTTCTTCCAGTTTCTGGCGCAGGCGATAAAGATGTGTTTCCAGCGTATGGGTTTCTGCCGTGTCCGCATAGCCCCAGACTTTTTGCAAAAGCCCCTGTCGGTCGAGCGACTTGGTGTCCTGTTCGTACAAGGAGATAATCAAAAGCTTTTCCTTATCGGTCAGCCTGACCTGCGTTTCACTCACCTCATCCGTCATGACGCCGTCTTCGGTGTTTAAAATAAATCCGGCAAACTCGATCATCGAAGACCGGGCAAACCGTCCACGGCCAGAAAGAATATAACGTACGCGGTCGGTCAGGTCGCCAAGGCGAAGCGGCATCGGCAAAACCTCGCACCCTTCTTCCGCTTTTCCGCCGAGCAGCAAATGGGGTGCAGCATTCGCCGTTTTTACCCGGGCGATCACTAGATCGGCAGCATCAGCGTCCGTAACGGAAATGGCAGAAAATCCGGAAATTTGCTCTGTGACCATTCCTGTCAAAATGGGATCGTCTAGGGTGATTTTTACCGTTTTCATGAGATATTCTAACCACAACGGCATTTACGATGACAATGCTTTAATTAATTATAAGCTCTTGTCTCTACTTCAATTTATTTCCGGCACAGGCTTTGCATATAGATATTTACATGCAAATTCAGAAAGAAGCCATTATCTGGAACCAGCCATCGGCCACGTCAAAGCCCGTGGTCGCCAAGGATGTATTTTCTTTTGAAAAAACCCTGAATGACCGGACCAGCGGTTCGATGCCGGTCTGGCGCAAGGCGCAAACGCCGGAAGAACAGATAACCGCTTCCCTTGCAGAAACTACGAAAAGCGGCCAAACGCCCAAACTGGCAACCGCCCTTACCGAAACAAAAGCCAAGGATGATAAATCCTTCGGATTTTTTGACGTTCTCGACATGATTAATCCGCTACAGCATATTCCCGTTGTCAGCACGATCTACCGCAATTTAACCGGCGATAGTATTGGTCCTGCCGCTCGCGTTGTCGGCGGCGCGGCCTTCGGCGGACCGATTGGTGCGGCGGCCGGTATCGTCAATGCGCTGGTTCAAATGGAAACCGGCAAGGATGTCACGGATAATATGGTAGCCTCTGTAAAAGGTGAGCCGGGTAGCGAAACGACTATCGCCGTTGCCAATCTGCAAGAACGTGTGCCGCATTATAATTCCTGACTATCTTTCTCCAAATAGAGCGGAGCCGACGCGCACATAGCTCGCGCCGCAATCGATCGCGGTTTCAAAATCGCTACTCATACCCATGCTTAATTCTTTTAAATTATTTTGATCGGCAAGATCTTTTAATAGTTTAAAATGCGGAACGGGATCTTCGCCAATGGGTGGAATACACATCAGACCGATGATATTCAATTCATTATCTCGCGCATACTTTAACAGCGATAGAAAATTTTCAACGCTCACGCCTG
The DNA here is from genome assembly GCA_964399985.1 of uncultured Micavibrio sp. Taxonomy (GTDB): domain Bacteria; phylum Pseudomonadota; class Alphaproteobacteria; order Micavibrionales; family Micavibrionaceae; genus Micavibrio_B. The sequence continues at coordinate 203,215 of CAYNRY010000002.1, forward strand.
ATTTCTGTTCTTCGTTACCTGTGTTCACCTGAATAAAATAGTTAAGCTTTTTGTTTTGTTTCTTTTCTTCTTTCGCAATCGCATCGACGAGAGCTTCGCGGTCGATAGTTTGGATGACATTGAATAACGCGACGGCGTCTTTTGCTTTATTGGTTTGCAATGGGCCGATCAAATGCAATTCAAGATCCGGATAATTTCTTCTATGTTCGCTCCAATGCGTCAAAGCTTCCTGAACGCGATTTTCGCCGAACAAGCGATGGCCGCAATCCAGCGCCGATTGAATTTTATCGGGGCTTTGATTCTTTGAAACCGCGATAAGCTGCGCGCGATCCGCAATTTTTTCTTTAATAAAAACAAAATTTTGGGAAACGTGATTCATATTTATTTTTACCACGAAGATCACGAAGCTAAAGAGAAGAAGCACGAAGAAGATAAATAAAAACCGTGCTTTCCCCGCAGACAGATTAAAAAAAGGGCCCGGAAAACCGGACCCTTTCTAAATTTATGCTTCTAAAGAATTAGAAGTTGATTTGTGTACCAAGCAATACGGATGTTGCATCTGCATCACCGGCTGCGCCTGGAGCGTCATCGAAGTCTGCGTAAGAAACAGAACCGCGGAAGGACATGCCTGGGCCGTATGTGTAGATTACACCACCGGTGTAACGGTCAACTTCAAGAATATTGTCTTGATCGGATGTCAGGTAAGATACACCAACTTTGAATGGACCAGTTGTGTAGTCACCACCGACGACGACTGTATCAGAGTCTGTCAGACCGAGAAGTGCGCCAGCGCCATCAACAGAAGCTTCTGTTTGTGTGTAGACTGCACCAAGACCGAATGCGCCGATGTCGAAATCACCGCCAACGTTCCATTGTGATGTATCGGAGTCAGCAAATGTGTAACCACCACCGAGGATCATGCCAACATTGTTGAAAGAGCCTTCGTAACGAAGAGCAGCTTCCCATACGTTGTCGATCGACGTTGCGTCGTTCAAGGAGTTACCGTTACCGCCGCGTGATACTGTTACGTCATCAGCGTCAAGTGTCGGTGTGTAGGAAACGCCAGCTTGGAAGCCGGAGAATACTGGTGTCAAGTAAGTGATTTTATCAGCGTTACCTGCGATATCGTTCGCGTAGTCAATTCCGCCATCATAGAATGGGGAAAGAGCTGCACCAGCTGTACCGTAGTTGATCGGGTTGATGAACTGACGGATACCGTCGATGTTGTCATCACCTGAAGGAGCAGCAACTTGAAGCAAGTAAGCAGCGCCGTCTTCGTCACCGAAGTTTACGCGACCCCATGTACCAGCCATGTACACGTAGGATTCATCAAGGTCGAAAGACTCACCGCCGTCAGCGATAGCTTCCAATTGCGCACCAACTGTCAGACCGTTGTCCAAAGTTGTTTCGCCACCGAAGTGAACTTCAGTTTGACGCAGGATGTCGAAATCGTTTGTACCTGATGTGGAACCAGCAATCAGTTCGTCATCTTGATCTGTGTAGTTAACGTAGCCTTTGAAGTGACCACCGAGGTTCAGCTTCAATGTGCTGTCGTCTTGCGCGAACGCAGGAGCGGCAGACAAAGCGAGAACTGCTACGGCAGAGCTCAACAATAGTTTGTTCATGGGTATCTCCAATTTAAAGTTTAAATTCGCAGCCTGTAAGGGGCCACATATTGTGGTGTGACCACAGGACGACAGAAGTCCTGACAGGCACGACCTCAATATTTACCTGTAAGAGGGCAAAAGCAATCGGCCCTCTGCAAATAAGCCACATTTAATCACCCATTGTGGCAAAAAGGGCACATCTGAGGTCAGGATTATAGCTAAGATACTGATATAAATAAAAATTATCAGTAATCAGTCGTCCGTTATCAAATATTCCGATGACTGATTACCGATTACCGACCACAAAAAACCCCGCCGAAGCGGGGTTTTCTAAATCTGATTCGATTAGAACGCTCTGGAAACCGTGAAAACGACGCGCTCTGTGCTACCGTCCAGCGCTGTAGCTGATGGCTCGTCAAGGTCAGTGTCAACATAGTTAACAGTAAAATTGAAGCCGTTCCATGCGTAACCAAGGCCAGCCGACCATGTCAGGTAGTCTTCAAGATCTTCAATTGTCTGGTAACCGATTGTACCGTTCAATGTCAGGTCATACGGAAGCGGAACTGCAACAGCTGCAGATGTAAACCATGCATCACCCGATTCTGCGAAGAACTCGGGAGAGTAGTTAACCGCACCTGTCAGGGCGAAAGGACCGAAATCATGTGTTAACGATCCGGCAACTTCCCAGTAGTCATAATCTAGAGAATCGTCAGCGCCCGGGTAAGCATAGTAAATACCGCCGAGTTTCCAGCCTGTACCGAACTGGCTGATCGTGCCTTGCAGACCGGCATATACGTCGATTTCAATAGAAGCTTCATCGCCGTCGTTGAAATCTACATTCGAGCCCCAGACACCGGCGTAAAAGCCAGGGAAAGCGTCTGCTTCGTTGTTGTAGGAGTAATCGAAACCGCCCTGAATGGCAGGGCCTTCATCGGACTGGGAAAGACCACGAAAAACGTAATCCGATGTCATGGCGACATTGGCGGTAAATGCGCCAGGGAAAGTTGACGCTGTATCCTGGGCTTTTGCAGCCGGAGCAGCTGATACTGCAACGAGCGCAGCAGCAAACAGGGCAATAAATTTGTTCATGTAAATATCCTTAAAGATTGTCATTTATATTCAGCTTGGTGTCTGAATCGTCTGCATTTTGTGTATCGCAGCAACGAATTGCAATCGACAAGGTTCCACTATGCATTAAAAACATATCTGACGTGATATTTTAGCAACAATATTACCGTCGCTAATTATAGGACCGCCCCTTGAGAACATGTCTTATGCGTGCTAAGTCCTTATTCCTGAATGTTTTTAAAGAGGTTCGCATGAACAGACCTTCAAAATTTACCCTTTTGGCTTTTACGATTCTCGGCTTAAGCGGCTGCGGCGTTTTCGGTAAGAGCGAAGCAAAATATCCAACGGGCGCTGATCGTAGCGCGACCGGCGATAATAATATTTATGATAAACCGCAAGGCGTCTTCGGCAAAGGCGGTTTGCTCGGCGGCGGTCGCGACCGCGATAATAGCCGCGGCGATAACGGCATCGATGTTAATTCCTATTTATGGCGCGCTTCGCTGGATACAATTTCTTTTATGCCGCTTGCCTCTGCCGATCCGTTCGGCGGCACGATCATTACCGACTGGTATACAGATCCTTCGACACCATCTGAGCGCACCAAGCTGAACGTCTTTATTTTGGGACGCGAATTAAAAGCCGATGGCGTTAAAGTCAAAGCCTTCCGCCAAGTCAAGCGTAGCGGCGGCTGGGTTGATGCACCGGTTGCGGCTGATACATCGCGCAAACTGGAAGACGCCATCCTGACGCGCGCACGGCAAATGCGCGTTGCCAAGGAAGAAGGCGGACTTTTCTAATTAATCTCTAATTTGTGTCATTCCTGCGAAAGCAGGAATCTCGCGTTAAAGAGGCGGAACCTGCTCTTCCTCGAGTATTTCGCCGCCTTTGCCAGCTTGCTTTTTATCCATCGTATCGCGATTAGGGGTTTTATCCTTTAACTCCGGATGGAAACTCGGCCCGCCCATATTATTGGCATTTTTATTCGGATCTTTGGTCATGACTGATCTCCTTTTAAGACCAACGTCCAAACGCTGTTTCCATTCCCCCCAGTCTATAAAGTTAAAAAACACTTGGTGTCTTGGTGTCTTGGTGGTTAATTAAATACTTCAATTTATGGAACTAAGAGTAATGACTGAACGGTACAATATCCGCGAGACGGAAGAGAAATGGCGCAAGATCTGGGACGAGCAAAATACGTTCAAGGTCATTGAAGATAAATCAAAGCCGAAATATTACGTCCTTGCCATGCTGCCTTATCCATCAGGCCGTATTCATATCGGGCATGTGCGCAATTATTCTCTCTCCGATGTCGTCGCCCGTTACCGCAAAGCAAAGGGCTATAATGTTTTGAACCCGATGGGTTGGGACGCCTTCGGCCTTCCTGCCGAGAATGCCGCGATCGAGCGCAATCTGCATCCATCCGACTGGACCTATTCCAATATCGAACAAATGAAGTCGCAGCTTTTATCGATGGGACTTGCGATTGACTGGAGCCGCGAAGTTGCAACCTGTCACCCAGGTTATTACAAGCATCAGCAAAAGATGTTCTTGGATCTCTACAAAAACGATCTCGCTTATCGCAAAGAGTCGATGGTCAACTGGGATCCGGTGGACAATACCGTCCTTGCCAATGAACAGGTCATCGACGGCAAAGGCTGGAGAACAGGCGCCGCTGTCGAGCGCCGCAAGCTCAATCAATGGTTTTTCCGCATCACCAAATACGCCGATGAACTTTTAGAGGCGATCCCGACTCTTGAACGCTGGCCGGAAAAAGTCCGCCTGATGCAGGAGAACTGGATCAACAAATCCCAAGGCGCGCGAGTTGCATGGGATGTCGTTGGAACCGATGACAAAATCGATGTCTTTACCACGCGCCCTGACACGCTGTACGGCGCAAGCTTTATCGCGATTGCTCCCGATCATCCTTTGGCAAAAAAATTCGCAGGCGGCAAAGCGGGCTTTGACGAATTCATCAAGGAATGTCAGGCAGGCGGCACATCCGAAGCCGCCATCGAGCAAGCCGAAAAAATCGGCTTCGACACAGGGTATAAAGTTTCCCATCCTTTCGATGCCAATTGGCAAATTCCTGTTTATGTCGCGAATTTCGTTTTGATGGATTACGGCACAGGCGCCGTCTTCGGTTGTCCCGCGCATGACCAGCGCGATTTTGATTTTGCGACAAAATATAAATTGCCGATCAAGCAAGTTGTTGCGGCAGAAAACGATAATGCGGATCTCACACGCGAAGCCTACACAGGTCCCGGCACGATCACGAATTCTGATTTCCTCGACGGACTTTCAACCGATGATGCAAAAGCCGCAGCGATCTCAAAAATTGAATCGCTCGGTAAAGGCCATGGCGTCACGCAATTCCGCCTGCGCGATTGGGGCGCGGTGCGCCAGCGCTATTGGGGCGCGCCGATCCCGTTCGTTCATTGCGATTCTTGCGGTATCGTGCCGCTACCTGAATCCATGCTACCAGTCGAATTGCCGAAAGATATCAGCTACGACAAGCCGGGCAATCCGCTCGAGCGTCATCCGACATGGAAGCATACAACCTGTCCTACCTGTAACGGCAAAGCGACTCGTGAAACCGACACGATGGATACTTTCGTCGATTCAAGCTGGTATTTCCTGCGCTATCTGGATGCGAGAAACGAAAACGAAGCTTTCTCAAAAGAGGCGGCGCATTATTGGGGCGCGGTCGATCAATATATCGGCGGCGTCGAACATGCTGTCTTGCATCTCCTCTACTCGCGCTTTTTCACGCGCGCTTTGCAAGATTGCGGCTATCCGGTTTTAAGCCGCGAGCCTTTCCTCGGTCTCTACACCCAAGGTATGGTCAACCACGCGACGTATAAAGATCAGAACGGTAAATGGCTCTATCCGACGGAAGTGACACAGAGCGACGGCAAGTGGATTAAGATCGATGACGGCACGCCGGTCGTGCAGGGCCGCGTTGAGAAAATGTCGAAATCAAAACGCAACACAATCGACCCGCAGGATATTCTGGAGTCCTACGGCGCCGATGCCGCGCGTTTATTTATTCTTTCGGACTCACCGCCGGACCGCGATCTGGAATGGACGGTTTCAGGACTTGAAGGCGCATGGCGTTATATCAATCGTCTTCATCGTTTAGTTACTGAAAACTTATCGTCTACTCAGAATTCTTCTGACGATCCAACGGCATTGTTAAGAAAAGCACATCAAACTTTGGACGCCGTCGCAAATGATATCGAAGCCTTCCATATGAACAAAGCCGTAGCCCGCCTGCGCGAATTGTCAAATGCGATAGAGGATTATAAAGGTCAGGTTCCTTTGGAGGTTATTGAATTTCTGTTGCGCGGCCTCAATCCGATGATCCCGCATATCACGGAAGAATTATGGTCTCTACTTGGCAATAAAGAGATGCTCGCCAATACCGAATGGCCGAAAGCCGATCCCAAATATCTCGTCAATGATACTGTAACGGTTGTCGTGCAATTCAACGGCAAGCGCAAAACCGAAATCACCGTTCCCGCCAACGCTGACCAGAAAACGACACAAGATCTGGCTTTCGCCAACGATGATGTCGCGAAGGCTTTAGAAGGCAAAGAGATTAAAAAAGTGATCGTCGTGCCAGGCAGAATCGTAAACGTGGTGGTAGGCTAAAAATGAAAAAACTTCTTTCTTACTCTTTACTCTTTACCGCCTACTGCTTACCCCTTGCCGCCTGCGGCTTCCAGCCGATGTACGGCTCGCATTCAGCCTCGGTGGAAAAAACCGAAGCCGGACAATCGATGGCCGATATTGATATCGCCTATATCGAAGATCGCGAAGGGCAGATTTTGCGCAATGAGCTGATCGACATGATCCAGCCGCGAGGCGCGTCGCAAAATCCGCGTTACAATTTGACCTTTTCCAAACTTACCATTACCGACCGCGAGCTCGACCTGACGAAAAGTTCGGAAGCAACGCGCGCGCAGGTTATCACGACGATCGTCATGAACCTGACGGACAATGAAAGCGGCGAACTGGTTTTGGCTCGCTCTCTTCGCAGCATTTCAAGCTATAATATCCTGCCGTCCGAATTTGCGACCAACGTGACCGAAGAAGACGCAACCGAAAATGCGCTCAAGGATCTGGCACGGCAAATCCAGCTTCAGCTATCCCTCCATTTCAATCGATGAAATTACAGACCAGGCAGATCGAAGGATTTTTAAAAGCGCCGGATAAAGGCGTTCGCGCCATTCTGGTCTATGGTCCGGATAGCGGTCTTGTCAAAGAACGCAGCAAAATTCTTTGTCAAAAACAAGTCGCCGATATCAATGACCCGTTCAATGCCGCGCATTTGACCGGCGATATCATTGAAAACGATCCGGCGCGCCTGTCCGATGAAGCCAATGCCGGCTCCTTGATGGGCGGCGCACGGCTCTTGCGCATCACTGATGCCGGCAACGAAGTCACGGCCCCGCTCAAATTATGGCTGAAGAATAATCCGTCGCCGGATACGCTGGTCATCCTCGAAGCCGGCGACTTAAAACCGAAAGATTCGCTGCGTAAACTTTGCGAAGCGGAAGGCAATGCCGCCGCGCTGCCTTGCTATGTCGAAGATGAACGGGCGCTCGGCGTGTTGATCAAGGATGCGCTTCGAGAAGCGGGGCTGACGATCTCGGGCGATGCCGTCACCTACCTGGCCTCTGCCGTCAAGGGCGACCGCGCGCGGGCACGCATGGAGATCGAGAAACTTTCGCTTTATATGGGCGCAGAAAAAAACGTCACGCTTCATGACGTGCAGCAATCCTGCGGCGATATCGGCCTTTTCTCACTGGATGATTTTGCCTTCGCCTTTACCGGCGGCAATCGTGAGCTGGCGATGAAATCCGTGCGGACGCTCATGGATGAAGGATCGGAGCCCATCGTTATTTTGCGCACATTGCAAAACCATATCCAGCGTTTTCATCTCGTCAAATCCTTGATGGATATTTACGGCCAGTCGGCGGACGAAGCGATGAAAAATCTCCAGCCACCCCTCTTCTTTAAAAGCGCAGATATGTTCCGGGCGCAACTCAATCGCTGGCCGGCCAAAAAATCGCGCAATCTTTTGGCCAAGCTCGCCGATGTCGAGGCCCGTACCAAGCAAACCGGCACGCCGGTAGATACGCTGCTTAATCAGCTGATTTTAAGCGCGGCAGGCTAATTTCGGAACCATCGCCTATCCCGTTCGTTTGTCTCGAAACGAAAAGAGGACAAGATGAACGCAGATAACGAGATGGAAGCCCGCAATAAAGTATTTGACCTTATCAAAGATATCAAATTCGCCATGATGGTGACGCAGGACACCGACGGCCAAATGTATTCCCGCCCGATGGCCGCGCAGCAAAAAGACAGTACCGATGCCCGCAACGAGCTTTGGTATTTCACATCGAAAGATTCACCGAAAGTTGCCGAGATCAAAGCCAATGCGGCGATGCTGGTCAGTTATTCTAATCCGGACAGCAATGATTATGTGTCTTTAAGCGGCACGGCGGAGATTGTTTCGGATAAAAGTAAAATCGACGAATTGTGGAATGACAGCCTGTCCGTCTGGTTTCCGCAAGGCAAAGACGATCCGAACATTTGCCTGATTAAATTCAAACCTGAATCGGCTGAATACTGGGATGCACCGTCATCCAAATTCGTTCACGCCTATGGCTATGTGAAGGCGAAACTGACCGGCGAACAACCCGAGGCCGGTGAAAACAAAAAAGTGCGTCTCGCATCCTAGTTTTCGGTATACGACGTATAATAAGCCCCGATCATTCTCCTTATGTTTTCATCGAGAACCGGATATTGATCGAGGCTTCTTTTATCGAAGGTATAGCGGATATCATATTCCGCCGTGCCTTTCGACACATCGACGCAGATCTTCTTACATGAATTGCAATCGAACGCGCCGCCGCAGGAATAGGCCGTCCATGAAAAACGTGTTTTAACCGCACAGGCATATTGGGGCGTGCATTCAAGCATGCGCTCTACGCTGCCGCCTTTGTCCCGCCTGACATAGAAATCAAAAAAAACATCTTCGTCGAACACGCCCGGCTTATAGACCTGCCACTCGCCTGATTTCTCCGGTTCTTCCTTATAGATCGGGGTTACGCCATCGACTTCGCTTCTGATATGAATCCGGTAATCGATGACTTTCTCCAGCGCCTCTTGTCGTTTTGTTTCATTCATCACCTCGTAATGCGGATTGGCCTGCACCTGCAATATTTCATCAGGGCCGTTATCGCCGATAGCGGGCTGCCAATTATAATTGAATGTCACATAAGGGACGCTCTTCCACCACCTGACCAGCCTGGCTGAATATTCATTGGGCCGTTTATCCGGTCTTGGCCTTGGCAGGACACTCCAGTCACTCAACAGATCGCGCGGCACATCGAATTTTCCGTGCCAGAAATCGACATGCACGGTCGCGCCGGACCAACTCGGCGGCACCAGGTAAAGCCGATAGGAAAAACTCAACAAAGCCGGAACAAGAATAATGCCAAGAATAATCCATGCATGTTTTCCTGCTTCGCGATCGTGACGGCGGATGAGGAAACCCTTCACCATTTTACGCAAAACCAGAAGCGACGACGCGATGACAAAGACCGAAACGATGAAAAATAAGATCAGCAAACGATAGGAAAAATCGTTCACCAGATGAGGATCGAAAAAGAGAAGCCGCCAGTTGAGCGCCGTAATGGGAGCGATCAACGGCGAGAAATACAAAAGGAACACATTGAGAAACTGGCCCCAGGCGCCATCGCCGCAATAGACAAGAATGACCCCGGCATCCACAAAGTTACAGGCATTGGCCTTGCGGATTAAGAACCAGAGCAGGCCCGTATTGAAAACAAAAGCCGCCAGATACAAAACCCCCGTCCACCAGGACGTCGATCTTACCGCGCGGAAAAGTAAATTATTCGGCATCTATATAAATGTATCATGGAAGGAATTAAAATCTATGCATACAAAAGTATTAGGAATTATTTCCTTGACAAAGAAACAGTGCTGATATAATTTTACCCTATGAACAGAACGGCTTACTTTCATCCGGCAATTGCGGAGGAGTTAGCCCTCCTTTCCCCGGACACCCGCATTCATTTTTATTCACTCGCCGCCCGCGACGCGACATCGTTTTTCAATCTTGATCGCTACTGTAATTATCAGCCTCAAGGTCAAACGAATGTGAACCGGATTTTCGGCACGGATTATTACGAGGTTACGGCGATCCCGAAAACCTGCGTGGCCATTAATCGCCACGCCATACAGGACTGCAATGTCTATCTGCATTTGAAAATCGACAACGGAAGTATGGATAGGGCGGCATTCGATGAAGAGTTGATGGCAACCACCCAAGCGCGTTTGGCGCAGATGAAAACCCATGAAGCCGAAGTTCTCGGATTTTTTGAATTCGCCGATCTCTATGCCGACCCGGTCGAGCTGAAAGAAGCGAACCGGCTGGACATCGCCATGAGCCAGAATAAATTTTATCGGCGCATGATGCAACTGGCATATCAGGATACGCTCAAAGGCTATAGATCTCTGTTTAATTTATCGCCCATGCAAATGGAAAGGGCGATAACGCGCTTCGAAAATTTTCTCGAGAGTTTCAACGAGAATTTGAGCAACCGTATGGGCGGGCGCGTGAATCTTGTCGTCAATTTCCGCGACGATGCTTTCTTCGAGGCAAAAAGTTTTCGCGAGCTGACAAAGGATGAAATGACTCATGAGATGAACGGGGATGGCGAGTAATATCGCTCTTTACGCCGCGATCAGATTTCCGTTTGTCAGCATCGAATCCGCATCCATGCCGGTCTGGTAATAAATCACCGCAATCGACTCAGATGAATAAGCCGTGCCTGCACCATCGCGGTCGACCGAGACATCCGTATTCCCGCTGCTATCCGTCATGGTAATGAAATCATCGATCAGGCTGGTCAACGGATCATATCCAAAGAGAAGCTGCGAGATATCGAGCTTGTCGCCATCGGTAAAAGAGAAATCATTGATATAATCGATGGAGCCGAGCGCCGCCGTATCGAAGAGGAATGTGTCTGCGCCCTCCCCGCCATAAAGATAATCACTTCCCGCGCCGCCGATCAAAGTGTCGTTACCGCGATTGCCGGCGAGCGAGTCATAGCCGTCCAGCCCTAAAAGCGTATCGTCGAATTTCGTGCCATAGAGACCATCGTTTAAAGAATTACCCTCCAGCGTTAACGCGCCGGTTAAATCCCATATCGTTGAATCATCGAACACGATTTGTTCAATCTGATCACGAATAAGGCTTTCATTATATCCTTCGGTTCCGGAATAAATCGTGACCATATTGCTGGTATTGTTCTTGTCTTCCAGATACAGCGTTCCGGAAGAATCCGTCCAAAGCCGGATATCAGCCGCATCTGTATTTAGAAAGCGGATCGTATCATCCCCTTCCAAAACATTCTCGTAGATGTAATCGGCTCCGAAACCGGTATCGAAACTGTAAGTGTCGTTACCTGCACCCCCGTATAATTGATCACTGCCCGCTCCGCCAATGAGCGTGTCGTTACCGCGATTGCCGGCGAGCGAGTCATAGCCATCCATCCCTAAAAGCGTATCATCGAATTTCGTGCCATAGAGACCATCGTTGGAAGAATTACCCTCCAGCGTTAACGCGCCGGTTAAATCCCATATCGTTGAATCATCGAACACGATTTGTTCAATCTGATCACGAATAAGGCTTTCATTATATCCTTCGGTTCCGGAATAAATCGTGACCATATTGCTGGTATTGTTCTTGTCTTCCAGATACAGCGTTCCGGAAGAATCCGTCCAAAGCCGGATATCAGCCGCATCTGTATTTAGAAAGCGGATCGTATCATCCCCTTCCAAAACATTCTCGTAGATGTAATCGGCTCCGAAACCGGTATCGAAACTATAACTGTCGTCACCCTCACCGCCATAAAGATAATCCGTAGCTTCTCCGCCGACCAAATTGTCGTTGCCGCGATTGCCAAATAGCGAGTCATAGCCACCCATTCCCAAAAGAACATCATCGAATTGCGTGCCGTAAATAGAATCGTTGGAAGAATTACCCTCCAGCGTTAACGCGCCGGTTAAATCCCAAACACTGGTATCGTCAAAGACGATCCGCTCCATAACATCACGGATGGTTGTTTCATTATATCCTTCGGTTCCGGCATAAACCGTGATGAAATTTCCTGCATTATTCTTATCTGCGATATACAGCGTTCCATAGGAGTCGGTCGTCATACGAACATCCGCCGCGTCGATATTCAACAGGCGGATCGTATCCGCCCCTTCCGAAAGATTTTCGTAGATATAATCGGCTCCGAATCCGGTATCGAAACTATAAGTGTCGTCTCCTGCACCCCCGTAAAGAAAATCTGCACCCTCCCCGCCGATCAAAGTATCATTGCCGCCATAGGAATAGAGATAGTCGCTGCCGTCATTGCCTTGCATGATATCGCCGCGTGTGTTGAGGCCATGGATTGTGTCGGCGCCGTTCGTACCGTTAAAGGTCAGCGTGCCGGTCATATCGATGGAGCCGCTGCCGTAATTTAGTTTTTCGAAAAAATACGTCTCGCTCACCGACCCGCCCAAAATACCAAGATCTTTATCATAGGTGGCGGAATAAGTGCCGGTGCCGGTTCTTTGCAAAGTCGAAGATGCAGCTTCGGCGATTGAGTCGTAAATTACGCCGTCGAAAACCGCGATGCCGTTGATCGTTTTGCCCGCTTCGAAATCAGGAATGGTGAAGGAAAAAGACGAACCGATGGTGATATTCAAACTGGCATAGCCGGTCGTATTACCGTCAGCGGTGATGTGAATATCGTCCAGCGAAACGGAACTGTTAAGGCCGATCTCCTTGACGAAGCTTTCATACGTCATTGTCGAATAACCGGAGCCGCCGGAAAAGGCGGTGACAATCCATGGATGCAAGGCTTCTGAACCATGCGCCGCATCGATCCAGTTCAATCCCATAGCGCGGTCTGTCTTGACGGAAGTGATCATACCGTCGGAAGAAATACCCACTCCGAACGCACCGACATTCATATCAGATAGAGATTCATAATCACCATTATAAACCGATAGCCCCGCCGTCAGATTAAAAGAATATAAAACAGGATCTAAATAATCGTACGGTTGGATATCAATAGGTGCAATCGACGTACCTCCGATTATAATTGCTTCAAAACCGCTATGTTCTTGACTATGCTGCGACAAGCGATGCACCGCTAAATTTGCTGTTGTTCCACCACTGAAATAACTTATTCCGTTATCATAGTTGTATATACCGCTATAGATTTTTAATTGTGCATAATTATATGCGTCAATTCTGAAATTATAATCTTCCAGATTTTCTGCTGTGAATTCTATCGTATCGTTGCTGCCGCCGCCATACTCATACTCCAGGGCATAAACACTTCCGCCCTTATCAAGATCGACGATGTAAGTATCCGATCCCTCACCGCCATGAATGAGATCATCGCCGCCACCTGTCCAAAAAATATTATTGCCCGTATCGCCGAAGATCCTGTCGCTTCCATTGGATCCCTTGATAACTTCAATTCCAGTAAAATAATCCGTATCCCCGGGTGAGCCGTACGATCTATACTTGGCGGTGCCAGTTGCAAGATCGATTTCTACACCTTCGAGATGCCCGGCCCCTGAATAATCAAGCATATCGATGCCGTCGCCGCCGTAATAAAAATCCCCCTCAATACCTTCTATTTCTTCATAACCGTAAAGCGTATCATTGCCATCACCGCCATAAACGTAATCTACGCCTCCACCGCCATATAAATGGTCCTCGCCCGTACCTCCGTAAAGATAGTCGGCTCCATTCCCGCCGTAGAGATAATCATCCCCTCCCTCTCCATAAAGATAATCATCCCCGCTTGAATTGAGCGCAGGCGCGGGATTACCAGAACCGGATTCCCACCCGACAAAGCCAGAACTATTATCCCAAATAGCGCCGATAACGGCATCGTCATCAATTGTAAGACCGTCGCCAAATATGCGGTCATGACCACCGCCGCCATGAATTTCATTATCCCACGCATTGCCGATTAAGATATCATTGGCGCTTGTACCGATAGCGTTTTCAATGATGGCATAATAGGCAATGGCCAAATTGTCTGTTGCCGCATAGCCTTCCGCATTTTTACCGACCGAGCTAAAATTGCCTTGGCGAAGATCGAGAATTACGGTGTCCGTATAACCAGAAGCATCTATCGTATCGGTTCCGCCGCCATCCCAGATCGTATAGATGAATGCGTCATTCGGGCGCGAAGACGCAAAAGCCGTTGCCGCGCTGTAAGTCGTATTCGTATTTCTAGTATCGTAATTGCGGCCATAAATTTCCTGCAACGCCAGAATATCGTACATTTGCAAACCCGAAGGAAGCACGCTTTGATCAGTAGTAATGATAGGGACACTATTCCCTACACCGATTGAAGGGTCATCAAAAAAATCCAAAGTGTCAGTAAATCCCATGCCATCTAGGGTATGATATGACATTATTGTATATTTTTGATTGTCTATAGAATTATCTTGAGGATGACTTAGGCCCATAGAATGACCTAACTCATGCAGTATTGTTTGAAACTGAAGTGTGCCTAAGATTGTATTACTCCATCCGTAGTAAAAATCAGAATTTAGCCAAATATCCCCATATGAACCTTCACCATATGTTTGACTAAATGCTGGAGCAGATGCAATTCTATCAGGAGCATTCATATATCCTGCTACACCGCGATCATATGTGGTTCCGTTACCGTCATCCCATTCAGTTTGACCAATATTTATTATTGCATCTTCTGCACTAGCTGATGAAAAGCTGACTTTAGCAACATCATCAAAAAAATTTGTGTATGTGAAATTATATCCAAGTTTTGTTTTAAATATGATTTCAAAAATATCTTGTTGATTTGTGACTAAAGCCGAAAACTCTACAAACTCAATATTACCTGAACCCACAGTGAGGTCATAAGAATTCACATTGTTGTTAATATTGGAAAAATCCGTATATTGAAGATAATTGTAGGTAAAATTATATATGTTACTAACTGGAGTAATATATGTGTTTGGAAGGCTTGTGGAATCTAAAAAATTTATACTGCTTAGTAAGTATTGGTAATCTAATGATTGCGGCATAATTCCCCCTAAGTTTAAATCATGGATATTTGCGTATAATAGGACCACTAATAGAATCTATTTGAGATGTGTTGATTTTATTCCGTGGCCGCAAGCTTTCTAATAAAAAGCTTTCTATGGTTTCATTTAAACTTTGACTTTCGATGCCTGGAAAATAAACCTTAGTGTTGAAACTATTAGCATTTTTGTAAATTTCTTCGCTGCCTTCAATCTTTCGATAAAAGCCCGATGTCAAAATGACATGTTCTGGAATGTTTTCTTTTTTCATTATGACTTTAATATTGAATTTTATATTAAGCACATTTGGATTGGCAGCATCTGTCGAATCAGCTTTAAGTGCGAAATATACCGATTTTTCTTTGTTAAAATCTTTTATACATCCCGCTAAATTCTCTAAAACAACTTTTTTAAAGATTGGCTCTAAATCTTTTTTATTTAATTCTGGCTTCAAATTTTTGAAGTGATTAGGCATATTTGATAGATCAACGATTATATAGTTAATGTTCTCAAACGTTGGAACTGCATTTTCACAATTGGTTTTTGAAAATGCTTGTTGGGAATTTAACAAAACAAAGAATATGAATATAATTTTTATAATTTTAAGATTTTTATTTTTTGATAAGTTCTTCATCGAATCTCCCCTTTAAAATTTTGAATATGGTGCATGACAAAATAATGTCTGTCAACTTTGCGCGAGCATGGACATAATAGTTATCGCATAGGTTGTGAACTCGATGTTTATGCAAGATTTAGTTTGACAATTTATCCAGCTCATTGGCGCAGGTCGATCAGATCATGAACGTCATAATCGGAAGCATCTATCGTATCCGTCCCGCCGCCATCCCAGATCGTATAGATGAATGCGTCATTCGGGCGCGAAGACGCAAAAGCCGTTGCCGCGCTGTAAGTCGTATTTGTATTTCTTGTATCGTAATTCCGGCCATAAATTTCCTGCAACGCCGCGATATCCATCAATTGAAGACCGAAGGGAGTGACTTCATTATCCGCGCCTGTCGGGTCCATGCCGTCCATAGGATTGTAGGACATGATGGAATATTTTTGATCGTCATAGCCAGTTATATCATTTGCATTATCATCAGCTGTATGACCAAGACCAAGGCTATGGGCCGTTTCATGCATTATTCCCCAATAACCAAAAGAGCCTTTAGTATTTTCATCCCAGAAATCCGTCGAATCCTTATTTAGCCATATGTCGCCATGCTTCAAAGAGTTCCAACTATCTGAAGCATCCATCTCATATCCAGGCGTTCCATAGGTGGGAGCAGATCCACCGCTTGTGGTTTGACCATAGACTATGTGAGCATTTGTTTTATCTCCTGCGATGAATTCAATATTGACGATATCTTCAAAAGATCCGCTATAGTAATCTGATAAATTAGCTTGAAGAATATCTTGGATTGCAGATGATTGGCTTGCAGATACTGAAGGATCCTTAGCACTAGATGAATTTAGAGGAATATAAATTTCTTCGCTATCTCCTAAATTATAATAGTTTAAAGCTAGCATGTCCGAATAATTGGAAAGTGCAAAATAATAAATTTCCCATTTACCATTACTTTGATCAACATCGGTTCGTGGATCAAATAAAATTCCGGAAAGCTCAGTTTGATCTGCGCCTCCTATAAAATTTATGGATTGAAGCAAATCCTCGTAATCACCATATATTGGCATTTACGCCCCCACGTTGAAATTATTTGTCGATGCTAGGCTTTTTTTCAGTTGGATAGAAAGCATTAACTTTTTTAGGTTGATTATCTACTTCTTGTACCTGCATTCGTGACGAGCCCAAAAGTAGTATTAATAAAACGACCCCTACAGATAAAATTACAATCTTTTGTTTCTTGGATAATTTCTTCATCGAATCTCCCCGTTAAAAATTTTGAATATGGTGCAGGACAAAATAATGTCTGTCAACTTTGCGCGAGCATGGACATAATAGTTATCGCATAGGTTGTGAACTCGATGTTTATGCAAGATTTAGTTTGACAATTTATCCAGCTCATTGGCGCAGGTCGATCAGATCATGAACGTCATAATCGGAAGCATCTATCGTATCCGTCCCGCCGCCATCCCAGATCGTATAGATGAATGCGTCATTCGGGCGCGAAGACGCAAAAGCCGTTGCCGCGCTGTAAGTCGTATTTGTATTTCTTGTATCGTAATTCCGGCCATAGATTTCCTGCAACGCCGCGATATCCATTAATTGAAGGCCGAACGGCGCAACTTCATCATCTGGAGTAGAAAGAGGCTCCATGCCGTCCATCCACTTGTATGACATTATAGAATATTTCTTACTGTCAAATCCTGTTATATCATTACCATTATCGTCAGCTGTATGACCAAGACCAAGGCTATGGGCCGTTTCATGCATTAAGGCATGATAGCCCCCTGAGCCTAATTCAAAATTATCCCATACGGTGATAGAGTCTTTATTCAGCCAAATATCTCCATGCTTTTGAGATATATTCGTAGCCCCTATATTATCACTGAAATCTATCTCGTATCCTGGCGTCTGCGCACTTGGAGCGGAGTTGCCGCTTGTAGTTTGCCCTAAAACTATATGTGCTGTTGATAATGTACCAGCAGTGAATTGCATATTTGCCACATCTTCAAAAGACACGCTGTAATCATCCGATAAGACGGTGGAGAATATTCTGAACTGCATATTGCTGGCCTAGAGATAAGGCCGGGCCTCCCGCAGGCATATAATCATCTTCGCTATCCGTGGAGGAATAGTAATTTAGGTTTGAAAAATCTGCCGTGCTCGTGAGCATCATGTAATAAAATTGATATTTGCCACTAACCGAGCTGACTACGGTTCTAGAATCCCCAAGAATTGCCGGAAGTGTATTTTGTGCCGCTCCACCTATAAAATTATAGCTTTGAAGCAAACTTTCATAGTCGCTATACGTTGTCATTATTCACCCCTATCAAGCTATTTAAATTCTAAGCATTCGCCATTTCCTTGCGAAACGCACCCGCCATTTACTTTTAAATATTCAGGTTCTGAGAATTTCTTATATGAGTAAAGCAAGCAGCAAGCAGCAAGCAGCAAGCAGCAAGCAGCAAGCAGCGATTATAATCTTTTGTTTCTTGGATAATCTCTTCATCGGATCTCCCCTTTAAAATTTTGAATATGGTGCATGACAGAATAATGTCTGTCAACTTTGCGCGAGTTTAGACATAAACGTTATACTACAGGTTGATAACTTGATTTTTACCCAAGACGCAGTATGAAATTTCTCAAGCCGCAATCCGCGATAACAATACGCCGTTTATATCCTGACTGACATCGGTTCGCGCATCACTCGAAGAATTTGGAATTTGCGATTTTCCTGCGCCGCCGATAAAATTGTAATTAAAAAGCAAATTTTCATAGTCGCTATAAGATGTCATAGTTTTCTCCTACGAATTATTTAATTAATTGCTTCGATATTTCCTAAGATTTAGATTTGGCTCTACACAAACACCATCCACTTCCCTTTGACATCCCTCATTAATAGGGGCTGCTTTTCTAGAAAACTTTGTTGGAATAAGCAGCAAGCAGCAAGCAGCGAGTAGAAAGCAACAAGCAGCGATTATAATTTTTTGTTTCTTGGATAATTTCTTCATCGCGCCCCCTTTATTATTTTGTATGAAAATCATCAACTCTTAATTTAGGCTTTGCTTCATGATCGAACCCACTGATTTGATCATGAGAAGATGTAATCAAATATTTTTGAGCGACTAAGGGTTCCAGAAAGTAGATTATCACTAAGAAAACTAAAATTGCCAATATCCAGTAACTTGTCTTCTTACGTTTTTCATTAAATTGATCTGAGCTCATCACTCCCCCTTTAAATTTTGAACACGGTGCATCACAAAATATCAATTGTCAACTTTGCGCGAGTATAGACATAAACATTATACTACAGGTTGATAAGTTGATTTTTACCCAAGACGCAGTATGAAATTTCTCAAGCCGCGATCTGCGATGACAATACGCTGTTGTCATTCACCGCGAATGGAATGAGCGCCATGGTGACGCTTCGGAATTTATCGTCGAGATTTTCTATGCCTCTCATGTTTTAGCCCGCAAGACATTCGTGTTTATTTAGGCGCCGCCATTTCTCACCCTTCCCTGCAAAGAAGCGAGCCATGGGACAGGGCGGTTTTCATTGCTTTTTATCCACAGGGTGATGTATTGAATGGCCCTATGAATTCATTCGACGTTATCGTGATAGGCGGCGGGCATGCGGGCTGTGAAGCGGCGGCGGCGTCCGCGCGCATGGGCGCGAAAACGGCGCTTCTCACTCATAAGAAATCGACAATCGGCGTCATGTCGTGTAACCCCGCGATTGGCGGTTTGGGCAAAGGCCATCTGGTGCGCGAGATCGATGCGCTTGACGGTTTGATGGGCCGCGTTATCGACCAGGCTGGAATCCAGTTTCGTATGCTCAACGCCTCCAAAGGTCCTGCCGTGCGCGGACCGCGGGCGCAGGCCGACCGCAAATTATACCGCGAGGCGATGCAGCGCATTCTAAATGATTATGACAATCTATCGATTGTCGAGGGTTCGGCCGAGGGCCTGATTATAGAAAACGGTCACATTTGCGGCGTTATTTTACAGGACGGCCAAACCCTGTCGGCGAAAGCTGTTATTATTACGTCAGGCACTTTTCTGCGCGGTATTATTCATCGCGGCGAAACCCAAACTCCGGCGGGACGGGTGGGCGAAGGGCCTTCTGTCGGGCTGGCGCTGACGCTCGAGAAAATGGGCCTGCCTTTGGGCCGCCTCAAAACCGGAACGCCTGCCCGTCTTGATGGCCGGACGATTGACTGGTCGCAGCTCGAAGAGCAGAAATCCGACGATAATCCGGTTCCGTTTTCGTTTATGACGGACCGGATTACCGTACCGCAAATCTCCTGTTATATGACTTATACCAGCCTTGAAACCCATAAAGTCATTCAGGATAATATTCATCGCGCGCCTATGTATTCGGGCCAGATCCAGAGCAAGGGTCCTCGTTATTGCCCGTCCATTGAAGACAAAATTATGCGGTTTGCCGACAAGGACCGTCACCAGATTTTCCTTGAGCCGGAAGGACTTGATGATCATACGGTTTATCCAAATGGTATTTCGACCTCCCTGCCCGAAGATGTTCAGGATGCTATTTTGCAGTCGATCCCGGGTCTCGAAAATACCAAGGTGATCGAATACGGCTATGCGGTTGAATATGATTATTGCGATCCGCGCGATTTAAAATCCACCCTTGAATCCAAGCGTCAGAAAGGCTTGTTTTTAGCAGGTCAGATCAATGGTACCACCGGCTACGAAGAAGCCGGCGCCCAAGGAATTATGGCTGGCATCAATGCTGCTTTGTCGGTTTTGCGACCAGATGAAAGCTTTGTGCTTGATCGGGCAACTGCATACATAGGTGTGCTAATTGACGATTTAATTACCCGCGGCGCACCTGAACCCTATCGTATGTTTACCAGCCGGGCTGAATATCGTTTACGGTTGCGGGCCGATAATGCCGATCAAAGATTAACTGATTTAGGTATTCAAATTGGATGTATTGGCGACGAGAGAATAGCTGTTTGGATCTCAAAACGAACTGATTTGGAAACAGCGCGAGAATTGATGTTATCCCTTAAAATGACCCCAAACGAACTAATGAAAAAGGGCATGCAAATAACCATGGATGGGCAGCGCCGATCAGCTTTTGATTTACTGAGATATCCCAATATTACTTGGGATGATTTAGCCCAAATTTGGCCTAACATGAACAATATTTCACCTCAAATTCGTGAGCAAATCGAGATAGATGCAACTTACTCCGGGTATATGGATCGTCAGGATTCTGATGTTTTAGCCTTCAAAAAGGATGAATCTTTGCTGCTTTCAGTAGACATGGATTACTCCCAGATTGGTAGTCTGTCGGTCGAAATCCGCCAAAAACTTGATCAGATTCGCCCTGAAACACTCGGTGCTGCATCCAGAATCCCTGGTGTTACGCCTGCAGCTTTGACCGCCTTATTGCGCCATGTGAAGCAAAAAACTCGCAATGTTGCTTGAGTTGCCCGATTTAGATGTTTCACGTGAAACATTAGCCAAACTTGACTTATATAATGCTCTTTTAGTTAAATGGCAGAAAACTATTAATCTGGTTTCGCCATCAACTCTTAAAGATGCTCAAATCCGACATTTTGAAGATTCCCTTCAACTAACGAGCCTTATTCCTGATAGAGCTGAACTTATTTACGATATTGGCTCTGGCGCTGGATTCCCAGGGATGGTCTTAGCCGCTTCAACCGGGGCCAAAGTGCACTTAATCGAATCAGATCAAAGGAAGTGTCAGTTTCTTAAAACCGTTTCACGTGAAGCAAATATCCCCGTTACTATCCACAATAGCCGTGTAGAAGCTGTGGATTTAATATCTCCTGATGTAATAACAGCCAGAGCTTTGGCTAGTTTGGATAAATTACTGGATTGGACACAAATATGGTGGTCGGAAAATAAAAAAATAAAAATAATTCTTTTGAAGGGCGAAAAGATATTAGAAGAAATTGAAACGGCCCAAAAAGCATTTAATTTCGAATATACTCTATATAAGAGCAAAACAGATCCAAATGGTCGCATAATTATATTGACCGATATTAGCCGAATCCCGTAAGGTCAAATTCTTCCAACAAAAGGTGATATAATGATTTCAGCTCTTGATGCTGCTAATGCGGCTCCTCGCCAACCAATTTCCCTTAAGAAAGACAATGTTTCCAGCAATATAAAAGGTCAAATTCCGCGTCTTTTGGCTGTATGTAACCAAAAAGGCGGTGTTGGAAAAACCACCACAACGGTGAATGTGGCTACTGCTCTCGCGGCTGTCGGAAAACGGGTTTTGCTGATCGATCTCGATCCGCAAGGTAATGCCAGTACTGGACTAGGAGTTAAACGCTCGAATATCCGAAAAAGCGCTTATGATTTAATCTTCGAAGAAGATTTAAATCCGGCAGAATTGGCTGTTACTACTAAAGTGCCAAATCTATTTGTTTTGCCTTCTTCAATTCACCTGTCCGGAGCAGAAATAGAGTTGGTGACAACAAAACGAAGAGAATATCGTCTCCGTGAAGCGCTTCGCAGACCTATGCCATACGACTATGTTTTAATCGATTGCCCACCGTCTTTGTCGCTTTTAACATTGAATGCTCTTGTAGCTGCCGATGCGATTATTGTTCCATTGCAATGTGAGTTTTATGCATTGGAAGGTCTATCCCATTTGGTCAAAACAATTGATCGCGTCAAGGCTACATTCAATCCAGCTCTAGATATTCATGGCGTATTACTTACGATGTTCGATCCAAGAAATCGTTTGTCCGGCGCTGTCGCTGATGATGTTCGTGAATTCTTTGGCGATAAGGTTTATAAAACCGTCATTCCACGCAATGTTCGCCTCTCCGAAGCACCATCCTACGGATTACCGGCTATTGTTTACGATATGAAATGTGTTGGCAGCCAAGCCTATATCCAATTCGCCAGCGAGATCATTCGCCGCGAAAGAAACCTGATAACTCAAACCAATTCCAACCAAACCGAACAGGTCGCATAATGTCAGCAGCAGAAAAACCACGCGGACTTGGTCGCGGCCTCAATGCCCTTTTCGGCGATGATGAAGGTGATACGCCAGGTGCAGCGCCAGGCGTAAAAGCAGAAGCCAAAACAGAAGAGCCGTCAGCTAAAACATCCGATGGAAGACGTGTTTTGAACGTGGCGCAAATCGTACCCGGCAAATATCAACCGCGGCATACATTCGATGACTCTACATTGAATGAACTTGCGACATCGATTACCGAGCATGGTTTGATTCAGCCGATTGTCGTTCGTTCCTTGAATGACGGTACATATGAACTCATCTCTGGTGAGCGTAGATGGCGGGCTGCGCAGAAAGCGCAAATTCACCAGATCCCCGCGATTATTCGGGAGATGGATGACAAAACCGCTTTGGAAATCGGCCTTGTCGAAAACCTCCAGCGCGAAGATTTAAACCCGATCGATGAAAGCCGTGCGCTTAAACAATTGATCGATACGTTCGATTACTCCCAAGATCAGGTCGCCGAAAAAGTCGGCAAGTCCCGCTCCTATGTGTCGAACATGCTTCGCCTTTCCGAACTTTCGGCGGAAGTCGTCGGTATGGTCGAAGACGGCGAGATTACCGCCGGACATGCCAGAGCCTTACTCGGACTTGACGACCGTACGCAACTTGAGCTCGCCAAGCGGATTTCCAAAGGTCACATGAATGTTCGCCAAGCCGAAAAACTGGCCGGTGAACATAAAGGCACTTCTTCGGTCGGCAAAAAGAAGATGGATAACCTTGGCAAAAAAATCGAAAAAGGCGCGGCATCTGAAAAAGATATCAATACGCTATCGTTAGAGCGCGAGATTTCAAATGTCGTCGGAATGAATGTCAGTATCGATATGCTCGATCAGCAAACAGGATCACTTACAATTTCTTTTAGAAATCTTGATCAGCTTGACGAAGTTTTGCATCGCCTCTCCCATAACCCCGGTCGATTAGCAATCAAAGGATAATTGTTTGACATAAGTTAAGCGTAGCTTTATTCTCTTCGTCAAAAAAACGGAGAGTGTGAATGAGTACGCCTATCGAAGACCTACAAGACCGGCTTGATCATGCGAAAGAATTATCGCGCAAGACAGTGACGGAATTGGACGTCGCCGCTCAAAATGTCGCGCAAAGACTTATCGGTTATTTTATGGCGATCCGGCCAGAGAATAAAGATGATTTCTATGATCTTCTTCTTGCCCAGCCCGTGCGTCACGAAGCCCACTCTTATGATTTAAGAAGAAAACTTTCCGATAATTTTCATCAGCAAGTTCATATCCCCGCCGCGCATTGTTCGAGAGAAGTTCATGAGCGCGCCAGTTTTTTCAAGGAGCATAAAAGTTTCCAGCCTATTATCACCACGCGTAAAAACTTGCAGGGACAGCTTGATGTCATCACATCAAGAAACGATCTGGCAAGTGCTGATTATGCAGCGATAAATAAAATTTACCAACAAGCCGATCAGAAATTCTACGCCTTGAGCGGCATAAGACTTGAGAAAGCCGATAAAGAAAAATGGGAAAGTGAAACACTGCTCGGCACAATCGTGAACCTCGCTAAATATGCATGGGACAAGGATTTTCGCTGCTGTGCGCGGTATGTCGATGACTATCAGCGTCAGAAAGGTTTCTCAATTTTCGATCTGCCGGAAAAAAATAAGATCGCCGGAAGTGTCGCAGCGAAAACGCAAAAAGTTCTCAATGATTTTGACCAGAGAGAATTAAACAGGTGCTGCAATATTGTAGAAAAAGCGCAGCGCTATATGGAAGACTCTTCCAAATTCGTGACCGATCATATCGTCCCTCTATTCGGTGATGCCTCTTTCTTAAAATCAGCAGAAAATTGTCTTGATATGGTCGTTCTGGATTATGCCGATGATTATCATGCCTGCCACCAGCGACTAAGCATGCTGGGCGAAGCGATAGGCGTGCTTCAAAAAGCGATTAATCTGCAAGGAAACCCCGATGATGCAAAGCCTGAAGATGGTGGCGGGCAAGCGGAAAGAACGCGCGAGCTGACTCTTCAAATTTGCAGAACCTATGACAGGATGGTTCAAGAGAAAGAAGAAGAAGAACATGACCATGCCGATTCCAAACATGAAATAGAGGATCAGTATGAATTCATGCGCGTCATTCAGGAGCAATTGCGGATGATGACCGAGGAAGCATCGCGCATTGCAAGAGAACATGCAGACAATGAGAGGCAGGAGAGACTCAGAGCAGCGATCGAAAGAGCCGCAGAAAGAGGATGGGGCCGCGGGCATGAAGGTCGCGGCGACCATGATTTCGGACGCGGCTGATATCAGCTGTCGCTTATTTGCGGTAGGTCACCGTCTGCCATATAGTCTGTTCGACGCAAACATCACGAGGGGGTTAGATGATATATAAGAAGTTTTTTAACTGTCATTGCAAGGGAGCGACAGCGACCGCGGCAATCCAGAAAGATATTTTACCGCGGAGTTTTTTCTTGTCATGCCTGCGTTTATTTTCCGAGCTTAAAGAGATCCCTGATTTCCCAGGGATGACAATATCAGCGGCGTGAATTACCTAACACTAGTTTTATTAATATGTAAACTGGCATATTCATTGCAAATCTCCTTTCTCAACCAACAATGAAAGGTGACGCATATGCTAGATACTGCTTATAAGATGACCATCATGATCCGCGGAAGCGTTTTTATCCTCCTTTTGGTCGGACCGCTGATCTCATAAATCAACGAATTATAAAATTTATGAAAATGGCATAGGGATTGCATGGCAATCCCTATAAGACCAACCAACAAACTTAAAGGGATGACAAAATATGACAGATTTTGCTTATGGCGCGACAATGATGGCTCTGGTAGGTGTATTAATGATCTTCGTCAATGGGATTTTTACGATAGGCTGATCGCCGATCCGGCGGGAACAGAATTCATTATAGATAGTAAGTAAATTATGACAGATAAAGCCCCGCCATGGAAAAAATCCAACCCGAAAAAGAAATCAGGCACGTCAAATAAACTTACCGACGCTGAAAAAGAGGAAGCCAAGGAGCGAGCGAGAAAAGCCGGACGCCCCTACCCTAATCTTGTCGATAATATGGCCGTGGCAAAAAACAGGAAACGATAAGGTGATCCCCGCTTTCGCGGGAAAACATAATCTTACTTTTCGCTACTTCCCTATACAAAAATCACGGAAGATCATATCCAATAAATCCTCGACATCGACGCGTCCTGTGATGGATCCTAAATGCCGGATTGCAAGACGCAAATCTTCGGCGGCTAGCTCGGGCAAATTCGCGCTGGCTGATCGCCTCAACGCTTCAAAGGCTTTTGCCAAAGATTCCCGATGGCGGGCCCGCGTCAAAGCCGGTGCTGTGCGGCCTCCCATGATAGTTTCAATTTTTTGCACAATGGCCTGCAGCAATTTATCGACCCCCTGCCCGTTCAAAGCTGAAATAGCGATGCCGTCATCCGGCGCGGTAGCGATATCTATCTTATTGTAAACGACGATAGAATTGTCGTCTATCAGACTATAGGTCTCATCATCGCGTCCTGTATTGGCATCAAAAAGAAGGATTTTGATATCCGCATCCCCTGCCCTTATTCTTGCGCGTTCAATGCCTTGTGCTTCGATTTTTCCGTGTTCGTCTTGCGCAACAGCAGAATGTAAACCAGCCGTATCTGCCAAAATGACCGGATACCCGCCTATATCAAGATGGGTTTCCAGTACATCACGCGTTGTCCCGGCCATGGGCGATACAATTGCAACATCCCGCTGGGATAAAGCATTTAATAACGAAGATTTACCGGCATTGGGCGCGCCGAGGATGACCAATTGAAAGCCGCTACGCAATCGTTCACCGCGACGATTATCATCCAGATGTGCAGCAATTTCTTCGGCAAGATCGGAAATATCAGGTTGGACCTGCAGCAAAATATCTTCAGGCAGATCTTGATCGGAAAAATCGAGATCGGCTTCCATCAACGCCAAAGTATGGGACAAGCGCACTTTCCAGCGCTCATAAAGTCGCTCCAGAGACCCTGATAACTGGCTAAGCGCTTGTAAACGCTGAATTTCAGTTTCAGCATCGATCAGATCGGCAATGGCTTCGGCTTCTGTCAGGTCCAGCTTGCCATTTTCAAAGGCGCGACGGGTAAATTCGCCGGGAAGGGCCATGCGGTGATTTTCTTGCTGCGATAATTGTTGCAGCAAAGATTGCACTACCGACCAACCGCCATGCAATTGATATTCAACGATGTTTTCGCCGGTAAAGCTATTTGGTGCAGCAAAAAGCAGCACCAGCGCATCGTCTATTTTATCGCCATTCGATGTAAAAATGCTGCGCACACAAGCCTGACGCGGCTTTGGAAGGCGCTGCTGGGGAGCGAGCTTCATTAAGCTCAAATGCGCGAAGGGACCGGATACGCGGACGACCGCCACGGCGCTTTTTCCGGGCGGGGTGGAAAGGGCATAGATTGTATCGACGACACTCATTTTTTCTTAGGGGAGCCGTCTGGATTGATGTTCACATTGGCCATGCCACCCATTTGTTTCCAGAAATTTTGCTGCATTTCCGTCCATTTCCACAAGGTCGGCATCCAATTCTCCGTGAAGCCTTCAGGATCCATTTTCATCTTGTCCATCAAGTGGGAATTAAGCTGCTCCATCATGGCCTGTTGCATCGGCAGCATATCGGGCACACCAAAAAATTTACGGGCTTCTTCAGGCGTACAATCGATATTAATTTGAAATCTCATGACATTTACCTCCATAGGTGATCCATCTATTTAAAGTGATTGAGACAACGCCACAAGCTTTGATACATAATTAAGTATATGATAAATAACCCTGTATGCTAAAGCCGCCGACCTTTCACGAAGCCCCAGCCCCTTTGCCGACGATCGATCAAACGGTGCAGGCGCGCGCGCTCGACAAGATCAAGGCGCTGGTCAAAGGCAATGGCCTGAAAGCCGATAAAGTTTCCATTGAAAAGGTCTCTGCCCAAATCCTGAGCTTTCGCGCCGAAGGCTTTATCCGCCTGACCACAGAATATTCGAGCCGCAGCGTGCCGGGCAAGGTCGAGAAAGGCGAAGCCATCGGCACGCCGGAAGCTTTCGAAGCGGCGCTTCGTCAGTTTCCCGTGCAGGCGCAGCGCGACCCCGGGCGGCGCGATACCATCGTCAAGACGATCATGGCGCGAACAGATAAGGGCTATGGGGCGAAGGACCAGTCTTTCAAACTCGATGCGCTGGCCAAAGACTATGTCAGTCACGAAGCCTGTTCCACCTGCACGCAGACCGGCCAGATGACATGTCCGAAATGCGGCGGACAGAAAATGATGGTCTGCCAGACCTGTCATGGACGTCACGATATTCTATGCCCGAGTTGCCGTGGTATGGGCAGCATCACCCAACACGGCAAACAGGTGCCTTGCGGGCGCTGCCGCGGACGCAGACGTGTGCAATGTCCGGCCTGTCACGGATTAGGCCAGGTGAAGTGTAAAGGATGTAACGGGGCAGGGAAGTCGGCTTGCGCGGCCTGTAAAGCCAGCGGCTTTATCTCGCACCTCGCAAAAGTCGAATTGATCGCTCATTTGCATTTCAATTACGACCGGCAAGGCCTGCCGATCGAGCTGACAAAACTGCTCGACGCATTTTCGCTTCGCTATATTGAGAAGGGCGATATCGATCTCGGTATCGAGACGCCGAGCTGGCAAGAGAACGAGCCGCCGGAAAACATCCCGATCATCTATAATGTGCGCGTGCCCTATGGAGAAATCGTTTTCAAACTCGGCAAGCGCAGCGCCGCCTGTACGGTTCTCGGCTGGAACGGCGAGATCATCAAGGGTCCGGAATTTCTCGACGATATTACAAAGCGCGGGCAGGGGATGCTGGCCAAGGCGGCAGGCGGGGAAGGCAATGTCGGGGCATCCTTGCGCGACGCGGCCAAATACAGGATTTTGCGCGAAGCGATCATCGTCGCGGCAAGCCAGTTACAAGCGAGAAAAGCCCTGTCAAAGCTTTTAAAGAAATATCCGGTCGGAATATCATCCGACAAGATGCTGCGCTTTATCATGCAGGCCAATCAGGCAATGCAGATTATCACGCATAAGCCGCGGCTGATCGGGCTTGCTATCGGCACATTAGTTTTTATCATGATGGCCGCCGTATATTTTATCATCATGCGCGGCGAGATCGCTCAGCACATGGGCGCATTGCCTATCGATCCGGCGCTCTCGACAATTATCTGCGATGTTGTTCTCATGCTTCTCGGCACGGTGGCCATTGTCATGTCGTCGCAAGTTTTTGCCGGACGCGCTTTACGACAATCATTGACCGGGCTTGCTTCCGCAGCGACGATGAAAAAAATCCTGCCGAAAATGGGATGGACGCTTTGGGCCGCGTTCGGCATTGCGCTCGCCGTCACAGCAGGTTTTTATTTTACAACCGCTCTATAAAAAAACCGTCCGGAAAGAGGGGGGACTTCCGGACGGCAATGGCGCTTTTAATTTTAGTACGAGGGGAAAATTAATTCGAGTGATTGTCCTGCCAGCGCCAGACGGCCAGCTGTTGCAGCGCATGTTCGGCGCGGCATTGGCGATAGGCTTTGATCGCTTTTATTCTGGCATCGTTGTACTGAGGCAGCGTCAAAATCTTGCCGCACGCATCAAGCGACTTCTTATGATCGCCGAGACTTGCGAATTCAACGACTTCGGCTTGCACAGGCGACACGCCTGCTTCCGGCAGCGGCAACTGGTCAATCGCTCTTGCCGGAGAGGAAAAAGAAAAAACAGCGAGAATGCCGGCCAAGGCCAGCGCAGACTTCATAATCATGATGATACCCAAAACCTGTTCTTGTTGCAGCGCTTCTTGATGCGCCTTTATTCATTGCACCATATCCTTGTGGATAAGTTCAACCTCAATCGTTTCGGATTTCGATAAATTTAATGACGAATTGTTACAGCAGAATAACTTAACAAAAGATTAAACTGATTCCGCGAGGTTAAGAAATTGCTGGAGGCGTGGAGATTGCGGTGTGTCGAGAATGGTCGATGGGCCTTCCTCGATGATTTTCCCGTCCGCCATAAAGACGATTTTATCCGCCGCATGGCGCGCAAAATTCAAATGATGCGTAATCAAGAGCGTGCCAATGCCGCGCTCTTTCAAATGCGTCAGCTTGGTCAGAATTTTCGCCGTTTGCTCGACGTCCAGCGCCGAGGTGATTTCGTCGAGCAGGATATAGCGCGGGTTCAAGATCAATGCGCGGGCGAGGGCGACGCGCTGGCGCTGGCCGCCGGAAGCTTCGTTCGGATAGCGATCGATAAAATTTTCCATCTCGAAAACGCGCACGAGGCCGTCGATATCTTTCTCGGCGTTTTTATTTACGTTGCGCGCAGGCAATAAAATATTCTCCCGCAAAGTCAGATGCGGCCACAGGAAAAGCGATTGAAAAACGACCGTCATGGACGGGTAGGGATTGGGTAGGCGGTCTGCGGTAGGCGGAAAAGAATAGAGCTGATCATCTATTTTTATCGTGCCGTTATCCGGCTGCTCGACCAGCGACAGGCATTTGAGCAATGTCGTCTTGCCACCACCGCTGGGACCGATCAAACAGGTGATCTTGCCGGGCTCAAGGGTGATATCGATGCCTTTTAGAACATGATGCGAGCCGTAGGATTTTTGGATATTGGTAGCGGTGAGCATCAATTATCTCTCCGATGTATCTCTGGTGAATTTATTTTTAAGATAGAGCGCGATCATATTGACCGGTACGCAGACCGCGAGGAAGAAGACGCCGAGGGCAGTATAAATTTCGACCGGGCGGTAAATCTGCGCATTGATGCGCTGGGCGACGCGGAAAATTTCCTCGACGGAAATGAGCGAAGAAAAAAGCGTGACATGAAGCATTGTCACTTGCAGCATGAGAAGAGCAGGGGTGACGGCGCGGGCGATCAACGGCAGCTCAATTTTTAGAATGGTTTGTTTCGGGGTAAGGCCTGTTACACGGGCGGCGGTAATATATTGCTTCGGAAACTCGTTTAGCGCGGTGGCGACAAGATCGGCCACACCGAAGATATTCAAAATCGTGAAGGTGAAGGTCGCGGTATAAAAAGGATCGATTACGACATCCATCATCGCCTGCGCCGGATAATGCAGCCAGAATAAAAAGACGAGAATCGGCACACCGGCCAAGAGAAAAGACACAAGCCGCGTCGGCATACCGACCGATTTAGGAAAGCGACTGGCAGCCACGCCCAGCGCGGTGCCGAGAATGATGCCGAGGCTCCAGATAATCACCGACATTTCCAGGGTGATTTTGAGGCCTTGAAGGAAAGCAGGATAGTATTTAATAAGGATATCTAAGACGTTCATATTAAATCCTAAAAGTATTTTCTAACGCGGAGTTGGCGGAGTGGCGCGGAGTTCTCATTCAACTCTGCTCCGCGTAACTCTGCGTACTCCGCGTTTTTAAAAATCTTTATTCTCATGCTGCGCTGTCCCTGAAAATAAAATAGGCCGCTCCAACCATACACAGCCCGGCCCAGAGATAATTGAGTGTCAGAGGTTTGCCCATATACCAATAGGCAAAGCCGGCGAAGACAACCATGGTGATAATCTCTTGCATGATCTTGAGCTGGCCAAGCGTAAAGATACCATAGCCGTAGCGGTTGGCAGGTACTTGCAACACATATTCAAAAAAAGCGATGCCCCAGCTGACAAGGATCGCGATATAGAGCGGCTTGTTGTTCAGGTCCTTCAGGTGGCCATACCACGCAAAGGTCATGAATATGTTGGAGCCGATGAGGAGGAGGATGGTTCTCACGGCGCATAACCTTTCGCGACTTTTTTGAAGATTTTATTTTCGGGATCGTATTTGGAAAGAATTTTATCCATCTCGCCGTTTTCAATGACGTCGATCAAAGCGCTATCCAGCATCGTCTTTAAATCGTTCTCGCCCATTTTCATGGCGAAGGTGTTTTGATAAACGCGAAGCGGCCGATCAGTCGAAACTTTGCGAACCTTGCCCGGATTTTTAGACATGTAATCTTCAGCCGCTGCAGATTCGCTCATAAAAACATCGGCTTTGCCTGCGACAACATCTTCGATCTGCTGGGAGAGGGGCGTCATATTCGGAAGCTCTATCAATTGGGCCTCCGGGAATTCCGTGCGGGCCACGCTCGATGACATCTGGCCATCAGCTGAAATAATCCTGACAGAAGCTTCATTGATTTTTGAATAGTCTCCACCAAAGCGCGTATCGTCGGAGCGGACATAAGGATTCATCTGGCTATAGAGGAAGGGCATCGTATAGGTCAGGCGCTTGGCTTCGAGCGGCAAGCGCCAGAACCCGATGCAGGTCAAATCGAAGCGGTTCGATTCAAGGTCGGAGATAGACGTTGCAAAACCAAACTCCGCCGTCCATTCGACTTTCAAATCCAGAGATTTTGCGACCGCGTCGATCACATCGGCGGCAATGCCGGACATCTCTCCTGTGTTCGGGTCTTTCGACAGCATCGGCGCATAGAGCGCATAGCCGCAGCGAAGCGTATTCGTGCGAAGCACTCTTTGATAAGCGGTTTCTATTTTCTTTTCAGACTGAATTTTTTCAGATGGAATTTTATGCTCGTTGGTGGGTTTCGGCAGGTAGCCAATTCCGAAAGCAACGATAGCAGCAATGGCCGCGGCGGTCAGGTGATGTTTCATTGAGTATCCCCTTTAAAGAAGAGGATTTAAGCAGGATTCAAAACCAGCCGCAATAAAGGCTTTTACCGCGCAGACAGTACATAATAAATTATCTGATCGTCCGTATCATGAGAGCTGGCCCCGGTAAGGCATCCTGTCGTTTGTCCGGAAAAAGCGGATGGATCGGGGTCTTCGCCAATTTGCAGCGGGCCAGTGGGTGAGGGCGAATACACCAATCCTGCACCCGTTGCCATTTCCCAGTCAAGGGCGCGCGTTGTGCCCGATTCCGTATTTCCGGTAATTCCCAATCTCTTATTATAGGCCGAACATATCGCCCTGGCCTGATCGCCCGAATTCATAACGAAATACATCATGAGCTCGCTCGCATCCGTGCCTACATTCTTGACGCCGACTTTAGTTGTGAACGTCAAATAGCTGTAGACGGGATCATCGTTGGGGAGTTGCTTTCTCGCATCCCAGTAAACAGCCCCTCCGCCGTTGGACCCGAATATATTGCATCTTCCATCGGCGGGTGCCGTCGTATTGGTACTGCCGCCCCAGTAGTCAGGATGCGCCTGAATAGGATTTTCAAAATTGATCTCCGTTTCACTGCAACCATGACCCACCCTGACGCGCATGACGGCGGTTGAAACCTGCGCTCCATACTGGGCGATTTGGGCCGCTACAAGGTCTGCTTTCTCGGCTTTTATGTCCGAGCCGCCGAAGCGTGATGATTGTGTCACCGCGTAAGCAAGGGCTGCAAAAAGCACAACGGCAATAAGGATCAGGAAAAGGACGTTTCCGCTTTCGGAAGATGGCGATAGGCTTGATTTAGGGTTGCAGTTTTCCATGTCTAATTCCTTTCGAATTAACATTTCGGTCGCATGAAGTTTTTTAATATGAGTATTACCTAAAGTAACATTGTTACTTTAAACACGGATTTAATTTTAAATAAAATTTGATCTTGTTCGATAAAAAACCCCGCTTTCGCGGGGCTTTGAATTACTGGTTCATTTTTTGGCAACACACAGGAAAGCTTAAGGACCTTCAGGCGCTACAATAGGGGTCTTGGCTGTCGTCGTGACGGCATTTCCACCATGGGTGGACACGCTTACAATCATCGGTTCACGATTGCTGAAAAGTACTCCGTTGAATTGCAGCGAGATGCGATTTTGGCAATCATGCATCCATCTTCCATCGTGAGAAACTACAGTTCCGCCGGGGCCAGCTTTTTTTACATCGTCCATTGCTTCCCTGATACAAGCTTCTGTTACAGGGATAGATTTGTCAGCATAACATTGCTGATCCATACGAATATTTATATATTTCGGGCGAAAGAGTGGGGTTTTTAGTTCTGCCACCATGCATTGGCTTTGAATATCAGGCTTAGCTACAGCAGGAGTACGAGCCACATTACTTACAGACACAGCGTTAACATTTTCCTGAGCGCCAGCCGGAGTTGCAACAGCCATAGCAATCGCAGCAAGACCTTGAAATTTATTCATTTTTATTTCCCTCTATTTAAATTACCAGCAGACCATAAAAGATTTGTTGTATTATGTCAAACATTATATCGGCGCAAGAAAAGAAAACCCCGCTTTAGCGGGGCTTAAATTACTGGTTCATACTCTGGAAGAAATCGTCGTTGGATTTCGTGTCTTTGAGTTTATCAAGCAAGAATTCCATCGCGTCGACTGTGCCCATCGGGTTGAGAATACGGCGCAGGACCCACATTTTCTGCAAGGTCTGCTTGTCGGTGAGAAGTTCTTCTTTGCGCGTACCGGATTTCTGAATGTCGATGGCCGGGAAGACGCGCTTATCGGCGATCTTGCGGTCAAGGACAATCTCCGAGTTACCGGTTCCTTTGAATTCTTCGAAGATGACTTCATCCATACGCGAGCCAGTATCGATCAGGGCGGTGGCGATAATGGTCAGGCTTCCCCCTTGTTCGATGTTACGCGCCGCACCGAAGAAGCGCTTCGGGCGTTGAAGGGCGTTGGCATCCACACCACCGGTCAAAACTTTACCCGAAGACGGGACGACGGTGTTATAGGCGCGGGCCAGACGAGTGATGGAATCGAGAAGGACGATAACGTCGCGCTTATGTTCGACAAGACGCTTGGCTTTTTCAAGCACCATCTCGGCGACCTGAACGTGGCGGGAAGCGGGTTCGTCGAAAGTCGAGGAGATGACTTCGCCGCGGACGCTACGCGCCATGTCAGTGACTTCTTCAGGGCGTTCATCGATCAAGAGAACCAGCAGATAGGCATCCGGGTGATTGGCGGCGATTGAGGCCGCGATATCCTGCAGCATAACCGTTTTACCGACGCGGGGCGGAGCGACGATCAAGGCGCGCTGGCCAAAGCCGATCGGCGAGGTCAGCTCGATCACGCGCTGGGTCATATTCTTTTTGGTCGGATCCATCAGCTCTAGATTGATCTTACGTTCCGGATAAAGCGGGGTTAGGTTATCAAAATTAATGCGGTGGCGCAGCTTCTCCGGCGTTTCACCGTTAATGCTATCGACTTTGAGGAGCGCGAAATACCGTTCGGAATCTTTCGGGGCGCGAATTTCGCCCTCTAAACTGTCACCGGTGCGAAGGCCGAAGCGGCGGACCTGGGATGGCGAAACGTAAATATCATCGGGACCTGGCAGGTAGTTTTCTTCAGGGGCGCGAAGGAAGCCGAAGCCATCCTGCAACACTTCCAAAACGCCGGAGCCTGCGATCGGCACGCCCTGCTCGGCGAGACGTTTGAGAATGGCGAACATCATGTCCTGCTTGCGCATCGAGGCGCAGTTTTCGATGTCCAGCTCCTCGGCAAAAGCGAGCAGTTCAGCAGGGCTGCGGGTTTTTAAATCCTGTAAATTCATGGGAAACTCTGGGGTCAAACTCTTGGTTTTATAGGGCGTTGAAAGCCGTGAAAAATCGGGAGGGGTTAATTCGCTTAAGGTGTCTGGTTAATTGGAATAAATGTTCTTCAACTAATCTTTTTTAGGGGGATGTCTTTCAATTCGAGGATATCTTTCGAATGGTTCGATTTCCTGGCTATCTCAAGCCTTACGGCGCGGATCAATTCTTCTAATTTTTTTCAGGAAGTTCTCAAAGACAGGAGCATATATACCGCTTCCATAATGCCCTGTCAAATGGATTCGAATCAAAAACGGGGGGTTAAAAAGGGGATAGAAGCGGGAAAAACTGGACATGGATTCTGGAATTCGGCTAGAAATAAGAAAAATTATTGAAAATATGACAGGGAAACTATGGGTAAACCGTTATTGAACCAATCTTCTCATTTCATTTTAGCACTCGCAAATGCCCACAGTATTTTGAAAAACAGCCAATCAGATTTGCAAATCGGCATTAAGGAACCTATAGCGGATGCTTCGCCAAGTCTCAGCGAAAATTTCAAAAGCGCTGCTGAGCAAGAGGTCCAAACAGATCCCAAAATAGAATCAAATGCCATAAGACTAGGCGGATTTCTCTTTCGTTGCCTTGCGGGGATTCATATGGGCGAAGAAACAGACACGGTAGAAATTAATTACGGATATAGCGAAGAGGGAAATTATCATTATTTCGAATTGTATCCGGAGTTTTGTTATAGGGATGAAGAATTCGATAATCTTAGCTTGCCGCTTCAAGCTGCTTATCTGCGGATTACTAAAAAGATTGAAAATTTTCTCGAAGATCTAAGTTCCGCATGTGACTACGAGGAAGGCGAGATCCAATCCGAGACAGGCTCATTCTACTTCAATAGCAAAACTAATCTTTATAAAATTCTTTCACGTTATGCGACCAAAAGAAAAATCGATATTAACTCGATCGATAAAATTGTCTTGAATCCCATCAAGCTTGATTTCGAAGGGCATACAATCGATAGAAAGCAACACGATCTGGAAATAACTGGGCTTCTCAACCAGCGTATAGCGAGTATCGCAAAAGAAAGTCCAGATTATGAAGAAGAGCTTGTTCGCTATGCTCTACAACAACCTTTCGTGAATTTAAGAGAACTAAATTCAGCTGCATATATGGTTAAACACGTTAATACGCCTCAAACCATGAATACAGCAATTTATTTCGCGTTGCTTGAAGAGGCCGCAAAACTTGAAGATGGAATCAACCGTGATTTCGAAGGACCTTGTTTCGATTATAGGGGCACACTACTTCGCCCGACGATAAACTGAAATATGTCTTTCTATGAATCTTATATATCTTAGATTCAGTAGTAATAGATATTAGGGGGCATGAGTCATGGGGATAAAATTTATCCGGATTCTTACCCACATGCGAAACGATATGGACTCAATACGCAAATATGAGAGTCCGGAAATTATCTACGGGAACAAAACGAGATATCCTCGATTCCGGACAGGCGGCTTATAAAGTTTCTCCATGGTGGTGAAGTGGCTTAAACCCTCGGCGCGGAATCTGGATAGCTTCATACATAAACAGTCCGTTACTTTATCAGCCTTCTATCCACAGAGATCCCCAGAGCGGGGCGTATCGGAAATAAAGGCGCAATTTTCCCTCTGTTGAAGGAGATAATTCTGGCGTAGATTTATGGCGTTTCAATTCGCCGGGGGTTTTTATGGCAGATAAAGATTACAATATTCTAAGAGAAGTGAACGACCATTACTTTACGAATTTTGTCTCGTTCTCGCTTTTATTCACGTTGCCCTATGAGCCATTGTCAGAAGAAGCCAAACTTGCCAGCGATATCAACCAACTCGTAGAACAGAAAAACTATCCCGCGGCGATCGAGCTTGCAGAAAAATGCATCTCTCTTTATCCCAATCCGGAAAATACATTTCTTGAATTACAGATTTACGCTTACTGGACGTCCGGCAATATACCAAACCAGGAATTCCTGGCCTATTACACAGGAATGGAAGAAGTTTTACCGAAGGCGGCCTATATAAATTTTAACAAGGCTTATCTTTATATAAGAGAAAAAAATTTCAATGCCGCGGTTGAAGAACTGAAAAAAGCGCGTGCCAAAGAACCTAACCATAAGTCCAGCACGGGTCTTTTATTCCTGATCTATTATTTCGCGAAAGACGAATTATGGCGCAGCCTTTATTTAACCATTCAGAAGAGCAAGATTTTTGAAGAAAAAATAACCAATATCATCAGCATCGGCGATACTATCAGGAATAATTCCTTCTCACCCGTATATAAAAGCGCGGATAAGGACCGGTTAAAATCATCCAATGACGAGCTTCTGGCGAAATTTCCTGAATTCGTCATGGTAAAGCCGCCGGAACAAGAAAATATTTTAATCGCCGCTGCGGAGACTAATTACTTACGCGATTATATCGTAACACTTATCATGTCGGCGCTGGAATTACCCGAGAGGAATTTCGGCATTCACGTTCATTTATACAATCCGATGGGCATAGATATCGATCTCCTTAAACTTTACGATCAGAAATATCCTGAAGCCAGACTCAGTTATTCCTACGAAAAAGGATCGCTGACCTATGAGATCGAGAATACGGCTTATTACGCTTCGATGCGCTTTGCCCGCACCTATCAGATTTTAGAACAAAGCAATGTCAAAAAAGCCGCATTGCTTGATGCGGATTCCCTTATCAAACAAGATCCTTTTTCCCGCGATGATATAAGAAATGCCGACGTGGTTCTGACGAAAGGACCCGATATGGCACCCTACTGGGAGAATTTCGCCGGCGGTTTCAACTGCTTCTCCAAGACGGAGACAGGTTTGAAAGCAGCAGGGTATATTGCCAATGTCATTTTGAAGAATATGGCCGAGAGCAACGGTTTCTGGTTTCTCGATCAGGTGGCCATTTTCGACATGTTCAACCATTTGTCGAAGACGCAGAAGATCGACAGTATTTCCTATGACGATCTGTTCGGAAAAGATTCGCGTCATGTCGAAGGAACGACTTTCTGGACCTATACGAACGAAGATAAAATTCGCGACAATCCCATGAACCGCGAACGCCAGAACCTGATTGCCAAATATGCGATAAATCAGGAATGGAACCTTCTGATCCACGCTAAATATGGCCGGATGTGTATGAATCGCAATGACGAATACATCACCCGCAACATAATGGCATATGGAAGCTGGTGCGATCATGAAATCGTATATATGAGATCTATTCTCGATATCGGTGATACGGTTCTTGAAATTGGCGCGAATATGGGATCGCATACGCTGGCGCTTGCCAAGCATGTCGGCAATGAGGGAAAAGTCATAGCCATCGAGGCCCAGCGGCTGATGTTCCAGTCGGTCTGCGCGAACATCGCCATGAACAGCCTGCAAAATGTATATGCCTATAATATCGCGATTGGCGAACAGGAAGGCGTGTTAAAAGTATCGGAACTCGATCCGCAAATGAACCAGAATTTCGGCGGCTATCGCCCAAAAGAAAACACAGGTGAGACCGAAGTAGCTTTAAGAACCGTCGATTCCCTGAAAATAGACAAATGCAAGCTGATCAAAATGGATATCGAAGGCATGGAGCTGGAGGCACTTAAGGGTGCAAAGGAAACGCTTTCGCGGCTACAGCCTGTCCTGTTTTTTGAGTCCCATGGCGAAGAAATCAAGTCTATTGCTGATTTTCTCAAGGATTTCGGCTATACAATCTATGATTTTGCGCTGGCGGACGATCCTATGTATCTTGCGGTTACCGAAAAACATATCTGTTATCCGGAGATGTTTCATATAAAACCGATAAAGTAACAACTCGTTAAAGATTAGATCTTATATATTAAGGCTATCTAATTCCTGCAGGGCCTCATGTTCCAAGATTCCTACGTCAAACTCGATAAAGCGGAAACCAAAGACCTTGTCGAAAGGCTGAAAAGCGATATCGATGGGGGCGCCTTCGACCCGTCTTCGACAGTTGTGATGGCCCGCGAATTGCCTTTTTATAAAAATTCAAAATTTTTCGATATTGCCGATCATCGCAATATGCCGCCTGCCCGCCGATTTGTCGTGATGCAGGGAGGCAAGGCCGTTATCCTCGATTTCACCAATGCGCCTATCTATAGCCTGAATGAAACAGCGCCGGTTAACTTGAATGAAAAAACCGTTATCGACTACGCCCGGTTTTTCTTTTCCTTCGTTCGCGGTCGTCATGGCCGATTTATCATCGTCGAAAGTGTGGATGACATTCAATGGCGGGAAGAGCCGCCGCCCGCCGCCCGCAAGGCTATCGGCAAGATGGTTGCGCCCATTCAACTGGAAGGTACTGAAGGCGGGGTTTACCGTCTTGGCATCCATATGATGTTCAAGGATTCCCTGTTTAAGGCAAATGTCGATATTTCTCCAAACGGCCACGTCAAAATCCTCGAAGAAACTCTTTTGATAGAAGACATTCCGGTTATCGATGACATAATCGGCCAATAATTTTCTTATAAATAGAAATTTTTGCCGCCTTGGGAAAAAACTTCCTTATAAAAGAGATTCTATAAAGGTTATATTTTCCGGCGTAAGTGCCTCCCTGCGTGTGTTCTGAAAAACTATCCTCAAGAAAATACCTTTATTAAAAGGCATTATTGCCCATTCCTGCCATTTTGGCACGCCTCCTGCATTTAAGCTTTCATTAGGAACTTTTTGTTAAGAATAAACGAGGAAAGGTCTGAATAAGGATAAAATTTGATCTTTATTTAAGCCAAGCTTAACGACGAATAGGTAATATTATTTTAGCAACACACATCCTCAGAAAGGGATTTATTATGAGAACCGCAAAGAAATTGCTGCTTGCAACTGCTTTAACCGTCGCATTTGGAATTACGGCGCACTCAGCATTCGCTACAGAAGCAGATGTTGAAGCTGTCGCCATTACAAGGGCCGCTATTACACTTACACCAGGTACTGATATTGATTTTGGAACGATCGACTTCGGTGCGGCCCAAGCGGGTGATATTGTTCTTAACCCTGTTGGAGGCGCAGTAGATGTTTCAGCCGCAACAGATATCACAGCCAGCGGAGCGCCTACGGCAGGCGTATTGACCGTTGGCGGCGATGGTGAAACAGACGTAGGCATTACATGTCTGGCGACCGCCACTTTGACAGATGATGTCACCGGCGCTGCCAGCATCACTTTATCCGATGTTATGGTGTCAGTCGACGGCGGAGCTGCTGTGGCATGTGACGGTCTCGGCGTAACGGAAACAGTTGTCGATCTGGCTGTAACACCAGCTCCGGTTTTGACTTTCGGCGGCACACTCGATGTAACGGCAAACGCGATCGATGCTGGTAACTTTACCTACAGCACAGAAAATACAGGCGGCGTTCCTGTTACAGTGCGGGTTGTTTACCAATAATTAGGTTAGCTTAGTCTCTAGAAATTCATTTGAACCGCCCCTAAAAGGGGCGGTTTTTATATGTGGATAATCTTTGTATAAAAAGGCTTTGAAACTCCGGAAGCATATAATTTAAAGGCTAAATTTAATATATCTGGAAGTATGAATTTTCGAATCAAAAGAACATTTCTAATAGCGTTGGGAAGCATCTCCATCCTGGGCTATCCGGTCTTGTCTTTTGCCCAAACTTTTTCAAGCAATTCGGATATCAGTTTCGGCATTATCGAATTTGCCACCTCCCATCTCGGCCAGCTGACAATCGGCACCAATGGCGGCGTCTCTCTTACCGGTAGCGGTCTATTTTATCAGGGCGATGCGACTGTCGGCCAAGCCGTGATTACAGGCGATAGCGGAATTATCGAAATCCGCTGCTCCGCCTCTGCCATTTTAGGCGCGCAGGACGGCGGTGGTACGCTGACGATTACGCCGATTGAAATTTCTCTCAATTCAGGCGTTGCAGCTGGAGCTGGAAATATTTGTAACGGCACAAGCGGCAATGTTGCGATGGTAATAGATCTATCCGTTACGTCGGACCCCAGAATTCTTATCGGCGGCACGCTGAATATTCCTTCTCAAGCGCTTAACAGTTCAACCACTTTTACCAGTATTACGAGCGGCGGCGATTCCATTTCCATCAGCGCCGTCTTTCAATGAAAGGATCTAAAATGAATTTCAAATATTCCCTCCTCTCGACCCTGTTCGTCCTTATGCTTCTCGGGCATTCTCTTCCGGCCAAGGCAGCCCAGATTCTTTTCGTCGCGCCGACGCGGCTCGAGTTGACGGAATCCAAAAAAGTCGATGTTCTCAACGTCACGAATTTATCCGACAGTCCGAGATATTACAAAATATCCCTCGAAGATGTCGTCATGAACGAAAAAGGCACGACATCCGTTGTAGATAGCTATCCCTATTCGGCAAAAAAACTGCTCCGCTTTTTCCCGCGTAAATTTTTGATCCAGCCGGGTGAGAGACAAATCATTCGCATCATGACGAAATTTCCGGCGGACACTGAAGATGGCCAATACCATTCTCATATCCATTTTCTCGAAGACAAGGACGCGCAGCTCGCCGCAGAGAAAGCTGCAGAAGCAGCCGGAGAAAAAAGGGCTGTGTCAGGCACGAGAGTAAAGGCACCTATGGCCTATTCCGCCATGATCCCGATTATCATTACGAAGGGAAAGATAGATACGCAAGTAGACTGGATAGATCCCAAGCTTTCAAAATCGGATAAGCCCAATACATATAAAATGTCTACGCAGCTTACACGTCAGGGCAATGGCCAGGGTGTAGCTTATATCGATGCCATTCTTGTCCAGCCGGATGGAAAGCAAGTGCAGATCGGCAAACGCCATACCGCCTATATATATCGCGAGATCGATAAGCGCGATTATTCATTCGAATTACCTTTCCCGGAAACTGTAACTGCCAGCGGGCAGATAAAATTTCTTCTTCTAACGGGAAGCAAGAACAACCCGGCCCTTATCAAAGAGGTGCTGTTACCTATTCCTTAACCGGAGTCTATTGCCCCAGCCGGGGCGACTGTCCAATTTCTTTGGAGATTAAATGTAAGTGAAACGCCCATCAATCGCTTTTTGTAAAGCGATTGTTTTGAGTCTAATTATTTTTGCATCAAGCGGCTTTTATGCATTAGCCGCTGAGGGCGAACTCGTCCCTCAAGCGGAGGTTTCACAAAATATTACAGACGATGATGGTGGCATAAACGAGCTGGGTAAGGATGAGCTAGAAATTACTTCAGGCCAGATCGGAAATGTTGAGCGTCCGGAAGACGATCAGATTATCGTCGGCATTAATGTAAACGGCATTCCGCGCGAGCAGGGAATGACAGTTTTTCTTCCGCTGGAATCCTCTCTGGAAGATGTATTGGTTCCCTTAGGACAAATTTCTGAGCTGATGAGTTTCTCCATCGAGAGCAATGCCGGCGATAAAAAAGCTGAAGGTTTTTTCATCAAAGAAGAAAATGCTTTTCAGTTGGACCTCAACACTAAGGAGGTTTTGGTTAATGGCCAGAAATTTGCTTTGCAAGATGGCGAAGCCGAAATTCAGGAAGATGATATCTATGTCAAGGCGTCGAGTCTCGAAGACTGGTTCGGCATAAAAATTAAATTCGATATGAGCGAGTTGGTTTTAAACATTACCTCGGAAGCAGATCTGCCTTTTCAAGAGCGCATGAAAAGATTGCTCAATGCCGAGAGACGCAAGAAAACCTATGTCTTCGATCCGATCAAACCCGAGAATGCACAGCTGGCCCCGTACCGCAATTTTAGCTTCCCTTCCATTTACACGACGACATCGGTCGGCGCACGCAAATCCCCGGCTGGGACATCCGTCATCGGAACCGGCACGCTTCAGGGCAATCAGGACATTGCGAAATTCGAAGCGGATTATTCTTTCGGAACACGGTATAACAGCCTTGTCTCTTCGGAAATATCCAGCGCGCGTTTGACTTTGCAGCGCCGCGATGTCTCAAAGAATCTGCTGGGGCCGCTGCATGCGGGTCGCATTTCTCTCGGAGATGTGGCGTTCCCGACCGTTCCGCTATTTCTAGGGGGACAGCGAGGCATGGGCGTCGAAGTATCTTCCGATTCAAGATTAGGGCAGCGCTATGCATCGAATTCCGAGAATTTCATTCTCGACGGGGATGCGCCTGTCGGATGGGATGCTGAATTATATCGCAATGGAGCGTTTATTGCATTTCAACAGATCGGTCCTGACGGGCGCTTTGTATTTGAGAATTTAAATCTCAATAACGGTTTCAATAGTTTTGAAATCGTGCTCTACGGGCCCCAAGGGCAAAAAACAGTCATACGCCGTGAAATTACACGCGGCGCAAGAAGTTTAAGAAAAGGCGAGATTCAGTATGATTTTGCCGCCGGTATGCCGGGATCGGATTTGCTTCCGTTTTCAGAAAATTCGAGAACCGAACGCACCGCCGGTATGAGTGGTCAGGCTTTCTACGGATTTACGAATTTCTTCACGATGGGGGCCAGCGTTTATTCCGGACCGCAGGACACTATTACAGATTCAGCAAGACGTTTTTCAAGCGAGTCCATTATCGATGCCGAAGACGATCCTTTCGACGACCGGTTTTCCACGACCAGATCTACCGGTGCTGCGATTTCGGCTTCGGCATCTTTTCTGGGTATGAATTTCCAGGGGCAAGTTTTAGGAGCAGATAAAGGGCGGCGGGCTTATGAAGCGGGTGTTGTCGCCAAGCCTTTCGGGATCAATCTTGGCCTATCGCGCACGGAGTATAAAAATTTCCTTGAAGAAGATCAGGATATAAAAAGTAGAACAGAAATTTCCGCCAGCCGGAATTTCGGTAAGTTCAGCACGAGTCTGCGTGTCCAGCAAAGAGATTTTCTTGAGCGCGAGGACGACACGATTATCGAGAACGTAACATCATTTAAATTTTTGGGCGTGAATATCAGCAACGATCTCGTGAGAACGCTTTCGAAAAATGACGGCATTGACGATTTCGAAGGCGAGATAACGGCGCTGACCGATATTTATGGAGTTCGTTTTAGAACGGCGCTTATCTATGATCTTGATACCGATGCTCAGAGCCGTTACCGGCGCATTTCTTTCAGCGGGCAAAAGAGCCTGACATCCCGCTCTTCTCTCCGCTTTGAAGGAGCGCATGAATTCGACAGTGACATCGATTCCTTGAATTTGCGGTTCAGCCGCGATTTTGCCAAGTTTGGGCTTGATCTAGACGCAACCGCAAACACTGATCAGAATTATTCTCTGACCGTTGGTTTAAGAACTGCGCTCCAACCTGATCAGAATAACAGATATCATACAGTCGATCCACGCAGTGGAGGTCTGGCTTCTCTGGGCGCACGCGCATTTATCGATTCTAACGATAATGGCACATTCGATCAGGATGAAATATTAATTGAGAATGTTCAGTTCAAAGCCAGCACGTCTTCAGATAAATCCAATACGGATGAGCAAGGTGTCGCCTATATCACTAATTTGGGAGAAGCGCC
Organism: uncultured Micavibrio sp.; assembly: GCA_964399985.1. Lineage (GTDB taxonomy): Bacteria > Pseudomonadota > Alphaproteobacteria > Micavibrionales > Micavibrionaceae > Micavibrio_B. Next base: position 247,686 of record CAYNRY010000002.1, read on the forward strand.
GGTTCGACTGAGCGTTGTAAGTGAATCCATCCCAGACATTTACCTTGCGCCGAAATTCGATCATCGCGATTTAATTCCGCGCCGTGGTTCGACGCCCATCATCGATTTCCCGTTCGTGAAAATGAGCGAGATTAGCGGTTATCTTGTCCACCTGAAGCGCGGTCTCGAAGGCGTGGTGGTTCGTTTGATCAATGGCGGCGACGGATCTGAAGTTGAGAAAACCGAAACCGATTCCGACGGCTATTTTATCTTCCCGGCGGTCAAGGGCGGCAATTACAAAATCGCGTTTGGCCTGCCTGACCGTGAATTCATGTCTCTTAATGTCGATCTCGACGTGTCGATAGAGGACCCGGAAGAAATAAAAGTCGAAGCTTCCGAAGAACTGGTCGAGGCGGCAAAAGAAGCGGCTGCTGTAAGACCATCAGCATCGAATGCCGCGCAGGACAATCTCAACCGTCTCAATGGGCCAGCCGGCGCCATGCCCAATATCGACGATCCTTTAAGCGAGGAAGACCTCAAAGAACTGGATGAAAAAGCAATTGAAGGTATTATCACCCAATAATAATTACATAATACATAAATAATTAAAATTCCCAGCATTATCAGGGCATTACTTGACGAGTACCTAAAAATAAGGGCAGGATAGGCGATATTCTAAACCATGTTCTAAAACCTTTGGGAAACAGGAATTAGTGGAATGACAAGATCAGAGCTTATTCAAATTCTGGCAGAGAAAAATCCGCATCTTTATTTGCGCGATGTCGAAACGATTATCGATACTATTTTCGAGGAAGTAACTGCCGCTTTGATCAAAGGCGACCGTGTGGAGCTTCGCGGTTTCGGCGCTTTCTCGGTGAAAGAAAGACAAGCGCGGACGGGCCGTAACCCGCGCACCGGCGAAAGCGTGTCGGTCGATGCGAAAAGATTGCCCTTCTTCAAAACCGGAAAAGGTCTTCGCGAGCGCCTGAACGTTTCCGAATAATTTTTTAATCAACTGGAGATTAACATGACCAAGTTCCTGGCTCTGTTTATCAAGGTCATCATTACGCTGCCGGTCGTGGCAGCTTTATTTTTTGTGACATTGTCCAATCGCGATTTAACGGCGGAGCTGACATGGTCGCCGCTTCACGATCCCGCGATGATATCGCTTCCGCTTATTATATTTATCTCCTGCATCCTCGGGTTTATCTGGGGAAGCTTGATTTTGTGGAGCAATACGCTGGAGCTGCGCGCCCAGCGCCGCGCGCTCAAGAAGCAAATTGCAACGCTTGAAAAACAGGTAGATTTCCAGCGCATGGAAATCGAGCGCTACGCAGCCCTCCAGCAAGCGGCGCAAATTTCGACAAAACCAGTTCCGGCCCATCAACCAACGCCGCGTATTGCCGTACCTGAAATCCTTTAAAGGAGACTAGTCATGCCAAGAGTTTTCTGCGCCATCGATACGCAGGATTTTTCAGCTGCTGAAAAACTATGCGAAATTATTGCCTCGACAAAGGCGGGCGTAAAACTGGGGCTAGAGTTTTTCAATACGCACGGGCCGCAAGGTGTATCGAAAATCCGTGACGCGTTTCCGGACCTGCCGTTTTTCCTCGATCTGAAACTTCATGATATTCCGAACACGGTGGCGAAATCGGTGAGGGCGCTGGCGAAACTCCAGCCCGACTATTTAAACGTGCATGCGGGCGGCGGATTTGAAATGATGAAAGCTGCGGCCCATGCGGCGAATGACGAAGCGGAGAAACTCGGTCTACGGCCTGCCAAAATGATCGCGGTGACGGTCCTGACCAGTTTCGACGAAGAAGGATTGAAGCTGGTCGGGCAGGAAACGCCGATTGCCGCCCAAGTTCTGCGCCTCGCCAATCTAACCAAAGAGGCAGGGATGGCAGGCGTTGTCTGTTCGTCGCATGAGATTAAAACCTTGCGGGAGGAGATCGGCTGCCAGTTTGTGTTGATCACGCCCGGGATCAGACCGGAAGGGACGGCGGCGAACGATCAAAAACGCATGATGACGCCTAAAGAGGCGCTGGATTTAGGAGCGACACATCTCGTGATCGGCAGGCCGATTACGGAAGCAGCAGATCCGGCAGAGGCGATTGAGAAGATTTATCAGACGCTTTAACAGAACTATAATTTTCTTGACATAATATATGTTTATGATAATTCTTCCGCCCATGAAAAAATTACAAATTGTCGGTGTTATGGGTTCTGGCCGGAAGGCTTGGGCTGAATTTGCAGAGCCGTTGGGCATTGGGTTGGCTCATTTATCTGTGCATCTCTTAACAGGGGGTGGTGATGGAGTTATGCGGACAGTAAGCCGTGGATTTACTTCAGTAAAAAATCGTGAGGGCCTGTCGTTAGGGTGTATTCCTATGAACCATCAGGAAGATGGCAGTTACTCCCCTCACAATAAATATCCAAATCCCTATATTGAGTTACCTATCTATACGCCGCTTGGAGTATATGACAGCGAAAACCCCGATGAAATTACCCGCAATCATATAAATGTCTTAACGAGTGATCTGGTAATTGCGCTTCCTGGAATGGGGGGAACTAGAAATGAAATCAGCTTAGCTCAGAAATTCAGAAAATCTGTTTTGCTTTATGGACCAGAAGAAGAATTTATAGATATCGAAGCTAGTATTGAGCGAATCTCTAAGATTGACGAGGCTATAAATTGGGTTCAGCAAAAAATAGCTCCGCAGCCATAGTTATTTATTCTTTTCAATCTCAGGCAGGTTGATACGCTCTGGCGGATGTTGTCGCAAAAATTTCTCGGCCGCCTCGTGAACTTTCAAGGTTTCGCTCTTCATCAATTGCTCGGAAGAGGGCGCGCTTGTCTTGAAAGTGTTCGATAAAACGTCCTTCTTGTTCTGTGAGTCCTTCAAGGCTGAAGCCAACTTTGCTTTGGAAGTCTCTCGCGAATGTCCATCCACCATATTTATCCTCGATGCTCTGTAAGGTTTGCTCGGATATATTCCATCTTATTTCATGGCCACTCAATTTATCTAAAGGATTCTTTGCATGTTTATTGTCAGGATCCTGATCTGCTAGAACTGTCGCGCAGATGACCTTGCCGCCATTCATTTCAATATAGCTTCTTAGGGCAGCTATAGTTCCGCCTAAAGTATAATTGTCATCAACAATGATGTATTCGCGGCCTTTTGATACATTGCCATAGAATTCTGGTTGATTAAGAAGGCGGAATAAGGCGCTTTTATTTGTGCGGCTGATTTTCTCTTTTTGAAAAATATCGCGATCTACACCAAGGCCAAGTTGAAAACCGAGATTATAAGCTGTCCATATAGGAATGACGTTATTCGAACCCGAAGTAAGTGAAGGTGCAATAAGCACAGGCCGTTTTGCCAAAGGGTCCATGTCAAAACGGGAAAGGTCGATTTTATCCTTCAAGATAGCGAGGGCTTTCGGGCAAATTAGAGAGTCAGCCAAATTTTGGGCCGCTTCATAATCGCCTAGTTTCTTTGCATCAGGATAATTAGGGTGATGTTTAAGAGAATGAGAACGTTTTTCTTCGTTGCGACATTTGACATTCCATACAGTATGGCAAACAACAGAATAATCTCTTCCTTCAGTCCAATTTGTACGCATTCATCCCCTATATTTTTTATTATGGTAATATAAAATGGATCAGCTTGTCCAATTTTTATATTACACAACCTAACTTAATAAAAAACAATGTTTAACTTGTATAAATTACAAGTTAGCAAGAATATTCCCCGCCAGATATAGCGATCCCGTGATTAAAATCCGTCCATTTGGAGAGGTTTCGACAAGAGCGGCGATAACTGTTTCAGGATCGGGCGCATTTTCTATGCCAAGGGTCTTTGCGAGGTCCTCAGCCGCAAAAGCCAGTTTTTCGCCCGGGATCGGGATGGCGGCGGCACTGGTCACATAAGGTTTCAGGTGATTGTAAAACGGAGCAGGGTTTTTGGTTGTGAGCATACCAAGGATCAGGTGCAGATTTTTGCCATCTTCTGCCTGCCAGTGGCGCGCCTGATCGGCCAAAATTTTTCCGCCGTCTTCATTATGGCCGCCATCGAGAAACAGCTCCCAGCCATCGGGCAAGAGATCGGATAATTTTCCGCTGTCGAGTTTTTGAAGGCGGGCGGGCCATGTGGCTTTGGTGATCGCTCTAAAGGGAGATTCCTGCTTTCGCAGGAATGACAAGCAAAGAAGAGAGACGATTGCGGTGGCCGCATTCGCATATTGATGATCGCCGAGTAAATTCGGTTTCGGGCAATCATAATGTTGCCCGTTAAAGGTAAGAGTGAAACCAGTATCAGTGATTTTGTAATTCCATTCATGGCCGCAGCGATAAAGCGGTGCGCTTAATTCGGCGGCGCGGTTTTCAAAAACAGGAAGAATAGCGGGATTCATCGGGCCGATCACGCAAGGTACACCATGCTTCATGATACCCGCTTTTTCGAAAGCAATTTTCTCCAGCGTATCGCCGAGATGTTGCATATGATCCATCGAGATATTCGTGATGATGGTCATCAAAGCTTTGTCGACGACATTCGTGGAATCAAGGCGCCCGCCCATTCCAGTTTCCAGCAGCGTATAATCAGCGTGGTTCTCGGCGAAAGCGAGCATGCAAGCCGCCGTGGTAATTTCAAAAAACGTGATTGGCTTGCTTGCGTTCAAATTTTCAACGCGCAGCAATAAAGCCTCAAGATTTTCATCGGAAATTTCTTCTCCGGCGATGACAAGACGTTCATTGAATTTCACCAGATGCGGCGAGGTCATAACATGACAAGTCTTGCCGTGGTCTTCGAGCAGGCTGCGAATAAAAGCGAGCGTCGAGCCTTTGCCATTGGTACCGGCGATGTGAATGACAGGCGGTAATTTCAGATGAGGATCGCCAAGATCATGTAAAATGCGACAGGTGCGTTCTATTCCGGGCTCGATAGCTTTGGGATATAATTTTGTAAGGCGATCAAGAATGTGAGAAGGATTCATAGAAGTTTTCACCGCGAAGATACGAAGGGCGCGAAGTAGACGCGAAGAAGAAATATAAACTTCGCGCTTCTTTTTCTAGCTTCGTGCGCTTCGTGGTAAAATTCTTTTTTATTTCTTCACTGTTTTAACGGGAGGCTTTTCTTCATTGGCCGGTGTTTTCAATTTCGCTTTCGGTGCTTTGAAACTGTCGGCGGTGAAGACGCCGCGGCCTGACGGTTTAATGTCCAGCTTGCTTGCCACCGGCGTTCCCGAAATCTTTACAGCGCGGTCTTTGCGCATCAGGAGATCAAGCAGGCGAATAATGGTATCGCGCAAATCTTTGCGGCTGATAACCATATCGACCATGCCATGTTCTTTTAAGTATTCGGCAGTCTGGAAGCCGGGCGGCAATTGCTCGCGAATGGTTTCCTCGATCACGCGTTTGCCGGCAAAGCCGATCATCGCGCCGGGTTCGGAAATATGAATGTCGCCGAGCATCGCGAATGAAGCGGAAACGCCGCCCGTTGTCGGATCTGTCAGCAAGACAAAATAAGGAAGACCGGCATCCTGCACCATTTGAACGGCAATTGTCGTGCGCGGCATTTGCATGAGGGAGAACATGCCTTCCTGCATACGCGCCCCGCCGGAAGCCGGAATGGCGATAAGGGCCGCGCGCTTGGCGATAGCGGCTTCTGCGGCTTTGACCAAACCTTCGCCGACACCGGCGCCCATCGAGCCGCCCATGAAATCGAAATTAAACGCGGCGATGACGACCGGAATATCGCCCATCGTGCCTTCGCCGACCATGATGCCGTCGCGCTCGCCGGTTTTGGTTTGAGCCTCTTTCAGGCGGTCGGCATATTTTTTCTTGTCGCGGAATTTGAGCGGATCGGCGGCGACTTCCGGCACTTTGACGCGGGTGAAGCTGCCGTTATCGAACAGGTTTTTCAAACGGTCCTCGACCGGCATTTTCAAGTGATGGCCGCAATGAGTGCAGACATTTAAATTCTCGGCCAGATCCTTTGAAAACAGCATGCCGGAACAGCCGGGGCATTTCTGCCATAGATTGTCGGGTGCTTCTTTCGCGCCGACGATATTGCGGATTTTCGGCAGGATGGTGTTGGTCAGCCAGTTCATAAGCGTTTCCTTAAGTATTCAAAACGAAAGGCCGACTATACAGGATTGGGGGGGTAGGAAGTCAAGGGAAGGAGAGAGTTTATTGACATAATTATTGACAAGCTAAATTCTGTTTGATAAATGTACTGCGAATTTGAAAGGATCTAATTATGAAACTTATGCGTATGTCACCAATTTTTGCTTTATCACTATTGGCAACACAACCAGTAGCAGCAGAAGAACCTTCTCGCTCAGAGGCTATGCTTGATTGCTATTTTTCAATTGGAGTTGCTAAAGCAATATATGATCTTGGTGATGAAAATCAGAAAGATCCAAAAGTTATTTCTGACATAAATAGAGCTTTTGCTTTTTATAAAGGGATATTGATGGGAAGCGGTGTAGACATAAATGCTGAATTGCCAAAATATTTAGATAGTAAAAAAAGATCAGACGATAAATCTAAAAATACGCAAGAACTCGTAGAAAACGCGGGAGCATGTACTTTAGCTGCCAATCGTTTATTTGAGCCAGGAATCTAAAGCTTGTTTTTTAATGACCCGACAAAAGCCGAATGATCGGCTTTTTTGCTGATTAAATCCACCAGTGCAGAGCCGATAACAACGCCATCGGAAATTTCAGCCATGGCTTTCGCGTCTTCCGGTGTTTTGATACCGAAGCCGACGCAGATCGGCAGTTTCGTATGTTTGCGAATTTCATCAAGGGCGGGTTTGAGATTGGCCGCCGATGCGCTGGTCGTGCCCGTAATGCCGGCGACAGCCACATAATAAAGAAAGCCGCTGGCATTTTTCAAGACGTTCGGCAGCCGCGCTGCGTCAGTCGTCGGCGTGGCGAGGCGGATAAAGTCAAGGCCGCACTCCTTGCACGGAATAACCAGTTCATCTTCTTCTTCGGACGGCAAATCGACGATCAACAGGCCATCGGCGCCCGCCTGTTTCGCCTCGCTCGTAAATTGACTGACGCCATAGGCAAAAATGGAATTGAAATAACCCATCAGGACAATCGGTGTCGTGTCGTTCGTTTTGCGGAAATCACGCACCATCTGGAAAAGTTTTTTAATCGTCATGCCGGAAGCAAGCGCGCGCAAGGCAGCATCCTGAATAACAGGACCGTCGGCCATCGGGTCGGTAAAAGGAATGCCAAGCTCGATAATATCGGCGCCAGCTTCCGGCAGGCTTTCGAGGATTTTCTGACTTGCGGCTATATCGGGATCGCCCGCGACGATATAGGTGACGAGGGCTTTTTTACCGGAGGCGAAGATTTGTTCAATACGGGTCATAAGGCTTACTTAAAACGAGAGCGGGCTTAATGTCCAGCGTCAAGAAACCGGGCGAAAGACGGTTTGAAATCGTCATATAAATAAAGTGCGCCGTTGATGCTGACATGGTCGTCATCGAAATACAGCAAGTCCAGCCCGTTTTGTATCAAAAGACCATCCGCTTTATAAAGCGCCTGATGAGGATATAAAACGATATTGTCTTCTTCGAGGGCGCTGAACGCCGCCAAAGTCTGTGCTTGCTCTTTGCGGTATTTTTCCAAGGATATCGGGGTGCAGGTAAAGAACGGTGCGCCCAAAACTTCCTTTTTCGACAGGCAGCGCGGAACGTTAAACCCGGGTTCCGGTACGGCGGCGATATAAAGAGGCTTCTTGCCGATTTGTCTCAAGGCATCCGCCGTATAATGCAAGGCGCGGTAGAAGGCATCGTTATTTTCGTTTTCAAATTTAAATTCTTTGGCAACCGGCGCCCAGCGACCCGAAAAGACGACATATTTGATTTTGGGATTATTTTTCAGGAAAGCGAAAACTGCCGCGTTATTCTCGCGACAAGCATCGATCTCATCGGATTTCCATGAATACTCTCCATAGAAGCCCGGGCAGGAGGTTTTGGCCAGCAAGATGCCTTTCATATTTTTTTCTTTTGCTATTTTGTCAACCAGTGGACGTATGCTGGCGGCATGGGAGTCTCCCCATAAAACAATCGAGATTTCATTTTTATCTTTATCGCCGAAGAAGCATATGTCGGACTGTGTTTTCTTATCGAGGCAGGTTTCATAAATAAACGGTGCGTGATCGTTGACCGCTAAAGTAATGGACAAAGCGCGCTGCGGAATGCGAGAGGGTATGCCATCTTTATGAATGATGTAGGCGCTGGCCACGATCAGCGCAGACAGAGACATGAGGCTTAATATAAAAACAGATTTGCGTGTCAGAAAATGGCGATTGCGAAACGGTGTTTCAATATAGCGCCAGCTGGCATAGGACAGGGCAAAGGTCAGCGCCAGTCCTGCCAGAAAAACGAGCTTGTTCGGGTCTTCGAAACTATAGCGGATCAAGGCAAATACCGGCCAATGCCATAGGTAAAGCGAATACGACATCTGGCCGATGCGAACCATCAAGTTACGTTTCAGGATTTTTTCAGCGATGATGTTTCCACATGAGGCGTAAATCAAAAAAGCGGTGCCGATTGTCGGCAGCAAGGCGGCCATCCCCGGGAATTTTACATCGTCCGAATAGAGCGCCAGAGATAGGATGATCATGATAAAGCCGATACAGGCCAAGGCATTCTGACGGGTGTCTAAATCCTTGCGCGGCAAATAGGCAAGGCCGGCGCCAAGCGCCATTTCCCAAAAGCGCGACGGCAGCCAGTAAAATGCGAAACTGGGGAAATGATGAACGGCGTACTGCGCGAAAGCGAGAGAGGCAATGCCAAGGCCTGCGATAACGAGAGCGGTTCTTTTCTCGGGAAAAAATTTATCGAGGAAATAAAGAATGATCGGGAAAAAGAGATAGAATTGTTCTTCGACGCCGAGCGACCATGTATGCAGCAAAGGTTTTTCTTCGGAAGCGGTCGCGAAATAATCGATGATCTTCCAGAAGAAAATATTCGAGATAGATAAGGCTGTGGCAATTTCCGACTTTGCCAGTTCGATATAATCGAGCGGGAACATAAAGAAATAAGAGACAAAAAGTGTAACGGCGCAAACCGTGACCAGCGCTGGCAGGATACGGCGTGCGCGGCGTTCATAAAATCCGGCGAGAGAGAATTGATTGTTATAGAGATCTTTCTTCAGGATCGATGTAATCAGAAAGCCGGAGATAACGAAGAAGATATCGACACCGGCAAAGCCGCCGCGCAGCCAGTCAGGTTCGAGATGGAAGATAATAACCGCAAGAACGGCAACCGCGCGCAGACCGTCAATGTCTGGACGATAGGCGATCATTTATAGATCGAGGCCCAGCTTTTCGGCGACCGTATAAATATCTTTATCGCCGCGGCCTGACAGGCACATGACAATCACGTCGTCTGATTTGTAATTCTTCGCGATTTTTTTCAGATGCGCATAGGCATGGGAGGATTCGAGCGCCGGAATGATGCCTTCCAGTTTTGTCATCAATTGAAAGCCTTCGACCGCCTCTTCATCGGTGATCGACACATATTGAACGCGCTTCATATCATAGAGCCATGAATGTTCTGGCCCGATACCCGGATAGTCGAGGCCGGCGGAAATGGAATGCGCTTCTTCGATCTGACCGTCTTCATTTTGCAACAGATAGGTTTTATTACCGTGAAGCACGCCGGGTTTGCCGCCCGTCAAAGAAGCGGCATGAAGCTTGTCCAAACCATAGCCGCCCGCTTCAACGCCGATAATCTCGACATCTTTATCATCGAGAAAAGGATGGAACATGCCGATCGCATTCGAACCGCCGCCGATACAGGCGATAAGCGCGGTCGGGAGTTTGCCTTCATGCTGCATGATCTGTTCTTTGGTTTCCTTGCCGATCACGGTCTGGAAATCGCGGACCATGGCCGGATAAGGATGCGGCCCCGCCGCCGTGCCGATAATGTAAAACGTGTCTTCGACATTGGCGACCCAGTACCGAAGCGCTTCGTTCATAGCGTCTTTGAGCGTGCCCGCGCCGGATGTCACCGCTTTAACTTCCGCGCCGAGAAGTTTCATGCGGAAGACATTGGGTTTCTGGCGTTCGATATCGGTCGCGCCCATGAAAATCGTGCAAGGCATTTTAAACAGGGCGCAAACGGTGGCGGTTGCGACGCCATGCTGGCCCGCGCCGGTTTCGGCGATGATACGGGTTTTCCCCATGCGCCTGGCGAGCAGAATCTGGCCGAGGCAGTTATTGATCTTATGCGCACCCGTATGGTTCAGGTCTTCGCGTTTCAGATATATTTTAGCGCCTCCAAACTCCTTCGTCGAACTTTCCGCAAAAAACAACGGGGACGGGCGTCCTATAAAATCGCGGGCGAGTTGGTGGAATTGCTTCCAGAATTCTTCGTCCGATTTGGCGGTATTATAGGCTTGCTCTACTTGCAGTATGAGCGGCATCAGTGTTTCGGCGACATAGCGTCCGCCGAATTGGCCAAAATGGCCGCGCTCGTCCGGCTGGTTCTTATAGGAATTCAGGGTCATGGAATTGTTATCGGTCATCGGTCATCAGTTATCAAGAACCGATTACCGATCACGGATGACTTTTTACGATTTCGATAAATTCGCGGATTTTGACCGGATTTTTCATGCCGGGGAGGTCTTCGACGCCCGAGGACACATCGACCGCGTCCGGCGTAAGCGCGTCCAGTGCGACTTTGATGTTGTCGGCATGGAGACCGCCGGACAGCATCCATGGCTTCGTAACTTTCAGGCCCTTGAGAAGTTGCCAGTCAAATACGATACCATTTCCTCCTGGAAGCTCGGATTTCTCATGCGCTTTGGCGTCGAATAAAATCCAGTCGGCCACGGCCTGCGCCGGACCGAGCATGATCAAATCCTCTGGTGCGGAGATTTTAACCGCCTTGATAATGGGCAGGGAAAAGTGCGATTTGATCTCGGCAATGCGCTGGGGTGTTTCAGAGCCGTGAAGTTGCAGCATGTCGAGCTTGGCGTGTTTTAAAACGCGGGATATTTCCTCATCTAGCGGATCAACGAACAGACCGACGGTTTTGACATGGCTTGGCACGCGTCCGATCAATGCTGCGGCTTCTTCAGGCAATACGTTGCGCGGACTTTTGGCGAAAAACACGAAGCCGAGAAATGTCGCGCCAGCTTGCACAGCGGCATCAATGGCTTCCGGCGTTTTCAGGCCGCATATTTTTACGAGAGTCATAGTATCTTTTAAACCACAACGGCACAGCGGCACAACGAAGAATGGAGTGGGTGATTTACTCCATCTCTAATGAGCCGTGTTTATTACTGAACCCCTAATGCGGCCGCTGCGCCACCGGCAGGACCGGTTCCCGGAGATGGCTGGTCCAAGGACGCATTCTGCTGCGGCGTTTTAGGAGGAGTATTCGGAGAGCGAGTAGCGGGATCTTCTGGTTTTTGTGTATTCGGATCAATTTGATGACCTTTGTCTTTATCGATTTGGATATTTTCTCGGTTTCCTGCGGTAGGCAATGCACCATCTGGTCCCAAAAGGTCTCCAGATAAATCCCTTACTTTGTCGCCAACAGAACTAACCATATTCATGAATTTGCCGTCGCCAAAAGTTTCTTGGAACGCGGCGACTGCTTTCTGAAATAAGGCTGCTATAGGTTGTAATAATCCAGCTAGATCAAAATTCTCAAGGCCTAAGCCTTTGAAGAAATCTCCAATACCCTTAAGCCATTCAGGAGTTGCAACATTAGTGGCAGCCGCTTCCATTTCAGTGCGGAAGGCTTTTTCGCCAATTTTTTCAGGAGTATTTAGAATTTGTTCGTAGTAAGGACCGATAGCCTTTTTTACAGCTTCCTGTTTATCTTCCGGAAGTTTTTTAAAAACGCCTACTACGCTCTTTTGATCGTCGGCTTGGGCTTCCTCGAGTTGTTTTCGCAATTCAGGATCTTTGTTTAAGATATCAGCCAAGCGCTGACTCAGTTTTGGGTCGGCTTCTAAGCGTTTCATAAGCGCATCTTCTTGCGGCTTATATTGATCGCCAAAGATTTCATGATATTGCGCGACTGTTACTCCAACAAGAATCTTTGCTCCACTTGCAGAAATCTGACCATTGCTTGAGGTAGGTACCGGAGACTCTGGAGGCGTGCTAATTGATGGTGACGGTGTTGAAACGGCCGCAGCAATAGGCTCTTTAGCTGGAGTCTTTAAGGGAGCAGAAGGCTTGTCAGTTGTTGATGATGGAGATGATGTTTTTGGTTTAGATGCTGGTTCGGCATCAGCTTGCGGAACAGATGCAGGTTTGTTTTCCGGCTTAGCTCTATATTGATTTGGGAAATCGTTTTTATGTTGCACATTTATAGCTTTTTGGAGTTCTTGCCACCCACCTGCAGCGTATCTATCAAAAAGCCCTGTGGTAACATTCATTTTTCCATCAAGATTATCTTTTGCACTTATTTGCTGGAATTTCTTCAACATATCAGGGTTATTCTTGAGGGCATTCCCAAAGCCATCAACCACGCCATGATTTTTATCCCAATGATTAGCTATTCGTTTTAAATAAGGGGCATTTTCAACCAACTTTTCAATTTTGGTTGCCATATCAACATTTCCACCAGATTTGGGCATGAGCACTGCTTCTTGCCTCATTAGCGCATCGGTAAAATCAGATGCAGCCGATCCCACTGGGCTCCAGCCAATTGCAGTACCAACAGCTGCAGACATTTTACTTACCATTCTCTACTCCTCTATATCCCGATTCTACGGACGATGAGCGGGACGATATCCATCATCCGCATCTCTTTGCCTTCGCCCATTTCGACCAGGTAAATTTCAAATTTTTTGCTTAAGTATTTTCGAAACGGTTTGTGGATTTTCATGCCGAGCGAAAAGATGGCGCCGCGCCATGTGACAAATGTCAGACTATCGAGATCCATATCATATTCGACCCAGTGAACGGCGTCCGGCATCGGCGCATCGAACAGCACCATCGACGAGCCGTCATCCTTGACCACGAGCTCGGTATTGCAGCGGCTGGCCAGAGAGGGCAGCACGGGTGCATCGGCGGCGATCACATATTTTGAATTATCTCCGGCACGGGCAGCAAAGACGTCGATATCGTCTTCATCGGCGATTTTAGGATCGACTGGTCTATCCAGAGTTTCCGTATTCAGCACTATTACACCCTTTTTCTTCTTATCATGAGTATAGTGCAAATTAGCATATATCTCAAATTTTAAGTATTTATTAAGGAGATCCCTGCCTTCGCAGGGATGACACTTAAAATACTATTTCTTCCTGACCATCTTCTGGTTCAGCTCTTTTTCAGGGGAGAGGTAGTCGCGCTGGATATCAACTGTGCCGGTTTCGCCGATATCCTTGAAATGGTTTTTGAGCCAAGTCTGGGCGACGTCGCGGCCTGCATCGCGCAGCGAGGTCAGGAAATGCCAGCTCGTGTCGTATTTTGAGGAAACGCCAAACTCGCGCATGGTTTCTTCGGAGCGGATAGCATGCAGACGGATATCCTTATAGCGGTCCTTGAATTCATCTTTAAGCATATCCTTTTCAAGAAGCTTTTGAACAAATTGTATAGCGCGAAGCTCGTCAAGCAGGGATGAATTGAAGGTAATCTCATTGAGACGGTTTTCGATCTCGTAAGCTTCCTTCGGTAATTCGGGCCGTTTGATCGGGTTGACATGGACGATCAGCAAATCGCGCGTCTCGGATTCATAAAAAAGCGGCCAAAGCGAGGGATTGCCTGTATAGCCGCCATCCCAGTAAAAATCACCATCGATCTCAACTGCCTGAAACAGATAAGGAAGTGCAGCAGAAGCCATCAAGACATCAAGCGTGATCTCTTCATTTTTAAAGACACGGGATTCGCCGACACGGACATTCGTTGCCGAGATAAAAACTTTCCATTGCGATGTTTTCGGCAGGTTATCAAAGTCGATAAGCGAAGCAAGGATATCGCGCAAAGGATTGAGATTGAGCGGGTTGGAGCGGTAAGGAGAAATCGTCTGGCCGACATTTTCGAGATAATTAAGACCTGCGGCATTATTCAAAAAAGGTTTCGGAATCCACGGAAAGAATTTTTCGAGATAGTTGCTATTTACTTGTGAAAGCGGATTGAAACATGAGCCAGCTTCGGAGGTGCGTCGCCAGAATGTCTCCAAGAGTTCACGCGCGCCGTCATTGCCACCTTTATAAAGGCCATAGAGCATAATCGCAGCATTCATCGATCCGGCGGAAGTAGCGGTGATGGAATCGAAATCAAGGCGCCCATCGCGAAGGATTTCATCGAGAACACCCCAAGTAAAAGCGCCGTGGCTACCGCCGCCTTGGAGCGCGAGATTGATTTTTTTCTTATCGGATGTTTTTGTCATGTGCTTAAGCATAGGCCATTCATAACAAATTGCAATTCATGTCATCCCGTTGAAGAACGGGATCCATTACGTTGCGGATAGTTTGAATGGATTCCGGCCTGCGCCGGAATGACGGGCGATTAGAATTTCCGAAGCCCCATTGCCTGATGCATAAAGAAGCGTTTGGCGGGCGGGATTTTATTGATCGCGGCAACACCGATGCGGCGCAGATGCCCGACAAAAGGAAGATCGTTTGAAAAGAGTTTGTTAAGCGCATCGGTCGCCGCCATCATCGTCATATTGTCGAAATGGCGCGCACGCTGGTATTTTTTTAAAATATTGTCAGAGCCGAAGTCTTCTTTGGTATTTCGCGCGTCGATCAGAATATCCGATAATGCTTTTATATCGCGCATGCCCATATTGAGGCCTTGTCCGGCAATCGGGTGCATGCCATGTGCGGCGTCGGCGATTAAGGCAATGCGATTTCCGATATAGTGATGCGCGTGCTGGAGCGAGAGCGGATAAGACATGCGTTTCGACGCAAGCTTAATTTCTCCATATGATTGCGGCATGCGTGCGGCCAGCGCGGCATTGAAAATATTTTCATCCATGTCGAGGAGAGATTTTGCGTCGCGCGTTTCAACCGTCCAGACCAGTGTCGATCTATGTTTGCCTTTGGCATCGTCGGATAAGGGCAGAATGGCCAGCGGGCCTTCTTTCCTGAAATGTTCGACCGCGACATTGTTATGCGAATTTTCGTGGTGAAGCGTTGCGACAATCGCCGTTTGCTCATAGCCCCAGCCATGCGTCGTAACATTCAAAAATTTACGGATGAAAGAATTACGGCCGTCCGCTCCAATGAGAAGCGGCGCGGAATATTTTTTCTTGTCTTTCGTCGTAACATAAGCGGCGTGATTATCGGTTTTGATATCGGCGACTTCTGCCGCTGTCAGATGCGTTACGGTTTTGAGTTTTTTGATTTTTTGCTCGAGTAGATTAAGGAGAAGAGAATTTTCGATGTTATGGCCGAAAGCTTTACCGCCGACATCACTCGACAGAAAATCCATCAGCACGGGTGAATTGCCGTCGAGAATATCGATTTTGTGAATTGGGCAGGCGAGGGGTTCGATCTTCTCCCAAAGACCTGCTTCTTTTAAAACCAAACTGGTGCCATGCGATAAAACGGTGGCGCGGGCATTGGCGTTGTTGTTGGCAGGCACATCGCGGTCGAGGCAAAGCACGGAAAAATTATGCGTGCCCAAAAGGCAGGCGAGAGTCAGGCCGGCAAGGCCGCCGCCGACGATGATGATGTCGTGTTTCATGAAGGTATCAGTGATCCGTAATCAGTAATCGGTCAAGAAATTTCAGATTACCGATAACGAATTACGTTACAGGCGCATCCACTTTAACCGCAAGATCAGCGGCAATCGGTTCATCATCCAGCATTTCGATCATGCCTGATGGCTGGACCGCAAAGTTGGCGATAAAGAGCGCGTTGGAATAATACACAACGGCATCGCACATAAAGTAGCCTTGCTCGTTCTTGCCTTCGTAAGAAGCGGCGCGGACCGTGCCTTCGATCACGGCCTTGGTTTTCGGATCGAGGTTGGCCGGAATATATGGATCGTCCATGGTTTCTGCGATCAGGAACGGGCCTTCCTCGCCGCGGACGAAGAAACAGAAGAAACGAAGATATTCCAGGACATTATCGTCCGTGATTTTAACAGGTGCCTTGGAGTTCACTTCATGAATTGGCGGCGAGGTGCCGTTCAGGCGGAACAGATTGCCTTCCATGGTCAGATAGTAAATAGCCAGTTTCGGTTTGCCCCAGGAGCGGTCTTTCAGGCGGATTAGCGCGACATTGTCGTAGAAGGGCAGCATGCGGTAGGAAACTTCTGTCGATTGCGCAGAAGTTACATATTTACCGTCAATCTGGCCGATCTGGCTCAAAAATCCGTCAAGTTCTTCGCCGGTAACGGCTGCCCAGTTATTATCTTCGTACATATATAAGAATTCCTCGAGTTATTCGTGCCAAGAGATTAAGCCATTGAAGGTTAATAAAAAAGACATAATCGAAATAAATTTATATTACATAATCATCCATAATGGTAGCCTTTAATTTGTGGATAAATGGTTGACTCTTAAAAGGCATTTCCTTTATAACCAGCCCATATTTAGAGACGGGCGGATTCACGTTTCTGGAATAGAACCAGAAACGACCCTGTCCGTAATTCAATTGGAGATACTACTATGGCTACGAAACGCACCTACCAACCATCTAACCTCGTTCGCGCCCGCCGCCACGGTTTCCGCTCCCGCATGGCAACTGCCAACGGTCAAAAAGTTTTGGCTCGCCGCCGCGCCAAAGGCCGTAAGGTTTTGAGCGCTTAATTACTCTTTATATATAGGAGGCCAAATGCAGGCTTCTAAAGAGCAAATGAATAACATCAGCCGCCTTGGACCTCAGGCGGCTTTTGACATTCTGCGTAAATCACGGGAAAAGCGCTGGACTGCCGAAGGTCTGGTATTGCAGGCCTTGCCACGTTTCGAGAGCAAGCGCAAAGGGCCGCAAGCCTACGGTTTATGTATTTCCTGCAGCAAGAAAACCGCCAAACGCGCTCATGACAGGAACCGCATCAAGCGCCGTTTAAAAGCAGCTGCCTGCGAAATCTTACCCCTCAAGGCTGCCAAAAACATGGATTATATGGTCACCGGTCGTTACGGCACGGCGGATCGGGATTTCGAGTTATTAAAAAAAGACCTAATCTGGTGCTTGAAGAAGCTGGAATTGTTGAAGGAATGAAAAAACTGCTGCAGTTTTTCGTTCTGATCTACCAAAAAACCCTGTCCCCTTTTATGGGCAATCAATGCCGTTTTTCTCCGACCTGTTCGTGCTATATGCATGAAGCGCTGGAAAAACACGGGGCGGCCAAAGGGTTAATACTTGGATCGATCCGTATTTTAAAATGTAATCCGTGGATTAAGACGTCATGGATGGACCCCGTGCCGGAGCGGTTTGCGTGGCGATCTCTCCTAGGCTATAAGAGCAAAAATCAAAATAAAGGCTAGACTGAAATGAACGACAATAATTCTCCAAACGGCATGCATCCTCAGGATATTCGCAACCTGATCATCTTCCTGGCATGCTCGGTTGTTCTTTGGTTCGGCTTCGATCATTTCGTGATGAAGCCAAGAGTTGAGGCTGCGCGTCAGCAAGCGGCTATCATGGCGGCTAAGCCTGCCCCCGCTTCAAATGACACGGTCAATGCCGAAGCAAAAACCATTCGCCCGCGTTTCGAGATCGTTTCCGAAGCGGGCCGCGTGAAATTTGCCTCGTCCCAACTGGAAGGCACGATTTCCCTGACCGGCGGCCGCATTGATGATGTGCAGCTTAAAAACTATTTCACGAAATTGCATGGCAATGAACCTGTGACCATGTATTCACCGCTCGGCAGTGAAAATCCATACTATGCAGAAAACGGATGGATCGCCGACGAAGCCTCGATGGCCGTTCCCGATAAGAATGCTGTCTGGAAAAAGATTTCCAAAGAAGAATTGACACCGTCCGCGCCGCTCGTGTTGCAATGGGATAATGGCGCAGGTCTCATCTTCGAGCGCAAAATCGAGATTGACGATAATTTCATGTTCAGCGTTACCCAGAAAGTAACAAATAATTCGGACAAGGCCGTGACGGTCTATCCTTATGCTGCCGTCACTCGTAAAGGTATTCCGCATCACGATTCTACCGTCGGCTATGAAGGGCCAATCGGTTATGTCGGCGAAGAACTGCACGAGATCAAATATAAGAAACTGATCAAGGAACCGAACCAGTCTTTCGAAGGCAATAATGGCTGGATCGGCTTTGGCGAGAAATACTGGATGTCATCGGTTATTCCAGATCAAGCCAGTAAACATACTTACCGCTTTACATCAGTGCCTGCCGAGCCGGAGGAGCAATCCCTGTTCCAGGTCGATGTGCGCGGCGAAGGCGTAGCGGTTGAAAAAGGCGCATCCGCCGAAAGTAAATCCCATGTTTTTGTCGGTGCCAAGAAAATCGATATTCTCGATACATATGAAACTAAAATCGGCGTGAAGCATCTGGACCTCGCGGTTGATTTCGGTATCCTCTATTTCCTGACCCGCCCGATGTATTTCTTCCTTACATTGTTCAATTCATGGGTCGGCAATTTCGGCGTCGCGATTATTCTCCTGACCTGTCTTGTGCGACTGGCCGTATTCCCTCTGGCTAACGCTTCCTATAAATCATTTGCCAAGATGAAAGTAGTTGCGCCGCGCATGGCGGAGCTTCGCGTCAAATATGCGAATGACAAACCGAAGCTGCAACAGGAATTGATCAAGCTCTATGAGACAGAACGCGTCAATCCGATGGCTGGCTGTTTCCCGCTTCTTTTGCAAATTCCAATCTTCTTCGCGGTTTATAAAGTCATCTCGATTTCTATTGAAATGCGCCACGCGCCGTTTTTCGGCTGGATCAAGGATTTGTCCGAGCAGGACCCTTTGAGCTTTTTCAATCTATTCGGCCTTTTGCCGTATAACGTACCGTCGATTCTTCATATCGGACCGTGGTCGATTGCGATGCTGATTTTGATGCTGTTGCAACAAAAATTAAATCCGCCGCCGACCGATGCGATCCAGAAGGACATGATGCGGTTTATGCCATGGGTCATGACATTCGTTTTATCCAAATTCCCATCCGGTCTTGTTATTTACTGGACGTTTTCGAACTTGATTTCCTTCATTCAGCAATATGCGATCATGAAGAAAATGGGCGTGCCGGTTTACCTGTTCGAAAAGGACGAAGCCCTTGCCCATGCGGCAAGCCATCAGACCATTATGGAAGACGTAGTAACGAAAGCCAAAGCCGAGAAAGAATATCTGAAGCATAAAGTCGTCGATGTCGAAGAGGCTTTGTTTGACGCTGAAGATAAGCTTCTTGATGCGGCTGAAGGCAAAGACAGCAAAGACGGCGAAAAGAAGTTTTAAGTAAATGAGTTTGCCACCTGAACATCTACGAAAACTTTTCGGTGGGAAATGCGATTTCGTTTTCGGCGTGGCGCAGCTTGGGCAATTGCCTGATTTCTCGCTGCCGGAAGTGGCGTTCGCGGGCCGTTCCAATGTCGGGAAATCATCCCTGATCAACGCGATCATGGGCCGTGATATTGCGCATGTTTCAAAAACACCCGGAAGAACGCAGCAGCTCAATTTTTTCAATACGGGCGATAAATTCCATCTTGTCGATATGCCGGGGTACGGCTATGCGAAAGTATCCAAACAAATGCAGGCGACATGGGATTTACTGATCAAGGATTATTTGCGCGGGCGGCCAAATTTACGCGCGGCGTTTGTCTTGGTGGACAGCCGCCACGGCCTGAAAGATACCGACCGCCAGATGATGAAAATGCTTGATGAAGCGGCAGTGTTTTATCGAGTTATTCTAACCAAGATCGATGAAGTCAAAAAGAAAGACCTCGAGCAGGTGACTGATTTTGTTGAAACATATTTAAAGAAATCACCTGCAGCATTTCCGCAAATTCACCCCGTTAGCTCGCGTGAAAAAACAGGCATAGAAGCGCTGCAGCAGACAATTTTTGACCTGATTAAATAAAATTTTATAAATAGATTTGCATTCAGTTGAAAAACAGATAAAATTTTTCTGCAATATTATTCCTATTCTCATTAGAGTCCCGCCATGAAATTACAAGCTTCTATATTAAGCTGCCTTTGTGCAGTCAGTTTTGCGATGTCCGCTCAAGCCGCCGAGAATGAAAACGGTTTTGACATGGAGCTGGGTGGATATATGAAGGTCTATGGTAATTATACGGATCAGGATACTGCGTCTGCCGGACCCGGCGTACATAAAACAGGTATATTGAGATCGTCGGAGATTCACTTTATTGCCGAACAGAAACTTGAAAACGGCCTGAAAATCGGTGTGCAAGTCGAAGGGCAGGTTGATGCCGGGGATGATTTTGATACGGACGAAACATTCCTTTATGCATCCGGCGATTGGGGGCAGATCAATTTTGGTGGAAAAGATGGTGCAACTTTCCTGCTCCAGACGGCAGCGCCGTCAGCTGACCGCGACATAGACGGCGTCCGTCAGCAGATCGTTCCGATAAACACTACCGCTTTGGGTGTTCCTGTCGGCGAAACCGATTATGATCAGAATATATCCGGCAAGAATGACAAGATAACCTACCTGACCCCTCTGTATAGTGGATTACAAGCAGGCGTTTCCTATACGCCCGAGCTTGACCCGTCCCGCGGCAATAACGGCAATTCAATCGATGGCGACGATACATCGCCAACTAGTGATATTTGGGACGTCGCTGTCAGGTATCAAGGCAAGATCAAAGATATAAAAATCACAACTGGTGCAGGATACACCCATGCGACAGCGGAAACAGGCGGGGCCGAGGACCGCGACGCTTGGAATACAGGAATCGTTCTTGGATATGAAGGTTTCAGCTTCGGCGTCAGCTATCAGCTGGATGACGAGGGCAGTGAGGATGACGATGTCAGTTATCTGGCAGTTGGCGGTAATTATAAGATTGATAAACTAACACTGGGTGCTTCTTATTATAACAAGAAGGACAATGTTGGGACCGAGATTGATACCGACCGTTTTACTGGCGGCCTTACCTATACCTTGGCTCCCGGTATACAAGTCAGATCATCTTTGTCGCAGTACAAAATAGATGTCACGGGCGGGGAAGAATTTGATGCCACGAGTGTTGTAACCGGAATGGTTGTCGATTTCTGATTAAAGCTTCTTGTTTCTATAACGTTGTTGAACTTTCTTAAACATTTCCGAATACACTCGTAACCGGAAATAAGGAGCCGTTTATGTTGCAGAATGCAAAAATCATTACGAAAATAAGTCTTATCGTTGTTGTTATGGCGGTCGTCACGGTCATTGTCGCCATGATAGGCATAGACAGCATCCGTACATTCAATCAGCGCGTTTCTGAAATAGAGCAAGCGTCGGCCCGGGCGGTTCTCGGAGAACGGGTAAACGGGCTGGTTCTTGCCGTTGTCATGGATTCACGCGGTATTTACATGTCCAGCTCTGCTGAGGATGTGGAGAAATTCGGTAAACCGCTTTTAGAAAATCTCGGCAAGTTGCAGGAGCGGTTGGCTGAATGGGAGGCCTTGCTGCCACCGGAACAGCAGTCGCAATTCGCTATCATGGAAAAAGACGCGAAAGATTTCGTCACGGCGAGAACTGAGACGGTCAGGCTGGCCCGTGTCGAAGGCGCACCTTCTGCCCGCATCTTTGGAGACAATGATGCTAACCGCAATAACCGCAAAGCGTTTAATAAATCAATCGTCGAATTTGCGGATTTAAACAATAAAGATATAGCCGACGCGTCAGCGTCATTACAAAAATTTTATGACACGCGTTTTTGGCTGAGCATTATTATCGTCGTTGCAGGTCTGGCTACGGGGATCGCGATTTCAGTCTTTATTGCCCGCCGCGAGATTGCTGCGCCTATCAAGGTTACTTCGGGTACTCTGCAGGATCTGCGCAATAAAAAATTTAATGTGGCTGTCGCTGGTATCAAGCGCCAAGATGAGATTGGTGACATGGCGCGCGCGCTTGATGAATTACGCCTGACCCTAGAGCGCGCCGATGCGCTCAGCCTTTCTCAAGAAGAAGAAAGAAAAGCAAAAGAAAGTCGTGCCTTGGAAATCGAGCGCCTCTCACGCGAATTCGATCATAATGTCGGAGATGTGCTGGCAACAGTTTTAGAAGCTGTCCAAAAGCTCGATGAAAATGCCGCCGAAATGACAATTCAATCAGATGCTACATCTGCGAGAGCCGAGAAAGTGGCTCAGGCATCCGAAGAGTCATCTCAAAGCATTCAGTTTATTGTCGCTGCAACCGAAGAGCTTAGTTCATCCGTTTCTGAAATCTCCCGCCAGATGTCGGAAGCAACGAATGTCGTCGGCTCTGCGACAGAAGAAAGCCGCAAGACGACAGAGCAGGTCAATGAATTGTCCAAAGCCGCAGAACGTATCGGTGAGGTTGTCGACATGATCAACCAGATCGCCAGTCAGACCAATCTTCTTGCTCTCAATGCTACGATCGAAGCTGCGCGGGCGGGCGAAGCGGGTAAAGGCTTTGCGGTTGTTGCCAATGAAGTTAAAAATCTTGCTACGCAGACAAGTCAGGCGACCGAAGATATCACCAACCAGATCAATGCTGTCAGATCGGCCACGTCACAGGCAGTCATATCGATCTCGGATATTTCAAAAACAATCGAACGTATCAATGAAATCTCGACAACAATCGCGTCCGCGGTGGAAGAACAGGGATCGGCGACCCAGGAAATTTCCCGCAACGTGTCGCATACATCAAACGGGACCCAGGAAATCAGCCATAATATTATCGAGGTTTCAAGCGCAGCTGCCAACACGATGAAATCAGCCAAGATCCTTACGTCGTCCATAGAAGATCTCAAAGCGCAGAACGCCGCGCTTCAGTCACTGGTCAGCGAATTCTTATCGGGATTGAAATCTGTTTGAGCTACTGACTTAGCGGGCATAGATCACGCTGTAATATGTGTTAGAAACACATAAGGAGTTTTTGTTTTCGCAGGCTGGGCAGGTTGTTGCCGTTATGTCATTCCATCCACCATTATGATATGCATTCTGCATAAAAAGTCTTCGGGGAGATTCTCCTGTTCCAACAGTATAGACCGCCGTTGTGCCATCAACTTTTCGATTTAATTCTGCACATATTTCGGACTTTACTGCATAAGCTGAAAATATAATATCGCGGTTTGTAGTCGCCGTCCACGCTACGTTATTAAAGCGTCCGACATAATATCCATTATAAGCATTTGATAGGCTATAATCCGGTGTAGGATTTCCCCCTGTTCTGAATATGCTGGGATTGAATCCTTTCCACTGAAGACCACCGCCATCTGGATGAAATAATTTATTGGCTGTCGGGGCGTCATTAAATGTTGGTTCCCACGGCATTGTATAAATAATGTCTGAAGGTTTTGTTCCATTCATGATCATTTGATTGACCGCCGATTTGACTTGCGCTTCATAGGCCAGAATGGAAGTTGCGGCGGTTTTGGCTGCGGCTTCGCTGATCTCGCCTTGAGGGTTGGAATCACTGCTGCGCGAAATCGCAAAACTCAATGCCCCCAGCAGAATAATTGCAATCAGGACATAAATAAGGGCGTTACCAGAGGATTTTGATGTCATAAGTTATTTTGACATAGGCAGCGATTTTTCGCCATGGGGATGTGGGATGGTTGCGAGAATACATAAAATTATATATAATTAACTTTATGTTAATACCCAAATGGCGATAATATATAAACTAATAAATAATAAGGGTGTTTTTGTGGGTTTTGGTTCCTCGCCACATGCAGTTGAGCAAGTATTGAATAGGCCGAGTTTAAGAGGCGCTTTCCAGCCTGCGAGTTTTAGCAATCTGAAAGACGTTAATCCCCAGTATCAAGTTGCGAGTTTTGAAGCGGGTGTTTTGCAATCCAGAAGCGGCCTTGAGCAGGCTCAAGATGCACGCGTTGCGCTTGCAGCTGCCGCGAAAGCTGCTCCTGGCGGAGGCGATCCGCAAATATCGTCAAACGGTCCAAGTTTTATAAAAGAGGGTTTGAAGATGGTTGGTGCGGGTGCGGCAGCGATTGCCTTCCCGCAATTTGCCGGTCCTATCGCTGCCATTAGTATGCTTGATACGGCTGTGAATGCGGTGCGCGGCGCGATGAGCCCTATCGACCGCGAATATCAGCAATCTTCTTTTAAATCTGCCGCCAATAGCTCAGGAAAATATCACGATGTCATGGGGGGGGTATGGGATGAAGATGGATGGGCAAGCGCCGAACCGGTTCCTCAGGCCCAATCGCCACAGCCTATGCTTATGCAGGCGGCGCAGGGTGTCGTTGCCGAACGCGGCAGCAAAAACGTGATGAAGGATTTGGCGGTCGCTTCCCAAGCCGAGGACAAATTGCAGCAACAACTTGGCAGCAATATAGAATTCGCTGAGAAAAATATGAATATCAAATCGGCGGCAACGGGACCAAAAGCGCCAAGCTGGGCAATGGGCTAATCAAAATCAGATAGGGCGTATATCGTCGTCATCTTCCGGTGTTTCGGGAAGAAGAATATCGCTCGCCGCCATACCGAACGCCAAAGATGATAAATCTTCCGGCGTTGCGCTGTATTTTTTTTCTAATTTTCTATAGCGGTAAAAGACAACAGGGATTAAAATCGCATAAAGCGTGCCGACGATGGTAAGCGTAATCCATGTTGCATGAATAAGGCCCGCAATAATAGACGCGACGAGAGCCATGGCCGGTACCATCATTTTAGCTGGCAGTTTCATATATTTAATCGAGAATGTCGGGATACGGCTGACCATCAAGGCCGAAGCAACGATAACCCAAACGGCTACCAGCCAATTTGCAGGTGAAAATTCGCGGAAGAAATTATGCTCCATCATCAGCCAGACATAGACAGGCAGTAAAGCGAGGCCTGCGCCCGCCGGAGAAGGCACACCGGTAAAAAATCTTTTTTTCCAAAGCGGCGTATCATCGGCTTTCTTGGAAGCGACATTGAAGCGGGCAAGACGAAGTGCTGCGCAAACAGGAAGAATAATGGTCGCGATCCAGCCAAGCTTTCCGGCTTCGTCCAAGACCCAGACATAAAGAAGAACGCTTGGGGCTACTCCAAATGCAAGAAAATCGGAAAGACTGTCCAATTCCGCGCCGAATTCACTTTGCGCTTTCAAGGCGCGTGCCGCTGCGCCATCGAGAATATCGAGAATGGCTGCAATCACGATCATTTGAACGGCCATATCATAGCGTTCGTTGATCGCCATCTGGATACTGGTGACGCCTGCGATGAGCGCCATCAAGGTAATCATGGACGGCACGATCTTTTGAATGGAGATTGTGCGCTTCGCTTGCTCTAAGGCATGCTTTTGCGGATCGTGCGGTTCCATTTTTTATCCTTTTTAAATCGCGATTGATTCCCGCACGGCTTCGGATGATGCGCAATCGCCAAGAATTGTTTCACCGCCGATCATGCGCTGGCCAACGGAAACAAGAGGCGCGACGCCTTCGGGGAGGTAAACATCCATACGGCTGCCGAAACGAATAATGCCGTAACGTTCACCCTTCGCTATATCCTGACCTTCGCTTAAATCACATAAAATGCGGCGGGCGATCAGACCCGCGATTTGCACGACGCCCAGTTCCTTGCCATTTGGCATGGCGATCAAGGCGGCGCAGCGTTCGTTTTCCATCGAGGCGCGGTCGTTTCCTGCGTTTAAAAATATCCCGGGCTTGTAGACGACTTTCTTGACGATACCGGAGACAGGGCTTCTGTTTACATGTACGTCGAATACGGAGAGGAAAATGCTGACTTTTGTATAATCGCCATCGGCATCGATTTCCATCGGCGATAATTCAGAGCGCAATTCCGGCGGTAATTGGCAGGCTTCGACGATTTGTGTCACGCGGCCATCGCCCGGAGAGACGATCAATCCTTCACGCAGAGGGACATAGCGAGCCGGATCGCGGAAAAAATAAATACACCATAAGGTCAAAACCAGACCAATCAGGGCAAAACCTTCCCATAGGAAGCTCAAGAGGATGGTAACAATTGCAAAACCCAGGATAAACGGAATTCCCGCTTTGTGAGTTGGTGTGAAGACCGTTTGCTTGATAGTCATCAAAAGATCGTTGATCGTTTTATCGAAACCTTTATCCATAATCCCTCTTAGTGTTTGTATAAGCCTTGGTCGGGCGAGTCTGTCTGTAATCAGTTGCGATTGCAACCTCTGATAAATATTTTCATATTGTAAAACAACACTTTAAGCCGCTTTTAAACATTTAAAGGCATTATAAGGTGCGGGAAGGGAAAGAAAAGGGTAACTCCTTGTCATTCCTGTACAAAATTCATAATCTGATTCTATTAGAATAAAATTACAAGAAAGATCGCAACGTTGAGCTTTATTCAGGCAAAAGAAAAGAGCCGGTCACAGGAAATCTCCCAGCAGGTATTCGACCGCCTGCGCCGCGAGGATTTAAGCCCGATTCCCGAAATTTATGAACTGTGGTTCATCTATTTTGCACGTTCGAAAACGGAAGTCGTTCGCGCTGTCGATCTTATGATCGAAAACAGCAAGAAAATAACCGACCAGCAATGCCTCGATATCTATACGCGCCATCTGGGCGATTTGAAAAACGAACAAACTGTTCGTCGTGCCGGAGAACAAATTCAGGCGACCATCGATGAAGTGACAGACCGCGTCAAGGACGTACAGGAAGCGGCCAGCGACTATAGCCAGTCCCTCGTCGATGTAACGCATCAGATCACGGCTTCGAAGACCCAGAAAGACGTCGAGGATGCAATAAAATCTGCTGCCGTTAAAACGAAATCCATGATCGAGTATAATAAAAAGCTGGAACATGAATTGGCGCAATCGACACAACTGATGGCGGAATTAAAACGTGATCTGGAATATGTTCGCCGCGAGGCGATGACCGACGGCTTGACCGGTCTTGCCAATCGCAAGGCATTTGACGAAGAGATCAATATGCTGATCGCGGAAGCGACGGCTTCGAAAAAACCTTTCACTCTCCTTATGGTCGATATCGACCATTTCAAAAGTTTCAACGATAATTTCGGCCATCAGGTCGGCGATCAGGTTTTGCGCCTTGTGGCGCGTACGCTGCGCGACGGTCTAAAGGGACGTGATTTTGCTGCGCGTTACGGCGGCGAAGAATTCGCTATTTTGTTGCCGGAAACAAATATTCAGGCTGGTCTGGCGGTCGGCAACTCGCTACGTCTGGCAATTGCCATGAAAGATGTGATTAACAGAAGTTCGGGCGATGTACTTGGGCGTATTACAATGTCAGTCGGTGTTGCTGAATATGCATTCGAAAAAGCGCCGGAGGATCTTGTGGAGCGAGCTGACGCTGCATTATATGTCGCCAAACATAACGGTCGTAACCAGGTGGCTACTGCACCGCCGCCAAATGCTCATTAATGTCTAAAGTCAAAAAGGTGATGGTATCGCAAGGCCATTTGTTTTAAGCTCTATTCCAAGTTATTCATGAGGCAGGCTCCATGCGCATCGTCGTTTTTCTAATGTTCATCGTAATTCTTGCTGCCGGCCTTTATACGGCCTATGGCGTTTTGACGTTTGAAACCGAAAAGCCTGCTCCTCTCGTGTTTAAGGAGCCTGATGCACAGTCGCTCGTTACCCAAGGAATTATTCCGGCGGATTATTTGAAGATTGAAAATGTTCTGACAACGGACCAGAAGCTTCAAAGCGATATGGCGGTGGCAAAAATCGCGCAGGCCATGACGGTTTATCAGGAAAGCGAAAAGAGCGCCCAGCAGCCTCTCAAGAATTTACTGACTTTGCTGAATGGTAGTATAGGGTCCGGGCAGTTACCGGCCTATTTCCTGAACGTCAAAGATGTACTTCGTCCGGAACGTAATTTCGATATTTTAAAGATCAACGTCAATGACGTTGCAACGGTCGATTCTACCGGCACGCTCACCTGTCCAAGCTCATCCGGCATCTTAATAGGCGACGATGCCGATAATACGCTTGGCTGTACATCAACGGAAACCGGCGGCGACCAGATATTCATGGGTGGTCCCGGCAATGATACGATTTCCGACGCTTTGGGTGACCGCATTATCAATGGCGGCGGCGGCGATGATACGATCAATTTGGGCCCCGGGCGCAGCGTTCTCGTTCTGGAAGAAGGCTGGGGCAAGGATAACGTCACCGTCGATTGCAGCGGCGCGGCGATTGCGCTTGAAGAAGTCCCGCCGAATTTTCCAGTGCCGTGGATTTCAAAATTCACAAATTTTATCGTACTCAGCTCCCGTATTCCTGCCGGCTCCGTCCAGTGGAATGGCAACGTATTGACCAGCGATACCGGCGATACGCTCACCGTAAACGAGAACTGTTTCACGATGGTATACGGGGATTAAGCGAATAATTTGACTTCGCGCGTCTAATCGCCGATATCATTATTCATGATCCCAAGCAGCATTACGACAGAACCTCCTTATATTCAGGGCATGAACGACCGCCAGCAAGAAGCAGCGCGGACGCTCGAAGGTCCTGTGTTGATCATTGCCGGTGCCGGAACCGGCAAGACAAGAGTGCTGACAACGCGCCTTGCCTATCTGTTGCAAAGCGGACGCGCCTTTCCCGGGCAGATACTGGCCGTTACCTTTACCAATAAAGCCGCCCATGAAATGAAAGAGCGTGTATCGCATCTTTTGAACGGACAGCCAGTTGAGGGCTGGTGGCTTGGCACTTTTCACGCGCTCTGCGCGCGCATGCTGCGCCGTCATGCAGAGCTGGTCGGGCTGACATCGTCTTTTACAATCATCGATCAGGATGATGCGGTACGCCTGATCAAGCAAATCTGTGAAGCCGAAAATATCGACCTGAAAAAATGGCCGCCGCGTTTGATTTTATCGATGATAGAACGCTGGAAAGATCGCGCGCTCAAACCTGAAGATGTGAATGCCAGTGACGCGCCGGATTTCGCCCAAGGACGACTACTTGAAATTTACCGTCAATATCAGGCACGATTGAAAACCATCAATGCCTGCGATTTTGGCGATCTGATGATGCATATCATTCATATCCTGCGAACAAATAAAGACGTGCTGGCTGATTATCATCGGCGTTTCAAATATATCATGGTCGATGAATACCAGGATACGAATGTCGCGCAGTATTTATGGCTGCGTCTTTTGGCGCAGGGCTCGAATAATATTTGCTGCGTCGGGGATGACGACCAGTCGATCTATGGTTGGCGCGGCGCGGAAGTCGGCAATATCCTGCGCTTCGAAAAAGATTTTCCCGGCGCAAAGATCGTGCGGCTTGAACAGAACTATCGCTCCACCGGCCATATATTGGCCGCGGCCAGCGGCGTGATCTCAAACAATAAAGGCCGTCTCGGAAAAACCTTATGGTCGCAGGACGAGATGGGCGAAAAAGTTTTTGTCCGCAGCCTCTGGGACGGCGAAGCCGAGGCACGTTATATCGGCGAAGAAATGGAGTCGCTGCAAAACAAGAAATGGAAGCTGCGGCAGATGGCGGTATTGGTCCGCGCCGGATTCCAGATGCGCGAATTCGAGGAACGGTTTATCCAGCTCGGTCTTCCCTATCGTGTTTTCGGCGGCCCACGATTTTACGAGAGGCAGGAAATTCGCGATGCGCTGGCGTATTTCCGCGTGACCGTGCAGCCCAATGACGATTTGGCGTTTGAGCGAATTATTAATGTACCCAAGCGGGGTATAGGTGATGCAACGGTGCAGAGCCTTTACGCGCATGCACGGCAGAAAGGTTTGAGTCTTTATCTCGCAACAGCAGAGCTTTGCGAGACAGAAGTACTAAAACCAAAAGTAAAAACTACGCTGTCGAATTTGATACGGGATTTCGAAAGATGGCGCTCCCTGTTGTCAGTCCTTGCCCATCCATCTTTAGCGGGACAAATTCTCGATGAATCAGGTTATACAGCCATGTGGCAAGCGGATAAGACGCCGGAAGCGCCGGGGCGACTGGAGAATTTAAAAGAACTTGTGTCAGGCATGGAAGAGTTTGAATCAATGCCGCAGTTTTTAGAACACGTCGCGCTGGTGCTCGAAAATTCAAACAACAACGCCAATGACGATTATGTTTCACTCATGACATTGCATGGGGCAAAGGGTTTGGAATTCGATGCCGTATTTCTGCCGGGCTGGGAAGAAGGATTGTTTCCGAGCCAGCGGACCATGGATGAAAACGGGATCGCCGGATTGGAAGAAGAGCGGCGTCTGGCGTATGTCGGGATTACGCGGGCGAGAAAACGCGCTTACATATCGAGCGTTGCCAATCGCCGCATGTACGGCAACTGGGTCAATGCCATTCCGTCACGCTTTGTCGACGAATTGCCAAAAGAGAATATTGAATCCGAAGCCGAACAAGGCATGTATAATTCAGGCCGTTCGCCGCATTGGGATTCAAAAGGTTTCGACAGCCCGATGGCTGGTTTTCGCGGAGGACAGTCACCCGTACTTACAGGATGGCGACGCGATCTGGATTCTAAACAGTCTAAGTTCAAAGTGGGCGATCGCGTCTTTCATGATTCCTTCGGCGGCGGTACAGTGATCCTTGTCGAAGGCAAGAAGCTGGATGTCTCCTTCGATGACGGTGAAAGCCGCCGCGTCATGGATGGCTTTGTCGAAGCGGTATAGAAATTTAATAAAGGAAATAAGATGAGCAAAGGTAAAGTCGTATTAGCGTATTCGGGCGGTCTCGATACATCGATCATTTTGAAATGGCTGCTGGAAGAAGGCTATGACGTTGTCGCCTATATCGCTGATGTCGGGCAGGAAGAAGATTTTGAAGCCGCGCGCGAGAAAGCGATCAAGATCGGTGCGTCGAAAGTGTATGTCGAAGATTTGAAGAAAGAATTCGTTACCGATTACATTTTCCCGACCTTCAAAGCCAATGCGGTTTATGAAGGGCGTTATCTATTGGGCACTTCCGTTGCGCGCCCGATTATCGCGAAGAAGCAAATCGAGATCGCGATTAAAGAGAATGCGCAATTTGTTGGCCATGGCGCGACTGGCAAGGGCAACGACCAGGTGCGGTTCGAGCTTTCCTATTATGCGCTCAAGCCCGATATCAAAGTGCTGGCACCTTGGAAAATGCCGGAATTCTTGGGCCGTTTCCGCGGACGCACCGACATGATTCAATATGCCGAGCAGCATGGCATTCCCATCAAGGCGTCACGTTCCAAGCCGTACTCGGAAGATGACAATTTGCTGCATATTTCTCATGAAGCCGGAATTCTGGAAGACCCAAACGCAGTCTGCGGGGAAGAGGTTTATTCGAGAACGGCGACGATCGAGACCGCGCCGAATGTCGCCGATATCATTTCGATCACGTTCAAGGATGGAAACCCGGTCAAGGTCTCATCCGACGAGCGGAGCGAAACCGATCCGCTTAAATTATTTATGTATCTGAATGAGCTTGGCACGAAGCATGGCATCGGCCGCCTCGATATGGTCGAAAACCGTTTCGTCGGCATTAAGTCCCGCGGCGTTTATGAAACACCGGGCGGCGCTATATTATTGGCAGCTCATCGCGATATTGAAGGTCTGGTTATGGACCGCGAAGTCATGCGCATTCGTGACACGCTATCATTGAAGGTAGCAGAGCTGATCTATAACGGTTTCTGGTTCTCGCCGGAATTCGAGTTCTTGATGAAATGTATCGATGAAAGCCAGAAAGCTATCGACGGTGTCGTGAAGATGAAGCTTCTCAAAGGCGTGCCTTACGCGATTGCAAGGGAATCCGATAAAGCGCTCTATGATCCGAAATTGTCTTCCATGGATGAAGAAGGCGGCTATGACCAACAGGACGCGGCGGGCTTTATCCGGATCAATGCGGTGCGTCTGCGGAACTGGGCGAGGGTGGTGAAGGGTTAATCCCTTTGCCAGTCATAGCGGACGAGGCCTTCGGCTTCACGGGTTTTAAATTCGCGGCCATCGCGTGACTTAATATGCGTCCAGGTATGGTGGCTTTCTTCGGGAATTTGCGCTTTTAAATCTTCATAGACCGCGCCGAGCTGGTCTTCCTGAACCTTAAGGCACAGCGTGCGATCGCCTTCACGGCCTATATTTGTAATATATTTTTCGGTAACGGCGGGTGTCTCGATAATACGGGCCATTATTTTTTGATAAACGGAAGCGTCGATACCGCTGCCGGTGCTATTGAATTCAATCTCGATATCGCAGGTGAGCGGAATGCTTTCCGCGAAAACGGGTGTTGAAACGAAAAATAATAATGTCAAAAGCCGCAGCATGGATTGCCTTTTATATAAGAAAGATTCCCGCTTTCGCCGGAATGACAGTCAGGATATAGTTTTGCCATGGAAAAACAAACAAAAAGTAGCGCGATCTGGGGCGGACGGTTCGAGACATCTGTCGACGATATTATGGAGCAGATCAACGCTTCTATCGGTGTCGATCAGCGTCTTTATGCTCAGGATATCAAAGCATCCAAAGCGCATGCCAATATGTTGGCGGCGCAGAAAATTATCAGCGAGAAAGACAATCAGGATATCCAGTCCGGTCTGGACCAGATTTTAAATGAAATCAAGTCCGGCAACTTTGAGTTTAAAACCGCTCTTGAAGATATTCATATGAATATCGAGACGAGGCTGAAAGAAATAATCGGCGAAGCGGCAGGCCGGCTGCATACGGCGCGCTCGCGCAACGATCAGGTGGCGACGGATTTCCGTCTGTGGACGGTCGAGGCCTCTGCGGCGGTGATGGAAGAAATTCACCTTCTTAAGAAAGTAATTTCTGGTTTGTGTCTGGCTCATAAAGAGACAATCATGCCCGGCTTTACGCATTTGCAAGTGGCGCAGCCAGTGACATTGGCCCTGCATTTGGGCGCTTATAACGATATGCTCTCCCGCGATGTAGGGCGTTTTTATGATGCGGCAACGCGGATGAATTATTCCCCGCTCGGCGCAGCGGCTTTGTCTGGGACATCTTATCCTATCGACCGCATGGCAACAGCCCAGGAAATTGGCTTTAATGGTATTGTCGAGAACACGATGGACGCCGTCGGCAGCCGCGATTTCGCCATCGAATTCTTATTCGCCTGTGCGCAAACCGGATTGAACTTATCGCGTCTTGCCGAAGAGATCGTTTTATGGACGACGCCGCAATTCGGTTTCATGAAACTATCCGATGCGTGGTCAACGGGCTCTTCCATTATGCCACAAAAGAAAAATCCTGATGCTGCCGAATTGGTGCGCGCCAAGACGGGCCGTCTGACCGGAAATTTAATTCAATTGATGATGGTAATGAAGGCGCTGCCGCTGACTTATAATAAAGATATGCAGGAAGACAAGGCAGCGGTTTTTGAAAGTTTCGATACGGTTGTCCTGTGCCTGCGTGCTATTGGTGGTATGCTGTCGACGGCCACATGGAATAAGGACATCATGCGCGAGGCTGCAGAAAGCGGCTATGCCACGGCGACCGAAATTGCCGACTGGCTGGTTAAAAACCTGAACCTGCCATTTCGCGATGCACACCATGTGACAGGACGGGTCGTCAAGCTGGCCGAGGAAAAGAAAATGAAGCTCAGCGAATTGTCTTTAACCGATATACAGGCGATCGAGCCGCGCATCACGGACGATATTTTCAATGCCTTGTCAGTCGAAGGCGCGATAAAAGCCCGCAATCTGTAAAAGACACTTTTTAAATCGACGAGGAGTCATTATAGTCGGCTTCTGATTTGGAGCTAAACGCATGAACCTGCAAAACAAGATCATTACCATTTTCGGCGGCACCGGATTTGTCGGGCGCTATATCGTGGCACGTCTGGCCAAGCAAGGCGCAACGATCAAAATCGTAACGCGCTCCCCGTCATCCGGATATTTCCTGCGCCAGTTTGGCGTTGTGGGCCAGATCGTGCCTGTCTCCTGCGATTATTCGGAACACGCGATCAATCAAGCGGTATCGGGTTCCGATATTGTGATCAATTGCCTTGGCATTTTGTTTGAAAAAGGAAAATCAAAATTCAAAACCGTGCATATCGATGACGCTTCCATGATCGCCAAAGCCTGCGCAGTCTATAATGTCAAAAGCCTTGTTCATATCTCCGCGCTTGGTATCGATGAATCGAAATCAAAATACGCTGAAACGAAACGCGAAGGCGAAAAAGAAGTCCGTTCGCATTTCCCAGCCGCGACAATCATTCGCCCGAGCGTTATTTTCGGGCCGGAAGATAATTTCTTCAATAAATTTGCCAGCCTTTCTCTTATAATGCCGGTCCTGCCTTTGATTGCCGGGGGGGATACGAGGTTTCAACCCGTTTATGTAGGTGATGTGGCTAATGCGGTTATAAAAACGCTGAGGTCGAATTCATCGCAAGGTAAAACCTATGAACTTGGCGGGCCGGAAATTCTGAGCTTTAAAGAAATTTATCACAAACTGTTTGCGCAAACACGGCGCAAGAGAATACTGGTCAATCTGCCGGAAGGCATTGCCCGTATTCAAGCGGCTTTGTTTTCTATCCTGTCCAATCCGCCGTTGACGGGCGACCAGATTACTAGCCTTAGAACCGATAATGTGGTTTCCATTGAAGCTTTAAAACTAAAGGATCTCGATATCCAGCCGACCGCACTCGATGCCATTTTACCAAGTTATTTAGGTCGTTACCGTTCCGGCGGGCGATTTGCTGAAAAGAAGAGAGCTTAATATATGAAACTGATTGCCGCTTTACTTTCGTTACTGGTGATAACTACTTCCGCGCATGCCGCCGGAAATGAAGGTATTGCCGTCGTCGTCAATTCCGATGCGATTACCAATTCCGATGTCGATGAGAGAATGAAAATGATCGCGGCATCGACAGGTATCGCCAATAACCCGGACATGATGGATAAACTGCGCCCGCAAATCATCGACATGCTGATCGATGAAGAATTGAAAATGCAGGAAGCGCGCGCTCTTAAAATAAAGGTTTCTAAAGCCGAGATCGACGGCGGCTTCGATGAGATTGCCAAGAACAACAATATTCCACCAGATCAATTCCGCCAGATGATTGAAAAAAGCGGTATACGCATGTCGACGATGAACGACCAGATCGAAGCGCAGATCGCCTGGGGTAAGGTCGTTGCGGCGAAAATCCGTCCGAAAGTCGAGGTATCGGATAACGATATCGATGCCGAGCTGGAAAAGCTAAAAGCAAAAATGGGGCAGGCGCAATATCGAGTCGCGCAGATTTACCTGCCGATCAACGACGCGCGAAAAGAAAAAGACATCGTCAATTTTGCAACAAAACTGGTTTCGCAATTGCGTGAGCAACCGGAAGCGTTTGGTAAAGCCGCGCAGCAATTTTCCCAAGCGCCAGGTGCTAAAAAAGGCGGCGATATGGGATGGGTTGAAAAGGGCCAGATGCCTGCAGAGATCGATGCTATCCTGGACGTATTAGGTCCAAACCAGATCAGCGATCCTGTCAAAAGTCAAAATGCCTACTACATTTTGACGGTCAAGGAAAAACGCCAGATGACCGAAGACATGCTGCCCAAGCGTGAGGAAATCCTGCAGCGGGTTGGTTTGCAACGTATGGAACGCGCCGCGCGCCGTTATATGCTGGATTTGCGCTCTTCGGCGTTTATTGAAACCCGTGCCTGATACCGATTTACTTAAATCCTTACCGCCGCTGCGCGATGTAATCCGTGATCATAATCTGCGCGCGGAGAAAGCGCTCGGCCAGAATTTTCTTCTCGATCTTAATGTCACCGATAAAATCGCGCGTTCTGCCGAGAGTATGGGCGGATCTTTAAAAGACGTTACGGTTATCGAGATCGGTCCCGGCCCTGGCGGTTTGACACGCTCGCTTTTGGGGACGGATGCAAAAAAGGTTATTGCTATAGAATTCGATGACCGCGCAGTTGCGGCTTTGCAAGATGTCGTAATTGCCGCCAAAAACAGGCTCCATGTTATGAAGGCCGATGCGCTGCATGCCGATTTATTGTCGATGGCAGAAGCGCCACGCGCGATCATCGCCAATTTGCCTTATAATATCAGCACGGTGTTATTGCTGAAATGGCTGCGCGAATTGCGGCAGAATCCGGCGCATTACAATTTCATGGCATTGATGTTCCAGAAAGAAGTTGCCGACCGGTTGATTGCCAAGCCGCATACGAAAGAATATGGCCGCCTATCCGTTATGGTGCAATGGCTTTGCAATATCGGAAGAGCATTTGATCTGCCGCCAGAAGCTTTCTCGCCGCCGCCGAAAATCATGTCGAGCATCATGGTTTTTAGACCGAAAGAATTGCCGGAAAGTGATCCGGCTTTTGAAACGGTCGAAAAAATTCTAGCGACTGGTTTTCAACAGCGTCGAAAAATGATCCGTACCAGCTTGAAAAACTATCTGCCGGAAATTGAATTGCTCGGCATCGATCCTACGTTAAGAACGGAAAATCTCGGCGTCGAGGATTATGTGCGCCTTGCCAAAGCTGTCGAAGCCCGTAGGTCATGACGAAAAATATTTTGATCACTGGCGGCTCAAGCGGGCTTGGTGCGGCCTTGGCCGAATATTATGCAGCTCAGGGTCACCGACTTTTTATCGGCGGGCGGCATAGCGCCAGACTGAATGAAGTGGCAGAGCGTTGCCGCGATCTTGGCGCCGACGTACATACGCAAGTCGTCCATGTCGAGGCGGAAGCGCTTATGCATCAATGGATACTTGGCCTCGACAAAAGATTTCCCTTGGACCTAGTTATCGCCAATGCCGGTGTTTCCGGCGGTACATCCGGGCTCAGTCCGGAAGAACTTTCCAGACAATCGCATCATATTTTTGACGTCAATGTCATGGGAGTCCTTAATACTATTGGTGCTGTCCTGCCGAGGATGCTGTCACGCAAGGGTGGCCAGATTGCCATTGTCAGTTCCCTGTCGAGCTTTGCCGGCTGGCCGGGAGCGCCGGCTTACAGTGCTTCAAAGGCGGCAGTGCGGTTTTACGGAGAGGCTTTGCGCGGACGTTTTCAAAGAAATGGCCTTAAGATCTCTGTTATTTGTCCGGGTTTTATTCGCAGCGCCATGACCGATGTTAATCCTTTTCCTATGCCGTATCTTATGGAGGCGTCAAAGGCAGCAGAGAAAATTGCCAAGGGATTGGAAAGAGATAAGCCGGTGATCACCTTTCCTTGGCAGGTAACATTAGTTTCGAAACTTATCGGCTTGTTACCTGTTCGTATGAGGATTGCATTCCTTTCGCACGCTCCAGAAAAATCTTCATTGCAAAATTTTTAATAAAAGTTAAAATTGAAATAATTGATCGTTTTATATAAGAAAATAATAATATTCAACAAATTGTTTCCTTGTAAAATAATGATAAGTCCTGAGTAACTGTGTCGGACGTACAGGAATAAATATGGATATCGGGGAATTAGAAAAAAACGCTGAGAAAGCCGCCAATCTTTTAAAGGCACTTTCGAATGACAAAAGACTCTTAATTCTTTGCGCACTTTATAAAAATGAAAAGTGCGTCGGGGATCTGGAGGCAATCGTCAATCTCAGCCAGTCGGCTTTATCGCAGCATCTCGCGCGGCTTCGTCGTGATGAGCTCGTGGTCACGCGCCGTGATGCCCAAACGATATATTATTCTCTTGAAGATACGACCGTTAAAGCCATGCTGCAAACTTTATACGGCATTTACGCCCCTTGTGAAGAAGTGGCTGATAAGTAGAGTCTATCTTTTTATTCTTCTAACAATCTCAAAAATATCTTTCGCTTTTATTTCTTCTAAATCGGTTGCCTCGAATGATTTTGTATTTTCATTCGGCGAGCCGTGCTTTTCAACCGTGCTTTCGTCACTGCGGAAAAAAATGACGGAAGGACATCCAGTCATGGAAATCATATGCATCGGTCCTGTATCGTTGCCGATGGCTATCGAGGCCCCGCGTGCCAATTCCGGGATATCCTGAAGACTGGTTTGACCAGCGAGGTTGGTAACATCAAGATTTTGTGAAATATCTTGGGCTATCTGCATTTCAGAATTTGCGCCGAGAAGAACAGGATGCAGCCCTTCTATAATTAGTTTTTCCGCCAGGCTTCTATAATTTTCAAGTGGCCATCTTTTATTCGGGCGCGATGGCGCACTGCCGGGGACTAACAGAGCATAAGGCTTTTGCAAATTGAAGCGCGAGATATCGGAGGTCATCCAAAGTAGCGGGTCAAGAATGACATTATTAATGCCAGCGATTTTGAGCGTATTACGATGACCAAGGAAAGCATGAAATTTTCGTCGATCCGGATCGGTGTTACGGTGTGAGGCGCCCTTGACGATACCGGACCATTCTGGCCGCGGCGAAAATAATTTGAAATACAAAGCAGTGCGGTCATTGTTCTGAAGATCGTAAACACGGTAGAATTTGGGGTCGTTTAATTGTTTCCTGAATGAGAACCAACTGGCGGGATTATATTTAGGGCGCGGATCTAAAATAATATCATCGAAAAAGCCAGTTTGCTTTGCCAGATCGACATAAGGTTTTTGGGTTAAAAGCGTGATATGTGCATCTTTATGATGCTCGCGAATAGCGCGCATGGGGCCGAGCGCATACATAAAATCACCGAGCGCACCGAGCTTGATAACCAAAATGCGCTCTTTATCACTCATGACAAAAGCTCGGCATAAACACTCAACGTTTTATCGACCATAATCTCGCGTGTAAAATTTTCATGAACATGGTGCATGGCGCGCTCCGCCATTTGGTATTTTTCTTCTTCCGGCATCGCGAGCGCATATTTTATTTTATCCGCCAGCGCATCGGCATCGTTGATTGGAACGAGAAAGCCCGTCTCTCCCTGAAGGATGGTTTCTTTCGACCCGCCATGATCGGTTGCGATGACAATGCGTCCCATGGCCTGACCTTCGACAGCCACGCGCCCGAAACCTTCCGGCTCAAGCGAGGCCGATACGATGATGGTTGAAATCATGTAAGCGGCGGACATATCATCGCAATGACCCATGATACGAATCTGTTCATTAAGTCCTTTATCTGCAATTAATTTTTCAAGCTCAGCATGATATTCGCTTCGGCCCTGATCTGCCCCGACGAAGACGCAGAATAAATCCTTCCGATCAAGTCTTGTCATCGCTTCTATTAACAGCGTATGGCCTTTCCAGCGAGTGAGCCGGCCGGGCAAAAGAATGACCGTGGCGCCGTCCGGAATGCGCCAATTCTTGGATAGCTTGATCATACGTTCTGCCGTCACCAGGGAGGGATGAAATTTCTCCGGCGCGATGCCCCGATGGATCAAACGGATCTTGCTATCATCCAGACCATAATTCTCCCGCAAGTAATCGGCGACATATTCGGAGATGGCAATCACTCTTTCCCCGCGCGAGATGGAGGAGTTATAAAAGCGCTTCAGTTTCTTATCATGAATATTATAGGGCGCATGGCAGGTCGTCATGTAATGAGCGGAGGTAGATTTGCAGGCTTCGAGTGCACTCCATGCCGGGGCACGGCTTCTGGCATGGACGATATCGACTTTGTTCTTTTCGATAATCTTTTTCAGGCGGTGCGTGTTGCGCCACATAACGAAAGGATTTTTGGAATGAACCGGCAGCTCGATATGAACGGAGCCAGCGCGGGTCAGTTCCGGCACGCGGTGACCGCCATTGGACACGACGATTGAAGTTGCGCCGGCGCGAACCAGTTCCGCTGCAACATCGATACAACCTTGTTCGGCGCCGCCTGCTCCGAGATGAGGGATAACCTGAAGTACGACCGGATGTGTCTTGCTCATAAAATGACTCTGCTTGCTATTTGTCATTCGATTTAGCACAGTTGATCCATGGTACAAAGACTTGAAAAAACTGGCCTTGAAAAACTGGCCTTTCAATACTATCGAGGCGAAAAAGACTTCCCGACTCTTGTCTTTTTACCGGGGTTTCGTTCGGATATGAACGGCAATAAGGCCCAATATCTAGCGCAGCAATGCCAAAAGCGGAGCCAGAGTTGCCTTTTGCTCGATTATTCCGGCCACGGTGAATCCGGTGGCAAGTTCGAGGAGGGTTCTATCGGTAAATGGACGAAAGATGCGCTGTCCGTGATCGATCACGCCACCTCAGGGCCTTTGATCGTGGTTGGGTCTTCGATGGGGGGATGGATCGCCCTGCATGCCGCGCTCGCCCGCAAAGAGAGGGTAGTTGGTATGGTCGGGATTGCCGCCGCGCCGGATTTTACCCGGGATATAAAAAAGAAATTATCCGATCAATATAAAAATGATTTAGAGCACCAGGGCTTTTTTGCCGTACCATCCGAATATGGCGAGGATTTAATTATCACGCAGCGTTTGCTGGAAGACGGGGAAAATCAATGCCTGCTTGATCGGCAGCATGATTTGGCAATTCCGATTACGCTTATTCAAGGAAAACTCGATCCTGATGTGCCATGGAAACGGGCGGAAGAAATCAAGGCGTCGCTACCTCAAGCACAGGTTGAGATTGTTTATATCGAGGACGGCGATCACCGCCTGTCGCGTGAGCAGGATTTGCGGCTTATCGACGAATCCGTGGAAAAGATGGTCTCGATTCCGTACGCCGGGGGCGGTTGATCCATAAAATGGCAGGCAGGGCGATGATGAGCCCGACAAGGGCTGCCTTGGCATGAAACATTATCGTCAGGAATTGCCGCCACGCCGGATGGTCGATCGCCGCAGCTATGACGTCATGATAGGGCGTGTAATGCTGGATCAAATAGCCGATTTCGGCGAAATGAAAGCCGATCCCGCCGCTGGCCCAGATGAAAACATCCATTCCAAGCGCTAAAATCAGCGGTAAAGCCCATAAAAAGCATAATTTAGGTCTTTTGAGACGAGGTCTAAACATTTTGACATCATAGCTTGAAAATTGCTTTCAAGCTAGGTAGGGTCACCCCTGATTTTAGCCCGAAATGCTCAACCGCAATAGTTTCGGGTTTTTCTCCGGTTTAAGGAGCGGTGGCCGAGCGGTTGAAGGCGCACGATTGGAAATCGTGTATACGGTCAAACGTATCGAGGGTTCGAATCCCTCTCGCTCCGCCATTTAAAAAGCCCCTCTTGAAGGGGCTTTTTAAATGGCGAAATGGGATAGGATGAGAGACATCAGGGTTTGGACGCCGAGCTTAGCGTAAGTGGAGCGAGGTGGTCCGCAGCGAAGCGAAGGATGAAAATGCGCCTAGCGCAATTTTCACAATCCCTCTGCTGTCAGCGTGACAACAACTCTCACCCCCGCACCGCCGCCTCGATCTTGGCGACGTCTATTTTCCGCATAGTCATCATTGCCTCGAAGGCGCGTTTGGCTACATCACCGCCCTTGGCCATGGCTTCGGTCAATACGCGCGGCGTGATTTGCCATGATATGCCCCATTTATCCTTACACCAGCCGCATTCACTTTCAACGCCGCCATTGCCGACAATGGAGTTCCAGTAACGGTCGGTCTCTTCCTGATCATCGGTAGCGATCTGAAAAGAAAAAGCTTCGCTATGCTTAAACGCGTCGCCGCCATTGAGGCCAATGCAAGGCACGCCGCATACTGTGAAATTGACAACCAATACGTCGCCTTCCTTACCGCTCGGGAAGTCAGATGGTGCGCGGGCAATCGCGCCAACCATGCTATCAGGAAAAGTTTGTGCGTAAAACTTCGCTGCCTCTTCTGCGTCGCTTTTATACCAAAGACAGATCGTGTTCTTCATTTGCGGCATGGTCATCTCCTCTTGCAAATAAGCATCTATAGTGGTGCTGGACAATGGCAAGGCTTTACTCAAAAGCAATTTAAGCCTAATTTAATCTGTAGTTCTACCTCATCATAATTCAAGGAGATATTCATGGCCAAATCAATGGATGCCAAAAAGAACGTTAAGAAAGCGCCGACGAAAACAGCGGATGAAAAACGTAAAGAAAAGCGCGAAAAAAAGAACACTAAATAATAAATTGAAAGGGGCAGGATTATCTGACCCTTTTTTTATATGTGATATTCAATTTTCATGATTTCAATTATTTCGCTTCCGCTTCGTCACTTATATTAACCTTTAATCTCTTGCTCAATGCGCTCTGCGAATTCCTTCATAAAAGAAACGCGGCTTTGGGCAAGTTCTTTTGCTTTGTCCGTATGCAATGTCTCTGCAATGCGGAAAAGTTTTATAAAGAAATGATCGAGGCCATAGATTTTGTCATCGGCTTCGCGGTGTTTGGCCAAAGGATCGTCATTGTTAAACAAGGACCGTTTCAACGTGCCGCTGACGGCAAATGTGCGGGCGATACCAATGGCACCCAGAGAATCCAATCGGTCAGCGTCCTGCACTATTTTCGCTTCCAATGTTTGGGGCGTTATATTGGCTGAAAAACTATGCGCTTCTATGGCATGGTGAACAGCCTTCAGCTGATCTTCTTCATAACCATGGGAACGCAAAGCCTTGGCAGCATAATCCGCCGCATAAGAAGAACCTTTGTGGCGATCGGGATGATTCTTGGGAAGATTTACGCAATCATGCAGCCATACGGCAGGCAATACGATATCCGGATTTCCGTTCTCGGCAGTGCAGATAATTTTTGCCGAATTCAACACCCGCATAACATGAGCGATATCATGTGACGGGTCGTCGTTATTCTTCCATGCGTCTTCCAAAATACGACGAAGAAGGGTCTCGTCTGTCATGGCGCGATATACTCAATATGAACGATCTCGATCTCTTCGGCGCCTTTTTCTGTGCGTACGCGCGCTATGTCGCCAACAGATTTTTTTAAAAGTGCCAGCGCCACCGGCGATTGCCAGTTTATTTTCGACTGCGTCATATCCGCTTCATCGATTCCAACCAGCTTGACGGTCAGCTCGCTATCATCCTCTCTGGCATAGGTCACGGTTGCGCCAAAGAAGACACGGTCCAAGCCTTGCTGGCGTCTGGGATCGACGATTTCCGCATCGTCGAGGCGCTTGATCAGGTAACGCAGACGGCGGTCGATCTCACGCAGGCGTTTCTTGTTATAAAGATAATCGCCGTTTTCCGAGCGGTCGCCATTGCCGGCGGCCCAGGAAACTATCTCGACGATGCGCGGGCGCTCGACTCGAGTCAGCTGTTCCAGCTCAGCGCTCAAGGCGGCATGACCTTCCGGCGTCATCAGGTTTTTCGCCGGCGGCGCGGTTGTTTCAATTTCATCGTCGTCTTCTACTTCATTCATGAAAAGAAAGTAGCAGGGGCTACTGGTTTCACAATCAAAATTAAGTCTATATAAAGATTAGCAACCTAAACGGAATAATTTATGAAAAAAAGCGCCCGTATTTCCGCCAGCGAATCCAACACCTATGTCGGCGATATAGAGAACCGTGTTTTGTCTCGCTATCGGGAAGTGGCGGCTAAACAAGATCCGGATGGTATCGCGTTGTTAGAACGCAAGCTTTCTCTTCAGTTGAACGAGATATCCCCAAATGAGGCGCGTAAGGTAAAGAACCACCGGATGAAGGAATATCTGGAATTATGGGAGGGGTTGAGTGAAGAAGACCGGCTTAAACTTGCCTCCCATGATGCGAAAATGAATCATATCGCCCGCCTCATGAGGAATATCGGAACGACCGAGGTGGTACAGGCACATAACAGGATTAAGGCAACGACTGCCGGATCGTTCGACTATGTCCTGCGCCGCTTTCGCGAAGAAGGTGTGACGGCGAGGCAATTGCAACGTTTCATCGACGAGAATGCGGTGGCATGGTTTAGTCTGACCGGACACCCGACCAACCCAACGACGGTTGAATATACGAAAGCGCAGATTGAACTGGCCAGAGTAATCGCCAATTCAAAAGCCACGAGCGAAGAGCTGGATCAGGCGCTCGATGTGCTGGTGACAACACCGATTATCGGTGCGCGCAAAACGCCGGTCGATGAGGCGGAAGAAATTATCGCCACGCTGCATGTAATTTACGATACCGCACTGGCCCATAAAAAGCTTTTTGAAGATTCGCTGTTTACGCATGGCTATACGCAAGAAGGTGTAAAGATAAACCGCCCTTTGATCGTACCCTGTGCGTGGACGCTGGGCGATGGAGATGGTAATCCGAGCCTGACGGCAGAGGTTCTGCGTGACGGTATAGGGTTGCACCGCCAGCAT
This sequence comes from uncultured Micavibrio sp., assembly GCA_964399985.1. Lineage (GTDB taxonomy): Bacteria > Pseudomonadota > Alphaproteobacteria > Micavibrionales > Micavibrionaceae > Micavibrio_B. The sequence goes on from CAYNRY010000002.1 coordinate 291,729, forward strand.
ATCGCAAAAAGATATCAGGAAATGTGCGACGATATCGCAAAGCGTCTGCAAGATAAGGATTTAATCGAAGAGGTTGGAAAATTAAAATCCGATATCAAAAGATTCTCTTTCAAGGAACCGGAAGAATTAATCGCACGGATTGATGCGTTATCGGAGAAAGCGGAAATCGGCGAAAGTCGTTTGATCTGTGATTTCTCTTATCTGGTTAAATGTTTCGGACTGGGGTTTGCCACGATAGATATCCGGCACAATGCAATCGAAATCATGGAAACCGTGCATACGCTCGGTGCGCTTCATGGGGAAGATGTAAAAGATTTCAATCAGGACGAGATGGAGAGTTTGCTGACGAGATGGCTCGACGATAAAAATATTCTCGAGACATTTTCAAAAGTAAGAGTAGAAGATTTTTTATCCGCAGATGATGAAGCGGGTGCGCGAATTTTCGGACGCCTGCAAGTGGTCGGGCAAAATCCCGATATGTGCGATAAACTCATTATCGCCGAGACGACGCATCCGGCACATGCGCTGGCGGCTTTGTTACTGCTTAAAATCACCGGAAATAAAGTCGCGCAAGAGGGAAGCCGGATCGATATCACGATATTGTCCGAATCGGTCAAAGACCTGATGCGTCTGGGGAATACACTGGAAGATTTATTGGAGAATATAAATTTTCGTCAGCATGTCGTAAGCCGCAAACGCCTTCTGGTTATGATTGCCAAATCCGATACGACTCGTCAGGACGGCCGCGGTGAAGCCGAATATATGCAATATGAAACGGCGGTCGATATTTACCGCGTGGCCGATAAAATGCGACGCAAATATCCGGAACTTGAAAAGGTTCGAACCTCTGTTAAGAATGGCGGTGGTCATGCGCTGCAACGGGGCGGCGGGCGTGTCACGGAAATCGCAGCATTGCATGGGCGTGCGGCGGCCGATGCGCGGGTGACGGATTGCGGTCCTTCGACGCTGACTATTCAAGGCGAACAGCTGACCATTCTTTTTTGTCCAGGAAAAGTTGCCATCGGCACGCTCGAAGCTTTCGTCTCGCAAAATCTTTACACGAAGGCAGGCGTGCGCGGTGAAATGCCCGTGCCGCGCTTTGGCAAGAACATCAATAAACAATATGCGCAAGCGGATGCCTGGCTGTATGCGAAAACTGCCGGCGCCGCTTTTGATCGTTTTACAAAGAAAAGCGATGCGATAGATCATCTTCTCATTCATGCGCCTTGGCTTGCGATGAAGGCTGGCAATGTGTCATCCCGTCCGGCCAAGCGCGGCGAAAAAGCCGTCGAGCCGGGGATTACCCCATTCGAAGCCAAAGGCGAGGACCCGAAAGCATTACAAGGCCGTGCCATATCCGGCGAGCGACTGACAGCGCATGCATGTTTGCCCATCTTCTCTGTGCTGGGACTTTTGGAAGCGATGGAAGTGGTGAGAAGCCGCAGTCGCGTACGCGAGAACCCGCATAAATATGGTGAGGCGCTCCATCATCTTTATCGTGCGCATAAAATTCACCGCGACGGCGCACGGGTGACAATCAACGCGGTGGTTATGGCGGATTTCGATATTGCCTGGCCTCTTTTAACCGGAAAAATTCGTCCCGCTCCAAAACAAGTTGCCGAGCTTGCGGCAAGTTTCAATCCTGAGCAGGAAGCCAATGCTGAAACAACACTGGCTTTCCTCGAAGAATATTTTCTCGACGTTGAAAAGCTTTCCTTTGAAATGGTATCGGGACAAAAAGCGCCAAAGACGTTCAAAATGGGCGATGCCTTACGCATTTTATGGCCGGAACTGGCCGAACAGGTTGCGCTGCGCGATCAAGGCGCAGAATTTGCCCGTGTCATCGAATGTTATCGCACGCGCCAATTCGACAAGCGCGGCGACGAGCCTTTGAGCGAAATAGAATTCAGGATTACGCAGGCGCTTTATGCCTCGGCCAACGTGGTCAACGCACCGGTTGGTATTCTGGCGACGCGCACGAGGCTGGAGCCAGTTAATGAATTCAAATCTGGCCGCAAAACCAAATTAATGCGGCCCAAGAGCTTCAGCGAGGCCGAAGTCATGGAATTTTTAAAAATTCCTGCCGCTTTGCAGTAGATATTTCGTGATATATTGGCGTTGGCCGTATACTACAAATGTTTCAACAATAAGGATGTAAAGCGATGGCGACCGGACAGGCAATCATGTTCAAAACTGACAAGGGTTACGGGTTTATCAAACCTGATGACGACAGCAAGAATGTCTATGTGCATATTTCAGCATTAGAAGCGTCTGGTCTCGATGCTCTGGAAGAAGGGCAGAAAGTCAGTTACGATCTGCATACTGAAGAGGACAAAATTTCCGCGGTCAATATCAAGCTGATTTAAGATGAGCTTTGCCATTGGATCCGTTCAGATAGAAGAGCCAGTTTTTCTGGCCCCGATGGCGGGGGTAACGGATTTGCCGTTCCGCCGCCTTGTAAAAAGTTTCGGCGCGGGCCTCGTATGTTCGGAAATGATCGCCAGCCGCCCAATGGTCGAACAAGCGCGGCGCAATAAATTTATTTCAGCCGATTACAATCAGGAATTTCCCCTTGTCGTACAAATCGCCGGATGTGAAGCCGATGTCATGGCAGAAGCGGCAAAGATCAATGCCGATCGCGGCGCGGCGATCATCGATATCAATTTCGGCTGTCCGGTGAAGAAAATCGTTAATGGCTCCGGCGGATCGGCGTTGATGCGCGACGAGAAACTGGCGACGGAGATTATCGAAGCGGTCGTCAAGGCGGTCGATATTCCGGTCACGGTCAAAATGCGATTAGGCTGGGATGACCAGACAATCAATGCCTCGTCGCTTGCCGGTAAGGCCGAAGATATAGGCGTAAAGATGATTACCGTTCATGGACGTACACGATGTCAGTTATATAACGGTAATGCCGATTGGGTAAAAGTGGGCGCGGTAAAAGACGCCGTTAACATTCCGGTTATCGTCAACGGTGATATTATTTCGGTGAAGGATGCGAAGGATGCGCTTTTTCAATCCGGCGCCGATGGCGTGATGATCGGGCGCGGCGCGTTCGGCAGGCCGTGGCTGGTAAGTCAGATTATTGAAGGGCTTAAAGGGAGAAGTATCGCTGAACCAACACTATTGGAACTGCGGGATATCATAATTTCTCATTATATGGCCATCATCGACTATCATGGAAATTCAGGCGTCGGTATCGCGCGCAAACATATCGGCTGGTATTTGAAAGATTTACCAAACGCGGATGAGCTGCGTGGCACTGTAAATCGCCTCGAAAAACCGGAAGATGTAAAACATAAACTCGAAGATTATTTTGATCGAATGACAGAGAAGGAATATGCATGAGCGGCAATTTCGAAAAATCTACCTATCCACTTCTGATTATTGAGCGCCATCTGGATACGTTTGGTCATGTCAATAACGCGACATATCTGGAGATATTGGAAGAAGCGCGCTGGGCTTATATTCATGCGAAAGGTTACGGCATCGATAAAATCCGCGAGAGCTGCCAAGGGCCGACTATTTTGGAATGGAATATAAAATTCCTGAAAGAAATTTGCCTGCGTGAAAATATTACCATTGAAACGCAGACTTTATCATACGATAGGAAGATTGGTCGAATGCAGCAAACGATCCTGAATCAAAAAGGTGAAGTCTGTTGTGAAGCCGTTATGGTCTTTGGCTTATTCGATACGACGGAACGCAAGCTGATATTGCCGACGCCTGAATGGCTGCATGCTATCGGGCAGCAAGGCTGATTATTTTTTCTTCCAGACCCTGAAATCGCTCATCTGTCCGGTCAGTTCACGCAGAAGGTCCATTGAGGTTTTGCAGTCGGGGAAGTCGACGCCATCGAAGACAGGTTTAACCTTAATGCCGATTTTCTCATAGAAGGCATAAACCGGAACGCTGAAATCGGTTTTCTTCGGCGTTTCATATTTGGCAAATTCTTCGCCATCGACGTAGATAGTCAACACATGTTTGACGTATTTGTTCTCGCCCGTTTTCGCGTAATCAAAATGAATATCCGGCATTATAATTGATCTTCAACCGGTAAGAGCGTGACAAGGAAATTTTGAACGTTGCGCCAGACACCTGCATGGGGTTCGCGGCTGTAACGGATTTTTTTACCCTTTTCAATGCCCTGCCATCTCAAGTTCTGGCCGGATTTATCGAACATTAATTGATAGCTAACATCCGGCTGAATCGATCGCTCAAACATTTTATGAAGCTGACTCGACAATTCTTTGCTGTGAATGACGATCGCCATTTCGGTATTAAGTTGAACCGAGCGAGGGTCAAGATTGAAGGAGCCTATAATCGCATGCTCGTTGTCAATAATATAGGCCTTAGAATGCAAACCGGCGCGTGGCGGCTGCGAGCGGCCTAAGAGACGTTGGCGGGATTTTTTTTGTCCTACTGGCATAAATTCATATAGATCAACACCTTCTTTTAAAAGCGTTGCACGGTACGGCGCGTAGCCGGAATGGACGGCGACGACATCGGTCGAGGCGAGAGAATTTGTCAGGACGCGAACATCAATGCCGCGGTCTTCAAGCCCGCCGAGCCATTGAACCCCTTCATCGGTCGGGACGAAATAGGCAGAGATTATAATAAACTCTTTTTTCGCATTATTGAGAAGGGAAAGAATTTCTTTGAGCGGTTCGCTTTCATTAATGCTTGTCGGGCGTACGACTTTTAATGGATCGTCGGCGGCCAGTTCAGCTTTCGCCCAGACCAGGGAAAGATCGGCATCGTTTAGAATTTCCGGCAGACTGGCGGCTAATTGGCGGCGCTGTTTCGGATCTTGGGCTTGCTTATCCCAGTTCTGTTTTAATTTTGTGCGCAGTTCATGCGTTTTTATTTGATCGTGCTTGACCTCATATACAGCATGAACTGGAAAAGAATTACGGTCATTCCAGTATTCATCGAAGCTTTTGGACAGATCGTTTGTGATCGGTCCTGCGGTCAGGACGTCGATGTCTTTGAATTCAAAATCCTGATCGGCATCGAAATATTCATCGCTTAAGTTTCGTCCACCCATAATCGCCATCTGGTTATCGGCAATCAATACTTTATTATGCATCCTCTTATTTGCATGACCCAGATCGGTGAAAATCGTTTGGACTTTTTCCCATGGCGGCTGATCGACAGTCATCAAAGGATTGAACACGCGTATCTCGATATTGGATATGCCGTCGAAAGCCAGCAAGGCTTCTTTCATGCTACCGACGGTAAAGCTATCTACCAAAAGACGCACGCGCACGCCGCGTTGCGCGGCACGGATCAGGGCTTCCATCATTAAATTCGAAGTCGCATCCCCGGCAATCGCGTAATATTGCAGATCGATGGTTTTTTCTGCCAGACGTGCCAATGCCAGGCGCGCGATCAAGGACTGGCTACCACGGTCATAAATATGAAAGCCGGATTGGCCGGTATTTTTAGCAGTAGCTTCCTTTAAATGATCCTTAAGCGCAGTCGACTCAGCCTGAGAAATGGCAAAAGAGGAGGGGCGGTTATATTCAGTGGCATCCGGTCTTGCGCGGCTCGTGCCCGTGGCGCAGCCGACAATCAGCATAACCAGTAAAAGGCTGGTAAAAGTTTTTGATCTAAATTTCATTTTTCAAATAATCAGCTTAAATTTTTTGCGCCTCGCGCCTCTAAATCCTTGATCAGGTTCCGAACTTCATGCGGGGCAATTTCTCGCAAGCGTCCGGTCTCCAGATCACCCAAGTGAAATGGACCGTAATCCGTCCTAATCAAGCGGTTCACAACACAACCGAAATGTTCCATCAATTTACGAATTTCACGGTTTTTACCCTCAGTCAGGATGACCTGATACCAGGTATTTTTACCGGTCGGAGCTTTTTCCTCGGTCACTGTTGCACCGCGATAGGTTATGCCTCCTGCCGTTACCCCTCGTGATAGGCGTTCAAGCTGCCCAAGTGTCAGGCGGCCATGGACACGCACGCGGTAAATTCTCTCAAGTGCTGTTTGCGGCGACATCATTGCCTGCGCCAGCGGACCATCGGAAGAGAAAAGTAACAGGCCTTCACTGTTCACATCAAGCCGTCCGACATTCATGAGGCGTGGCAAAGGCTTTCTATGATTTTTGGGATCGAAGCAAGGCAGGTCGTACACGATATCGCGGCCTTGGCTATCATAGGTCGTGACGAGAACATCGAGTGGTTTGTTCAACATGAAAAGACGCGGCAATGGCCGTGTTTCCAGCGTGACTTTTTGACCGTCGACTTCGACGTCATCTGTTTCTTCGACAGGGGTCGTCGCTTCGGCCTTAACACCATTCACCGATACACGGCCATCGGCGACAAGCCGCTCGGCTTCGCGGCGGCTGCCAATTCCGGCTCTTTGTAAGAAGACGTTCAATCGCATGACCGGACCTTGCCAAAAATCACGGCAAAAGTCATGTCAATTATCTAATTACGGCAGAAGCCTTCGCCAACCTGAACCAACAAGCAGTTTTTCTTATCGAGAAGCCATTTCATGCCGGTATCGGTACCAGAGCCATGGCGAATGAGTTCCTTTTTGCCATTGCGCGTAAAAGCGATACCCTTATCGGTCGCATGACCCTTAAAATACTTGGATCCATCGAGATCTTTGATGACGATCTGATATTCTTCCTGGCCCATATCGGTAATGATAAGAGACGTGCCTTCAGGGCCGGCCCAGTTTCCCATCCAGTTTTCGTAGGAAGGGATGACCGTACTGCAGGAAGCAAGTATTAAGATAGCCAAAGATATAATTTTAAAATTCATATTTTACTCCTGCAAAAACGCTTCTGCCGGCTCCGGGATAAAAGATATTGGTAGCAGTTGTTCTGGCATCGCGAATAACGCTTATATCGCTGACATATTCTTTATCGGTTAAATTGCGGGCGTCAATATAGAAATGAAGCCCGTTTTGCAATTGGATGCCTGTTTTAAGGCCAAAGAGCGTATAGCCGGGAACTTTCAGCGTATTTGCCTGATCGGCATAGGCGCCATCCGGCACATAATCGACAGTGGGTGTAAGGTAGAAACCGTTATTGCGGCGATAGGTCAGGCTGGATCGCAAGACATGTTCGGGTACGCCCGCAATATCATTATCTCCATAGACTCTGTCGCCGTCAAAGTGAAAATCGCTATAGGTCCAGACTTGATTAAATATCCAATTATCATGAAGAGAAACCGAACCGCCAACCTCAAGACCCTGATGGATCGTATCGCCGGCATTGAATGTCGCTGCCGGAACACCGACACCGGTTGTATATTGCAAAAGCTCATCCTTGATCTGCGAGTGATACACTGTCATGTCCCAAGTAAAAATGCCCTTACTTCCCCGCGTGCCGATCTCAACCGTCCAGGCGTCTTGCGGTTGTAAATTGACGAATTGTGTCGTCGCGGCGATCGTCTGCGCAAGATCGGATAAATCCGGTACATCTTGCGATCTTGTCACATTGATAAAAGCCTGAATGCTTTCTTCCGGTTGCCAGAGGAAGCCAATCTTTGGATTGATGCCGTCATAGTCTGTGCTGTCAGATTTTGCGGTTGGGTTCAAGGCGAGGCCGCCTTTATCTGTATAATCACGTTCGGCGTGGAAGGCCTTGGCGCCTGCCATGAAGGCAATTTCAGGATGGAACCAGAAACGGTTTTCAAAATAGGCTTCGTAGTTACCGGCTCTTTGCCGCGAATTCAGGGTCTGTGCACCACGCTCGCCGCGTATGTTCTGATATTGCAAAGCCTCATTGGAGCCACCGAAATACCGTGCGCCAAGCAGGATTTCATTGCGGTAATCGCCGATCATGAAATTCGATGTATACCGAGGTCCGGCACCGAATGTTATACCATCCTGCTCGATTACCTGAAAGATCGGATGGTATAAATCCTTGTGAATGACCCATGTGTCGAAATCAAGTTTACCACCCAGAGTTTTAAAAGAAGTGCGGTTGGCGATGCGCTGGGTTTTTGTGACACGTCCTTGGTCACCGGAAAGTGCCGTGGCTCCTGCCATTTTAGGATTGTTCAGCGCTTGATCGAGGAGCAATGTGCCGGGCAGATCCTGATCGACATTATAAATGCCGCCATAAAATCTGGTTTCAATATAGGGAGATATTCTATAGCCAATATTGCCATTGAAGACTTCGCTGTTGGTGTCTTCATGATCGCGAAAACCGTCGCTGCGCGTGATCGTACCGCCGGCAAAAAAATCGAAATTACCGAGAATGCCCGAAACTTGTGCATTGCCGCGCTTGGTACCGAAGCTACCACCTTCCAGTTGCAAGATATTCGGGCTAGTAGCTGTATAAGCTGTTGGTGTTACGAAATTAATCGCACCACCGAGTGTAGAAGCCCCATAAAATAAACCGTTCCCGCCTTTATAAATTTCGACAGCGCGAATGGTGAGCGGGTCGATCTGGTAATAGTCGCCGCTTCCATCGGCAAGATTGGTTGGAATACCATCCTGCAAGATTTCAATGCCACGCGTGTGAAAACCGCGTCCAATGCCGGAGCCGCGAATAGAAAGGCGGATCTCTTGACCGTATCTGGTTTGTGCAAAAACGCCGGGTTCGTCTTGTACAACGTCCTTGATCGTATTGGCATAGCGGTCTTTGTATTTTTCGCTACCGATAAAAAGAACCGAGCCCGCCGTTTTTTTTACTTCTGATTCCTGAGTACGAATACTGGGAGAGGTGATGGAGCCGGGTTTGGCATTGACAACAACTTTCGTGGTTTGTGCCATTACAATCGAAGGCAAGAAGGCGCAAACGGCGGCGCCGATAAAAAGCTTTTTGTACATTTGGAATTCCTGAAATTAATGTGAATGGGCTGAGTGATCTGCATGTTCATCGATAATATCAACAAACGGAGCGGGGCTTTTCAGATCGTGCCATTCCTGATTTTGACCCGGGATTTCCGTCCAGCGGTTTTCCTTGTCGCCGCATTTCTGCACGACTGGAAAATGGACGGTCTGCGCATTTTCAGGCAGCTTAGTTAAAATACCAAATTCGTCATATTGGCTGTCCGGCAATTTACCACCCGACCATATTATTTCAGAAAATTCTTCAGTTGCCATTTTGCCATGAGCAGCGGGCACCGCCTTATCTAATTTCCGTTTTTTAATTTCGACCGTCCAGCCTGGCTTAGCTTGCGGTTTCATCGTTACAAAACCTGGTGGAATCTGGATATGGATTTCGGTTGTATCTGCGCCGTTGCAGCCATGCGAAATTCGGAAAGATGTCTGAAAATAACTGCCAGCAAAGCCTTCATTTGGGTTAGCTGTTACATGGGCAAAGGATTTTGTGCTTAAAACACAGAGCGCCGCACAAAGCGCAAGAGAATATTTCATGGAATAAGCCTTAAAGTGATCGGTTGAGATAAAAATTCAATCAAGCGATCAGAGGTGGACCTTGGGACAAGAAAGTTTTGACGGAAATTAATGCGATGCTAGCTGGTGCATTATTGTCAGGATGGAATTTTGCATAAGCAACAGAGACAAAATCGCCGATAGAAAAATCTATACGCGTTTCGGCAAGGACAGGCGGGGCAAAGGGACACGGCTCATGGGTATCTTGCTCGTGGTTTGGTGGTGTATCTTTATCTGCAACAAAAATTGTCTTTATTTCCAGACCACTGCATATCGTGATCATTGATCCAGTTTTCGTGTCTGGCATATAGCCAAGCGGGATCAGGCTTCTGACGAAAATTGCCAACAGCAATACTAGAAAGACAAACCGTGCAGATTTAAAACGAGTCATTGACTTAAGCTCTAGACGAATAACGGCTAAAATAAAAGCCCCGCCAGTAGGGCAGGGCTTTTTAAGAGTTATGAGAATTATTGCGCGGCCTGTTTCTTTTCTTTCTTGGCATTAAAAGCATTTTCAAAATCGTCGGCCACTGTTTTCATGGCGGCGACGGACTCACCGACGACCGCGCCCATGCCGAAGAATTCATGGGTTACGCCTTCATAGTCTTTGTAATTAACTTTGCTGCCGGCCTGTTCCAGTTTTCCGGCCAGAAGCTTACCATCGGAACGAAGCGGATCGATCTCAGCCGTAATGACAGTCGCAGACGGTAAATTTGAAAGATTGGCCGCGACCAGATTGATACGCGGGTCGTTCTTATCCTTATCAGTTTTGATTGTATTCTTAACAAACCATTCCATCATAGCTTTATTCAATGGCTTGGCATTTTGATTTTCACGATAAGATTCAGTCATCATATCGTTACCAGCAACTGGATAGATCAAGGCCATGTGAACAGGTTTTTGTATATTGGCATCGCGCGCGGCAATAGCAACATTGGCTGCCAGATTACCACCGGCGCTTTCGCCCATCACGGCAATATTAGCCGGATCACCGCCCCATGATGCGGCATTTTCAACTGCCCATTTATACGCGGCGAAAGCATCGTCATGAGCTGCTGGGAACTTGTTTTCCGGTGCATGGCGATATTCGGGAGAGACAATAATAGCCTTTGCCAATTTCGCCATATTACGCGGCGCTCCGTCATATACATCGATATCGGCAATCACGAAACCGCCGCCATGGTAATAAACAATGACCGGCAATGGCTTATCGGATTTTTCTTCCGGCATATAGATGCGCGCTTTCTGTTCGCCTTTACCAGCCGGATAAGTAACGTCCTTTGTCACGACGCCAAGCTCGGCATTGATTTCTTCAATGCTGGTGCCGTCTTTCTTCAAAAGGGATTTTACCGCATCGGTCGGCGTTGGCTGGAGCCGGGCTTCCTTGGCAGTCAATGTTTCAATTGGTTTTCCGCCAAGTAAAGCAAGCTCCTCCAGAACCTTCTTCATATCGCGATCAGCCCGTTTCATTGTGTTACTGTCTAATGACAAATCCTGAATCGCCGGGGAATTACTCATGGATTCCGCATTAACAGCGACTGAAGCTGCGCCAAGCAGGACGCCAGCTGATGCTGCCATTAATAAAGCGTCACGAAATTTCTGCATCAGCCAGCTCTTTCTTAAATTCTGCCTAGGAGAAGTAGAATAATGATAATAAGGGCGACAAGGCCCAAACCGCCGCTTGGAACATAACCCCAGTTGCGACTATGCGGCCATGAAGGCAGGGCGCCGATTAGAAGAATAATAAGTACAATTAAAAGTACTGTTGAAAGCGTCATGAAATCTTCCTTTAAAATAATCTTAGCTATGAATAGACATCACAAACGCAATCAAACGTAAAAAGTTCTCTTGAATGTAAATGAAATGCAAAATGGAAAGCGCGGGAACTATTCCCTGTACATTTAGTTAGTCAGGCATCAGTATTTCAAAGATTTTAAACAAGAAGAATTACAGGAGAATTTTTATGAAAAAACAAATTAATCTACTACTTTTATCAGCAGCAGCTGCTGTCTCTTTAACAGCTTGTGCCGGTTCCGGTTTCGTCCCTGCATCCCAGGCGCCACGTCCTTATACCGCAGCGCATGATATTATCGATGGCCAGTGCCGCGATGTAAATCTACAGGCTACAACTTCAAATGCAGTAGATCGCGTCTTGCCAGATCATGTAACAGTCGTTCGTTGCCCTCAAGAAGCTGGCGGAGTTGAAGATGCCGGTGGCGTTCAAGCTGCAGATTAAATAGAAATTATATCTTAGTTAAAGAGCGGAGAATCATTCCTCCGCTCTTTTTATTTTCGAAATTTATAAATTAAGATATAGTTTCCTCTATGCTTGATAATAATTATTTTAGACGCTGGTTCCTCATCATATTTGCGCTTTTCTGCGTTGGTATCAATGTTGCTGCTTTTTTATTGTATGAGAAAAATGAAACGATAGCGACTTCGAAGGAATGGGTGGCGCATACATATGAAGTCATTACCGAAGGCTATCGCCTGTTCACGGCAGCGCAGGATCGCCAAATCTCACATCGTTCATATATCATTACCGGGGATGAAAATTATCTGACTTCATATAATACTTATAACGACGTCATAAAGAAGTCGTTTGGTCACCTGAATAAACTTGTGAAAGATAATAGTGAACAACGCGTTCGGCTGAAAAGCTATTCTGAAGCAATAAATGATCTTGAGGTTATTTCAAGATCACAGCAAACAGCCAAGAAGAACCAGATGTTCGTGGATGCCTTCGATATAAGCGAAACCCAACCGCGTATGGAGAAAGTACGTGAAATTCATAATGGCCTGATTGACAATGAAATGAAGCTTCTCAATCAGCGTAAGAACGAACAGGAAAGGCTACAGAAAAACTTCGTCAACACGCTTTTTCTGGCTGCCGCCTTATCTGCGATTGGTCTTCTTGTGGCCAATATATTTGTAGCCTTTCTAACTTATCGCAAAAAAACCGCTGAAGAAGATTTGCTTCGCACCAATAAGGAAATGGAAGGTTTTACTTATATCGCGTCGCACGATCTTCGCTCGCCATTAGTCAATCTTAAAGGTTTCGCTACCGAGATGAAATATAGCGTTGACGAATTGCGGCCTATATTGGAAATCAACATGGACAAGCTTTCGGCGAGTGAAGGAAAAAAGGCACTGGATATTATCGATCATGATATTCCGGATGCCCTGAAATATATTCATTCATCGGTCGAAAAGATGGATAAGTTGACCAATGCTATCCTTGAATTATCCCGGATTGGCCGCCGCAATATAGATTTCCGGACAGTAGAGACGGAAAGGGTTGTGCGTCATATTCTGGACACGCTGCATCATACGATTAGCAGCCAGCATATTGAAGTCACTCTTAATTCATTGCCGAATGTCGTGGCTGACCAGTTATCGATTGAGCAGGTTTTTGCTAACATAATTGATAATGCAATTAAATATATGGACCCGTCCCGTCAGGGGCAGATTGAGATTGGCGGTTCCCGCACATATCGCGAAACAAAGTTCTGGGTTAAGGATAACGGGCGCGGGATTGATAACAGTGATTACTTGAAAATATTCGAGATATATCGCCGTGCCGGTAATACCGATAATATTCCGGGCGAAGGCATGGGCATGGCTTATGTTCGCACAACGTTACGCCGTCTTGGCGGACAAATCTGGGTGGAATCGACGCCGGGACTTGGGACAACTTTTTATTTTACTATTTCTAACTCGTTGAAAAAGGATGCATTAAAATGACAGCGCAAGCGCAAAATGTCACAATTGTTATGATCGAGGATGATGAAGGCCATGCGAAATTAATTGAAAAGAATCTACGCCGGGCAGGAATCATGAACGAAATCGTTCATATCGATAACGGGCGCAAGGCGGCGGAATATCTTCTTGGCAAAGGTGAGTTTGCCAAGGATCGTCCTGCAAGCCCGATGCTGATTCTTCTTGATTTAAACCTGCCGGAGCTTGACGGTTTTCAAATTCTGGAAGCGATCAAAAAAGATAATTCCACCAAGCTCATTCCGGTCATTATTCTGACGACGACTGATAATCCGCGCGAAGTCGAGAGATGTTACGCGCTGGGCTGTAATGTCTATGTCACAAAGCCTGTTGAATATGAAGCTTTCGCGGATTCAATCCGTAAGCTGGGTTTACTTCTTGCTGTCGTAAAAGTACCGGGCGAAGATAAATAATATGCCTTCAGGATACGGGAATAACAATATTCGTATCCTTTACGTCGAGGATGATGAAGGTCTGGCAAAGTTGCTTCAGAAGCGGCTGGAGCGCGAAGGATTTATTATTCAGATTTCTGTTTCCGGCGAAGCGGCGCTGGAATTGCTAGAGAAGCAAGAATTTGACGCTATTTTGCTTGATTATACGCTTCCGGGCATGAATGGCCTCGACATGCTCAAAACATTGGCCCCCGTAAATGGAGAGCCGCCGGTTATCATGCTAACGGTTGGCGGCAACGAGCATCTGGCAGTGGAAGCAATCAAATTCGGCGCGGAAGATTACATCACAAAGGATATAAGCCAGACATATCTCGATCTATTGCCCCACGTCATCAGGGCCGCGATTACGAAACTTCGTCTGCGTAAAGAAAATGAGCAGCAACAAGCTAAGCTTAAATATTATATCTCTGAGATCGAAAAGCGAAATTCCGAATTGATGCAGGAAGTGCAGGAAAGAAAGGATCTCGAGATAGAATTGAGGGAAGCCAAGGATAAAGCAGAAGCGGCAAACGTAGCGAAGTCTGAATTTTTGGCAAATATGAGCCATGAAATTAGAACGCCAATGAACGCAGTGATCGGTCTTTCAAATATTCTATCGAGGAGTTCGCCGCTTAGCGATAAGCAAAAGGAATTTATCCAGACATTACAGATAAGTGCAGATTCTCTTCTTGATTTGATTAATGACCTTCTCGATATTTCTCGTATAGAGGCTTACTCGGTCGAGCTTGAAAATATCCCATTTGATTTTGGTAAAATTGTGTCCGATATTTCATCTATGATGTCGGTTAAAGCGGAAGAAAAGGGTATCGAATTTAGAGCGGTAGGGAAGAAAGCCGATTTAAAATATAAAGGCGATCCAGTGCGAATTCGCCAAGTGATATTAAATCTTTGTAGTAACGCGGTCAAATTCACTGAAGAAGGCAGCGTCACGATCTCAATCGATACGAGGCCAGCCAGTAATAATGAAATCGATCATGTGGAAATTTCAGTTTCCGATACAGGTATCGGTGTCTCTCCGGATAAGATAAATTCCATCTTCGATAAATTTGTTCAGGCCGATTCCAGCATCAATCGGAAATATGGCGGGACGGGCCTGGGGCTTGCGATCACGAAAACCTTGACAGAAGCCATGGATGGGACAATTGATGTCCAGAGCAGTTTTGGCAAAGGCTCGGTCTTTAAAATTACCTTGCCGCTTGCTCGCCAATAACAATTCACTTTTTGTATATATATGGCGCTTTCATTCAAAATTCTTCAAAACCGTAACTTTCGACTCATCTTGTTTACGCGTATGTTCGGAGCTTTGGCACTGCAGGCGCAGGCCGTTATCGTCGGATGGCAGATTTACTCTATCACTAAAAATCCGCTTATGCTCGGTCTCGTCGGGCTAACCGAAGCCATACCGGCGATTACTTGCGCATTGTTTGCAGGGTATATCGTGGATCATTCACAGCCGAAAAAAGTCTATAAATGGTGTCAGGGGATTCAATTTCTGAACACTGGCATTTTGTTATTATTGGCGGGCGGCTATCTTAAAACAGATATAAATATCCTGCCATTCATGTTTGCCGGTGTATTTATTTCCGGCGTTGCCCGTAGTTTTTATATGCCTGCTTCCTTCACGCTGCTATCGCAGATCGTCAAAAAATCAGATATGCCGGCCGCGTCTGCATGGATGAGCAGCAGTTTTCAAACTGCCGCGATTGGCGGTCCGGCTTTGGCCGGGCTCATCTATGCGGGTTTCGGCGCATCTATTGCATGGTTTCTTCCGGCGTTTTTTATGGCAGCATGTTTTCTATTAATCTTTGCGATCAAGATCGATCCAATTTTACGCGAAACGGCAAATCGTTTGCCAGCTGTACAAAGTATCAAGGAAGGCTGGGGCTTTATCCTGAATAATCCCGTGCTGTTGTCGGTTATGGCGCTCGACATGTTCGCTGTATTATTCGGCGGGGCTGTTGCTATGCTGCCGGCCTTTGCCGATCAGGTATTGAAATCAGGCGCCGAAGGTCTTGGTATCTTGCGCGCGTCACCTGCAATAGGATCTGTTACTATGGCGCTTATTCTGGCTGTCAGCCCGATGAAAATCATTTCAGCCAAGAGACTTTTGCTTGCGGTGACAGGCTTTGGTGCATGCATGCTCGGTTTTGGTTTAAGTCAGACTTTTATGATGGCCGTTATATTTCTTGCATTAAGCGGTGCCTTCGATAGCGTCAGCATGGTTATTCGAGGCACGCTGATGCAGCTTCTAACACCGGATCATATGCGCGGGCGTGTATCGTCGGTGAACAGCATGTTTATTATTTCATCCAATGAAATTGGTGCGTTTGAGTCTGGTCTGGCCGCTAAACTGTTCGGCCTCGTGCCGTCAATTGTCTTCGGCGGTATCGGCACATTGATCGTTGCCGGAACAACTGCTCTGATTTCCCCTAAATTCAGGAAGATGGAAGTCAGGCCGGACGAAATTAAGTGATTACAAGGGTAGCTGCCGTGACGCGATCGCGGCCGTTTTGCTTTGATTGGTATAGCGCGGTATCTGCAGCCGTAACAAGATCTTGCCCTGTCGTGCCGTGTAGAGGAAATGTGGACACGCCGATTGAAACGGTAACAGACTTAATGTCCTTGTTAGAAAAATTGAGTTTCATATTGCGCGTTGCATCGCATATCTTGTTAGCTTTTAAGGTTGCCATTTCAAGGCTTGCCATCGGCATGACAATCACGAATTCCTCACCGCCATAGCGGCAGACCATATCTTCCTTGCGCACGCTTTTCTGCAAGAGATTTGCAAACTGGATAAGAAGTGCATCCCCTGCGTCGTGGCCCATTGAATCATTGAATTTTTTAAAATGATCGACGTCGAGGACCAGAACACTTAATGGTTCGCTGTTACGCTCAGCGCGACTTAATTCACGCTCAAGGGTAGTTTCTAGATAACGACGATTATAGGCTTTTGTTAGAGGATCACGAATCGATTGATCGCGCAGTTTGTTTTGTAAATTTAAATTGGCAACAGCAAGAGAAATTTGCTCGCTAACACGACGACAAAATGCCACCTTCTCTTTGCTGGCCTTTTTGACGTTATCAACGACCGATACAAAAAGACCTATAGTTTCTCCTTGTGCTTGCATTGGTAAACACAAGCTGGCTCCCTTAGGCTCTTCCAGAAAATGTTCACAGCAAGGCTCGGTACCGCCGGGGACAAAATAATGTGCCTTACCACGGCGCAGACCCCAGCATTGATCGGGATTAAAATTCTTGGAAATATTGTCTTTACTCAGACCCCAGCACGCCATGGTTTCTATTCTATTACGAGAATTCTCAAAAACACCTACTGCTCCATCGGAGTCGGGCAATAATTCCGGTATATAAGAATTAATTACATTTAAAGCCTCTTCAATCGATTGAGAGCTCTGCATGTAATCAGATAATTTACCAAGCATGGTCGTCTCATTATTTGCTTGCTCCATATGTTCAAGAGCGGCTTGCAAATTCGATTCCGTCTCTTCTCTTTTTTTGCTTTCTGCGTAGATTAGCCAGAAGACGATGATAAGAATAAGTGTACAAATTGCTATGCCGCTCGCGCCGGTTTTGAGCGTCGCTAAGGTCGTTTGTGAAGCTTTATATTTTCTCATCTCCAGAAGATGATTTTCTTCGGCGATCATTTCAGCTACCAGAGCCCGAATCTGGTCCATCTCTCTTTTGCCTGACCCCTCCTTCACCAGGGCGAAAGCAGAAGCTTGTCCTTCAGTGTCATGAGCATTGATAATTTTTTCAGCGATTTTTACCCGGGCATTGGCTTCATTTGTTACACGGGAAAGCCTTTTTTCCTGAAGAGAATTATCCGCGACCAAGTTTTTTAACTTTTCCAGTTTGTCGCTCAACTCGGGTATAGCGATGGAATAAGGCGTCAGGTAATCTTTTTGTCCGGTGATGACATAGCCACGCTGTGACGACTGGATATCTTTCAGGTCCGATAAAACGCCGTTTAAACTAGCGATCACAGTATAGGTATGATCGATCCAATCCTTTTCAGTGTGCATTTGTTTAAAGTTGCGATAATTCGTATAGGCAATCAAAGCAAGAACGACGAATGTCAGAAAGAACCAAGAAATAATACTTTTGTGGAAAGATAATTTATTCATCCTGAAACCTTATCAGAGATAGGTAAATTTTCTATTGTTAAGCTATTTCTTTGCTTCATTAATCAAGGCGCGGCAATTGGCATTCTGCACATCCCCGGCTTCAATAAAGGGAATAATAGCTGCAAAAGGCGTTAATAAAGTGCCAAGAATAGCTGCAGCCGCTCCTCTTGCGCCCGCGCGCGCAGGGTCGATGCCAATTGATGGTTTTTTGAGCTCCCCAGATACGATAATGGGTGTTTGGGCGGATAACAGACTATTATCTTTAGGTTTTGAATCTAATTTGGCGCTAATTAATTCCCGTTTCATGTCGATGCCGACATTTCCTAGCAAAAGAGAATCGGCCGTATCGAGCACAAATATTTTAGATTTTAAAATACCGTTTTTAACATTGAAATCCATGACGCCGCAGCGAATGGGTGTTGCTTTATCTTTCCCCATAAAAAGAGGCAGGGCTTGCCCGATATCAAGATCGGATGCTTCTACAAGAAGAAGGCTTATCGTGCCGCCCGACATAATGATGGACAGATTACCATTGCTGGTAGCAAGAACATCTGCCAACGAAGCGCCGGTTCCGGCGAGATTAACCTTCCCGCCGAAATACCCTTGGGTAGTTTCTTCGAAGCGTGTATTGCCAAAGAATTGCTTCAAGCTCAATTTACGCAAATTCAAATCCATCTTCATGGGCGGAATGTCATGCTGGCCGTTGATTTCGACAGATCCATCAACCGTGCCATCGGCAAGAACGATATTCAGCGGGTCCAATTTCAAAATACCATTTTGTAGATCAAAACGGACATCGAGACCTTTAAATGGCAGACCCGGGGCTTCAATTTTCTTGGCCTTTAAGGTGACATCAAGATCGGCAGCTCGCAAACGCTTCACTTCTAATGGAACATCTGGAATCAGTTTTGAGTCTGCCTTTTCCTTCGCAGCTTCAGCTTTTTGTTCGGGCGCGGCATTTTTGCCATCAGGAGATAAGCCGATAAAACCGCCAAGGTCACGACTGTCGAGAAGATTGGAAACCAGTTCAGCTTTCAGGAAACCGCGCTCCCCGCTCGTGTCGTAAGATAAATTGCCAGATAGATCACTGCCGCCGACTTTACCGGTAAAGTCTTTATATCCCCAGACTTCGCCTTCTTTGGTCAATTGACCTTTCAATAAATAGGGTGGTGTTGGTGGAAGGGGGATGGCCGTTAAATAGAAAATATCGGCCAAATTATGACCTTTTATTTCAAGGGATGCATCGACACCAGTCATTTTAACGGGGTCCTTGAAAGCGCCGTTGACGACAATTTCAGTTGGACCCATAACGAGTTTTAAATTCAGAGGAAAATCTTGGGAAGAGTCGCGCAATGCCTCCAGAGAACCACCGCTGGCGTCAAGAACGAATTTCTGCTTTTGCAGCAAACCGTCGCCTGAGATTTTAAAGCCGGCACCATTCTTTTTCTTAGTGCCGCCGCTGCCGCTCACGGTTTCCAGCTCTAAATCGAGATTCAGATTTTTCACGCCATCCCGATAAATCAATCGCCCGTTATTAATCATTATATTGCCGATGATAGGGAAATTTTTGCGGCTGTCCGGTATAGCCGCTTCACTGGCCAGATTGGCGTTCGATAATGCGGGGAACTCCCAATTAGTTTCGCCGGGTGCTTTTTTCTCCAGAACGATATTCGGCTTATTGATTTCGATTTCACCGAATTCAAGACGACCCAAAAGAAGCTTTGCTGGTTTAAAATCGAAGTCAATAGATTCGATTGTTACCATTTCTGGTTCTGCATATCCTTGGGCATTGGCAAGGCGAATTTTTTCTGCGTGAACACGCGTCTTGTTCCAGTCCCAATTGATATCGAGGGCACCATCAATGGCAAATTCACGTCCGATTTTTCCGCCCGCCTTGTGATTGGTAAAGGACCGTATAATCGGTTCGGAGAAAAGAACAAGAATAACAACACCCAAAAATAAAAGCGCGAAGACGGCGCTAATGGCTGTCAAAATCTTATGTTGTCTGAATTGAAAAGCCATAAAATATACCATCTAAAAATTTGCCTAAAGAAGGCAAACGCTTTTGAGCTATATTAAGTTCCCTTGAATAGGCGGTGTTTTGGCAGGGCGGATTTTTGAAAATTTATCTGCCGTGTGCGTTGGTTCTGGTAATTTATATTTGCCCATGCAATTGAGGACCATTTGTACCGCCGTCTCGTGATCAATCTTATGGCCGGGAGAAATGAATAATGGGTTGGTATTATCCTTTGTGCGCAAAACGGTGCCGATCAATTCCTTTTTATGAATGAGGGGGCTTTGATCGCCTGTCAAAAGTCCCGGCATATCGTATCGCCCGCAGAGAAGAGATTTACCGACGCCGATGGACGGAATATCAAGACACAGACCTAAATGCGTGGCAATGCCCATGCGGCGCGGATGCGCGATCCCCATGCCGTCAACCATCAGCAAGTCGGGTTTGGTAGAGATTACTTTAAAGGCTTCGAGGATAACCGGAATCTCACGAAAAGATAAAAGGCCTGGTACATAAGGGAATGCTGTTGGCAAATGTGCCATGGCCGATT
This sequence comes from uncultured Micavibrio sp., assembly GCA_964399985.1. Classification (GTDB taxonomy): domain Bacteria; phylum Pseudomonadota; class Alphaproteobacteria; order Micavibrionales; family Micavibrionaceae; genus Micavibrio_B. The sequence continues at coordinate 312,030 of CAYNRY010000002.1, forward strand.
CAATCAATTCAAGTTCAGGATAAGAAAAAACACATAAAACGGCCCGGCTGATATTGGTTTGCAAATCGTAACTGCAATCGACGCCGCAAATCGTTTTTATATTCTTAAAATCATTTTGTAGAAAAACGCTCTCATGTAATTTTTGTTGAAGGGTGATGGCTTCAGAGGGTGTATCGGCCCATTCGATATTGTCGGGAATCTTCATTTGATTTCCAAAAATAAGGCAGCATGATCGGAGTAAGGTTGCGGTATGATTTTCAAATTTATGCGCCCTGCGATATTATCCGTGGCGAGGCATAAATCCAGAATATGCTGGCGTTTGTGAAAACGGAATGTGTGCTCGCCGTCGCGGTTCATGAGTTTCAAATTCGCGATATTGAGTAATTCTGCAATCTCGGAAAAACCTTGGAAAATATTGAAATCTGCCAGAAGGATTGAAGGTCGTCCGTCTTCATTGATCATGGCGCCGATTTCATTGAATTGCTGAATCCTTACATGGCCTTGTAGGGAAAAATGCGCGAAATACACCATAACGCCTTCGGGTAAGGCAACGCGGTAAATCAGGCGTTTGCGGCCGGATTTAAAATAAAGTTTTTCAAATAACAGATCATGTTTTGCCAAAAAGCCGTTGCATTTACTTTTGTGAAACGGAAGGCGAGATAGGAAATGATCCTCTCCATATTTATTGGTAATGTCAGAAAAGCGATATGCGTCGTCACGCAAGGCTTCCATCTGGTTGAAATAGGAAGAATGGAAAGCGCCTCTGTCAATTTCTACGAAGCAGCAAAGATCTGGCTGTTCCGTATTCATCACTTCCTTAAGCTGTGACAAGGCTAATTGCTGCGGCGGCACAGTGCAGTAAAAATGCCGGCCTGCCCGCGAGACGTGATGCCAGAGCGATCCATCAATGCCACGCGCATAGCCAAGGTTGCTAAAAAGAATCTTCATTGTCGTCCTTTAAGGTCATTATATAGGATGATTAATCATCCTGAACAGGATAGGCAGCATCTCCCCAATCTATTTTTCGGACTAGTTTATATTCAGCATCGCGCTTGGACAATTGCATCACTTCAAATCGTCCGCTGTTCTGGCAAGTTTCCAATGTCACGACTTTCTGGCCGTGCGGCTGCCCCAAAGCGCGGAAGCGCGGTTTGGGCGTTTGATGGCGGGTAACGACAAGATAGGAGAATTTTTCGTCCTCGTAAGATAATCTTGCATCGGCCTTGGTTTGTAGATGGAGCTTGCTGCGGTCGACGCGAACAGAGAAATGGCACCATCTTTCGCTGCCTCTTAACGGGCATTCGAATTCATGCGGGCAAGGCGCAGCTATATTGGCGTTGATTGAGAGGAAATAATCACGCGCCTTTAAAAGCGTTGCATAGCCGTGCGGCGTGCCGGGCTCGATAATCACCAGCGTTTTTTCTGTAGCGGTCCAGATGTTCTGCAAAATGTCATGTTGATCGCCGCTTATTTCATTCAATACATAAGAAGATAAAACCAGATCATATTTTTGATCGGTTGAAAAATTTTGCAGTTTGCCATTTTGCCAATTGCCACCCTCGACTAGTCTTTGCCCGATGTCTCTTAAATATTGATTGGGTTCAAAGAGTGTTGCAGCGGCATCCGGCCATATATTCTGCGCAGCCAAAGCGGCAGTTCCCGGTCCGGCGCCCAAATCGAGAATTGAATTTATTTTAGCTTCAGGATCGACTTCCAAATAGGATTGTAATGTCTTGGTAACTGCACACCAGGTTGCAGGCAGGCGCGTGGCAACATATGCCTGCGCCTCTGCTATTCCCGATATTTGTAAATTAGTCGTATCGCTTTCGCGACGGTATTTGAGTGAGACATCCTGTGCAGCAGATGATAACGCCTTTTTATTCTCGGATGATAACAGCGCATCGATACGCGCACGGAGTTCAGCGGGCAGTTGCATATTTCCAGCCAAAAATATGAAAGGCGATTCCAGTTAAAACATTGATAAGGGCGATCGCGATAAAGACACCTTCCACGCCTGCAGTTGTATAACCAACATAAAGGGCAGGAATAAGAAGAGCTATTAATTTCAGAAACAGCATACCGGCAGAATATTGCGGTTTACCCATTGCATTAAAGGCCGAAGCCCAGCCATTAACAATGTTACTAAGCGCATAGGTGAACGGTACGATAAGAAAATAGAGAGCAATATATTTCTGAACTTCAGCATCGCTAGAAAAAATATCGGCGAAGAAATTGGCAAAGATGCCCAGAATAATCGCTACGAAAACAGACCATAAAACGCAGAATAGAATGGCATCTTTGATCGTTTCGCGGACGCGATCTATTTTCCTCGCTCCCCAGTTCTGTCCGATAATCGGTGCCATGCCGGAAGCCAGCGCCATCATGATAATAAAGCAAAATGCTTCAACGCGCGATGCAACACCGAAAGCAGCCACCGGCGCTTCACCCGATTTTGCAAGCAGGGATAGAATAACCGAATTGACGATGGACGGGAGACCACTCGTGATACCGGCAGGAAGCGCGATCATTAGAATGCGCAGCATCGAGTTTTTAAATTCCGAGAAATCGACGAAAGCAGACAGTGAAATCATGCCGCGCTTTTGCATGATATATAAGCCAACCATGGTTGCAACGAAACTGGTAAGCAGCGTCGAGATTGCCGCGCCTTGTAGTTCAAGACGAGGAAAGCCAAAAAGGCCGAAGATCAAAATCGGATCGATCACTGCATTGGCCAGCGCTGCGGACGTAATAATAATCGCAGGTGTCTTCGCATCCCCGGCAGCACGCAGCGAGGCATTGATGACGAGCGGGAGGCAGATAAAGAAAGTACCTATAAAATAAAGATGCATGTAATCGCGAATAAGGGGCAATAAACCTTCTTGCGCGCCAATTAACAGGAACAATGGATCGAGAAATAAAAGCCCCGTACCTGCCATTGCTGCGCTTGTGATAAAAACCATCAGCAAGGAATGAGAAATAATGCGTCGTACATCGTCCGGCTTTTTTTCGCCAAGAAGCCGTGAGACAACCGAAGAAGTGGCAATGCCGAAGCCGAGAAACAGGCTGAAGATGATATAAGTGACGGGGAAGGTGAAGCTAATCGCAGCAAGCTCTGTCGTGCCGAGACGGGAAATATAAAAAGTATTCACGAGTTGGAAACTAATCATGGCAAAAAGACTGGTCACCATTGGCAAGGTCAGGCGGACCAGATGTTTGCGGATGGGGCCGACTGTCAGATCGCCTTTATTCGCATAATAATGCATTTTGCTCATGGCTCTTTGTTTAAACATCCTTCCGGTGAGGTCAATGACATAAATGTCGCAAGGCAGGTAGCTTTGGTCTTCTCAAATCAATTTCAATTCCATAAGGTTCAAACCATGTCTGATGTATCGCGTGCCGTTTTTTATTCGTGTGAGGAGGTGGGATTATCCTTGTCTTTACCGCTTCTTGTCATAAATGATAATTTATTTGAAATAAAACCCCGATTTCCGGGCGCTGATTTCTGGAATCCGGAAACGCAAATGCAGCCAAAAACGGAGAAATATAAATCCGTGCTTTTAATGGCACCCAAGCAAAAAAGTGAAACTCGGTATCTGCTTTCTCTCGCTTTGCAGCAGATCGAGGAGAATGGCGTGCTGGCCGTGGCGGCGGCAAATGATGCAGGCGGAAAATCCCTCGGCAAAATCCTAAAAGAATTTGATTTAGAGATAACTGATGTCTCAAAACATAAATGCCGTGTGGTGTGGACGGTGAAGCCGCAAGAGGCGCATGCCGACAGCATTAATCAGGCACTTAAACAAGGCGGATTGCAACAGCGACAGGATGGTCTTTGGAGTCAGCCGGGTGTGTTCAGCTGGGAAGGACTGGATAAAGGAACGGCCTTGATCTTGCCGCATGTGGAGCGTCTTTCAGGCAAAGGTGCAGATTTCGGCTGCGGTATCGGGGTGATTGGTGTAAAATTATTAGAAAACACGGTAATCAAAAAGTTGATTTGTATAGACCGCGATATTCGTGCGCTTCAGGCTTGCGAAAAAAACCTCACTCATTGGAAAGATAAGATTGAAATTCGTCAGGCTGATCTAAGTAAGCCAGTTGATCTGTGTAATCTAGATTTTATCGTCATGAACCCGCCATTTCATATCGGCAAAAAGGAATCATCGGAGCTTGGTAGGGCATTTATTACCAATGCTTCTTCGAGTTTGAAAATGGGTGGTATTTTGCTCATGGTCGCCAATAATCATTTGCCTTATGAAGAATTGATCGGCGAAAAATTTTTATCTCATAGAATAGTCAGAGAAGACAAAGGCTTTAAAATTATCGAGGCAATCAAGTGAGCAAAATCAGGATCGACAGGCTTTTATCCAATTTAGGATACGGCTCCCGCAAGGACGTCGCCGCCGCTGTCAAGCGCGGAGTATTTTATATAGATAACAAGCCTTATCGCGATCCATCCGCGCAAGTATCTATGAAAGACTTGCATCTTGCGACATATGACCATGTACCGCTTGATCCCGTCGCGCCGCTGACAATTGTTTTGAATAAACCAAAAAATTACACCTGTTCGCATGACGAGCAAGGTTTATTGATTTATGATTTATTGCCGGAGCGCTGGAAATACCGCACGCCACCTCTGTCCGCTGCCGGACGTCTTGATAAGGATTCGACGGGCTTGGTGTTGATGACGGATGATGGACAGCTCTTGCATAAAATCATTTCGCCGAAAGTCCATGTTTCAAAATATTATCGCGTTACCTTGCGTGATGATCTAAAAGGCGACGAAACAGAAACATTCTTTTCCGGTGTTTTTTGCTTCGCCAACGATCCGAAGGCTTTGAAGCCTGCCATCTGGCAACCGGACGGGCCGAAAAGCGGGATTATGATTTTGCAGGAAGGCCGCTACCGCCAAATTCGCCGTATGTTCGGCGCGATCGGTAATCATGTAGAGGATTTACACCGCTTTCAAATCGGCGGCCTCACGATTGACGATATGAAAGAGGGCGAATATCGGATATTAAATACAGACGATAAAATCATATTTGGAGAAACGCTATGACGAATGAATGTAAATCTTCTTGCAGTTCTATCCTGTTATTCGCCGGTCTTGGCATTATCGGTTTGGCACTGGCGTTTTCCGGTTTCAAGATTTTCGAAGGCCTGAAATATTTCAGAAGCTATGATCGTTTTGTCACTGTCAAAGGCTTGGCAACCAAAGACATGCGCGCTGATCTTGCCGTTTGGTCTGTGAACTTCACGGTTACGGGTAATGACTTGTCGCAGGCGCAAAGCCAGCTTGAAGTAAACCGTGAAAAAGTGACGGCTTTTTTGACAGCCAATGGCTTAAGTGAAAACGATATTCGGATTCAAAGCATTCAGGTCGCCGATAAACAAGCGCAAACCTATTCCTCGGGCGGGGGCGATGGCGGCCCGCGTTATGTGTTGTCCCAAGCCTTGATCGCCCGCACGAATGATGTTGAATCCATGATAAAGGCCTCGCAGAATGTATCGCAGCTGATCAAAGACGGTGTCGTTCTGGGCCAACCCAATGGCGGCTATAATCCTGCGCCTCAATATATGTTTACCAAACTCAACGATATAAAGCCGCAAATGATTGCCGAGGCGACGAAGAACGCGCGTACCTCCGCTGAGCAATTCGCCAAGGATAGCGGGCAGGAAGTTGGCCAAATAAGAAGCGCCAATCAGGGTGTGTTCGAAATTCTGCCGCGCGATCCGAATATCGTCGAAACCGAAACTCCCGATAAAACCGTGCGCGTTGTGACAACAGTTGAGTACTATCTTGCCGATTAAGAATTTTCTTATCCCGCTCGGTGCGCTGCTTGCGCTGAGTGGATTGATTTCTTCGCCTGTCGCCTTGATTCTTGGCACTGCTATTGCCCTGCTGATGGGTAATCCCTATCAGGAAAAAACCAAATTTCATGCCGGATGGCTGATGGCGATCGCCATTGTCGGTCTCGGCGCAGGCGTCCCGTTAAACGAAGCCTTGCGCGTCGGAGCACATGGAATCGTCTATACGCTCGCTGGCATTACTTTTACTTTTATACTCGGCCTTGCTATTGGTAAATTCCTGTCACTCGACAAATCAATATCTTTATTGATCACGGCGGGGACAGCGATTTGCGGCGGGTCTGCAATTGCCGCTATTTCACGCGTGATTGATGCCAGGTCAGACACTATCGCCATCTCGCTTTGTACAGTGTTTTTGTTGAACGCAGCGGCGCTGGTTATTTTTCCGTTTATTGGGCATGCGGTGGATTTAACGCAGGCACAGTTCGGGCTGTGGGCGGGGCTTGCTATTCACGATACAAGCTCGGTGATCGGCGCTTCTCTTCAATATGGCGGTGAAGCCACGCAAATAGCGACGACAACGAAGCTGGCCCGCGCCATATGGATTATCCCGCTGGCATTTGTAATCGGTATGTTTTGGTCAAAAAAAGAAGGGAAAATTCCATTTTTATCAATTGTCAAACGTTGTTGGTTTATCGGCGGATTTTTGTTGATGTCACTTCTTATCAGTTATGCGCCATCATTGGATAGGATCGGCCAGATCATCGAACTATCCGCCAAGCGGCTGATGATTTTGGTTTTGTTTTTAATCGGCGCTGGATTGACGAAAAATCTTTTGCGCCAAGTCGGGTTTAAACCTTTCGTGCAAGGCATTATGCTATGGGTTCTCGTATCGGCGGCAACATTAGCCGTTATTATGCTGGGCTGGATCTCTTTCTAACCGTAAGTTTTGTCCAGCCAGCCTAAAAGCAGATTCTCAATTTTGTTTAAGCCGTTGGTTGTTTCTTTCAAATTCTTATGGTCCCATTCTTTATTTAAAAAACATCCGGTACGATAAAGATCGACAAGCTCAGGATGAACATAACTTTTCTTTAAAATGGCGGGTGTGTTGCCGAGTTGTTCGGAGACAGCCTTTAAAACTGGTTTAAGTTCAAATTTGGCTCCTTCCGTGCAATGCTTCAAGGCTTCTTCCAGAAAAAAGGAACAGGCATTCCAGGTCCGAAAATCTTTGGCGGTCATGTTGCCGTCGAAGTTTTCATGTAGCCATGAATTGATATCACTAGAGCCAATGGTATGTGAAGCGCCATCATCGCCTTGAAATTTGAACAGGCGCTGACCTGGAAGATCTTCCAGGTCAGAAATAACCTTTGCGACTTTCGCGTCTATTAAAGTGCCTTTGAAAACTTTGCCGCCCTTAGCTGGAAAGTCCAACTCGATTTCCTTGCCCCGCAGCTCCAGATGCTTCTTATGAATTGTCGTTAGCCCGTAAGTATGATTTTCTGCCATATATGAATCGTTACCGACGCGAAGTCCGGTGCGGTCTAGAAGGCGGATAACAGCAGCAATGACTTTATCTTTGGGCAAGCCGTCCAGATTAAGACTGTTTAAAACCTTCCGGCGAATAGAAGGCAGGGTCTTGCCGAAAGCGAGCATGTTAGTGAATTTATTTTCATCGCGCCGCGTGCGCCAGTCTTCGTGATATTTATACTGTTTGCGGCCCCGTTCATCGAAACCTGTGGCCTGCAAATGCCCGTTATGCGTCGGGCAAATCCACACATCTCGCCATGCCGGGGGAATAGCCAGCTTGGCAATCCGCGCCAGATGCTTTTCGTCTTTGAAAGTTTTGCCGTCTTTGGTGTATGTGAAACCCTTGCCTTTTTTGACTCGGGCAATGCCGTGATCAGTCTCATACACATAGCGCAGGCCTGCCTCCTCGGCATGGTCTATAGCGGTCTGAATAGAAGGGGGTGTGGTTTCATCGACAGGCATTGATAACGAACGCTGGAAAAGGAAATAAGTTCTACTTCTTCAGCGCTTCGGGATTAATACCAGTTTCGGTGGAGATCATATAATAAACCGACTCCATATTCAGCTCGCCTCCGCGTCCATGTTGGAGAACATGGTGAGCTAATGCCGCATCCATCATAATAATCGACTTATCCGGCTGGTTACGTTTGCGCATATGTTTTTCGGTCAGGTCGACGATAATCTCTACGGCTTTTTCCGGTACGGTAACGCCATGATGTTTCTCGTAGCCGGATTTTAGATTATTAACGATGCCGATCGTTTGCGGTACATCGGGCACACTTAAGAACACTTTTTGAAAACGGCGATCCAGTGCCGGATCAACCGCGACGTAGATACGGAATTCATCGAGCGTGGTCGCACCGATGATATTTAAATCCCCGACTGTCATATACGGCTTCATCACTTCGGAGAGACCCGCGTAAGACGAGCCTTCACAAGACGGCATGATCTGGTGCACTTCATCAATGAAGAGGATAGTTTTAGGATAGGCAGGATCGTGATACCGCTCGGCAATGCCGCGACACAGCGGAATAAATCGTCCTTGGAATTCGGCGGGGCCTGCCGTTCCGCCAGCCATGGAAGCCAAATCGATCTCCAGCAAGCGTGCGTCTTTCAAATATTCGGGGACCTCATTGGCGACGATCTTCTGGGCAAGACCCGCACATAATGCAGTTTTACCAACCCCGGCAGGAGCGAGCAGCGCGACATTCTTGCGGCCTTTTTGCAGCAGGATCAAAATCGTCTGCTCGATTTCCTTGTCGCGCCCAGTGATGGGATCGAAACGGTTCATGCGGGCGAGGGCTGTGAAGTCGCGACAATATTTATGAATAAGCTCTTCGAGCTCTTCATCGGAAACTTTAAATTTAGTCTTGGCCGCTGACATTAATGAATCCTTTTAGGCGCGGAAGCGTTTAACGCTTCGTTAATCTCTTCCGCCGTATAGCCTTGAATATACAAGGGAGCGGTTAAATCACTGTAAAGAATATTGTTGTCGAGCGATTTCAGGACCAGCGGCTTCGGGTAATAGCCGACACCCAGTCCGGCGGCCTCTAACATTGGTAAATCATTCGCCCCGTCACCAATCGCGAAAACATCCTTGGCGGTTAAACCCTTTTTGGCGGCATATTCATTTAGATATTGTAGCTTGGCTTCCTTGCCTAGAATAGGCGGGGTAACTTTCCCGGTCAGCGCATTATTCTCCATATGTAGCACATTGCCGTGATGGAAATGAAACCCGGCGCGGTCGGCAATCACCTTGGTAAAGAACGTAAAGCCGCCGGAGACCAGAATGCAGGTGGCGTTATTTGCGGCCATGACTTTCACAAGGATATCCGCGCCTTCGGATAATTGCGTTTCTTCCAGCGTTTTATGCAGGACTTCATTGCCTAAATCCTTCAACATGCCGACACGTTCATGCAGCGCGGTTTCGAAATCAAGCTCTCCCGCCATGGCGCGTTTGGTGATTGCCGATATCTGGTCTTTCAGTCCCGCATGCTCGGCAAGTTCGTCCAGCGTTTCCGTGGTAACAATCGTCGCGTCCATATCCGCAATCATCATCTTCTTGCGGCGATTCTCTGATGAAGTCACAAAAACATCGATACGGTCCGGTGCCAGCAGGTCTTTCAGCTTCTGCCACTGCTCGGGTAAAAGCTTGTCCTCAACGCGAATCTCGCAGGCCTTATGCGGGTTGAGCCACTTGGGTTTAGTTGAGAATCTAATATGACAATCATCAAGGAGACCTTCGATAAGGGCAAGATGACTAGGGCGGATATCTGCGGCGACGAAAACGAGAAAAAATGACATGAAAGAATAATAGAGAAAATTTCCAGAAGCTCAACGCAAAGCTCTTGGTTAGGAAGCTGTCGAGTGCTAGATAATCCATAAGAGGACATCAGATGCAAAAACCAACCGTCAAACCAAATAATCCCAATTTCTCATCCGGCCCATGCTCCAAGCGTCCGGGTTGGACCGTCGATGTCCTGAAAGAAGCCTTTCTGGGAAGGTCGCACCGCGCCGCCAAGGGGAAAGATAAATTAAAAGAAGTGATCGAGCGTCATCGCCAGACTTTGAATATTCCGGCTGATTACAAGATTGGCATCGTTCCGGCGTCGGATACGGGCGCGATTGAAATGGCTCTATGGTCTATGCTCGGCGAACGTCCGGTTGATGTGCTGGTTTGGGAAAATTTCTCGAATGAATGGTGGGAAGATGTCGTCGGGCAATTAAAGTTGCCGGATACGCGCACGTTTAAAGTCGGTTACGGCGAAGTTGTCGATTTCAGCCAAGCCGATACAGACCGCGATGTAGTGTTTGTCTGGAACGGTACGACCTCCGGCGTGCGCATTCCTAACCATGACTGGATCAAAGCGGATCGTAAGGGTTTGACGTTCTGTGATGCGACGTCGGCGGTTTATGCTTATGAAATGGATTGGTCCAAACTCGATGTAACGACCTGGTCATGGCAGAAAGTTCTCGGCGGCGAAGGCGGTCACGGGATGATCGTATTGTCTCCGCGTGCGATTGAGCGTTTGCAGAATTTCGTGCCGGATCGCCCGCTGCCGAAAATTTTCCGCATGACGAAAAAAGGCAAATTGATCGACGGTATTTTCGTTGGCGAGACCATTAATACGCCATCGATGATGGCGGTTGAAGATTGCCTCGATGCGCTGAAATGGGTGGAAAGCCTTGGCGGGTCTAAAGCGACCGAAAAACGCTGTATCGATAATTTGAAAATCATTGAGGACTGGGTTGCGAAAACATCTTGGGTCGAATTCCTGCCTCCTAGCGTTGAAACTCGTTCCCGTACGTCCATTTGTCTATCTATCGTCGATGCTGATTTTTGTGCGCTGGATGATGAAGCGCGTAAGGCATTTGTAAAGGATATGACGTCGCTACTTTCCAAAGAAAATGCCGCGCATGATATTGCGTCCTATGCGGCGGCTCCTGCGGGCCTGCGTATCTGGGGTGGGGCGACGATTGAACATTCAGACCTTGCGGCGTTATTGCCATGGCTTGAATGGTCGTTTGCCGAGACATCAGCGAAAACATTTGAGAAAGCGGCATAAGCCGCTTTTTTTATGCTCGTTTTATTTTTAAGACCTGATAGGTTCAAGGTCTGTTTTCCAACAAGACAAAATGGAGTTAAAAGAAAATGCCTAAAGTACTGATCGCCGATAAAATGGATAGACTGGCGGAAGATATATTCCGCGCCCGGGGAATTGATTACGATATCAAGACCGGACTTTCACCCGAAGATATCAAGAAAATTGTAAATGATTATGACGGGATTGCCGCGCGTTCTTCCGCGAAGATCAATGCCGACGTTATTTCCGGCATTACCCGCGTGAAGGTGATTGGGCGCGCCGGAATTGGCGTCGATACGATCGACGTACCGGCGGCAACGGCGGCAGGTATCGTCGTGATGAACACGCCTTTTGGTAATTCGATAACTACGGCGGAACATGCGATCTCTATGATGATGGCTTTGGCGCGTCAAATTCCGCAAGCCAATGAATCGACCCATGCCGGTAAATGGGAGAAATCAAAATTCATGGGTGTTGAATTATTCAACAAAACGCTCGGTGTGATCGGCGCCGGGAATATCGGATCTATCGTAATTCGCCGCGGTATTGGTCTCGAGATGAAAGTCATTGCCTATGACCCATTCCTGTCGGTTGAAAAAGCGGCGGAACTTGGCGTCGAGAAAGTCGAGCTTGATCAATTACTGGAGCGGTCTGATTTTATCACTATCCATGTACCAAAGACTGATAAGACGAATAAAATGATTGATAAAGCGGCCTTCGCTAAAATGAAAAAAGGCGTGCGAATTATCAACTGCGCCCGCGGCGGTTTGATTGTCGAAGCGGATTTAAAAGAAGCTTTGGACTTAGGGCATGTGGCTGGCGCGGCGCTCGATGTATTTGAAACGGAACCGGCGACAGAGAATATTCTCTTCGGTCATCCGAACGTTATCTGTACACCTCATTTGGGTGCGTCGACGTCGGAAGCGCAAGTAAATGTTGCCATTCAAGTTGCAGAACAAATGTCGGATTTCTTGCTGACTGGCGCGGTTGCCAATGCGGTAAATATGCCGTCTATCTCTGCCGAAGAGGCACCTAAGCTAAAGCCTTATATGGCATTAGCGACAGAGCTTGGAAGTTTTGCGGGACAGATTACCGAAACCGCATTTAAAAAAGTCGAGATTGAATATATCGGTGCGGCAGCGAAGCTGAACACCAAGCCTTTGACAGCTTGTGTGCTGGCGGCGCTCCTCGGGGCGATATCCGATTCCGTGAATATGGTGAACGCACCGGAGATTGCCAAATCAAAAGGCATCGTTGTTTCTGAAACCAAAACCGATAGCGATCCGCAATGGCCGACAGGGATTCGTCTCAGGGTCGAAACCGAGGGGCGCACTAAGGAATTGACCGGAACTCTATTTGCTGGAAAAGAGCCGCGCATCGTTAATATCGAAGGCGTGCCAATCGAGGCCGATATCACCGAGCATATGCTGTTTATCCGCAATGAAGATAAACCGGGCATGATCGGCGGTCTTGGAACTATCCTTGCGGAAAACGGTCATAACATTGCTGATTTCCGTCTGGGCCGTGTCGAGGCGGGGAAAACAGCCGTGGCCTTGGTCGCGCTGGATCGCGCTTTGCCGGATGATGTATTTGCTAAAGTGGAAGCTTTGCCGCAGATCAATCAGGTTAAACGCCTGAAATTTTAAGGCTTTAAACAAAAAAAGATCCCGGTGCCTCACCCTCAATACCGCTCGGTTGTCCGAGCAGCTTAAGGATAGGACCGGGATCCTGTTTTGATTATAAGGCTCCTTGGGAAAAATTACAACTTTTGGCTGCAATTACCCTTCAAGGCGTCTGCTGCTGTCGATTTTTCGGGAAATCCGGACCGCTAAGTCCTTGTTATTTCCTAATAATCTGTAAGCCCAATCAAGTTCTTACATTATTTATCGTGGTGACAGGCCACGCGGTCGTTTGAGTTGCAACTCAAAGCCGTTTCGAGTGCCGATCCACATAGTCCCTTGCCCTTTTCATCGTCCTTGCGGAGCCGGATATTTAAAGCCTGTCATACAAATGTTTTTTCGTCCACGACGACGGGTTCAGGCTATCCGGTGGCGGGACTATTCCCGGCGCTCTTGGGATTTGCACGGTTCTAAAAAGTAAACTTCCCAAAACAGTTAGCAGCTAACCCTAAGATGCAAATCCTGAAAACGGGGACCACCCGCTTTCCGTTATTGGAAAAGATCTCTAAAAGATCCCCGAGGGGTTCGTTCTAGAAAACGCTCTTGGTTAAAAGAACTTTTTTCCGCTAACAAAGAAAGGGTGACCTGTTTTTGAAAACGAGTCGAGTCAAAAAATAAAAAATTCTGAAATAATTTTTTACAGCGATAGTTGTTATAATCCTTATATGTAAGGCTAAATCATTGCTTTTATTTTTGGATTATCAATAGTGCCGGATTTATACAGTACATATCCCCAATGGCGCTTATCTTTAATTTAACTGCCAAATCATAAAATTCAGGTAACAGGCAAAGCAAATCCAGAAGAAATACGGCGTCAGAAGGAGGCTGGTGATTCGGTCTCTATAGTGCGTGAGATAAATTAAAGCCACTACGCATAATATTAATCCTCCAATCCACGCTGCAGAAAATCCCAGCCAATGATAATAAAAGAAAAGATAACTCCATGCCCAGTTTATCAAAGTCTGAACTACAAAAATGACTTTTATGTTCCGACCGAGAGTTTTATTCCATATACGCCATCCGGCAATAGCCATCATTATATAAAGTATCGTCCAGACTATCGGAAAAATGAAATCAGGAGGGTTGAGTGCCGGCTTATCAAGGTTTTCGTACCAGCCGGGAATAGCGTGACGCGTCATATTGCCGATAAATGAGGCAACGCCTAAATATACGATAATCCATAGTGGCAAGCTTAGATAAGTTTTTACAAAAATGCGCATGTCGAATTATCCTTTATTTTAGGTCTGTTATATTTTATGACTGAAAAGAATTTAATAAATCAAAGGGTTATATAAATGGAAATTCTACTCGATCCAGCCGTCTGGGCCAGCTTTATTACGCTTCTCGCTTTGGAAGTTGTTCTCGGTATCGACAATCTGATCCTGATTTCCATCCTGTCAGATAAATTACCTGAGCATCAGCGTAATCTGGCGCGTAAATTGGGTCTAATTATCGCTCTGGTATCGCGTATCGCTCTTTTGTCGCTTATTTTCCTTTTGGCGCATCTTACAACCCCTCTCTTTACAGCGTTTGGAAATGATTTCTCATGGAGAGAAATTATTCTCGTAATCGGCGGCCTTTTCCTTCTGGCAAAAGGTACAACAGAGATTCACCACAAAATCGAGGGCGATGCAGATGAAGCTGGTGTGTCGCCGAAATTCTCTTCACTATCGATGGTTATCGGCCAGATTGTCTTAATGGACGTGGTTTTCTCGTTCGATAGCGTTTTGACGGCGGTTGGCGTGGCAGATCATATCGAGGTCATGATTGCGGCGATTATTTTATCCGTCATCTTTATGGTCCTTGCCGTAAACTGGGTCAGCGATTTTATTGCCCGTCACCCGACTGTCAAAGTTTTGGCCCTCTCTTATATGCTTTTGATCGGTATGGCTTTGATCGGCGAAGGTTTCCATCTGGAAATTCCAAAAGGCTATCTCTATTTCGCGATGGGCTTTTCTTTCGCTGTTGAAGCTATCAACATGGTTCTTCGTAATAAGAGCGCGAAAAAGAAATTGAAGGTTCTTCCGGAAAAATAATTTCTGCAGGGAACTTATTTTCTACCAAGGCGTTCACTTGTCAAACGTTGGGGGAATATCCTTTGGATTTAGTTAAACAACATGCTTACATCGATGGTCAATGGGTGCAAACGCCCGCGACCTTCGATGTCATCAATCCGGCGACACTAGAAAAAATTGCGCAGGTAAGTGATTGCGGTGCAAATGAGGCGAATGCGGCAGTTGAGGCTGCTGCAGAGGCTTTTCCCTTATGGAAGAATAAATTGGCATCAGAGCGTGCCGCCATTTTGCAAAAATGGAAACGGCTCATTATCGACAATAAAGAAGCGCTGGCAAAGCTTTTGACGCAAGAGCAGGGTAAGCCTCTGAAAGAATCTCTTGCCGAAATCGCCAACGCTGAAGCTGTTGAATGGTCGGCGGAAGAAGCCAAGCGTAGTTATGGCGAAACTATTCCTGCTTTCAAGGCTGATACGCAAGTTCTGACTTACCGGGAGGCTGTCGGCGTCGTTGCGGCTATCACACCGTGGAATTTTCCGCATTCCATGATTACACGCAAAGTTGCGCCTGCCTTGGCCGCAGGTTGTACGGTTGTTTTAAAGCCTGCGCAAGACACTCCTCTTTCAGCATTGGCATTAGCGGCGTTAGCAGAAGAAGCCGGATTTCCCAAAGGTGTTTTGAATATCGTTACGGCGGGAAAAGATAACACCGAAGCGGTCGGAAAAGTTTTGACGACGCATGATAAGGTTCGAAAAATTTCTTTTACCGGTTCGACGCAAGTCGGCAGGGCTTTGATGAAGCAAGCTTCCGATACAGTGAAGAAGGTTTCGCTGGAACTGGGCGGCAACGCCCCGTTTATCGTTTTTAATTGTGCCGATTTAGAACAAGCTGTCGCGGGGGCAGTGGCCAATAAATTCCGTAATGCCGGGCAAACCTGTATCTGTGCCAACCGGATTTTCGTGCAGGCTGATATTCACGATAAATTCGTTAAAGCCTTTAAAGAAAAAATCAAGGCGATGAAAATGGGGAACGGACTTGAGCCTGATACCGTTATCGGCCCCCTGATCAATCAGGCCGGTCTCGATAAAGTTGAGAAGCTTGTCAGGGAAGCGGAAAGCAAAGGCGCCAAAATTGAAACCGGCGGTAAGGCTGAAAAGGGCGGCTTGTTTTATGAGCCGACATTGATGACCAATATGGAAAAAGGCATGAAGGTTTTCAAGGACGAGATTTTTGGCCCCGTCGCGCCTATCTATAAATTCGACACAGAAGAAGACGCCGTTAAAATGGCAAACGACACTATCTATGGGCTTGCCGCTTATTTTTATTCCAACGATTTGGGGCAGTGTATGCGAGTTTCACAAAGGCTCGAATACGGCATGGTTGGGGTTAATGAAATAGCCCTTTCTGCCGCCAGTATTCCTTTTGGCGGCTTTAAGCAATCGGGGTTAGGCCGTGAGGGAGGCCCTGAAAGTTTGTCAGAATTTATGGAAACAAAATATGTTTTGCTTGGTGGATTAACAAGAGTTTAATAATAAAAATCCTTATGAAATTATGAAAATTCAATGGATTCAAAGACTTAGCCACATTCCTGACATATTTGTTAAAAAAGGCTTAAATATTAAGTTGACATAAATGACGAGCATCTAGTAAAACTATCCAACTTCTAAAAATTTCTGGTAATGGGTGCCTGACCAACAGGTGTGTTTTTTATAAAATTCAAGAGCGGAGCAATAGACTATGCCAAAAGATACAACAGCCATCGAAACAACAAACGCGAACAAAATTTTTGATCTTCCTGTTTCCTTGCAGCCTGGCCAAGTCAACACGATGTCTTTCACTCAAGATAGTATTTCCGAGATGAACCTGACGGCAGGTGACAAGCTTGAAATTTCTTTTACTGATGGCTCCAAAGTTGAAGTTGAAAATTTTCAGGAGCTTGTGAATTCCGCTCAGTCATGTGGCCGCGATACCATTATCCAACTTTCCGACAATACAATTATTTATCCTGAAGAATTGAGCAGACAATTAGCTCAAGGTCCTGTTCAGTTCGGTAATATCGACTCAAAAGGCGTCATGACATTGTCTGAGCCACCTGCGGGAAAAATCGTCGAGCAAACGATTCAGGCAGGCAAAGAATATAAAATGGGCTTTGATCTGGATTCAACCGCCAGCGCGGCTCAAGCGGGTCAAAACCTTATCGTGACCTTTAAGGACGGCGGCGTTCTAGTCATGAAAAATTACTTTTCCTCTATGGAATCGGAATTACCACCTGCCTTAACTCTAGCAGACGGTTCCGTTATCGATTCAACTGCATTGCTGACATCATGCAAACTGGTCGAGACACCTTCTTTCGCTCAAACTGTTGCTGATGAAACGGCTGCCCAAACTACAGCCAGAAAGGCTGCCGGCGAAGCTACTTCAGATATCGAGCCTGCTGCCGGCGAAGAAGCGGTTGCAACTACACAATCTGCTGCCAAAAAAGCTGCTGGCGAAGCTGCTCCGGATGTCGAGCCCGCTGCTGGCGAAGAAGCTTCTGTGGCAGATATCGAGCCTGCTGCTGGTAACGCGGGCGCATTGTCCGGTGGTCGCGGCGGTTATGGATTTGCCAGCGAGCCGGGCGCAGTTGCTCTGAATGGTTTGTCTTCTATTGGTGCTATTGGTGCCACATCTCTTATTTACAATGCGCCAGAATCCCGTCTTGGACCTACAGGCACAAATCCTGCAGCGGCTGTTAATACAAACCCATTTGGTGCAGCTTCACAGGTTACAATTGACGAAAGTGGCAATCACAATATCTCAAGCAAAATTGCATTCGATTTCGGTTCCGATGGCCCAAGCACGACAGTGCCTCCTGTCCAATTTACAGGCGACTTCGCATTTGGCGGATCTACAGGCGCAGCACTAACATCCGGCGGTACTGCTGTTGTCGTAACGCGCTCTGGTAATGTTTACACAGGTAAGGCCGGCGGCGTTGAAGTGTTTACATTTACGCTTCAGTCTGACGGCACATATACTTTCGTTCAGAAAAAAGCTTTCGATCATGCAGATAAAACTGACGCGAACGACAATATCATTCTGAATTTCGGCGTTGTCGGAACAGATAAGGATGGCGACCAAGCCATTACAAGCATCAGCGTTAATGTTCTTGATGATGCTCCAATCGCAACTGACGATACCAACACTGTTGGTTCAGCTCCATTAAGCGTAACAGGAAACGTCCTGACCAACGATAAAGTTGGCTATGACGGTACAGGAAAGGTAACGGCCATTACTTTCAATGGTACAACAGTTGCCGTTCCTGCTGCAGGCAATGTGACTGTCACTGGGACATATGGAACGCTCGTTATTAATGCCAACGGTGCTTACACATATACCTCGAAAAACACAGCACTCGGTAAAGACGACTTTACTTACACAATGAAAGATTTTGACGGCGATACAGATACGGCTGTTTTGTCTGTTACTGTTACTGATCTGGATACGCTGCCTGTTATTGGCAATGCGACATCGACTGTAGATGAAACATCTTTCGGGACAACGATTTCCGTTTCCGGGGCTGTTTCTTCCGATTTCAAAGGCGACACGCCTGGAACAATTACTGGCAGAGATGTGTTCTCATCCGCAGGCTCGAAACTCGGTGGCAACCTGACCTCCGATGGCGTTGCGGTTGTGGTTACATACGCAAATGGCGTTTATACGGGTAAGGCTGGTACAGCGACTGTATTTACACTCACAGTCGGTACAGATGGTAAGTATACATATACTCAATTCAAAACGCTTGATCATGCTGACAAGTCCAATCCCGATGATGTCATCAACCTTACTTTTGGGGTTGTTGGTACTGACTCTGACGGCGATAAAGTGAACGGCACAATCACGATCAATGTAAAAGATGATGGCCCATTGGCAGTCGCTGATTCGATTACAGCTACTCCAACGCAAGCGAACCAGTCTGTAACTGTTACCGGTAACGTAACATCGAATGATGACTTCGGATCCGACGGCAAGCCTGCGCATGCTGTAACGAAAGTTATCTTCAACGGAACGACCTACACGCTTCCGACAACTGGTGCGAACGTCACGATCACATCTGCCAACGGTAAACTAACGATCAATGATAAAGGTGCGTACTCTTACACATCAACGACAACGACAGGTGGCAAAGATACGTTCACTTACGTTATCGCGGATAAAGACGGTGACACTGATACGTCTCCTGCAACAAACACGCTGACGATCACAGTTGATGACATTGACTACACACCGACTGTGACATCTGATGTGAATACGATCGACGAAACCAATCTTGGTCCAATCACAGTAACCGGCGCTGTCACAGCGAACTACTTCTCCGACGGTCCGGGCGCTATTACAGGCCGCAACACATTCTCATCGGGCGGTTCCAAGCTCGGTGGAAACCTGACCTCCGACGGCGTTGCAGTTGTCGTTACATACGCAAACGGCGTTTACACAGGTAAGGCTGGTGCAAAAGAAGTATTTACCCTGACGATCGGTACAGACGGTAAATACAGTTTTGTTCTGAAGGCTCCGCTTGATCACGCTGACAAATCCAATCCTGACGATGTCATCAACCTGAACTTCGGTACTGTCGCGACCGATGCGGATGGTGATATTGCCAACGGCACGATCACGATCAACGTAAAAGATGACGGTCCATTGGCTGTTGCCGATACTGCGTCTGTTGCACCTGGTTCGACAACGATCACCGGCAACGTGACATCGAATGATGACTTCGGATCCGACGGCAAGCCTGCGCATGCTGTAACGAAAG
>CAYNRY010000002.1:331525-461842 GCA_964399985.1 uncultured Micavibrio sp.
ACATCGAATGATGACTTCGGATCCGACGGCAAGCCTGCGCATGCTGTAACGAAAGTTATCTTCAACGGAACGACCTACACGCTTCCGACAACTGGTGCGAACGTCACGATCACATCTGCCAACGGTAAACTAACGATCAATGATAAAGGTGCGTACTCTTACACATCAACGACAACGACAGGTGGCAAAGATACGTTCACTTACGTTATCGCGGATAAAGACGGTGACACTGATACGTCTCCTGCAACAAACACGCTGACGATCACAGTTGATGACATTGACTACACACCGACTGTGACATCTGATGTGAATACGATCGACGAAACCAATCTTGGTCCAATCACTATCAATGACAGTGTTAGCGCAAATTACTTCTCTGATGCAGCTGGTGCGATCACAGGTAACAATAGCTTCGCGTCTTCGGGCTCGAAACTAGGCGGTAACCTGACATCGAACGGTGTTGCGGTCGTTGTAACCCAAACAGGTAATGTTTACACAGGTAAAGCTGGTGCAGATACTGTCTTCACGCTGACGATCAATGCGAACGGCTCTTACACATTCGTGTTGAACAAGCCACTGGATCACGCTGATAAAACCAACCCTGACGATATTATCACGCTTGATTTTGGTGTGATTGCAACAGATGGTGATGGCGACAAGTCAACTCCGGGCAAGATCACAATTAACGTAAAAGATGATGGTCCGACAGCTGTGAACGATACGTCTACAGTCAATCCTGCGACAAAAACCGTAACAGGTGATGTCACATCGAATGATGACTTCGGATCCGACGGTAAGCCGACACAATCTGTAACCAAAATCACTTTTGGTGGCACGACTTATACATTGCCTGCGGATGGCTCGAATGTAACCATCACAACAGGCAACGGCAAGCTAGTCATCAATAAGGATGGTAAATATACTTATACGTCTACAACAGTAACGGGCGGCGTCGATAACTTTACCTATGTCATTAAAGACAAAGACGGAGATACCGATACATCTGCGACGACTGCGACGCTGAAAATTACCACCGATGATATCGACTATACGCCGACAGTAACGTCTTCTGCAAAAACGGTAGATGAAACAAACATGAACCCGAACACATCTGTTACAGGTTCAGTGGTTGCCAACTACTTCAATGATGCACCTGGTTCGATTACCGGCAATAGCAGCTTTACATCCGGTGGATCTAAAGCGGGCGGTAACCTGACATCGAACGGCGTTGCGGTTGTTGTGACATATGCAAATGGCGTCTACACAGGTAAAGCTGGTGCAACGACAGTGTTTACGCTGACAGTTGGTGCCAATGGAGCTTACACCTACAACCAGTTCAAGCCATTGGATCATGCGGATAAGACAAATCCGGACGATATCATTAACCTGAACTTCGGTGTGATTGCGACAGATGGCGATGGCGATAAGTCAACTCCAGGTACCATTACCGTCAATGTAAAAGATGATGGTCCGGCCATCGTTGGCAGCACGGCTCAAGTCGATGAGTCGAATATGAACACCGTGACGCCGACAACGAGTGCAACTGGAAAGGTAACAGCTGATTTCGGTACGGATGGAGCAGGCTCTATCACTGGAAATAACAGCTTTACGTCGACAGGCTCACTGCTCGGTGGCAAGCTGACTTCCAAAGGTGTCGATGTAACCGTTACACAAACCGGTAATACCTATGTCGGTAAAGCTGGCGCGGAAGAAGTCTTCAAACTGGTGATCAATGCGGATGGCTCTTATACCTATACGCAAAGCAAGATCCTCGATCATGCTGATCCGACAGACCCGAACGATGTCATCACGCTGAATTTTGGCGTCAAGGCAACGGATTACGATGGCGATGTCGCAAACACCGTTATCAAAGTCAATGTTCTGGATGACGGTCCAACGACCGTTCCGGTTCCATCTGTCGCCGTCTGTGTCAATAACTATGAAGATAATGTCTATCTGCCTACAGCTGCTTATGCGACGGTCATCTCGATGACGGCGGATACGACAGGTCAGGGTAACCAGACATTGAAACTGGTATTGAGCGGTATCGATCCTGACTGGGCCTTTACTCCGGTCGTCCAATCAGGCGGCAACTGGGTTCCAATTAATCTAGGCGTATATAATGCTGCCGCCGGTACATGGACTCTTAATCTGCCTGCTGGTGAAAACTTCGATGGTAAATTCTACTTTAAACCGAACGATAATACGGATTTGAGAGACATTACCTTCACGGCAACTGTTACAGAAAACGGCCAGTCCGTAACCCAGTACGATGATTTCAATATTATCGTGGGTTCGACTGATCCAGTCGCAGGAGCAAAGTTTATGGCGATGTCAGATGCAGATGCGCCTGTTGATACTACGCATGTTTCGACCAGCAAATCTGTTATCGCGAATGACAATCTGACCGAGTACGCCGGTGTGGTGGAATCAGATGATGATGCAACGCAGCACGCGATTAACAATTTCGTACACAGCACATCGTCAAGCTCCAAGGTCTCGGCGACGACGACAGAAACAAGCGAAGTGACAGCCCATGCTGTGGCAGTTTCCTCTCCAACGGAGGAATTGCATCAGGTACAGCATCAAGTTGCTTAATTTTACGAAAAGGGCCGGAGAAATCCGGCCCTTTTTTGTAACAAGTATGATATTTCTGCAAGTAGCTGGAATAATTCTTAAATCTGTGTTTTCGGGTCCTTGCCACTTACCTTAAAAAAGGTCATATATAGAGAGTTTTTAATGCGGCCGCCGGATTAGCCGGCTCAGTTGCGGTTTTAGAGAAGCTATACTTAAATTCCAAGGAGATATTGGAAATGAATAATAAATACGCTGTGACGGTTTGTGCTACTGCCCTGATGATTTTTTCTGCATCGGCAGTCCAAGCACAAGATAGTCAGGCGATGGAAAGCCAGATGAAGGCGACATCGCAAGTACAGACGCGCCAGATTCAACCTCCGGCAACCATTGACAACACGCCAACACCTCCGGCAACAGATTTACCTGTTCCTACTGGACAGGTGACTGATGCGAATACAGTTGATCTTGGTGCGATGTCTGGTGGAACATCTGTAGCTCCGACAATGACGGCGCCAGCTCCGGCAGCACCGCCGCCGCCGCCGACTCCGGTTTTAACGACATCTAACCCGCAAACGATGGCTGCCAATACACGCATCGGGGCTAATGCTTCGACAACGGATCGTATTACTAATGTTCGTGATGCTGTTGCTGTCGGCATCCTCGTCAATCCTCAAACTGAATCTGTTCAGAACAACCGCCGCGCGACGGATGAAGAATTAAAGCAAGCAAAAGCGCTTTGGTTACCATCTATCGATTGGCGTGGTGATGGCGGCTGGCAATATACAAGCCGTAAATTCGATGGTGTATCGGGACGCGACAGCGACAGCGGCACGACAGCGCAAACATCCTTGACGTTGACACAGATGTTGTTTGATGGCTTCAACACCAAATACGAAAATGAGCGCCAAAAATGGCGCGTTCGCTCGGCGTCTCACCGCGTTCGCGAAACGGCTGAATTCTTGGGACTTGATATTATTGAGTCCTATATAGATGTCTTGCGTCAGCGCGAATTACTGGCAATTGCTGTCGAGAATACTCGACAACACTCTGATATTTTGGCTCAAATTCAAGATGCGACATCCGCAGGCCGCTCGACACAAGCCGATGTAGAGCAAACCAATGCGCGTATGGCTGCCGCTAAAGCGACAGAAGCAAATGTACGCCAAGCCCTACATGATGCGGAAACAAACTACCGCCGCCGCGTCGGGGATTTGCCACAGCCTGAACTGGAACGTCCGGTTCCGCCACGCGAATTACTGGAAAGCAGCGTGGAAGAAGAAGTAAAGCAAGCCCTGACTCACTCTCCGACGCTCGATATTTATGAAGCTGACGTCAATGTCGCTTCTAAGGAAGCTAGCCAAACTAATTCGACAATGTATCCTGAAGTTGATTTCCAGCTTAGCGGTAATGCCGGTAAGGATGTCGATCTTGTTCAGGGAAATGAATACGGCGGCTCCGCTCTAGTCGTTGCCAACTGGAACCTCTATCGCGGCGGCGGTGATATCGCCCGTCAACGCGAATTTGTTTATCGTCATGCGCAAAGCAAATCAGAGCGTAACAATGCTGCTCGTGCTATCGAAGCTGATGTTCGCCAGACTTGGTCGAGCATGGTTTCTGCCGGTGAGCGCGCTGACCAGTTCGGCAAGCAGGCTGATGCCAACGGACAGGTTGTTGCAGCCTATAAGGATCAGTTCAATCTGGATCGCCGAACACTTCTTGACGTTCTCGATTCCCAGAATGAATGGTTCGTTTCGCGTACCAATGCCATTAACAACCAGTATCTTGAAATGTTTGCCGTTTACCGCCTTGTGGCTGTTAAAGGTGAATTGCTGCCAACGCTCCAAGTCGCTTATCCGAAAGAGGCAATTCCTTCAGATACCAGCACTGGGACCGATTCAAGCAATCCTCTGTACTTTAAAAACGGACCAAAGGGTAAGGCTAGCTAACAAAGCTTTGCTACCGTTAATTCAAAGTTAACAGCTTGAGCGCTATTCTTTTGGCAAGGCATTTCTATATGATGCCTTGCCTCTTATTATAAGGACTCCGGTATTCCAATGTCTGACCCTAGAATTATCCCCCCTATCGATGGACCTAAAAGCGCTTCTCAAGCTTCAAACGAAGGGTATAACCAGACCCAAGATCCTGCCTATGCAGGCGGGCAGGATGTTAATCAGGTTCATCAAAATCCGGACGCCTGGCCTTTGGAAGCCGACCGCATGGCGGTTACCGTTCCCCTGATCGAAGCATTACAAATTATGGCCGGCTATTACGGCCGCCGCACAAGTTTTAATTCCCTGACCGCTGGACTACCTATTCCGGCAACCGGTATCACGCCTATTTTGTTTGAACGAGCGGCTTCTCGCGCTGATCTCAACGCGAGGCTTGCCGAACGTTCATTGGAAGCCTTGGCCATTGCGCCGAATCTTCCCTGTATTTTGGTTTTGGAACACAAACAAGCTTGTATCCTTTGGGAAGTCAAACATCCGGAAGATCACCCGCCGAAAAAAGTAGCTGGCAAAGATACTGTTATCCATCCGGAAACAGAACTTCTCGTTCAATTTCCTGAAACGCCGGATGAAAAAAAGCTTATTAAGCTTTCAGAATTAAAAGATGTTTATACAAATTACGCTTTTTATATTCGCCCGATCGCCCGCATGGATGAACGTGCCGGATCTGCCCGTATCGACACGGCGCGGGACTGGTTCTGGGGAACATTAAAAGGAAATATGAAGATTTATAAAGAGGTCATGCTGGCGACATTGATGATCAATGTTTTCGCGCTTGCTAGTACGCTTTATATTATGAACGTCTATGACCGCGTCATTCCTAACGCTGCCTATGAGACGTTATGGGTTCTATCCATAGGTGCGCTCACCGTTTATCTTTTCGACTTCGTAATGAAGAATATGCGCTCTTATTTTCTTGATATCGCGGGCCGCAAATCTGATGTCAAAATTTCCGGCAAATTATTTGAACAGGTTCTAGGTATGACGCTGGCTGCACGCCCGGCTTCTGCCGGCGTTCTCGCCAGTAATATGCGTGAGTTTGAAACGATTCGCGATTTCTTTACCTCGGCTACAATGACGGCGATCGTCGATGTTCCCTTTGCACTTTTATTCGTTCTGGTGATTGCCATTATCGCAGGTCCATTGGCCATTATTCCATTAGCCGCAATTCCAATCGTGATTATTGTTGGTTGGTTTTTGCAAAAACCGATGCAAAAAATCATGCGCCAGTCCATGAACGAAAACGCGATGAAAAATGCGCTATTGTTTGAAACGATCACGGGGCTTGAAACGATCAAGACACAAGCCGCAGAAGGCCATGTTCAGCGTCGCTGGGAAGAGCTTGTTGAGAAAGGATCACGCACATCGGTTCAGTCGAAACGTGTTGCCTCTTTCGCCTTGAATTTTTCTATGTTTATGCAATCGATTACCACGGTTGCCATCGTTATAGCAGGCGTCTATTTGATCAGCGCAGGCATGATTACACAAGGCGCGCTTGTCGCTTCCGTAATTCTTGTGGGCCGCGCGCTTGGGCCGTTGAGCCAGATTGCCGCGTTGCTAACCCGCTTCAATCAGAGCTGGCAGGCATTGAACGCCCTTGAAGAATTGATGAAAAAACCGGTCGAGCGTCCGGCAGATAAGCACTTCATTTCCTTGCCACGCGTTCACGGTCATGTCGAATTTCGTGATGTGACGTTTAAATATCCCGGCCAAAGTCATGCCGCGCTTAACAGTATAAGTTTTGCTATCGAACCTGGAGACAGTGTCGGCATAATCGGCGCTGTCGGTTCTGGTAAGACAACGCTTGAAAGATTGCTGATCAATTTATACCAGCCGGAAACAGGTGCCATCATGCTGGATGGAACGGATGTACGCCAAATCGATCCCGGCGATCTTCGCCGCAATGTTGGTGCCGTTCAGCAAAGCCCGAACTTATTCTACGGGTCGGTTCGCGAGAACATTACCATGGGTCATGAAACTGCGCCGGACCGTGCTGTCTTGCGGGCTGCTGAATTGTCAGGCGTCATGGAATTCCTGCGTGACTCAGAAAAAGGTCTCGATACGCAAGTTGGAGAACGCGGTGAGTCATTGTCCGGTGGACAACGTCAGGCCGTCGCCATTGCCCGGGCGTTGCTTTACGATCCGGCAGTTTTGATCATGGATGAGCCGACAGCCTCAATGGATCCAACCTCGGAAATGCGTTTGAAGAAACGCTTAAAAGAGCTGAGCAAGAATAAAACGACAATATTGATTACGCATAAAGGAACCATGCTTGAGATTGTCAACAAGCTTATCCTGATCGATCGCGGCCGCATTCTCGCTTATGGTCCTAAAGATGAAATACTTCGCCGTTTACAAAACCGTGACTTCACAGGGAGCGCAGCATAATCATGGCAAAACTTCCCTTGCAAAAATCATCTAAAGCGCCGGTTAAAAAAGACGATGCCCAAGATTTGAGCATTAATCGTGAAGAGGACTGGCAAAAGATCCAATCCCAGTGGATGAAAGAGCGTGTCGAGAAAGTGGAGGCATATGCCGACCGCTATTTTATGACTGATGACGAATTGCCGCTCCATAAGCATATGCTGCTTGTTTTGATGTTCGTATTCTTTGTCGTCGCTATTCTTTGGGCAAGTTTTGCAAGTCTCGATATTACGGCGCGCGGCGAAGGTCAGGTTATTCCTTCCAGTAAAATCCAGTCTATCCAGAATCTTGAAGGCGGTATCATTCAGGCTTTCTTTGTTAAGGAAGGCGATCGTGTTGAAAAAGGCCAGCTTCTGGTTCGTCTGACGGATGTCGGCGCCCAATCCGATTTAGGCACGAACGAAGCTAAATATTGGGGTCTTGCCGCAGGGATTGTTCGTTTGCAAGCCGAAGTCAAAGGCGCGTCAACGGTTGAATTTTCCAAGGACATGATGGAGAAAGCGCCAGAAAGCGTGGCTGCGGAGCTTCGTGCTTTCGCAGCAAATAAAGATAAGCTCAACGGCCAGACTTTGGTTTTGGAACAGCAATTGTCCCAGCGTCGTCAGGAAGTTAATGAGCTGACCCGTCATGCCAGCGATCTACGCGGTGTAATTGCGCTATCCCATGAACGTAAAAATATGGTTGCGCCTTTAATCGCGCGCGGTTCGGCGCCCAAGATCGAAGCCGTTCAAATCGAACAGGAAATTCGCGAACGCCAAACGGAATTAAACGGCCTTACTCTCGCCATCCCAAGAGCGAACTCAGCGATCGCCGAAGCTCAGGCGCGTATTCAGGAACTAAAGAAAACCGCTGTTGCGCAAGCGCAAATGGAACTTGCCGCCAAAACTGCTGAAATGAATACTGTCCAGCAAACGCTTGGCGCTTTGGAAGACAGGAAAGACCGGACAGAAATTCTCTCGCCGGTCAAAGGGATCGTTAAGGATTTCAAAATCAATACTGTCGGTGGTGTCGTTCGTCCGGGCGATCCAATTCTGGAGGTCGTACCTTTGGATGATCAATTGATCGTTGAAGCCAAGATCAAGCCGCAGGATATCGCACGCCTGACACCGGGTATGAAGGCGACAGTTAAATTCACAGCCTATGACTGGGCTGTTTATGGCGGTTTGAAAGGCGAAGTCACTGATATTTCGGCTGATACGATCAAGAATGAAAAAGGTGAAAGTTTTTATCGGGTTCGCGTGAGAACTTACGAAAATCAATTAAAACGCAAAGGCGAAGTTTTGCCGATTATTCCTGGTATGGTAACAACAGTAGATATCTTGACTGGCGAAAGAACTGTCATGCAGTATTTGCTCAAGCCTGTTGCCAAGACACTGGAATATTCGATGCATGAAAAGTAATAACGAAGAAATTGCCATTGTCGACATTGGGTCGAATTCAGTTCGCTTGTTTATCTTCTCGATTCGTGACGACAAGGCAGAGCAAATCACTGCCATGAAATTTTTCTGCGGCCTTGGTAAAGATCTTGGAACGACAGGTTTTCTCAATCCAGATGCTGTAAATTTGACCCAAGAAGCACTTGCCAAGTTTAGGCAGGAAATCGCCAAATACTCTATTACACATGAAATCGTAATTGGCACCGCCGCCCTGCGCGAAGCCAAGGACGCGGCTGACTTTCTACAATCTGCGAAAGAGCGCAGTGGATTTGATATCCGCGTTATTTCGGGGGAAGAAGAGGCGCGTCTTGCCGCTCTTGCCATACTTTCCAGCCATCGTCATGCCTACGGTATTGTTGCCGATTTTGGCGGGGGAAGTCTGGAGCTTGCCAAGGTCGGTGAAGGTCAGATTTTATCCAAAGTCAGTCTGAAGCTCGGCGCCCATTATTTGAGCGTGACGGAAAGCGGTAAGAATTTAATTGATGCGCAATTGAACGATGTTCTGAATAAGATGCCGGAATTCTTCCAGCCTGAAAATCTTTACATTATCGGTGGGTCTTGGCGAAGTCTTGCAAAGGCGTATTTGAAAGATCGGGGGGAAAACAGCTCGGATATTGATGACCGCAGTTTAGACGTGCAAGAGATCAAGGATTTTTGCCTGATTATTGGCAAGAAAGAGCCGGTAGAATTGATCGAAGCTTATTCCATGGAAGCGCCAAGGGCACAGTTAATGGACGTGTCCGCCCTGATGCTAGAAAAAATAATAGCTATTTTACAACCTGCTCAGGTCAAGGTGTCAAAAGCCGGTATTCGTGACGGGCTGGTCTATGATTATATTTTAAGCCGCCGTCATTAACAGTCGTTAAAATTACGCCAAGGGCGGTTGAATTATCCCTGTTTCACTTTAAAGTAATCTTATGACGCCAACTGAAGAAACGCCCATTGTCGATGATCTTGCCCCTGTTCCGGAAAGCGAGCTAATCCTCGAATCCGACGAACAAAAGGATGAGGATGAAGAGGGCGGTGACGGCGAGGGTGGTAAAAAATCCGGCGGTGGTGGCAAAAAGCCGGCCATTCATGCAACCGAGCTTTTACAGGACGAAGAAAATCTTGGCGATTATGATTCCGAGACGTTAATTGAAAAGTTGAAAATGCTCGTCTGGGCGCCGTTCAGTACCATGGTACCCGGTGCCAGCTCTTTTGAATCCGAACAGGATTTAAAGCGTATTCTTTTCCTTGGTCAGATCGGGCTGATTACAAATCAAATCCATCCAGCGGATATCGCCGATCCAGATTTGATCAAGAAACTCGAACAGCGTCACCAGATGCGCCAGGAAATCTTTCGGGCAGAAATTGCTGCTGCGACAAGCGGAAGTGCGGCAGGGCTGGCGGCTGGCTTGGTCGCGACGACACCGCCGCCGCAGGCTCAGCAAAAACGTGAGCAAAAGCAGCAAGTCGCCCAAGTTCGGGAAGCCTCCACAGATGCACGTTATCAGGCCGATGATAAAAAACCGGAAGCCGAGCAAAAAACGCAACCTGCTAAAGCTGTAGAAGAAAAACGACCGGAAGAGGCTTTATCCTATGCCGACGAGCAGGAAGCCAAACAGCGTGAAAAGGCATCGGCGCTGGGTATCGACGATGTCATGGATATTATAGATACACAGAATAAGAATCAGGATGTAGTTCTTGATTCTCCGCCAACACGACTTGATACATTAGCTGCTATTTCGGGGCTGTTTAACGCCTTTGCACAGCAAACTGAATATACTGCGCCTGAACAAAAGATAGAATTCCGCTTTGCCGATCCGGCTCCTAAAATGGAAGTCGGCGGCTCAATGGGTGGTATTTGATACTGGGAAAAAGACTATTCAATCGTCGCGGATTTAACAGGCAAGCTTGAAATCTCGATACGGGTCAGATCGCGCAGGTTCTTGGCGCGGGCTATCTTTCTTTCAAAACGGGTATCGATATCGCCGTGATGATTTTTGAACCAGCCATAGCTAAAGGCCACGACATCTTCATTTGGTCCCTTTGCCTTGAAGAACGGATTATAGACTTCGTTGACGATCAAGGTTCTGGTGCTGGCAAAGGTCAGGATAATATCAAAAGCATCGTCTCCGTCTGCCAATTGAGCCGCACGGATTCCAGCATAGTTATTATGCAAGTCTTTCATGATTTCACGGACTGAATCCGGCGTTTTACGTCTTGTATAGCGCTCGATATATTCATTCATCACGCCAAGCTTGATAACGGCCATTTCGGCGCGTTCATCGCCAATATGCGGACGCATTAAATTGTAAAGATCGGAAGCTGCCGTTGCATGCTTGATGGCATTGGCGGTGCTTTCGTCGAATTTATAATTCTTCTCGAGAAGCTTGGCGATGTTTTCGTAACGCTCATAGTACACGTTCAGAAAAGACGAAAAGCCATAGAATGCCAGCAAGGGCAGAATAAGCAGTAAAGCAGGTACTTTATACTTCATGTATGGCGATCTCCGGAGCCGTAGAGAGATATATCTTACACTAAAAAAAGGCAAGAAAAAACCGCCCTTTTCGGGGGCGGTTTTTTATTAAGAGATTATTAAATTCCTCGGCCGATTACTCGGCGGAATCGTCTTTCTTCTTAGACGCTTTTTTTGCCTTTGGCTTTTCTTCTTCGGCAGCGGCTGGTTTACCCAGAGCGGCACCTAGAATGTCACCAAGGGACGCACCAGATTCTGTCGAACCGAAAGCTGCCATGGCGGCCTTGTCTTCATCCAACTCGCGCTGTTTGATCGACAGGGTTAGCGATTTACCGACGGTCAGGACCTTCGCATCGACTTTTTCGCCAACGGCAAAGCGGTCCGGACGTTGCTCGGAGCGTTCGCGGGACAGGTCGGCACGTTTGATCGAGCCTTTCATGTCGCCCACGGATACTTCGATACCGCCGGATGTGACTTCGGTGACCGTACAGGTAACGACTTGACCTTTGCTGATCGCGCCGCCAGTCGAAGCCGGGGCTTCTTTGCGCGGAGCGGTCGAGGTTGGGCCTTTACCGTTATATGGATCGGCAGAAAGTTGCTTGATGCCAAGACCAACGCGTTCTTTCGCAGCGTCGATATCCAGGATTTTCACTTTAACAGTGTCGCCTTTTTTGTAAGCTTTCAAAGCTTCCTCAGAGGCGTCTTCCCATGATACGTCGGACAGGTGAACCATACCGTCGATGTCGCCAGGCATGCCGACAAACAAACCGAATTCGGTAATGTTGCGGATTTCGCCTTCAAGCTCTTCACCGGCTTTATGCTGGCTAGCAAACTGATCCCAAGGATTTTCCTGGGTTTGTTTGATGCCAAGGCTGATGCGGCGCTTGTCCATATCAATATCAAGAACCTGAACATTCACTTCATCGCCAGGGTTGACGATTTTGTTCGGGTGAACGTTTTTCTTGGTCCATGACATTTCAGAGACGTGAACGAGGCCTTCGATGCCCGGCTCGATCTCAACGAATGCACCGTAATCGGTGATGTTGGTGATCTTGCCAGTCAGACGCTGACCAGGTGTGAAGCGGGCTGCAACTTCGCCCCATGGATCGCTCTCAAGCTGTTTCATGCCGAGGGAGATACGCTGGGTTTCTTCGTTGTAACGAATGATCTGAACCTTGATCGACTGGCCAACTGTCAGAGCTTCCGACGGGTGGTTGACGCGTTTCCAGGAGATATCTGTTACATGCAGAAGGCCGTCAATGCCGCCGAGATCGATAAAGGCGCCGTAATCGGTGATGTTTTTCACAACGCCGTCAACGATTTGACCTTCTTTGATCTGGCTCATCAATTCGCCGCGTGCTTCTTCACGTGATTCTTCAAGAACGGCGCGACGTGAAACAACGATGTTGCCACGCAGACGGTCCATTTTCAAAATCATGAAAGGTTGCGGTGTACCCATTAACGGGGATACGTCGCGAACCGGACGGATATCGACTTGGGATCCTGGCAAGAACGCAACTGCGCCGCCGAGATCGACAGTGAAGCCGCCTTTGACGCGAGCGAAGATAACGCCTGTGACGCGTTCTTTCTTCTCGCAAGCCTTGTCGAGATCGACCCAGACTTCTTCGCGGCGGGCTTTTTCACGAGACAGCTGTGTATAGCCGTCGCGGTCTTCCATACGTTCGACGTATACTTCGACAGTATCGCCGGCGCGGAGTTCATTTTCTTGACCCGGTTTGTTGAATTCGCGAAGGGCGATACGGCCTTCGGATTTCAAACCGACATCGACGATAACGGTGTCGTCATCGATGCGGACGACGCGGCCATTGACCACTTGTCCTGTAAATTTAGTTTTGCTTCCAAGCGATTGGTTTAGAAGGGCGGCGAAGTCGGAAGAATCTTCGTTGTCCTTAATAGATGCGGCTGCATTTGCCATAGGGATAGTCCATTTCTTTAGATAAAATCGACAGGAACCCTCGCCACATTTAAGTGTTTCTAACAAGGGTGTGCCGTTCAGGGGTGGTTTGTAGGGTAAAACGCCTGTCAAATCAATAAAAATAAGGCTTTAAAGGGGGGTCTATTAGTTCGTATTGCGATTTTTTTAGATTTTCCTTCCGTCATCGCGAGCGAATGGAATGTGCGCGGCGATCCAGAAAATTGAAGTTGTAAAGACATTCTGAAATGCGGCGTCTCATGGCGCTCCTCGCAAGGACGGCGGGTAATATTTCAATGACTTAAGGGGGAGTCTCTCAGTTTGCTCGTCGTTTTTTGAGAACATCAGAAAGGTGAGATTTCTCCACTCGCTGCTGCGCAGCTCTGTCGAAATGACATAAAATTAACTTTTACTACTTTGTTCCGAGATTTAGGGGGGGATTATATGCGCATCCCTGCGCAGGCAAGCGAGGTTGATAGTGCTGATCCCCTCTGGCTTTCCTCGGGAATGGCCGAAAAACGGCGTGTCTTTTCAGGCGAAAGACTAACGCTATAAGCATGACGCGGTTTTTTAACAGGGTCAAGTAATCCAGAAATTTAGGATTGGGAAATTAGGACCGGGCCATATCCAATGCCACCTGAAAGGCCTCTTCGGCTGTCATTTGGGATGTATCCAGAATAACCGCATCCTCTGCCGGCTTTAAAGGGGCTGTCTCGCGATTCGTATCCCGAAAATCTCTTTCTTTCATATCCTGTAAGACGTCATCATAATTTGCCTTCAACCCGCGGCGTTCAAGTTCGTCAAAACGGCGTTTTGCACGGATCTCAACACTTGCCGTCACATATAATTTCAGGTTTGCATTTGGGCAGACAATTGTTCCGATGTCCCTCCCGTCTAAAACCGCCCCGTTAAATCCGGCGGGCGGGTTCTGGGCAAAATTGCGTTGCATATCGAGCAAAATGCCGCGGACAAGTGGTACGGCAGAGACTTTCGAGGCCATTGTACCGACGTCATCCAGACGTAAATCAGGGTGGCGCATAAGCTCATCAGTGAGATTTTGCTGCACGAATTGTGCAGCTTCGATAGCAAGATCTTCGCTGAATTCTTTATTTTGCTGCACGAGTTGAAGGGCGACCATACGGTAAATCGCCCCCGTATCCAGATGGGCGAAATTAAGTGTTTCGGCCAGTTTGCGGGCCAATGTGCCCTTACCACTGGCTGCAGGACCGTCGATGGCGATGACTTTCTTTATCATCTATTCCTCTGCAGAGCTTATTCTTGCACCCAGATCGTTCATTAATTCCACAAAGCCGGGAAAGCTGGTGTTGACCGGGCTTGCATCATCAACGGAAACAGGTTCCTGCGTGGCGGTTCCCAAAACAAGGAAACTCATGGCGAGGCGGTGATCGAGCTGGGTTTCGATTCTGGCGCCGCCTTTGGGTGGTTTGCCGGTTCCGTAAATCGTCAGCCAGTCAGGGCCCATCTCCAATTTGACGCCGCAAGCGAGCAGACCATCGGCAACACATTGCAGGCGGTCCGATTCCTTGACGCGCAGTTCGGCAAGGCCGGTCATTTTGGTTGTGCCCTTGGCACAAGACGCGGCCATAGCCAAAATCGGGAATTCGTCGATCATGGACGGCACTCGGTCCGGCGGAACCTCGATACCTTTTAAAGGCCCTTTGCTGCGCACAATAATAGTTGCCACCTTCTCGCCGGCCTCGATGGTTTCATGCTCGAAGCTGATATCAGCGCCCATTTCAATGAGGGTCTCATAAAGGCCGATCCGGCGCGGATTAATCCCGACGCGGGTCAAGGTCAATTCCGAGCCTTCAGTCAAAAGAGCGGCCACAATCGGAAAAGCCGCAGAGCTTGGATCGGACGGAACATCGACCGCGCAGCCTAATAATTTTTGGCCGCCCTGGATGGCGATGGCGTCAATACCTTCGTCATTTTTAGTGAGCTGCACATCAATGCCGAAATGGCGCAGCATATTTTCAGAATGGTCGCGCGTGGCTTCAGGCTCCAAGACAGTAGTAATCCCGTCCGCGTTCAATCCGGCTAATAGGACAGCCGATTTGACTTGAGCTGAGGCCACTGGGAGTTTGTAGGTAATCGCCTTTGCCGGAGAGGCGCCTTGCATGGTCAATGGCAGACGTCCGCCGGAACGGCTCATAAACTTTGCACCCATCTGTTCCAAAGGAGTCGTTACACGGCCCATTGGGCGTTTATTGAGAGAAGCGTCACCTGAAAATGTTGCCGTTATATTATGGCTGGCGAGTATTCCCATTAAAAGGCGGGTCGAGGTGCCGCTATTGCCCATGTCCAAAATACGGTCAGGTTCTTTGAGATTGCCGAGACCAAGGCCGATGCAGCGAAACAATCCGTCTTCGCCTTTTTGAACTTTAGCCCCAAGGGCGCGCATGGCCTGCGCGGTGTTGTAAACATCTTCGCCTTCTAAAAGGCCGCTAATAAGGGTTTCTCCTTCGGCCAAAGCGCCGAACATGATCGAGCGGTGCGAGATGGATTTATCGCCGGGAACGCGGATATTTCCTTTTAAAGGGCCGGATTTGGAAGATTTTAAAGGCAAAGCAGCATGTGTCATGCTGATTTTATAAACCAGACTGTTCGGGGAGGAAACAGGGAAGAGAGGATTATTTACTGAAGAAGTCGAGGCTACCGCTGTAATTCAGTACAAATTCATTAAATTTATCTGCCGGTACAGGCCTGCTGTAGCGGTATCCCTGCACTTCGTCGCAGCCTTCCGCCAGAAGAAATTCTTCATGTTCGCCTGTTTCCACGCCTTCGGCGATAACTTTCAAATTCAGGGAGCGGCCAAGACCGATAATAGTACGGGCAATGGCGCGGTCGTCATTATTGGTCAGCGCATTCCGAATAAAGGACTGGTCAATCTTCAGACGGTCGATCGGGAATTGGCGCAGATAAGACAGGGAAGAATAACCCGTTCCGAAATCGTCAATGGCTAGTTCAACACCGAGCGCGTGAAGCTCTTTCAACGTTTGAACCGTATGCTGGATATCATCCATAAAGGCGCTTTCGGTAACTTCGAGCTCGAGGAGGTGCGGATTGACGCCTGTCTCTTCAAGGACTGTTTTTGTCAGGCCGACAAGGTCGCTCTGCTGGAATTGAACGCCCGATACGTTGACGGCGATACGAATCTCATGACCTGCATTTTGCCATTTTTTGGCCGTTTCACACGCATGGCGCAAGACCCACTCGCCGATCGGCACGATAAGGCCCGATTGTTCGGCAACCGGAATAAACTCAACCGGGGAAATAAAACGTCCGCCGTCTTTACTGTCATCGGGTTTGAACCAGCGCAGCAACGCTTCGGCACCGATGATTTTTCCGGTCCTTAAGTCAAGCTGCGGTTGGTAATGCAGCGACAACTGATTTTTTTCCAGCGCATCGCGAAGGTCGCGCAGCATCAGGAAGCGCGCTTGCACGGCTTTATCAAAGTCTTCCAGATATTCGCGAATACAGTCGCGTCCATCTTCCTTGGCGCGGTTGAGCGCAATATCGGCATTTTTCAAGACCTGGTCCGGCTCGACAGCGTCGTCCGGGAATACGGAGATACCGATGGAAGAGCGGATCTGAAAACTTTCATTGAATATTTTAAACGGTTCGGAGCGGATGATCGTCTGGACCGTCAAGCCGAATTCGCGCTGAGTTTCATTTTCATCAAGCAGCGGATACATGATCGAGAATTCATCCTCGCCCGTTCTGGCGACGACGGCGCTTTCGGGGAGGCTTGTTTGCAGACGTTTGCCGACGGCGCGCAAAATCGAATCGCCGACATTATGACCCATTGAATCATTGATGTCTTTGAAGTGATCGAGATCGAGCGTAATGACAGCCACACGCTTTGCTTTCTCATTTACATCATCGCTTGGCGTTTTCACATAGTCGGATAATTTTTGAACAAAGAGAGTCCGGTTTGGAAGATTGGTCAGCGTATCGTAATAAGCAAGCTTGTGAATTTGACTTTGCGCCGCGTTTTTAATCGCCCGCATATTCTTGGCATTTTGTTTTATCAAATCCTGCGCGATTGAAATGGCGCCGCCGATTTCATCCCTTGGATCGTAAAGAGATTTTATCAGGTGAGGAGATTCAGGATTTTTGGATGCTTCTTCAAGGTCGCTGCGTAAAAAGAAAATCGGTTCCAAAAGCCATTTGCCAAGTGCGATCATGAGAACGGCAGTCACGAATCCCGATAACAGCAGCATGATCTTGATGCTTTGTTCAACATAATAAGCGACTTCATCTGAAGCGGCGCGCGAATCGAGCTTTACGACCACATAATAAGGAATATCGAGATCTGTTGGACCGAGAATAGCTTCATATGAATTCCCGTTCTGGCTTAAATATGTTTGGGTCAGATCATTCTCATTCCTGATTTGCGTAATAACCGCCTGACCTGCGGTGCGTAGTAAATTGTAATCGCGTGAATAAACCGAAAATCCGTTGATGATGGATCTGGTCAGAAGTCTGTTTTCCTGTTCGATTGTGAAAGGAGAGGCAAGGTAATCTTGCTGTGTGCCATCAGCGGCAATCATGGATAAAGCAGTTCTGGCGTTGCGCTTTAATTCGGCAAATTGAGTTTTTTCATAGCCATTCAGCGTCAAGGCAAGAATTGTTGCCTGAATACACATGATGGTCAGGAACACGGCCATGGCGATACGCCAACTGATGCGGCTTTTCCAGATCGCGGTAGATCGTTGAAAAAGTTTCGACGTCTTCGGCTTTACCTCAGCAGCGATTTGCGGGGCCGCTGCAGATGTATCTTCAGTTTCTAAAATCATTTCCAGAGCTGACATATTAATCCGGTTCTTGGTTTATGAAAACAAACACAGGGAGATGCGTTACGTTCCTTTAACTCATCATTCCAGATTAAACTGCTAATATTAATAATTCGTATAAAGCTTAAATAAAAATTTGATAAAATTTTCAATAAGTTAGAGGTAATTTCATTACCATATCATTGATAAAATTTTAGACAATTTTTATCTGTTTCGAGGCGACGATAGAAACAGCTCCGTCTTCCCGTATGACAGGCTTTATCGCCAATTTGTTCGACCTTAAGAATTAAGGCATCCTGATCGCAATCAATCAGGATTTCATGAATCTTCTGATTATGACCTGACGTTTCGCCTTTTTTCCAAAGCTTGTTTCGCGAGCGCGACCAATAGACAGCTTCGCCGGAAGAGATCGTCAATTCTAAAGCTTCCTTGTTCATATAGGCGAGCATTAAAATTTCATTTGTTTGATAATCCTGCGCGATGGCGGCAATCAAGCCTTTGTCATCGAATTTCGGTTCGAAGGATAATGTCTCGTCGATATTCGTTTCTGGTTTCATAGGGTTTCCCGAAATTTGACTGTCTCGCCCATCGGCGCGCCGATCAGTTCTCCGTCCTGCATAACGACATTGCCGCGAATGATCGTCATCACCGGCCAACCGGTGACGTCTTTTCCATCGAACGGCGTCCAGCCTGCTTTCGATTTTTGCTGGTCGTTTGTAATCGTCATCTTTTTCTTTAGATCGACGATAGTGAAATCTGCATCATAGCCATGCGCGATGCGGCCTTTATTCGCGATGCCGTGAATGCGCTGGGGACCATAGGCGGTCATATCGACGAAGCGTTCGAGTGTTAATCGGCCTGCATTGATATGATCGAGCATAATCGGCACTAGTGTTTGTACACCGGGCGTGCCGCTTGGCGATTTCGGATATTCCTCGGCTTTTTCAGACAGGGTATGCGGTGCATGGTCGGAGCCCAAAATATCGACCGTGCCATCGGCAATGCCGCGCCAGAGAGCATCCTGATGATGTTTCTCTCGGATCGGCGGATTTTGCTGGGCGTGGGTGCCAAGCGTATTGTAACAATCCGGTGCGTTCAGCGTCAGGTGGTTGGGCAGGACTTCAACGCTGGCAATATCTTTATGAAGGGCCAGAAATTCCATTTCTTCTTTAGTCGAGATATGCAGCACATGAATGCGTCGGCCATGTTTGCGGGCCAGTCTTACCAATCTTTGGGTCGCGGTTAGACAACCTTCAGGTGAACGCCATTTGTGGTGCATGGCAACGTCGTGAGAGTCGCCGAGAATTTTAATCTTGTTCTCGCGCATCATCATTTCATCTTCTGCGTGAACGGCCAAAACCCGCTTGCCGTTTTTAATCACCGCCTCGACTTCATCATCACCGATTACCAAAAGATCGCCCGTACTAGATCCCATAAAGATCTTTATCCCGCAAACGCCTTTTAAATTTTCCCACTCGTTTAGGTTATGCGCGTTCTGTGCCGTACCGCCGAAGTAAAAGGCATAGTCACACCATGCGCTCTTGGCAGCGCGGGCGAGTTTGTCATTCAAGGCTTCCGGCGAGGTTGTCAGCGGTGATGTATTTGGCATTTCAAAAATGGCGGTTACACCGCCGGCAGCAGCCGCCATCATGCCGGTTTCAAGTGTTTCTTTCTGCTCCATCCCGGGTTCGCGGAAATGGACCTGCGTGTCGATCACGCCGGGCAGGATATGCAGTCCCGTGCAATCGATAATTTGTCCGGCATCGGCGAATGATCCGAAAGCGACGATTTTGCCATTCTTGACAGCTATGTCAGTTTTGAGCGTCTGTCCGGGCAGAACGGCTGTGCCGTTTTTTAAGATGAGATCGAATATATTAGGCATTAGAGACCTTCGCTAAGAAAGTTTGAGACACGAAGGGCGAAGAAGAATAAATACTTTGTGTCTTCGTGCCTTCGTGGCAAATTATAGATGAAATACCGCCAAAAATTAGCACCATGTGTTTCTTTATGCTAGACTTGATAGCATGTTAATTTTAACTTGAGCCATGAAGCCAATTTTAAAATTATACAATTCGCTCACCCGCGAAAAAGAAGAATTTAAACCTTTAAGGGATGACCATGTCCGGCTCTATGCCTGTGGACCAACAGTTTACGACTACGCTCACCTTGGCAATGCGCGGATGGCGGTTATCTTTGACCAGCTCGTCCGGGTCTTGCGTCACCTCTATCCAAAAGTTACCTATGCCTCGAACATCACGGATATCGACGACAAAATTATCGCGGCGAGTACGCAAAATGGTGAAGCTATTGAAATTCTCACCCGCAAATTCGAGCGCATCTATAACGAGGATCTGGCTGCCCTCGGTGTAGCCAAACCGGATATCCAGCCACGCGCCACCGAACATATCCCAGAAATGATTACCCAGATCGAACAGATCATCGCGCAAGGTCATGCTTATGCGGCGGACGGTCATGTGCTTTTCAACGTTCCTTCCTTCCATGAGTATGGCGGTCTATCGGGCAGAAGCCGTGACGACCAGATCGCCGGGGCGCGTGTCGACATCGCGCCGTACAAAAAAGACGCGGCGGATTTCGTGTTGTGGAAACCATCGACTGGCAATCAGCCGGGCTGGGATAGTCCGTGGGGCTATGGCCGTCCGGGCTGGCATATCGAATGCTCGGCCATGGCGGAAAAACATTTAGGCCTGCCGTTCGATATTCATGGCGGCGGGGCGGATTTGAAATTCCCGCATCATGAAAATGAGATTGCGCAAAGCTGCTGTGCGCACGGATCCCATGATCTTTCTTCCTTCGCTAAAGCATGGGTTCATAATGGATTCGTGACGGTTGAGGGCGAGAAGATGTCGAAGTCCTTAGGCAATTTCACCACCGTTCACGACCTGATCGAAAAAGGTGTGAAGGGTGAAGTGATGCGCTTTGCGTTATTGTCATCGCATTACCGCGCGCCGCTGGATTGGAGCGAGAGATTATTGGATCAGACCAAAGCGCAGCTCGATGGATTTTATAAGCTAGTGCGTGAGGCCGCCCCTATTGGTAAAGCTGTAAAGGTGCCGGCAAGTTTTATGGATATGCTCCTCGATGATCTCAACACCGCAGGTGCGATCAACGAACTGCATGCGCTGGCAAAAAAATTATCCCAAAACAACACACCTGAAAATCTTGAAGAGTTTCTTTTTGCTGCAAATATGCTGGGCATATTGCAAGAAGACCCTGACACATGGCTAGGCTACACAATCGAAGGCGATATACAATGGATCGAGGATTTATTGATTGAGCGAACGGAAGCCAAAAAGTCAAAAAATTTCAAACGCGCCGATGAAATCCGCAATGAACTCAAATCAAAAAATATCGAGATTGAAGATACGCCGCAGGGACCGAAATGGCGGAAGGTTTAGCGTTTAACCAGAACCACGTTTAAATGTCCATAATTTGTCAATGGATTACAAAAAATAAGTGCGCCCGGAGCTTTTGAATCTAAAATTAAAGTACTAGATAAAGATCCATTGATATATGTGCCTTGTGTGCCGCTGACAGTAATGATTGGGTTTATTCCTAATAGAGTGTTAATCGCTGAGCATACTTTTAGTTGGAGATAATTTATATTAAAATAAATATCATTAGCGGATGTAGTTCCTGCTGCATCGTCGGTCCCAACTTTTAAAAATTGGCCAACACGAATACCTCCGTGTCCTGGAAGCCAGTTTGTAGTAGGGCTGGAAACACCAGATGTCACAGCTTCACTTGGCGGGATGTAGGGAGTAATGTTACCCCCTGA
This sequence comes from uncultured Micavibrio sp., assembly GCA_964399985.1. Taxonomy (GTDB): domain Bacteria; phylum Pseudomonadota; class Alphaproteobacteria; order Micavibrionales; family Micavibrionaceae; genus Micavibrio_B. The sequence continues at coordinate 352,976 of CAYNRY010000002.1, forward strand.
AGAAGAAAAGAGATCACAAGAATCATCAGAAGGAGAATTTGTGTTTCCGGTATTAGTCGCACTTCCAGCTACTGTTAGGTAAATGCTATTAGAGAAGTCAAAAGTTGTATCTGAGCATCCTCTCAATTTAAGTTTTACCATTGCTGACTGAAGTTGATTAGCATAATTTATAATCTCACTCGCATATAACTTTGCCTTCTCATCACTAATCGCCTGCGCGCCACCAGTGCTTCCTCTCGAAAACGCATAACCCAGCGCAGCGAAAAGCGCGATGCAGAGCAGGATGTAAAAGAGGACGTTGCCGGATTGAGAGGGATGAGGGGTCATGGGAGTATTATACGTTATTCGCCTGTGGTTGTCATTGCGCCTAAACTTCCTCCCCCCTTAAAAGAGGGGAGGAGCAAGATTTAGTCACCGCAAAAACAACTTAAAATCTTCCGCGTGGGATTTCGGGATATGAACGCTAACGGTATCCTGTGCCAGGCAAGCCAAGGTCAGTAAAACATCCTTGCCGCTGCCGATCTCTACGGAATCTGTAATGCCCAGACCTAAAACCGGTTTGACGAGGGGGCGACCTTCTTTAAAGGCGGCTTCTACATCAAGGCGTTTCTGGCGGTTAGATTCGTTGAGTTCGGACAGGTTTTTCAAACTACCGTCCGATTTCAGCCATTCATGGGCGAAGAGAGATTCGCGCCAGCTGGCGATGACGAGCGATACCGCTACGTCATGAGACAGGAATTTGTCTTCGCGGCCTTTGATGGCGGGATTGTCTATAAAGGATGCCATTAGGTATAACCTCTTGTCTTATTACCCTTTCAGTTTATAAAAAGAGTCGTAAATATAACGTTCACGAGATTTACCGTAATGAATGAAAAACCAGCCCTTTCTCCCGCGCCTGAAATAATTGCCGTTTCTGATAAGGCGGATCAGGTCTCCTGTGACGGTGGCGGCTCACTCGGCCATCCGCTGGTTTACTATACATTCGACGGAAAAGACCGAGTCGATTGCGGCTATTGCGACCGAGCTTTTATCAAAAACCGCTCTTTGCCTTCCAGATAAGTTATTGTTTAATATATTTTTTTTACCGCGAAGTACACGAAGTTAAGAAAAAGAGACGCGAAGTCCTTAATTATTCTTCGCGCTTCTTCCTTTTTGCTTCGTGAACTTCGCGGTTAACTCTTCTTGAAATCCAAACTAACTAATTTATATTAACTCTAAGACCTCGCTGCTAAGGCGGGAGGTTTAAACGATACAACTTGCTCATCAGAGGAGTTATTACGATGACAACCAGACTATCTCTATTTGATTCCCCCCTTTTTCTTGGCTTCGACCAGTTTGAACGCACGCTAGACCGCGTCAAAAAACATGCCCAGGAAGGTTATCCCCCTTACAATATCGAACAGACCAGCGAGCAGGGTCTTCGCATCACGCTGGCCGTGGCCGGCTTTACGATGCAGGATCTCGATATCGAGGTTGAGCAGAACCAACTGGCTATTCGCGGGCGTCAGGAAGACGATGCCAGCAAAACCTATCTCCATCGCGGGATTGCGGCCCGCCAGTTCCAGCGGACTTTCGTTCTGGCCGACGGTATCGAAATTCTCGGCGCCTCTCTTGATAATGGTTTGCTTCATATCGACATGAAGCGCGTCGAGCCTGAATCGACAGCCCGCAAGATCGAGATCAAAGCCGGTGCTAAAGTCACGAATGGCCATAGTGACCATCAGGCTATCGACGTGCAGGTCAATAAATCCGAAACGCCGAAAGTCACACAGTAATTCTTTAACCAATTCCCTGCACACTATGTTTGTGCAGGGGAATCTGGTAGAATAGGAAAGTAAGAACATGCCAAATAAAATTCAGCCATTAGATATCGAGCAAGGTCGCCATATTTTAAGAAATCTTTCCAATCAGGATTTCCTTGCTTTCGGTGTCAACCAGATCGCTTATATCAAGCCGATGAATGTCATGGGCAAGCCTGTCTATACGCTGCATGCCGCAGACGGATCGGCGCTGGCGGTCATCGATGATTACAATGCCGCCGTGATGGTAGTGCGCCAAAACGATATGGAACCTGTTACGCTTCAGTAAATTAAAGCCCGCAGAAGCGGGCTTTTTTATGCGGCGAGAATTTCTTGCTGTTCTATTCTCAAAATCGATTTCATCTCATCTTCGGATTTTGCGTTTCGCAATGCTTCGATAATTTCAGGTTCGCGCAATAATCTCGTCACGCGGGAGAGGCGGCGCAGATGAAGCGGGCCATCCATTTGAGGCGATAAAACAGCGCAGACGATATCGACGGGTAATCCATCGAGGGAATTGAATTCGACCGGTTGGTCGAGGCGGGCAATAACGATAAAGGGTTTTGTCAGCGGCGTTGATTTCAAATGCGGGATGGCGATGCCGTCACCGATACCGGAGCTCTCATTCTCTTCCGATTTTAAGAGCTGGTCGGCAATCCATGTCATATCGGCGTTCGTTTGACGCCCGATCTTCCATGATATGTTTTGCAAAATTTGATTTTTTTCAGTGGCGCGAAGCCCGATGATAAAGTCATTGAATTCAATGTGCTCGTTTTGCATGAGATCTCCGTACTCCCCGTAAGTTTCTCAAGTCATTTTTCGTGACCTGAATACACGCATAATTGAGTCGTGCCCAGAAAAAACATTTCTGCAAAGCAATAGTTCCGTAACTTAATAAAAAACCCGCTTGATCGCGGGTTTTTCTCAATTATTAGAGTTACTGAATTTATTATTCGGCGGCCATTGCCCCGTCTTTTCTAATATCATCTTGCGGTTCGACCCAGCCGATATTTCCATCGGCGCGTTTGTAAACCATATTCAGGGAGTTGTTCTTCGGGTTGCGGAAGAGAAGTGCCGTATTACCTGCGAGGTCTAAACGCATGACCGCTTCAGATACAGACATTTTTTGAATCTGCATCGGCATTTCGGCGACGATCAATGGATCGTTTCCGCTTTCCACAGGCTCTTCCTGTGGTTCGCTGGTACCATCAAGCGTTTCACTTGCGATTGTGTAATCGCGGGCTTTCATCATTTCGGTTTCAGGTGTTTGCTCGATACGTTCATGGTGATCGCGCAGGCGGTTTTTATACTTGCGAAGTTGCTTGGCAATTTTTGCCGCTGCGGCGTCGAACGCAACATAGGCTTCGGTTTCGACGGCGGTCGCCGTAACCATGATATCTTTGCCGACTTTAAGCGAGATATGGGTTTTGACGAAAGCATGGCCTTCGGGTGCAAAAGTAACGACCGTTTGAAAAGCGCGGTTGAAATATTTAGAATCGATATCGCTCAGTTTTTCGGTGACATGCGTGCGGAGAGCGTCCCCAACGTCCATTTGTTTGCCGTTGATTGTAAGATCCATAATATTAGCTCCTTTGAAACAGTCGGAAGTACGCTAAAAAAAGCGCCTGTGTTAAATAATTTATCGTATAATTAATTGTATCACTTAAATGTCCTAAAAAAAGTATAAAGAGCAAAAAAATAATGGCGAAAAAAGCGGAACCAATCGGCGTTTTCGACTCCGGCATAGGCGGGCTTACCGTTCTGAAAGCCCTGCAGGAAAAATATCCGCATGAGTCTTATGTCTATATTGGGGATACGGCCCGCTTGCCCTATGGCACGAAAAGTCCGGAAACGGTTATTCGCTATGCGCAAGGTTTAACCAAAGAAATATTACGGCATCAGATAAAGGCGATTGTAGTTGCCTGTAATACGGCATCGACCCATGCGCTGGGTGCGGTTCAGGACATGGCTAAAAACGGGGCGAAAGACATTCCGGTACTTGGCATGTTAGAGCCGGCCAGTCGTGCCGGTATTGCCGCGACCAAGAATAATCATATAGCCGTGATGGCGACTTACGGTACGGTTAAATCCGGCGCGTATGAAACAGCAATTCAAAGCATCGCTCCATCCGTCCAAGTATCGTCTAGGGCTTGCCAGTTATTGGTGGCGCTTGCCGAAGAAGGCTGGGCAAATGATAAAATCGCCAAGGATGTTTTGCGCAAATATCTGGAGCCGATCTTCGATCGCCAGAACCGTCCCGACACGCTGATTTTAGGCTGTACTCATTTTCCGCTCTTCGAGAAAGAAATCGGTGAAATTCTTGGCCCTGAAGTTACGCTCATCAATAGCGGTAAAGCAGCAGCGGAAGAATTGAATATTTCATCTGACAGCCAAGCCGGAACATGCCGGTTTTTTGCCACCGATGACCCTGCCCGTTTCGCGGTAAATGCTGCAAAGTTTTTCGGGCGGGAAATTTCTGCAGCGGATGTCGAGCTAATAGATATTTAAGGCTTCTTAATTCTGCGGCGTTGAACCGAGGACGGAATATTCAGCGCTTCGCGGTATTTCGCAATTGTGCGACGGGCGATATCGATACCGTCTTTTTGCAGCAGATCGACGATATCGTCATCCGACAGAATGGATTTCGGATCTTCGGCGTCGATCAAAGTCCTGATTTTGGACTTCACGGCTTCGGAAGAAACGCTGCCGCCGTCACTGCCTTCGATAGAAGAGGTAAAGAAGAATTTTAGTTCGAAGAGGCCGCGCGGCGTACCGATAAATTTACCGGTAGTGACACGGCTGACCGTGCTTTCATGCATGCCGATAGAATCGGCAACCTCGCGCAAGGTAAGCGGCGCCAGATATTCGATCCCGAAGAGGAAGAACGCGTCCTGCCGTTCAACGATTTCGGAAGCCACTTTCAAAATGGTTTGCGCGCGCTGGTCCAATGCTTTGGCGAGCCAATTGGCATTGTTCAATTGCGTGACCAGATACTCGCGCTCGGTTTTGTCTTTCGTGCGGTCGGCAACATCGGTGTAATATTGCTGGTTGACGAGAACGCGCGGCAGCGTTTCGCTATTGAGCTCGACGCGCCAGCCACCGCCTTTATCTTTCGGCAGTTTTCGCATCAAAACATCGGGAATGGCGGTCTGGGCAATGGAATGATCGAAGAGCGAGGCTGGTTTCGGTTGCAGCGTCCGAAGCTCTTGCGCCATTTCCTTGACGACATTGGGATGAACATCGCAAATCTTGGCGAGGGTGGCGTAGTCGTGTTGGCCAAGAAGATTCAAATTCTCCAAAAGAATTTTCATCGGCGTATCGAGGACGCCGCGGTCCTCGAGTTGCAACATCAGGCATTCGGAAAGGTTGAAAGCAAAAATTCCGGCGGGGTCGAATTTCTTTAATCGCGCGATCAATTTTGTGATGCGCTCTTTCGACACGCCGAGCTGCGCGGAAAGATCATCCGGCGTTTCGCGCAAATAGCCAGCTTCGTCGAGACGGTCGATCAATAGCGTACCAATCGTTTTATCGAGCGCGTCCTGCGCGCCGATGGTCAATTGTTCCATCAAATGATCGTGAAGGTTTTTTTCCTTGGCATGGGTCGTTTCCAGCGTGCGTTCATCGTCACTGAAATCGGAGCGGCCTCCGGGCATCGAGTTTGACATGCTCGATCCGGCATCGAAATCATTTTCTGAATCGTCTTCGCGTTCCGGCTTATCTTTTATATCCGGCGCATCATCGGATTCCGACGGTTCGTTATCGATGCGTTCTAAAAGAGGGTTCTGGGCTATTTCCTCGTCGAGATAGTCCTGAAGCTCCACATTGGAAAGCTGCAGCAATTTGATCGCCTGCTGCATCTGCGGCGTCATGACGAGGTTTTGCTGCTGGCGTAAATCGAGGGTTTGGGAGAGTTTGTTTCCGGCCATGAATTTATTATAGCAGGAAATTGCTAAAGGCTAAACCCTTCGCCGAGATAGACGCGGCGGACTTCGGTATCGTCGACGATTTCTTCCGGCGAGCCTTCGGTGAGGACTTTGCCGTCATGGAGGATATAAGCGCGGTCGACGATGCCGAGCGTATCGCGGACATTGTGATCGGTAATAAGAACGCCGATGCCGCGGTTTTTTAGATAGCCGATCAATGTGCGGATATCGTTCACCGCAATCGGGTCGATACCAGCGAGCGGTTCATCAAGCAGAATAAATTGAGGGCGAGAGGCTAAGGCACGGGCGATCTCGACGCGGCGGCGTTCTCCGCCTGAGAGGGCAATGGCCGGCGTGCGGCGCAAATGCGAGACAGAGAACTCCACAAGAAGATCTTCGAGCAGGTTTTCCTGTTCCTCGGGTTTTAAATCCTGTGTTTGGACGACAGCGCGGATATTCTCTTCAACCGAAAGTCCACGGAAAATAGAGGCTTCCTGCGGCAGGTAGCCGATGCCAAGGCGGGCGCGGCGATACATCGGCAGCGTGGTGATATCTTGTCCATATAAGGAGATGGTGCCGCCATCGGGCGGGATCAGGCCGGTGATAATATAAAAGCAGGTGGTCTTACCGGCCCCGTTCGGGCCGAGCAGGGCGACGGCCTCGCCGCGCTGAACCGTGACCGACACATCCCGCAACACGGGGCGTTTTTTATAAGACTTTGAAAGATGCTCAACGGTTAATCCGCTGGTCACTGGTTTCAAATATCTTTTCGGAGGGTTCTCGGGCAGGGGCGTCATGACTAGCTAAACTTAAGTCATTGCAGCGCAAAAAGCAACCATTTGACGTAATTTAATTATCCTTTTGCTTCCGACTACTCGGGAAAAACACGCCTTTGACGCGTCCGCCTTTGCCTTGTGCACCATAAACGCGGCTTAGATTGGTGGTCAAATTCATATCGGCACGAACACCTTGCAGGGTGTTTTCACCTTGATAGAGTTTAACATTACCGAGCAATTCAACGGTGTCGTTTTCTGCTGTATAAATCCCTTTATCACCGGTCGCTTTTTCTTTTGGCGTGGTGATAACGACATTGCCCTCGGCTTCGGCGCGTTTCAGGTTGCCAAGCTTGGATTGCGGTTTATCGGATGACGAAGTTTCTTTTTCTTTCTGGGAATCAGGATTGGTCCAAGCGGTGACCAGATCAGCGGTCAGCGTGTTCCCTTGATTGGTGATAACCGGCGATCCATAGGCGATCATTTTACCTTCATTGGAATAATATTCGAATTTCTCTTTTGCCGTGATGTTCATATCCGGGCTTTCGATGCGAAGATCGCCGCCAGTCAAGGTTGCCTTGGCGATATCGACTTCGTAAACAGCATTATCGCCATAGGCTTTATTAACGCCACCCGAGATGAGCACGACATTGCCGGTTGCGGTCAGTTTATAAATATCGCTGCTTTTTTCTTTGGTTTCGCGGTATTCGGCAACCAGCGTATCGGCATGAACTTCCATGTCTTTCTGCTTGGCAATTGCATTGCCTTTGGCGATATATTTTTTACCTACGCGGTCCCATTCCAAGGCGTTGTCAGCGGAAATTTCCAGCGGCTCGGCGGAGTTTTGCGAAGCGGGAACCGGCGCTTTTTCTTGTGCAAGAGAAGGGGCCGCAAAAGAGATCAAAACGATCAGGCTTAAAAGAATTTTAAATGAGCGCATTTTAATTTGCCTCGGCTTCGTTTTTAGGAGTTTGATTAAGAATAAGCGTAGCAGGGCCTGTGAAGCTTAAAACGCCGGTCTTGCCATCGGCGGTCAGGCCTTGCGCCTTGATCGTGCCAATCGGACCATGGCCGGATACAGGGGTTTTCGAAATCGCTTTCTCACCGATCATATCGATCTCGACTTTATCGGTCTGCATTTCATAGCCGTCGTCATGGAAAAGTTTTACTTTTCCTTCCAGCATCAGATTTTGTTTTACCTGTTCAAATTCACCCTTGTCGGATTCGACCGCGAGCCACGCGCTGTCTTTCAGGGAGATATCGGCGACAGGCTTATCAAGCATGATCATGTTCATGTCTTTGCTGTCCTGAAACGCTTTGGTCGCGGTGATCGTATAAGGTTGCTGTGAGGCATCTTCGGATTCAAAACGCGGATTGAGGAGTTCATTGCGGCCCACGGTTTGCGGGGAAACAGTCTCTTTGCGCGGCGGCGGCGCGACGCTTTCCATGTCCGACCAGACGAACATGACGACGACGATCAATCCCGCCACCAAAGGCAGGATCAGGCGCAGTTTTTTAACGGCGGTCGAGCGGCGGATGCTGGACATCGTTTTTTCAACAGCGTCGTCATCGGAATGAATAAAACCGCTTAGGCGTCCAGTGTCATAAGAAGAGTCGGGATTTGGCTCGTCGGAAATCATGACCTGCAATCTATCAGGCAATGCCGGCGCGTAAAAGCTCCTGAATGCGGATTAGCCCCCGTATTTTGCCGCCATCGGCCACGATCAGGGAGGTAATCGGCGAGGCAAAGCCGGTCAGCATGATATCCAAGGCTTCGGCAGCCAGAAGATCCGAGGAGATCGTCTTCGGGTTAACGGACATGATGTCTTTCACCGGGTGGGTCAGAAGCTCGGGGCTCATATGGCGCTTGATATCGCCGTCCGTGACGATACCGAGCAGGTTTTTATTTTCATCGACGATGATCATGCTCCCGAGATTTTTCTCGGATGAAATCAAAAGCGCTTCGGCGAATAGAGTGTCGGGCGCGACCAGTGGCAAATCATTGCCGGAGATCATGAATTCGGAAACTTTCTTGAGTTTCGCGCCCAGCTTGCCGCCCGGGTGAAAAACGCGGAACTGGTCGGGCGTCAGGCCCATGCGCTCCAATAGCGCCATGGCAATGGCATCGCCGAGGGCCATCATCATCGTTGTCGAGGTCGTCGGGGCCAGAACGTCGAGGCTCGCCTCGGGCATTTTCGGCATCACGAGCGGAATGGCGGAATGTTTCGCCAGCGTCGATTCAGGATTGCTGGTCATGCCGATCAACGGGATATGAAAGCGTTTGCAATAGCTGATCATATCGATCAACTCGTTATTCTCGCCGGAATTGGAGAGTAAAAGCACGACATCGTTCTCGGTGATCATGCCGAGATCGCCGTGGCTCGCTTCGCCCGGGTGAATATAATAAGACGGCGTGCCGGTCGAGGCGAGGGTCGCGGCGATCTTCCGCGCGACATGGCCGGATTTGCCGATACCGGCGACGATCAAGCGGCCTGTCGCTTTATCCTTCATCGCCTGAATGGCTTCGATGGCTTCGATAAATTTTCCGTCCAGCGACTTGGCAAGGGCGGTTAGCGCCGAGCTTTCAAGCTCGAGTACGCGTCTTGCGTGATCCAGATCGTTGGGCGGGGACGAAAGGGGGGCTGTATTGGTCATGATGTTTAATGCGCGAAAATATCGAATTCATCCCAGCCGGCAAGGTCCAGACGAGAACGGGCAGGCAGGAAATCGAAACAGGCTTTGGCGAGAGAGGTGCGTCCTTCGCGTTCCAGCATGATGTCGAGTTTTTCTTTCAGCTGGTGAAGATATAGTACATCGCCGGCGGCATAGTTTTTTTGCTCTTCGGTGAGAGTGTCTGCGCCCCAGTCGGACGTCTGCTGGCCTTTATTGACTTCGGTTTGCAACAGATCGCGGCAAAGGTCTTTCAAACCGTGGCGGTCGGTGAAAGTGCGGCACAGGCGGCTTGCGATTTTCGTGCAATAAACGGGACTTGCGGCAACGCCCAGATAGGCTTCCATCACGGCGATATCGAAGCGTCCAAAATGGAAAATTTTCAGAACATTCTTATCTTCGAGAAGTTTTTTTAAATTCGGCGCACCGTAATTTCTATCTCTAAGCTGAACCAGATGGGCATTGCCGTCGCCGCTGGAAAGCTGGATCAGGCATAGCCGGTCCCGCGCTGGATTAAGGCCCATGGTTTCGGTATCGATAGCTACGGAAGCGCCGAAAGACAGGCCGTCCGGCAGGTCGTTCTCATAAAGATATATCGTCATATATTGGGAATAGAGGGTTTTGCGGGGATTTTCAAGCAAAGCTTCTTTAATGGTGCCCTGGAGAGGACTCGAACCTCCACGACCTTGCGATCACTAGCACCTGAAGCTAGCGCGTCTACCAATTCCACCACCAGGGCAGCACCAATGGGGGTACATCTACCCTTTCGGCCTTATTCCTGTCAAATGGCAATTTAGGGCAATCTTAAAGCTCTATAAGCTATGGTTAGCTTATAGTTGACTTCATAATTTATTAATCCAGAATACCGCATAGTCTTTTAGGGGCCTTGCCGATGAAAATCCTAGTTGTCGATCGCGATGAAATGTCCGCCAGCCTGCTGAAGTCAAGGCTGGAGCCGCTTGGCCATGCCGTAACCTATTCCCCGGCAAAAAATGATGCTGCAGACGAATTTACCAAGGTTGATTTCGATATTGTGTTCGTCGATCCGTCGCCTTCGACCAATCCGAAACCGATGGTCGTCAATTTGCGCCGCCAGATCAGATATAATCCCTATATGGTATTGATGTCTGAAGGCTTCAGCGAAGAAGCTGCGCTTGGCTTCGGGTTTAACGATTATCTGCCGAAACCCATGGATTTATCGACCATCGACCAGAAAGTCGAGAATGCAAAGAGTTTCCTTGGTATCGTCCAGCATCTACGCGACGGGTCTCAGGATTTCCCGAGCGCGGGCGGTATTATCGCCAAATCAGCCATTAACCAGCTGTTCCTGTCCTGTATCGACCGCGCCGACCGCTATGCCGAGAAAACCTATGCCTTGTTTATCGGCTTGCAGAATTTCAAGCAGATCGCCGTCGAATCCGGCCCTTATGAAGCCGAAGTCGCCGGGGCGCGTATGGCCCAGCATATCGTACGCCTTCGCCGCGCGTCGGATATTATCGGTCAGATCAGCACAAATGAATACGCATTATTACTCTTGAGGCCTGTCGATGCGCAGGAGCCGATCGAAGCGGCGGGGCGTTTCGCCGATTCTTTGGCGAATTGCCACGATATCCTGACCAAGCCGGACATGAAGGTCGAGATCGGCGTCCGCCTTGTCGAAATTCCTTCCGGCGCAAGGCTCGCCGAACATAGCGTTATATTGAAGAATTAATTATATAGTTGACCAGAATTATAGACCTGTCAGAATTTTCCCAAGATGATTCTGCACATTCGATACCTTCCCTTTTTATTTTCCATTTTATTGCTGTCTGCCTGTAGCGGTGTGGATATTCAGGAAGACGGTCCTGCCGTGAAAACCGCCAAGGCTTGCCAGCGGGCGAAAGAATCCAATCCCGGCATTATCAAGGGCTTCAAGATAAATGCCTGCACAAATACAGGTGTCTGGATGGTCGATGAATATGACGAGGCGGGACAGCTGGTAAAAAGATTCGATTTCGTCAATCAGGAATATGCGGGACCGGAAAGTCAGGGTATATTCATGCCCGTCAATATGCTGGGCGGCGATGCGCCGGCGCGGCTAAAGACAATCCGTCAGGCGCTGAATGAAAAACTTCTGTATCCCCCAGAAACTTGATAGATTTTTGCGTTTCCTAGAATTTTAAAACAAGAATGATAAAATGAAAAAACCTGTTTCTCTCCTTGCCGTTCCGGCGCTTTGCCTTTTACTCTCGGCCTGTACGCTGACTCCGTCGCATTTCGATGGGTATGATCTGCTGGACACTGAACATAAGACCGAACATCAGGATCCGGTGATTGCGCCGCCAAAAGAGCATTCGGACGGTCCGGTCAAAAAATCTTCTACGTCCAAAGCGGTTGCGGCGCCCGTCGCTTTGACCAAGACACCGGAAGCGCCGGTCAAAAAAGAAGAGCCGCTGCCCGCTAAAAAAACGCCTGTTGCACCGCCTTCATTAAAAGCGCCAGAGGAAGTAACAGAGAAGCCCGTTCAAAAAGATAATTGCGCCATCCCCAAGACAGGCGATGTGCCACCGCCTGCCGGACCGGCAACCAAAGTCACGCGCGACGATTTACGCAGCGGCGATCGTTTGAAAATCACCGTGTTCCGCGAAAAAGATTTAAGCGGTATCTACCAGATCAATGACAAGGGGAAGATTAGCTTTCCTTTGCTGGGGCAGGTCGACGCAGGCGGTATGAAAACTTCCGAACTGCAAAACAAGATGACATCGGCTTTGGCCAAAGGCTATCTGGTCAAGCCCGAGGTCAATGTCGAATTGCTGCCTGATTGCTTGACGAAATGAGTTTGCGGGCGGCAGCAGGAAAATCACTCTTCGTTTTTCTCTGCATTATTCTCAGTGTATTGCTGGTTTATCTTGCCGCTGCGCGCGCGCCGCAAACCTATACGGCGTCGCTCGAATTCGGCATCGCTTCAAGTGATGAAAAGGCGAAGCCTGATTTTCTGACCGAAAAAAACCTTCTTTTATCCGATGAAATACTTTTGCAGGTGATGCGGGAGCTAAATCTCTTGCCCGCCAGCACGTCGCGATTCCGAAGCTTCGATCTGGGGAATGCAAAGACGCCTATTACCGATAGTCATTTAAAAACAACAATCGCTGCATTCAGGAAGGGTTTCGTCGTTTTGATCGATAACGAAGCTTCCTTAATAAAGATTATTTATACGGATCGTGATTCTCCGACCGCCAGAAAAACGCTTGAAGTCCTGTTCGAAAAATATCGTAGCTGGCGGCAAGATTCCGCGCCATCGGATTTTGACGACCGAAGCATAGAAGCAGATAAAGAGATTGCCGAGAAACGCGAAATATTTCTGCAATCGCAGCAAAGAATCTTAAGCCTCATCGAGGGAGATAAGAATTCCTCCGATGCGTTACAATCTGAAAAAACGGCGCTGGATGCAAAAATATCGGCGCTCAAACTCAGATACGGTCCGAAACATCCGGCGCTTATCGAGGCTCTCAAACAGCGTAGCGAGCTTGATGTCAAAAATACCAAGCAGGTTGAAACCGGGCAGGTTTTGCAATTGAAGAAGAAGCTGGAAGTCGATTTTAAAAATCTCGATGAGGCAATGCGTAAATCAGTCATGCTTGAACAGCAAAAATCAACAATTCCTGCGGCGATCAAAATTTTACCGATGGGCGATGTTATTGTTCAAAATTCAAACAGGTATCTTCCCCATAAAATAGCGGCAGCTTCTTTATTGGCCTTCATGCTAGCCCTTATTTACCTGCAAATTCGCTCTCGATCCAATTTTGGAAACGCAGATAATATCAAATCCATTCTTGGGTTTGATTCTATCGCTACTATCCCGGGTCTTGATGGTAACGGCGAATTGCCGATGCCGTCCGGCGAGATGGCGGAAAAGCTGAAAGTCCTGCGGCAGGAATTAAAATTGCTGAGTTCCGAAAAGCCGATCAAACTCATCACCGTGACATCGACGGGTCAGGGAGAAGGTGTAACTGCGCTGGTCGCGGGCCTCGGGCGATTATCGGCGCGATCCGGCGAGAATGTCATTATCATCGATGCGGATTTGCGCAGGCCTGATTTGCAACAGGCGCTACCGCAAAATTCGGCCCGTAATCTTGTCGACTATTTAAGCGGGCAGGCGAGAATCGAAGACATTATTTATAAAACGGACGTCTCGGGCGTTCATGTGATCTACGGCACGGCGGTTCCCAATACGGCACTGGACCTGATTTCTTCTGAAAAAATGAAAACCCTTCTGCAGTCCTTGCGTGAAGTCTATGACTTGACTTTACTGGCTGCTCCGTCGTCGGAGGCGGGACCGGATGCTCGTATCTTGTCACAGATCGACGACAGGACTCTTTATTGCCTGAATACCGGCAAAACAAGCCGAAAACAGGCTATAAATGGATTATCAGGTTTCAATAAGACCGCAACATCGATTGTTTTGATACAAAACTAGAACAAAAATAGATTGACAATAGAACATAAATAGAACTATAAGAGACAATCTGGTTCGGAACTACGTTCCAATTCAGATTATCCTGTTCATATCCCTGTTTGAGGTCGCCGCCGGTTTGATTCACCGGTTGGCGGCCATTTTTTTTGGAGAAAATTCATGCCGACTATTTTACCGACTGATGAAAATAATAACCCGATCCCTGCGTTACGTCTGCGCGATGGTGGGGCCCATAAGATTAATGTTACCGCAGTTTCCGCCCGTAACGCGATTGCGTTTGATGCCGATACGAGAGTTGTGAGCCTCTATGCCACAATCGGCGTCTATGTTCGTTTTGGTGGAAATACTGTTACGGCGACCAATACCGATCATTATTTTCCGGCAGGCACCTATTACGATATCGCCATAGGCGGTGAGGAAGCGAAGCAAACAAATCATGTCAGCGTTGTCCGTGCCGATAGTACGGATGGTATGCTGTATGTTTCCGAAAAGATTTAAAAAGACGATCTGGATTTGATGGCGGTAACGATAGTGCCTTCGTCCAGATAATCTAGCTCGCCGCCGACCGGAACGCCGTGGGCGAGGCGTGATATTTTCGCGCCTGGATTTTGCCCATTAGTTTGTAGAGTATCGATCAGGACATGTGATGTTGCTTGCGCATCTACAGTGGCGGATAATGCCAGAATGATTTCGGATGGCTTCATATCATCGACGCGGCGTTTGAGTGATAGAATATTGAGATCGGCTGGCGTAATGCCGTCAAGCGCCGACAAGACGCCGCCCAGTACATGATAAAGACCTTTATAAACGCCGGTACGTTCGATAGCCCAAAGATCGGCAACGGTTGCGACGACGCAGAGGCTTTGCTGATCGCGGTTGTTACTCGTGCAAATGCGGCAAGGGTTGGTCGTGTCGAGATTGTGGCATTTGCTGCAGGTTTTGACGTTGGCGGCAGTGTTGTCGAGACTGCGCGCCAGCGGCAGCATCACTTCGCTCTTGCGATGGATAAGATGCAGCGCGACGCGGCGCGCCGAGCGCGGACCCAGCCCCGGCAGTGAAGCGAGCTGGCGGATCAGTTGATCGAGCGGCCCCCCGTTAGAAGAGTCCCCTTGCACGTTTAGTTGTACCCTTTTTTATTCGGGTCGAGATAAACGAAAAGTTTCGACGGCAAATTCATGCCGGTCTCGACATTGAATAATTCGATCTCGGTAATATTGCCGGTGGCATCGCGCACTTGCCATTTTTTCAATTGCAGGCCGGGTGTTTCCTGAAAGCCGAGGGTAAGCGATCCCGCATTCGGCTCGGCAGCTTGCACCATCGTCATTTGCATCAACCCCCCATCGCGTTTGATTTGCGTGACTTTCAGATCGCCGCTTAATTTCAAATTTTTGCGAAGAAGAAAATCTGCCAAGGTCTGGCTGATCGGCGCATTCGATTGCTGTTTTAACTGGTCGTCATAGAAATAGATGAAAAGGCCATCGGCAACGACGAAATCCTTGATCGGCGCGTCGTATTCGAATCTAAGTTTGCCCGGGCGCGACAGGTAAAAATTCCCGCGTGTTTGCTTGCCGTCCGGCGCGGTTTGTACGAAACGCGATTTTGCCGTGGTCAGCGTTTTGAAATAGTTTTCCGCCTTGGCGATATCGGCGGCATTATCTGCGTATGCCGGAGATGAGATCAAAAAGAGGGCGAATGCGAGGATGATTTTTTTCATGTGTACCTATTTAGAGTAAAACGCCTGCAAAGAGAAGCTTCCCCCAAAATTAAAGTTTATCGAGCTGGCGGTCATGAAGCTTTGACAAAATCAAAAGCGACAAGGCCGCGCCAATTCCGGCCAAAGCCATATCTTTTTGCGTATCCCATACATCACCTTGCGTGCCAAGGAATTCGACCGCGCCGCCGCCTGCCGCTTCGGCTGCTCCCCATTCGATCAATTCATAAATCGCGCTGATCCCAAGGCAGGAGAGGACGATTAATACGAACATCCATTTCCCGCGTTTCAAATCCGAGGTGCGGATCAAAAGCTCACGGGCGATGAGGGCGGGAATAAAACCTTGTGCCAGATGGCCCAGCCCGTCATAGGAGTTGCGCTCAGTGCCGAGAGCTTCCTTGATCCAGTCAAAAAGAGGCACACGGGCATAGGTATAATGCGCCCCGACGATCAAAATCACGGCATGAACGGCGACCAATATATAAGCCAGATTGGTCAGGGGAAATTTATGGCGTGTCGGGATCAAGATGGCCACCGCGATCCAGACCGGCAGCGTTTCCATGATCCATGTCGGCCAGTCATAAGGTCCGATCATTGACCACGCCATAACCAGCGCCACGAGCGATAGACAAATAACCGGTATTTTCATTGACATAATAATTATCCAAATGGTATAGATTTTCTATGGTGGCTTTGCGTAAAGAGTTTATTTCAAAAGAGTATTGTCCGGAAGGTACATTTATTGTTCCGGCGTCCTGCGATTTTCAGGAAATGGCGCAATTGGCAGCCAACGCTATACATATCCCTGAAAACAGCGCGGTTATTATTCCGCGATCATATTCAAATCTTTCCGAGATGGCCACGCAGGTTTTCTCGAAAATCAATCCTGCCCTGAACAGCATTGCCATTCCTGCAGCGACTATGAGAGCTGATGAGACTATGTATGTCATTCGTAGGGATTTCTTTACAATGATTGACGTTATGGAGAAGAGCCATAGCTTCGCTTCGATTGAGCTTAATGCTTCCCGGTATGAAAATCTTGAATCTCATATCGATACCGTGGTCGATTTCGAGTTTTCGCCGCGGTCTAAATCGATTAACGGAAGCGTAATTTTATTGCAGAGTTTTTCAGACTGCGGCACCGGTATTTATTGTAATAGGGAGCTGTGTGAAAAAGGAATATCCCCGCGCAAATACATAGATTGGTGGTCATACGAAGTAGGCGATGCCGAGCAATCAGGAATAGATCCGTATTATGCCCGCCCGGGGGATTTGGTCCTTCTCCGTCAGAATGACTGGCCGGAATTCTATCCGCCATCCGTACATACTTCGCCTGTTTGCAATATCGACGATAGCGTAAGAACCGCCATGATCTCTTTCGGGTATAAAAAACTTCAGCCTTGAAACTTTAAGTCGTTCATGACCGAATACATGGCATGAAAACATATTTACTCGCCTTGGCGGCTTTATTATTCCTTACTTCTCCAGTCCATGCCGATAATGCGAAAGCGTCATTTGCCATGGGATGTTTCTGGTGCGCCGAGCATGATTTCTCAAAAGTCCAGGGCGTAGCCGACGTCGTGTCCGGTTATGAAGGCGGCACGGCAGAAACGGCGACATATGATCAGGTGTCGACAGGCAAGACCGATCATTATGAGGCGGTGGAAGTGACATATGATCCGGCGAAGGTCAGTTACGAGAAATTGCTGCAGGTTTTCTGGGACAATGTCGATCCTTTCGATGGCGAGGGACAGTTTTGCGACAAGGGCAAGCAGTATTCGGCGATTATTTTTGTTGCGAATAAGCAGGAGCGCGAAGCTGCCGAAAAAAGCCTGACCGCGCTTCAAAGCCGCCATCCCGAGCAAAAAGTGACAGTGCAAATCGAAGAGGCCAAGCCGTTTTATGCGGCAGAAGCCAAGCATCAAGATTTCGCCGAAAACAACAAAATGCATTACAAACTCTATCGCGCCGGATGCAACCGCGACGAGCGTCTCGAAGAGCTAAAACAGCCTAAATAATTGAAATCATTAAAAAATGATTCTTTTCGCCGGCCTCTTTGCGGGAGGCCGGACGGTCCTACATTATTGTTAAGCCACACAATTAAATAGACATAAGAGGAAACTGAACAATGCGTCGGAACGAAACCCCTGCCCAGGATGTAAAATCGCCTTCCATCGACAGCGATGTTTTTTCATCGCTGCAGCAGGAACGGGTTTTATTTCTGACCCATGAGATCAATGCCGAAACCGCCAATACGCTCTGCGGACAGATGATGCTGCTCGATCTGCAAGACCCTGATTCGGATATCACGCTTTTTATTAATTCCGAAGGCGGCAATGTCACCGACACGCTGGCGATTTACGACATGATGCAGGCTGTGCGCTGTGATGTGTCCACCATTTGCATTGGCGAAGCGGCATCGGGCGCAGCAATACTTTTAAGTGGCGGCGCGAAAGGCAAACGCTTCGCGCTCCCCAATGCGCGGATCATGATGCACCAGCCGCAAGGTGGTATTGAAGGTTCCAGCCGCGATGTCGAGATTGAAGCGAAAGAGCTTATTCGTCTGCGTGAATTGTTGAACGGTTTATTGCAAAAACATACCGGCCAGTCCTTTGACAGGCTCCACAATGTACTCGACCGTGATTCTTATATGAGCGCGAGCGATGCCTGCGCCTTCGGTGTGATCGATCGGGTGGTCGAGCGTTTGCCTAATTAAGATAAAATTTTATTCAAATTAATCTTAAATTAAGCCCTCCTGCCTGAAAATTAACATATGGGATATTTAATGGAGCGACAGGATCCGTGCCTTGCAGCGGCGCGGGAAGCATATGAGCGCCTTGATATGATGCAGCAGCAAATCGTCGATGCAGCCATCATCAAGAAACTTTGCCGCAATGCATATGAGGCCACGCTGCGGATCTACGAAGCGCGAAGCTGTCGTAATAAATCAAACCTCACCGAGATCTTCGATAAGATCGTCCATGATTATACACGACCTGAAAAAATCACCTTGCTGCGCGGGTGCATGATAGGCCTTAACAGGGATTGCCAGTCCGATATTCCTTTTGCCGCCAGAGAAGAACTTGAAGAAGACGGGGCCGGTTACTCACCATGGCGGGTCAGAACCGATAAAGCTTTGAAGCTTGCCCATGATGGTATCCGCCCCGAATGTTTCGAATCCGTCAAATCACAGCTTATGCCTGCCGCGCCGATTCAAATCTTTCTCATAGCCTGACGGTAATTTCTGGTACTGTATCCAAGATACGACCGAACAAACGGATAACCGGACGGGTAATACATGACATATATAAAAGCTGGATAGGCTTTCCGCTGACGAAGCGGAACTTCGCAAGCGTTACAATTTATTGGCGCTTGATTATACTTCCAATGCGAAACTCTGCGGGTACCAGATACCGTTTCGTATGGCAAAAACCCTCCATAAGCAAAATATCACTCCGAAAAATTTTCTCGATTGCGGCTCGGGCACCGGACTTCTTGGCGCAGCCATCCGCAAAATATGGCCCACGATAAAAATAACCGGAATGGATTTTTCTCCAGAGATGCTCTCGCAATCGATGATGGACGGCAGTGCCGATGACACGATCCTGCATAACCTCATGAACACGCCGTGGCCGGTTGAAAATAAAAGTTATGATATCGTCGGCGCGGCGGCGGTGATTAACTATGCTGCCGATCCGCATCAATTCATTTCTGATATGGTGGCGGTTTTAAAACCGGGCGGGCATTTGGTTCTGTCGTATCTGGCAGGGCAGGAGAGTACGCAAGGCCTGACCGATGATGGTGGCAGGGTGTATTTGTGGAGCCGGAATGATATAGAGTGTTGTTTTGCGGAGGGCGGAATAGAGTTGATTTCAAATCGTGATACGCGGAGTTATTCAGGGCGGGGTTCGCATAGGGTGGATGGTGTTTTGATGGGTATAAAGTTTAAAACATTATCCGATTAGGGCTTTTGCTGTGAATTTGCATATCCCGAAAATGATATGCTAAAAGTGCGCTATGATTAATTCTGAGGCTTTTATACAAAATTTTCTTGAATCATGCGGTAAGACTAAATCTGTCGATGTGATTATAAGACGTGAAGGCATATCCGAGCTTATTGGTGTTGTGCTTGATTTATGCAGCTATCATTCAGAGACTGGCCAAGCCTTCAAGAGTAATAATGCTATATTTAATAATTTTCTAGACCGCTTCGGAGAAATTGTCTTTGAATGGCTTAATGATAAGGATCCTGTCATTTCACGCTTAGGTGCGTTTGGAGTGCATGTCGGCAGACATGGAAATAATTTATCTTTTTATCCGTCATCTAATCAAAACTGGCCGGAAGATATTGAAGTCAAAGTCAGGGATTGCGTGAATCAACAGTTAAAAGAAAATAATATTGAATTTCTTATTCATGAAGATTTTCAAAAAAGTGTTTCGGACGATAAAATTACAATTCACGGCACGCTATCTATTTCAAAGCAATTCCCCGGTTTGATTCTAAGCGGCCAGCCAGCCACAATAGATACATCATGGGCTGAAGGAATAACGGGAATGTATGCCCATGTTCAAATGGGAGAAACTTATGGTTTTCTTAACGAGGAACCTGCCGATTTTGAAATGCTTTCTAATGAGCCAATAAAACTCGATTATCCCGGGGAAATGTTTTCTTTGAAATTATCGTTTCAAGTGGCCGTGCTTAATGAAGGTGATGAAGACGATAGATGGTTTAGATATCATGCCTATTATACTGGGGGTGAAATGGCCGCGCGCAATACTATCCAGCTTAAGAATATAGAGTCTTCTCCAACCTGATTTATCTCGCGCCAACCAACACTTCGCGCTTACCAACGTGATTGGCCTTGCCGACGACGCCTTCTTTTTCCATCTGTTCGATGATGCGCGCGGCGCGGTTATAGCCGATTTGCAAATGGCGCTGGATAAAGCTGGTCGAAGCCTTTTGCTCGCGGGCGACGAGGGCCACGGCCTGGTCGTATAATTCATCGCCGGAGCTTTCGCGTTCGCCGTCTTCGCCCATTCCCCCTTCAAAATCACCTTCAGTAATTTCCTCGAGATATTCAGGCTCGCCTTGCGCTTTCAAATAATTGACGACGTCTTCGACTTCACGGTCGGAGACGAACGGCCCGTGTACGCGAGTCAAACGTCCGCCAGCTGCCATGTACAACATGTCACCCATGCCGAGCAATGTTTCCGCGCCGCCTTCGCCGAGGATCGTGCGACTGTCGATTTTCGACGTTACCTGGAAAGAAATACGGGTCGGGAAGTTCGCCTTGATGACGCCGGTGATGACATCGACGGACGGGCGCTGGGTCGCCATGATAAGGTGAATACCGGCAGCGCGCGCCATTTGCGCCAGACGCTGGATCGCGTTCTCGACGTCTTTTCCAGCAACGAGCATAAGGTCGGCGAATTCATCGACGATCACAACGATGTAAGGCAGCTCTGTCAGGTCGAGCGGTTGCTCTTCATAGACAGGTTTGCCGGTTTCAGCGTCAAAGCCGGTCTGGACTTTACGCATCAAGACTTCGCCTTTTTTACGGGCTTCTTTCAGGCGCTGGTTATAACCGTCGATATTACGCACGCCGAGTTTCGACATGTTGCGGTAACGGTTCTCCATTTCCTGCACCGTCCATTTCAGCGCAACGATAGCGCGGCCCGGTTCGGTGACGACAGGCGAAAGCAAATGCGGGATATCGTCATAGATCGAAAGCTCGAGCATTTTCGGGTCGATCATAATGAAGCGGCATTTTTCCGGCGGTAATTTGTAGAGAAGCGACAGGATCATCGTGTTGACGGCGACCGATTTACCCGAGCCTGTCGTACCCGCGACAAGCAAATGTGGCATCTTGGTCAGATCGGCGATGATCGGTTGACCGCCGATATCTTTCCCCAAAACCAGCGGCAATTTCGCGCCGGATTTTTCGACATCGTCGCTTTCCATCAATTCGCGGAAATAAACCGTCTGGCGCTTCTTGTTCGGCAGTTCGATGCCGATGACGTTGCGGCCTGGAACGACGGCGACACGGACCGAGACGGCCGACATCGAGCGCGCGATATCATCCGAGAGGCCGACAACGCGGGAAGTTTTTGTGCCCGGTGATGGTTCTAGTTCATAAAGGGTAACGACGGGGCCGGGGTGAATGGATTCGATTTCGCCGGTGACATTGTAATCCTGCAAAACGGTATTGAGCATTTCGGCGTTTTTACGCAGTGCGCCTTCATCGACTTTCGCTTCGCCCTGATCGGGGTGTTCCTGCAACAGATCGACGCTCGGCAATTCCCATTCGGACGGATCGCGCAAATCAAGCCTTGCCTGTTTAGGTTTGGTCTTGGGGGCCTGCGCTTTGGCTTTTTGCGGTTTTACGACTTTGATGCCCGCTTTCGGTGCGGCTTCTTCTTCCTCGTATTCCTCTTCATAGGCTTCTTCGTATTCTTCCTCTTCGTCATCTTCCTGAACGGCGCGGGGTTTTGGCGTACGTTTTTTTACCGGCTTGGCTTCAGGCGGGGAGAAAAAAGCGGAAATGCGGCCCCACAATGTGCTGGCGCTTTCGGCAGCGACCGATGACCCGTAGAGCATGGAGGCGACCATTGCCTGACGTTCGTTCTGGCGAAGCGCCAAGCCAAAATTCAGACTTAATAAACCAAGGATCGCAGCCAGCAAGCCGATGCTATAGCGGGCCAGCGGAAGAAAATCGCCGGTCATCAGTTCGAGATTGTTGAGCAGGATATTGCCGCCGCCGCCGCCCATCGTCGCATGTGGCATCAGCATAAAAGCAGGAACAGCCGCGCCCGCGATCGACAGCAAAAGGGCGGAAGAAAGCATAGTCGAGGCGCGCAGCCAGAGCGGACCGAAATCCTCGCGGCGCCACAGGCGAAGTCCCCATGTCATGAAACCGATGGCAAAGACGAAAGCGCCGATGCCGAAAATCTGGAGCAGGAGATCGGCGATGTTGGCGCCGGAGGCACCCATGATGTTCTGGATGTCTTCGCTGCTCGAGGCCGTGCTCATCGACGGATCGGTGGAATTATAGGTGATCAAAGCGAGGACGATAAAAATACCGGAGAGAAAAACGGCGATGGCAAAACCATCCTGTGCGCGTTCGCCTAAATAGGCTTGCCAGCTCGACGGTAGGAAACGGAAAAAACGGGACTGGTTTTTGATTGCAACGGTGCGGGCCATAATGTTCTTCGAATGCTGGTGGAATAATTTGGGAATCAGGAGGGAGTTAAAGATATCCACAGTTTATCGGGCAAAATCCGTTCTGGCAAGTTTTGCAACATGTGGAAGGAATTTTTAAATTAACCCGTTGTTAAACTTTTTATTGTGTGATGAGGGTGCCGAAGCAGAGCTAGATTCGCTTCATTCCATTCACTGAGTTTAAGAACATTTTTGAGGTGTTTTACATGACAGCATCTTTTTCCCCCGAAAAGCAAAACAGGTCGGAATTCGTTATCTACTCGTTCGAAAAGGACGAGATGTCGAAAGGATCACCTGTCTGGCAGGCGATCAAAACAATGGATGACGAGCTGGAAGCCTGCCGCATCGCCGATATCCTTTTCAAAAACGATAAATTTACCCGTATCGAAGTGCGCAAAAAAGGCGCGTCCGCCGCGATCAAAATCTGCGACCGCCGTCCGAGCGCGTCGCGTAAATTGTATTTAATGGCGGCAGCGGCGTGTTTTTGCGTGATCAGCGCCGGTATTATCGCGGCGTATCAGCTATAACGATTAGCTATTGTTCGATATTTCCCAATGGATCTTTTTCCACCAATTGAGCGACTTGTTCAAACACATCAGCATTTTCCAGCATTTGCGCTTTCAATTCTTCGTTCTGGTCTGACAAGGCTTTAAAAAATCCGGCGGCGTCGCGTAGCAATTGGGCGGCCAGTTCGGCATGGGTCGGCATGAGTTTTCTCCTTAGTTTAAATTCCTGAATTCATGGGCTTTATAAGTACCCATATTGCGAATGTCCTTGGCAAAAAAAGCAAGTTCTTCGAGGGCAAGGCCGACTGCGCGATCTTGCGTGTGGCCGATAATCTCAACATAGAAACGCGCCACGTTAAAACGCGGATCGACATAGCTCTCCAGTTTTATCACCTGCACGCCATTGGTAGCAAAACCACCAAGCGCTTTATAGAGGGCGGCGGGAATATTGCGCACTTCGAAATAGAGGCTGGTAATAAAGTTGCCGGAAGAAGCTTTCGGAAGGCTGATATCTTTCGAGAGAACCAGAAATCGCGTCGTGTTATCGGCTTCGTCCTGCACTTTTTCCTTTAAAACTTTCAGGCCGTAAATTTCGGCGGCCAAAGTCGGGGCGAGGGCGGCTTTTGTTTTATCTCCCCACAAGGCGACATCGGCGGCAGCGCCAGCGGTGTCGGGATGGACATGCGGTTTTAAATTAAGCTCACGAATGATTTTCCGGCATTGCGGAATGGCATGCGGGTGGGAATAAACATCGGTCAGGTCGGAAATTTGTGCGCTTGGCAGGGCCATCAGGGCAAAATCGATAGGCAGAAAATATTCTCCGACAATATAGAAATCCGATCCGGCCAGAAGATGGTGAACGTCGGCGACTCGTCCGGCAATCGTATTATCGACGGCGATCAGGGCGAGCTCCGCCGTGCCGTCTTTTAAGGCATTAAAGGCTTTTTCGAACGTTTCGCAGGGATAGGTGTCCATTTGCGGCAATAAATTGCGGCGGGCTATATCCGAATTGGAGCCGAGGACCCCTTGGATGGCAACTAATTTATGGGGTTTGGTCATATTTCTGGACTAGTATCTCGACAAGGTTTCTGCTGCTGGTATATTGTCCGCGTATCTTGTATAGATCGGATCAAATAAACAATCCCTAATTGGACTAAATTTCATGAACATGAAATCGAATATAGCTTTTGCAGCAATTTTGAGCGCCGGACTTCTGGCGATGGTTTCCGGCAAGTTCGGACAATATCTGGTTGCCCCGGACCATCTTGAAAAAGACGCGGTGACCGTCGAAGCCACGGAAAGCACCGGCGGCGGCGCGGCGGCAGTTGCCATGCCAGAGCCGATTTTGGCCATGATCGCTTCCGCCGATATTGAGCGCGGCAAAGGCGTGGCGAAAGCCTGTGCGGCTTGCCACCACGTTGAAAAAGGCGGCGCGAACGGTGTCGGCCCGGGCCTCTACGGCGTTGTTGGAAACCAGAAACAGGCGCATCCCGGTTATGCTTATTCAGGAACGCTCAACAAACAGGGTGGCGATGTCTGGACCTATGAAGAGCTGAACAAATTCCTCTGGAAGCCAAAAGCTTACGACAAAGAAACCAAGATGACCTATGCAGGGGTCAAAAAAGCGGAAGATCGCGCGGCCTTGATCGCCTATTTGCGCTCGATGGACGACGCACCCCAAGCTTTGCCGAGCCAGGGCGAGATCGATCAGGAAGCGAAAGATTTAGCGCCACCTGTTGCTGAAAATGCAGCCGGTCAGCCATCCGCAGCTGCGCCGGATGCGGCAGCGGCCCCGACAGATGCAACAGCGCCTGCTGCTAAAGATGCAGCGCCTGCTTCTCATTAATTACGAGCCCCTATATTTCGCTAGATATTCGCTATGTCGACTGAGATAATGGGTTAAAATTCATGAAAATGTTGGGAGGCTTCACGAAGTCATGGCCTGCATTAAATTTATTTCGAAAGCGGAGGCATTATGGTACTGGAAAAACAATCTGGTAATGTTTTGTTCCTTATTTTGATAGCCGTCGCTTTATTCGCCGCATTGGCCTATGCCGTTTCATCATCGACAAGAAATAGTTCAGGCTCGCCATCCAAGGAAACGGCTAAAGCCAATGCTGCCTCAATAATTCAACTTTCAACTTCTTTGCGTAACAGCATTTTACGGATGAAAATAAGCAATGATTGCACGGATTCAACTCTGGATTTCGGCAATCCGGTTTACATGACCAATGCGGGGACTTTGTACAATACGGCTAATAATAATGCGCCCGCTAATTGTCGGTTATTTGATCCAGGCGGTGGTGGAATGAGCGCGGTGATTATTGGGCCTGCGGCTTTCACTAAGAATGATCCATCGAGTTCTACGGCAGGTGGTTCAAAATTGGGTCATCTCGCGATACGTATAGGTCAATTCAAAGGCGTAGGGACTGACGGGGCAGCAGGCACGGCTTCGGCCAATGATATTTTTTTAGGCATGCTCTATCTGAACAGGGATACTTGCCTTGCTATTAATGAGTTGTTGGGGGTTACCAATACGAACGGCGAGCCTCCCATTACCACATATAGCGGTTCGATGGGCAGTTATACTAATGGAGCTTTGACGGGAAGTTATATAGTTACCAGTCCCGAAACGGACGGCTACTCTGCCTTTTGTCATGCGCAAGGAGCGAGTTACCAATATCTTGCTGTTTTAGTGGAACGCTAGTAAATTTTTTTGTTTCCATTTGCCGCTATTATTTTACCTTTTCTAAAACACTCTTGAAAATTATAAATAAAATTGCACATTGGTCATACAAAAGAGGTTCCAATGAAAAAAATTATGATGATGACTTTGTCGATGATTGCGATCACTGCTTCGGCAGAAGCGGCTGATTTCAATACACTAACGACGCCTGCGCCTTCCGCCCCTGTTGCTCAAGCTCCGGTACAGCAGCCTGTCATGGCCGCGCCAACGCAGACAACAACCACGACCACTGTCACGAAAACGACGACAAAGAAACCGGCTTCACTCACAGAGGCGCGTATCGTGGCCGATAAAACCGTCAATGGCGACACGTTCAAAAAATCAGATCAGGGTTATTCAAAAATGTCGGCCTATAACGTCGTAGACGATCGGAATAAACCGATTACCAATGACTGGACCCGTCCAAAAAGCTGGCGCATTGGCTATAAAAACAAAAATCGTACGCCGATTAACGAGTGAATCGTAAGCGGTAGACGGTCAGTAGTATTACTGTTTCTGTTCCCATTTGCCGTTGTCATCCTGTTGCCAGTAACTAAGTGTATGACCGGCGGCTTTCCAGTCGCGATAGCGGCTGCGCGCATTACTGATATCTTCCTCGCTATGGCCGTCGATAATATCGCAGCATAATTTGAACGCATCGATACCGGAGCTTTCCGCGCCCGGCATCAGGAATAACGTATCCGCTTCGTTCGGGTTATCATTCGTCGCCGTTAAGAAGACCGGCTGCATTTCCGCGTTGCCATCCTGCGCCGTCCCATGCGGCAAAAAAGATTCAGGTTTATTTGTCCATAAAAAATCATTGAGACGCGCCGCGTCGGCTTCGTCGCGCAGGCGGATCAGGATACGGTGGCCCCGCGTCAAGGCGCGCTCTGCCAATTCGAAAACCGTGACTTCGGCGGATTTTTTCTGGATATGATAAAAACGAATTTCGGTCATGGCGCTATTTTAGGCGGGTAGGCGTGACGATCGCCATAAATATCTTCGACCAGATAACGGCCATCGGATGTTTTTGTCAGATAGCTGCTATTCACCGGCACTTTGCCAAAGCCGCCCGGGATATCCAGCACATAAGTCGGCCAGCACAGACCGGAGATTTTACCACGCAGCTCTTTCATGAGACTTTCGCCTTCATCGAGCGAGAGCTGGAAATGGGCCGAGCCTTCGACGAGATCCGGATGGTGTAGGTAATAAGGCTTGATACCCGCTTCTACGAAACCCCGGAAAAGTCGTTCCAGCGTTTCGGCATTGTCGTTGACGCCGCGCAGCAGCACCGATTGCGAAAGCAAGATCGCTCCCGCCTTTTGTAAATTACGAAACCCGGCAATAGCCTCTTCTGTCAGCTCATCCGGATGATTGGCATGGATAACAATATAGGTTGCCTTATCCCTAACAAGTGCCTTTGCCAGTTCCGGCGTAATCCGCGAAGGATCAGACACAGGGATGCGCGTATGAAAGCGGACGGTCTTAACATGAGAAATGCCAGCGACACGCGTCACGATCTGTTCCAGACGGCGCGGTGACAGGATAAGCGGATCGCCGCCGGAGAAAATAACTTCCCAGATGGATTTATTTTTTTCGATATAAATGAGCGCTTTTTCCATATCAGAATCGGAAGGTACGGCTTCGCCTTTTCCGACGCGGTCTTTTCTAAAACAAAAGCGGCAATAGGCAGCGCAGTGATCGGTGGCGAGAAGCAGCAAGCGATCCGGATAGCGATGGACGATGAGTTTGCCGACGCCGTTTTTGTGATCGCCGATCGGGTCGGTCTGATCGAGAAGGGAGGGAATGGTTTCCTCTTCGCTTGGCATATATTGACGCGCGATAGGATCATTCGGATCCGAGAGATTGATCTTGCTCTCCAGATATTCCGTGAGGCGGACTTTGTGGTTTATATTACTGATAGTGTCATCCCCGTGAAAACGGGGATCTCTCTTAGAAGCAATAGGGGGATTCCCGCCTTCGCGGGAATGACATGTGGAAATTTTAGAACTCATTCAATTTATTCGTAGTTTTCTTTGATGATGTCGTTCAATAGACGAACGCCATAGCCACTGGCAAATGGTTTCGGGTTTGTCGGGCGCGCCGATTTAATCGTTGCGACACCGGCGATATCGAGGTGAGCCCATGGGCGATCTTTGTCGACGAATTCAGACAAGAATGCTGCAGCAGTGGAAGATCCGCCAAAGCGGCCATTCCCGACATTCTTGATGTCGGCGAAAGGCGAATCCATTTCACGGCGGAAATTTTCATCAAGCGGCATGCGCCAGACTTTTTCACCCGTGGTTTTGGCGGAATTGTCGATCTTGTTCCAGAGGTCGTCATTGTTGGAAAAGACGCCGCAATAATCGAGGCCGAGCGCGATTAGAATAGCGCCTGTCAGTGTAGCGAGATCGATAATGATTTCAGGGTCGTATTTTTCCTGCACATAGGTCAATGCGTCGGCCAAAATCAAACGGCCTTCGGCATCGGTATTCAACACTTCAACCGTCTTGCCGGAGTAAGAGGTAATGATATCGTCCGGACGGTACGCTTCATCGGAGATTGAGTTCTCGGCGATTGGCACGACAGCGACAACCGGCGCGGTTGTCTTGCGTTTGGCGAGCATATGCATCGCGCCGACAACGGCGCCTGCACCGGCCATATCCATTTTCATCGTGACCATGGCATCACCCGGTTTCAGGCTTAAACCGCCTGAATCATAGGTCATGCCTTTGCCGACCAAGGCGACAGGTTTTTGCTTTTTGTTTTTGCCGCTACCGGGCCATGACATGACAACGAAACGCGGTTCATGTTCGGAGGCTTGTCCGACCGCATATAAAAGTCCCATGCCGAGCTTTTCGATCTTCGCCTTGTCGAAAATCTCGATCTTGACGCCGAGCGGAGTCAAAGTTTTCTTGATGAAGTCGGCGAAAGTTTTCGGGTAGAGCTTGTTCGGCGGTTCGTTGACGAGATCGCGGGTAATAAAGATCGACTCCGCGAGCATTTCAAATTCGGCGAAGTCTTTCGTCAGTTTCTTGCCGTTTTCAGTGAGGACAGAAACGGTTTGCAGCTTTGCTTCGTTCTTTTCTTTTTTCGGCTTGGTTTTGTAATTGTCGAATTCATAGCTGCCGAGGCGCAGGCCGAAAAGCATCTGGAGCGTCAGGTCAAAACCGGAGACTTCAAGTTCTTCGGCGTTGAGGAAAACGGCACGTTCTGCACCCTGGGTATTCAGAGCATTTAACAAGCGTCCGCCGATATTTTCGGCTTTGGTGACATCAAGCTTGTTCTGGTCGCCAAGGCCAAGCACGATCACGCGCAGATAAGAAGAGCGCGGCGGAAGCGCGATGGACAGGCTCTGGCCGTCACTGCCTTTGAATGTTTTATGCGTGGCAAGCTGGTGGCTGATGATCCCGCCGAGAACGGAATCTATCAGGGCGGCGGCATCGGTGAGTTTCTTATCCGAGAAAACACCGATAATCGCGGTGTCGATTTTTTGCTTAGGTGTTTTGACGAATTCGATAACGGGCGTTTTGCTCATAAAGTGCGGCTTCCTGAAGAAAAGTTAAATGGTGAAAAAGACTATAAGCCAAACGGAATAAGAGTAAAGAATCTTGGAATACGGATAAGTCTGCGCTAGATTGCGCCTCACATGCCTATAGTTGACCGCTACGTTTTCCGGAATCTTTTTGTCGCCACGATTTTCGTGACTCTCGTTTTGAGCGCTTTGGTGCTTTTAACGCAGTCTTTGCGATTTCTGGAGCTGATCATCAATTCCGGTGCCAGCGCGTGGTCGTTCTGGGGTTTGACCATGCTGGCCTTGCCGCGGTTTTTCGAGATTATCATCCCGATCGGGCTCATGGCTTCGGTCCTCTTTGTTTATAACAAGTTTACGCTTGAAAGCGAGCTGGTCGTCTTGAGAGCGCTCGGATTTTCGCCTTGGCGTCTGGCGCGGCCTGCGCTGATTCTATCGGCGTTGTTTGCCTTATTCATGTTTTTCTGTGTCGCCTGGCTCTCGCCGGTGGCAACATCGACCATGCAGAAACAGCGTGTATTTCTCAAAGCGCAGATGTCGACGCTTCTGTTTCGCGAAGGCATTTTCAATCAGGCCGGTAAAGGCTTGATGGTTTATATCCGCGAGCGGGCCAGCAACGGAGAATTGCAGGGGTTGATTATCTATGATGGACGCAACGAAACGGAAACCCCGACGACGGTGATCGCCAAGCGCGGCGTTTTAGTAGCTACCGATGAAGGCCAGCAAGTCATCGTTTATGATGGCGCAAGGCATGATTTCGACCGCCGCGAACAAATTCTCAAGCGCCTCAATTTCGATCAATACACAATCGATCTTCCCGATGAAGAAGGGCCGGTGCGTACCAGATGGGCGGAGCCGGAAGAACGCACGCTAGTCGAATTGATGAATCCCGATTTAACCAGCGAATATGACCGCAAAGCGCGTAATGAGTTTATCACCGAAATCTATAAGCGTCTTGCCACGCCGCTCATGGTGCCGAGTTTTACGATTATCGCGCTTTGTTTCCTGCTTTTAGGGTCGGTCGACCGGAGAGGGCAAAGCCGTAAAATTCTGGCGGCGACGGCGATTATGATCGTGCTGCAAGTTTTGTTTCTGGCGATGTATAATCTCGCCAAGCAATCTTTTATCGGTGTGCCGCTGATGTTCGTGGTGGCGATAGTGCCTATTATCATTGGCCTTATGTTACTAAGCTCCCTCTGGCATTTGCCGTCCCAGTCACCCCAGGAACAAGATGAGGCAGGCGAATGATTCGTATTCCAAGGACCTTATCGCGTTATCTGAGCATTACCTTCATTATCAATTTATTGGGCATGGCGGCGATTTTGCTTGGGCTGATTTTTATGCTGGATATGGTCGAGCTTTTGCGCCGAGCGGCGAAATTTGAAGATGTGCCTTTAAGCCTTGTCGTCCAGATGGGATTTTTAAAACTGCCCGATATCGGGCAGACCATCTTCCCGTTTATCATTCTATTCAGCGCATTGTTTACGTTCTGGCAGTTATCACGCAGGCAGGAACTGGTCGTTCTTCGTTCGGCAGGGGTTTCGGTGTGGCAATTCCTCGCACCGATTGCGGCGGTCGCGGCGGCAGCGGGTTTGCTGGTGGCCTTCATTATCAATCCGCTCGGGGCGATCTTTTACGGCAAATATCGTCTGCTCGAAAATATCTATCTGGATAGTGACCATTCCACTGTCGCCTTGTTCGACGAAGGCCTGTGGCTGCGGCAGGAAACGCAAGACGGATATGCGATGCTGCATGCCGACAAAGTCGAGATGCCAAGCTGGAAACTTCAGGAAGTAATGACCCTGTTTTTTGACAAGAACGATATTTTTACGAAAAGAATCGATGCATCGGCCGCTCAATTGAAATCCGGCGAGTGGATTTTTCAGGATGCGGTCGAGAATGCTGCAAGTGAAAAGCCGGTGCGGATGGCGCAATTGATCCTCCCGACTAATCTGACAACGCGGGAAATCGAGGACAGTTTCTCCACGCCGGAGACGATGGGTTTCTGGAATCTACCCTCTTTTATCGCCACGCTCGACAAGACGGGTTTCGATTCGACGCGGCTGCGGATTCATTTCCAGAACTTACTGGCGCAGCCCTTCTTGTTTATGTCAATGATCTTGCTGGCGGCGGCAGTGGCACTGCGCCCGCAGCGGCAGGGCGGGACGTTCTTGTTTATCATCGGCGGCGTGGTGATCGGCTTTGTCATGTTCTTCCTGTCGAGTTTCCTGCAGGCCATGGGATCTTCCCACCAGATTCCGGTTTTTCTGGCTGCATGGAGCCCAGCATTGCTGGGAAGTTTACTGGGTATTGCCGCGCTTCTTACACTGGAAGACGGCTGATTATTTCGTTGCATTTTTGCAACAAGCGGCAAGGGCTTTCAGGCCTCTCCCTTGACCTTGGCCACATTTGTGCCATTCCTTATAACCTGATCCTTAAGCCCTTGAAAAAAGGCGATAGTGATCGGCGGAAGTTAACAAAATTTCAATTCAAACCTGATGTAGTAAAAGCAATCTATTGCAAAAATATTACAGGGGTATTGGGGAAAATATGACATTAAAAAATTCGACATTAAAAACGTTATTAAGCGCTGTGGCTGTTCTTGCTTTGAGTGCATGTGCATCAGGCCCTGACGGCGAAATCAAAGATCCGATCGAAGGCGTCAACCGCGGTATTTTTAAATTCAACGATGTTGTCGATACCGCCGTGATGAAACCAGTTGCCAAAGGTTACCGCACTGCCATTCCACAGCCTGCCCGTACCGGCGTTCGCAATTTCCTTCACAACCTGAAAACGCCGCAAAACCTTGCGAATAATTTGCTGCAAGGCGATTTAGAAGGCGCTGGCGATACGACGACACGATTTGCCGCGAACACAATATTCGGCCTTGGCGGTATATTTGACATTGCCGGTAAAGAAGGCGTCAAATATGAAGAAGAAGATTTCGGTCAGACGCTCGGCGTTTGGGGTGTCGGCAATTCGCCATATCTCGTCCTGCCGCTTTTCGGCCCAAGCTCGGTCCGCGATGCAACTGGCATGGTCGTCGACAGCTATACGGATCCTGTCCGTCTTTACCTGACAAATACGCATAACGAAGGCTGGTACTATGCCAAGGTCGGCGTTGCTACGATCGACAAGCGTGAAGAGTTACTGGATGTACTGGACGATCTGAAGAAAAATTCGATCGATTACTATGCAGCGGTTCGCTCATCCTATGCCCAGCGCCGCGAAGCGCAGGTGCGGGATCAAGCGGATTCAAACCTGCCTGATATGTAATAGCCTAAAATCCTGATTAACGGATTTTCTTTAACGAATTTCGCGCGACAGGGGGAAATCTCCTGCCAAAACCGTTTAATATTAGACAAGATAAATAAAAAGACTGGATTAGTCTGCGCTTAGATTTATCTTTAAAAAACAGCGAAACTGTTTTAAGCACTTTCTGACTTGACCATATAAGGATTCAAAATGCCGAACTTCCCGTCCAAGACGATTTGCCTCTTCAGCGCCCTTACCCTGCTATCGGGAACGATGCTTTCAACTACCGCCCATGCGACTAATTCCGTTGCCGATGCGCCGTCCGGCGTTACTTATACAGAAGCTTCAGCCAGCCAGGCCGGTGCCACAGAGCGCGGCGCATTTGATTTTATCAAATCAACGACCGACAAAGGGTTGAAATTCCTTGCCGATGCCAATGCGTCAAAAGCGCAAAAGACGGCGGATTTCCGCAAACTCCTCGATGACAGTTTTGATCTGGAGACTATCGGACGTTTCGCGCTGGGCCGTTACTGGAACGCAGCCACCGACACACAGAAAAAAGACTATTTGAAATTGTTCAAAACGATGGTTGTCGATGTCTATTCTAACCGTTTCGAAGAATATAAAGGACAGAAGATCGAAGTTCGTTCTTTCCGCTCGATTGGAAATCAGGACACGCTAGTATCGTCTTTCATGATCCCGCCCAATGGCGGCGAAGAAGTTCAGGTTGACTGGCGCGTGCGCAACAAAGGCGGCTCTTACAAAATCGTCGATGTTTTAGTAGCCGGTGTCAGCATGAGCGTCACGCAGCGCTCTGAGTTTTCTTCCGTGATCCAGCGCGGCGGCGGCAATGTCGATGCGCTTATCGCACAGTTGAAAACAGGAAAAGCGCCAGTGGCGCAGCCAGCGAAGAAGTAATTAGGATTACATGGAATCATAAAGAACCGCTCAATCAAGGCGGTTTTTTAATTTGTTAAATCTTTAAAATAAGTACCATTAGATATCCTAGTGGCTCTCATATTAATGTACAAACCCTTCGAGTCGTAGTGGAATTGATCCCATGCATTTCGACAAAAAAGTTTTTGATCGCCCAGAGCTGGAGGTTTAAATTTAGTTCTCAACATATCATTCATTGCGTTATTTTTAGCGGCGCCATGCGATTTGGAAGGGCTAACAAATTCAACATTAACCGGATACCCGTGTTCATTAATGTCATAATTAAATTTAACAAATTCATAACGGAATAGCTGATAATGAGGAATAAATAATGGCATTCTGACAGGAGTTGTACATGCCTTTTTAATTTCTTCAGTTTGATATTGAGCTAAGTCAATAACCCTCACGTCTTTTCCGGGTTTTGTTTTTAGCAATTCTTCTCTTTCTTGAGGTGTTGCTTTTCTTATTTCAGAATTTTGTAACCGCATTTGGTTGTGTTCCCATGCGGTAGAGTCCTTCTTAATTTCATAGAATTCTTTTGTTAAGATATTAGGTGCACGATTATTCCCTCTATATGGTCTATGCTCACCGGATATTGGTTCGATTGCTACTATGCTCGAAGCGGCTAAGCAAAAGATTAATTTTAATCTGAACATAGAATTACCAAATATAAAATTATATGTGTTAAATGATTACAACCCGAGTTTCTTAACTTGAGGTCCAATAGTCCTAATAGAAAAATTTTCCCAATATTCTGTATACCAGCTAAGCATGTCAGTTACGTTCCTACAATATAGGCGGTGATTGTTGAAAACGGGAGGTAAAAATTTTGTTTTTCTGAGTCCTTGTAATGCTGAAAATGAAATATCACTTCCTTGTTTTGTTTTGTTAAGATCAATTTCAGTGTTAATAATTTGTCCTTTTTCATCAATATCATAAATCAGAACTGCTTGTTGTGTTCTCATGTCTGATCCTCCTTGACGCATAACAGGGATAAAATTACTTTGAGTACATGCTTCTTGTATTTCTTTAGACGATCTTTGAAAGTCGACTATAATTACGTCCTTTTCTACGCGTGGTTTGGGGCGAGTTTGCAAGAGTTCTTCGGTTGTTAATCCACGCCTTTTGATACCAAAATTGAGGCTTTCCGGTGAGTACGGGCTACTCCCGCGTCCAGGAATCGCGTATCCAGATGGCGCATTAAACCCATAAACATAGCGATCTCTGAGCTCATCAATTGAAGCGCATCCTGATAAAGCTGCGGTTAAAAATAAGCTTGAGAGTGTTTTTTTCATTTAGTGATCTTCCATTATAGAAGCAATCTAAAATAAAATTTTTAAAATATGCAAACAAAAAGTTTATTAATGATTTGTGCCACGATGAAGCTGGAACATTGTATGGATTGCTTCGGCTAAGCCTTGCAATGACACATGAATCTCTGAGGCTTTTATTTTTTCCTGATCCCTGCTTGCGCGGGGAAGTCCATGAAGTTAGTTGATGAATAAAAATAGGGACGGAGGGCGAGATACTTCCTATTTTTATCCGTTTGGATTTTGCGCTTTACTTATCGCGGATTTTCCAAGGCCGCCAATTGCGCCACTCATTTGCGCACCAGCGCCGAAGCCTTGTTTCAGACCGCCGGTCATGCCACCGACGATTTGCGATCCGGCAATCGCCGTATAATTGGTCAGGCTTTCCGCCGCGCTGCCTTGCATATCGGAGAAGGTAGAGACGTTCGAGCCCATCCAGCGCATGATCTGGTTCGGGATCAAGTCTATCAGTTTGAAGGATGACAGCGCCATAATGTACATGATAACCGCATACATTACCGTATAGAAGAAACTGTCGATTGCGCCGCCGGCACCCGAGGATGTACCTGCACCTGTGAGATTATTAACAGCATCCTTAAAAACTTCGTGCAGGACGGTCGCCATGGCGGCGAAGATGGTGATGGACGCCAGAAATCCGAAGACGATCAGAATAGGCCGCAGGAAAATTTCGAAGAGCATAAAATATCCGTTCATCGCTGCTTCGCCGGGAAGTCCGTTGCCATCGATGCGCAGGTGAGCGAGCGCCCAAAGCGGCACGCCGACCATCGCCTCGAAAACACCTTTCAGCCAGTTACCGACGGCGAAAAAGAAATAGAGGAATGGCAGGAACGGGATAACATAGAAGAGAATAAATCCGGCCGTCAGCGTCATCGTTGCGATCGAGAAGAAGAACGAGCTGATCGCGCCGAGCAGTTCAGGCCCTGTCTGGTTGGTGGTCAGACCGGCGATAACCTGTCCGAGACCTGCCGCTATCCCGATGCCCAGATTTCGGATCGAGGCTTCGATCAGGCTTTTACCGACGCCGACAAGCTGGGCGAGAGGATGCGCTTTCGCATTATCGCCATTTCTTAAATCAAAGAGACCTTCGAGACCGAAAATCGCATTGACGAAATCCGCCATGGCGTTGCCGGTCGGTTTCATGGCTTTTTGTTCGCCGGACTGGCCATAGACGCGGCACATGGCCTGCGCGTAATCACGTCCTGATTCCCCTGCCGGCAGATCCATGCTGGCATTGGCGAGGGTCGGGCAGAACATATCGGTCGGCGATGTCTGGACGTTGCTTTTCTTTTTCTCTTCCAGAACCTTCATCATAATTTCAGGATAACGGGTCGGGGCTGGAATATCCCACGCCGCGCCGATTAAAGCGCCGTTCATCTCGGCAATCTTGTTATACCAGATACCGGCAACGGCCCAGCCGCGGCGCAGGTTTTCATCGGATACGTTGTATTGGCCGTCATCCAGCGCTTCCTGTGCCGCCTTGACACCTTCCTTGATAATATTACGGATGATCACCTTGTCATCAACGCAATATTCTGTTGAGCATCTTGTGGCTGTCTGGATTGGTGTCTCATCGCCATCGGCTTCATTACCATACATGTAAGAATCGACCGCGGCGCCGAACCATCCTGCAGGCGGGGGTGCAAGAAGCGGGGTATAGTCTTTGTGTTGTGATGTATTACAGGCGCCTTTACCTTCGCCACCGATGCCGTTTTGAAAGTAGGAAAGCGCATATGTCCGTAAGTTTGTATCACCGGAAGTGTTGGTGAATTTTGTGTAATCTTTACAGGCATTCAATTCCGATCTTGTATCGGTCGTACTAGTATTTTGATAGCTAAGAATGCCATCGGTACCGGTGCCCTGATATCCACCCCACATATACTTGATCAGGTTGAAATAGCCTTCCTGAACTTTTTTGGCGCCGGGATCGGTAATTGCATTGACAGGCAGTACAATCTCACCGCAAGTTGGCGCGACATTGCCAGCCAAAGCTTTGTTGCCCTCACAGCCGCGGTCGCCGAAGCGAATCGTCATATCGCCGTTTCCAAACCATTCCATCGCATCCTGATAGCTGGCGTTACGCAATAATTTTTGTGTTTTTGTCGAGTCGAAACCGGGTTTCACCATATAGGCTTCGATTTTCGTGCCCTTGACGTCTGCGTCGCATTTATTCTTTGCGTCGCTATCGTATTCCATGGCCGATTGGCTCATCGTGGTTTCCGAGTAGACCTTGCACATGTGTGCCATCAGCATAAATTGAGTCAGCGCCGCCGCATCCGGTTCTTTCGGTTTGACGACCATGTTCAAATTCTGGTGCATGTTCTCGAGGCTGTTATCGACATCGGCATAAATAGCCTTGTTGAATACGACCCAGCCGTTGCTGGCGAAATTCGATCCCCATTTGGCCGCATAGAGAGTGATATATTGTGCGCTGTTAAGACCGTTGGTGATCGGGATCAAAAGACCGAAGGCCATGACGAGGCGGATCGGTGCCCAGACAGTATTAAAGCGTTTACCGAACGGCGTGCCGGTTTGCGCGGTTTCCGCCACGACGACGATCACCAGATAGAGAAGAATAAAGACGCCGACCAAAAGAAGTCCCATGCTGTAGAACTGGAACAGGGCATGAAGGCCGTAATGGTACGGCCATGGAAAAGCATTGGGTTTATAGACAGTCGTTGTCGTGTCGAATTTAAGGGAAACCGGGTTAACGCCGTAACAGGGTGTATTAGTACTTATACAGGAGTTGAAAACTTCCGGTACGCCAAAGACGCGGTCGAGAAGGATGAAGGCGATATCTTGCGACGCGCCGCCAGCGGGGACGCCGAAAATCGAGGAAAAGCCGAAACCGGGCGTAGAGGCGACGGCTTGCGGTACGGCCAAGGCCACGAAAAACGTAGCGGCCTGCAAAACCAGGAGAACAAGGCCGATCAAAATCGCGATAAAGACAATGATCTGGTCGATATTTTCCCTGCGCCATACCAAATGACGCGCAGCTTCTCCGATAACGTCGCGAATGCCGAACTGTCCCATATTGGCGGGATTGAGGCTTGGGTGATTGGCTGGCAAAAGACGCACGCCGCGATAGACCTGCGCCATAAAGAAGGCAAAGAAATAGAAGCCGGTGAAAAACAGCTCGGCAATCCGAGGCAGGACTTTAGGCAAAAATATGTAAGAGGCAATATCGCGTTTGCGAAGCCCGCGCGCTCTGTTCAGATTCTCACCTGATCCGCCAATCATACCGAAAGCCATACTACACCCTCAAAGCGGCGTTTTCGCCTGTCTAATTTTAGTAAAATTTTATTTAAATTTTCTTTAACATCCCAAAATACCACAAAATGGCGAATTTCGCGAGTCTGTGGTGGTTTTTTCGTCATTGATTCGGCTCCGTAGGAGGTTTCGGCTGCCCGTCGCGTTGCATTTGCTCCATATCGCGGCGTTGTTGTTCCGTAAATAAGCGCTGCTGCTCCTGAGTTTGTTGCTGCTGGTTTAATTGTTCTTGATCTTGAAGCTGCCGTTCGTTTATTTTCTGAGCATCGTCTGTAGGCGTTTCGGATGGCTTTTCAGGCGGCTGTTCTGTCGCAACACCTTGTTTAGCTGCTTCCTGTTGTTGTTTGGCCGCTTGCTCCTGTTGCTGACGCTGGGCCTCTTGCTGTTGTTTCGTCGCCTGATCCTGCTGCTGGCGCTGGGCTTCTTCCTGATTCCGTTTCAACTGTTCTTGCTGATTGGCCGCGTTTTGAGCATCAGTTTGGGATTTTGCGGCTTGCGCCATGTCGATACCCAGATTGACCGGCAGGGCGACGCCTTTGCCGGCGATGGTTCCCAGTTCCTGACCGGCGCGCGCTACATCATCGGACATATAATAACTCGCGATACCTGTATAGCGAACCATGTCCTGTTCCAGATTCATCTGGTCGTTGAATTCGTTGACGCCTGTACCGATGAAACGCAGGACCGAGTTCGGAATCAGGTCGATAAGTTTGAAGCAGGATGTCGCCATCATATAGAGAAGAACCGCATAGACGACCGTATAGAAAAACTGGTCGATATGGCCGCGTTTCAATTCAACATCATTCCATGTGAAGGAACCTTGCTCATCAATCGGCGTATAGCCGGCGACATTGGTCGTGACAAGATCGAACAGCGTATCGAGAACGATGGCCAAGGCAGAGAAGCAGGCGACGCCGGCCATCAGGCCGAAGATAACCAGAATAGGCCGCAGGAAAATCTCCAGCAGAAGGAAATATCCTTGCGCGGCGGCGGGTCCGGGAATGCCTTCGCCGTCAATCCTCAAATGTGCCAGCGCCCAGAGCGGAATACCGATCACGGCTTCGAACACGGATTTAACCCAGCGTCCGACACCGAAGAAGAAATAGAGGAACGGCAGGAACGGGATGACGTAATAAAGAACGATGCCCACCGTAATGCCGATTGTGGCAAAGGTCGTAAACATGCCGCCAATGCCGGAAAAAGAAGCTTCGAAACTGCCGCTTCTGGCGGTCAGATTCGCGGCGTTATCTATAATGGAGGCAAGACCTGATAATCCACCCATGACCATCGCGCCGCCCATATACATGATGGCACGGTCTAAAATACCACGGCCCAGCGCCGACATTTTTGCCAGCGGGTGAATTTCATTATTCCCGCGCAGTTCCGATAAGCCATCGGTTCCGAAAATCAGGCTGAACATATTAGCGACAGGGTTGTTGTCATGATTTTCCTGTCCGTCGCCATAAGTATTTTCAGCCGTCATATCCGTATAGATATCACCGAGGAATTTGCCGATCTGTCCGTCTTTGGCAGGGTTATCCAGACCGCCGCCCGACATCATATCTTTGAGTGCCGCGCCATTGCCGAACGTGGCCATAAATTGCGTGGCGGTACTGAAGCTATTATTGGTAGTTTTCTTTTGCATCAGCATCCATTGCATCGCCGCCGGATAGGCGGTCGGCACCGGCATGGATATGCTGGCCGACATGACCGCCCCGTTATATTCCGCGATCTTGTTGAACCAGATTCCGGCGCCGCCCCAGCCGCGAGCCAGCAAATCGTCCGTCATTTTCAGCTCGCTCTCGGGATCGGTACGGATAAAATCCTGAGCGTTTCTCATCTCGGTATTAAAGATGGACTGAAGTTCGTTGCGCGTATCGGCATAATAGGCCGGATCCGGCTTGCCGTTCGGATCGGACCAGCCGCTGACGCTCCCTGACGTCGTTACATCGCTTTTATTGGTAAAGTTTTGCGCCATGCGGTCGCCATAGTTTACAAGGCGAGAATTCGTCCAGAGAAGCTGCATGAATGTCCAATAGACATCTTGAATGACTTTGGCGCTTTCGATATTCTTGCCGACGACGGGCAGGTCGATCGTACCGCAATAAGGTTTGACCTTGCCGGGATAAGTGGCAAAACCGTCATTTTGTTGGCCATAGGTTATTTTAATATTGTTATTTTCAAAGCGGGCGACGGCGCTGTCATAGCTCAGGCCCTTCGCGCTTAAAGCACTGGTTTTTCCGCCGTCTTTAAAGACGATATAAGGCTGGATGTCTTTATCGTATTGAAGCTTGTAAATCGCGCGGCAGGAATGAACGAGAGAATAATAGCGAAGCAGATCTTCGATCTGTTCCGTTTTCGGGTTCATGACAAGTTCTGCGGAACCTGCGCCAAGCGGATTGTTTTCCGCGCGTATGTTAAAAATGATCCAGCCATTGGTGGCAAAGGCCGATCCCCAATCAGCGAGTTTCAATACCAGCATCTGGCCTGCGCTTAACCCATAGCCGAGCGGTACTAAAAGAAAAATCGCAATCACGATGCGGATCGGAACGAATACTTCCTGAAAGCGCTGGCCGAACGGCGTGCCAGTTTGCATGGTTTCGATGATAACGGCAAAAATATAATAAAGAACGATCAAGCC
The DNA here is from genome assembly GCA_964399985.1 of uncultured Micavibrio sp. Classification (GTDB taxonomy): domain Bacteria; phylum Pseudomonadota; class Alphaproteobacteria; order Micavibrionales; family Micavibrionaceae; genus Micavibrio_B. The sequence goes on from CAYNRY010000002.1 coordinate 393,717, forward strand.
GGCGATGATCAGCATGCCCTGATTATAAAAAGCGATGATCGAATGCAGCGCAAAGCCAAAGGCTGTGCCGCCGGTTACTGCGACATCGTATTTGGAGCCGAACATATTGGGAATTTCAAAAACCTTATCCAGCATCATCAATGCGACGTCGTCTTTCGGATACGGAGTCTGGAACATCGAAAACCCCGAAGCTTCTGCCGTATGGGTCAGGATAACGAATACGAGAACGACGAACTGGCTGAGAAAAAGCACGGCGCCCAGCACGAAGCTGCCATAAATAATATATTGATCAATATGACGCAGGCCGCCTTTCAAATGGCGTCCGGCTTCGAAGAAAATATCGGCGATACCGAATTTCCCCTGTTCGTCGGGTCTTGTATAAAGATGGTTGGCCGGAAGAATTCTGGTCGCGGCAAATATCAGCGCCATTAAATAGGCGATCCATGTCAGATCGAATTTTAGCTCTTTCAGCCGTGGCACGATGCCCGGCAGCAAAACATATTTCGCGATATCTTTTTTCGTTATGTTCATGGAGTGCCTCCCGGAGGTTTAGGAGGCGGGGCCATATTTTTCATGGCGCTGCCGAAATCCGAGGCAATACCGCCGATACCGGCAGGGACTTTATGAATGACTTCGACGGCTTGAGGCGTGATCGAGCTAATTGCATGATACGATGGAAGACCGACGGTCGTCGAAACATTTTCCACCATCTGGTCGGCGCTGTCATTGACGCCCCATGATTTCACATCGCTGATCCAGCGCATAATACCGTCCGGAATCTGGTCGATCAGTTTAAAGCTGCCGGTGGCGGTAATGTACATGAAAATAATATAGATAATGGTGAAGAAGAACTGGTCGATCTTCGGGCGGAAATTCGTTGTCAGTAGCGCGTCGGTGCTAGCCTGTGTAATCGGATCATAGCCGACGAGATTGGACGTCACCAGTCCCCAAGTCATATTGAGAACGTAAGCGAGGCCGATAAAGATAAACATGGAGGCGACAAGCGCGAATAAGGTTACGATTGGGCGGATGAATATCTCCAGCAGCATAAAATAACCGCCGCTGGCTGCTTTTCCGGCAAAGCCCGGGCTTTCATCGAGTCTCAGGTGAGCGAGCGCCCAGAGCGGCACGCCGACAATGGCTTCAAAAACCGTCTTCGCCCATGTGCCGACGGCGAAGAAGAAATACATAAACGGCAAAAGAGGGATGACGTAATAGAGGAGAATACCGGCGGTCAGGCCGACAAAAGAAAACGAAACCATAACCTTGCCGAAAGCAGCGGTGGCTGCGCCCATATTCGCCATAAACGGGCCAATGGCGCCCGCATTATCGCCGACGACACCGCCGAATAATTGCATCAAGCCGCCGACACCGGCGCCGCCCGCGCCCATCATGATGTTATGGATCGATTTATCGATCAGCGCACGGCCCAAAGCGGCCAGTTGCGACATCGGGTTGACGAGAGAATTTTCACGGAAATCATAAAGCGCCTTGGTTCCGAAAAGCGCGTTGATAATGTCGAGCGCCGGGTTGCCGGTTTTCTGTGCGGTGGTGCCGCCGGCCATCTTCATATGCTCGTTGATCTCGAGATTTTTACATAGGCCGTAATAAAGCCGAGCCAGTTCATGCGCATCGGCGGTACTTTTGCCGAGGGAGATCGTGCCACCGCCACCGACAGCCGGATTGTAACGCTCGCAGCCAGCATTGGCAGATTTATCCGTTGCCGCTTTTTCCGTCGACACGTTTTCCATGAGGAGCGGGTAATGGGTCAAACGCGGCAGGTTGTTGGTCGATCCCATTAATTCGCCGTTTTTCTCGGCGATAAATTTGTACCAGATACCCGCACCGCCCCAGCCATAGGCGAACAGACCGGAATTGATAGCCCTGTTGGTTTCAAAAGGATTTTGCTGACCAAGATCGTCATAGTAAACGCTGTCGAGAGGCATGTAATCGGTGTAGCCATCGCGTGTTGCCGTACAAGTCTCCAGCGTGCGCTGGCAGGATTCCGCCGCGCCGCTGACAACGCGCGAACAGTCTATGCGTGCGCAGCGAGCGTTCAGCGACTCTTGGCCAAGACCCGTATAGTAGTCATAGCCCATGGTCGGGCCGTAACTTAAATAACGCTGGTATCTTTTGCCGAGATTGACGAAGAATTCGCTGTCCACCGGCGCATCGCATTGGCCGAGCTCTTTAAAGACCAGATCATCGCCATCATTATCAATGCCGTCATTGTCAGTATCATGTATGCAATCGGGATTGGCATTGTCGGCAGCGCCTTCCGGATCTTCGGCGTTCTCTTTTTCGATATCCTGTCGATGTTTTTCAAGCGCTTGTTGGCCTTGTGACGTTTCCTGATAATAGAAACGGTCGGTGGCATATTGCATCAATGTATGTTCATATTCCTCATCGCCATCACCTTCGTCCTCAAAGCCGGTTTTAGAAATTCCAATAACCATTTTAAGAACCGCGAAAGTATGCGATGCGCCGATCAGCATGCCGTCACTGATATTTCGGGATGCTACATTGCCGGAAGGGATTTTCTGACCGGCAGGTAGTAAATTTGGGATCAAAACTTCGCCGCAAACCGGTTCGACGCCACCGGGATATTTGCCGTCCGCCAGCCATTTTTCATTGAAACGACCAAAGACAATCCGCACATCTTTGCCTTTGTAGAAGTGTAATCCTTCGAGATAAAGGTTGATGAAGTTACTATTATAGGCATTTGGCCATGATTTACCGAGCTGATTTTTCCGTCCAAGGATTGTGAAATATCTGTCTCCATCGACAAAATAAGCATCGATGATATCTTTTTTTGAAGCTCCCGTGACAACGATTTCATCCGGATTGCTAGGCGTAGGTGTTGCTGTAGCTTTTCTTCTTCCAAGGGCCAGTTTCTCATCCACATCCTTACAAGCGCGGATCATAAACAGGTCTTTGGCAAGGCCCGTGAAGTCGGGTGTGCTCGGCAGTGAGACAAGCTCTTTATTCTCCATGCCCATCGGGTTAAGCATATTCGTATTGAAGGCGATCCACGCATTGGTTGCGAAATTCGATCCGGCCTTTGCAACATAAAGCGTGATCCATTGCGCCGAATTCAGACCATAGGCGACGGGGATTAAAAGTCCGAGACCGGCGACGATCCGCAAAGGTACCCACACATTGCTGAAACGCTTGCCGAAGGGTACGCCTGTCACCGTCGTTTCAAGCACGACATCCACGATGAAATAAAGCAGCATCACAATGGCGATGGCGAACAGGCCCCAGCTGAAATAAGCGAAGAGCGCATGCAAGCCGTGGTGAAACGCCGTCGGCATTACGCCGAACTCATTTGTCGTTACAACTTTGGAATCAAAAATACCGGGAATACCAAGGATACGATCCATCATCATAAAGGCGATGTCGTTTGTCGGGTTTGGATTGGTAAAGAGTGCGCCGATGGGCGGTGAGCTGGCGGCCATGGCCGGGGCCGTCATCAAGAAGAAGAACGAGCCGACGATATAAGCGGCCATCATTACAAGGCCTGCGACCAGTGCGAAGAAGAAAATAATACGGTCGATATTTTTCCAGCGGAAATCCAGATTTCCCCATGCGACTTTAACCACATGGCGCAGACCGTATTTGCCGATATTAGCTTCGTTCAGAAAAGGGTGGGCGGCAGGGATCAGCTTCGCCATTCCATAAATAATGGCGACATAGTAGGCCAGTAGGCTGAAGCCGCTGAAAAATAGCTCTCTAATCCTGGGTATAAGGCCCGGGAGAACCATATATTTCACGGCCGAACCGGCAGTAAATTTTGCCAAAAGGAGCAACCCTCAGTTAAGTGACTGTTTTCACAGTCATATTATACGCGCCAAATAGATAAAATTTTATTTATTTTCTTGCCTTAAGCCTACCATACTTTCCTAATTCATTCCATTATCTAGATAATAAACAACGATTTCAGGAGATCCGCCTATGCCGCTTAACAGACGTAATTTTATTGCCGGTATAGGCGCTGTCGCAGGAGTAGGAATGATAAATCCATCTTTGAGCAATGTCGCCATGGCCGCGGCGCCAAAGGCAAAGGGCCAGGCCCCCGGTGTTTACAGAACAAAAGTTGGCGGGGTTCAGGTCACCAGTATTTTCGACGGCGGTATGGAAATGGGGGCCGGAATCGTGCTCGATCCTAAAATGTCAGAGATTAACCAATTGAAAAGAAAGGCTTTTATTCAGACCGATCATATCCCGGGGTATCTAAATACCTTCGTGGTCAATACGGGTAGCAAGCTGGTTTTGATCGATACCGGCGCGGCGGATTACGGCCCCGGAACCGGTCATTTGCTTGAAAACCTCAATGCCGCGGGATATCAGCCTTCAGATATTGACGAGATTCTCCTGACCCATGCTCATCCCGACCATGTGAAAGGCCTGACCGATAAAACAGGCCAGCCCGTCTTTAAAAAAGCGGTCATCCGGATTTCGTCGCCGGAAATGGATTTCTGGTTCAGCGATGAGGAAAAATCCGCCCGATCCGGTGCAGCAGCGGCTTTCGATGCGGCACGGACCAATTTAACGCCTTACAAGCTGACCGGACAGATCGAAACCTTCAAACCCGGTGACGATATGTTTAGCGGCGTTACGAGCGTAGACTTAAAAGGCCATACGCCCGGCCATTGCGGATTTAGAATCTCAGATGGTTCGGATCAGCTTTTAATCTGGGGCGATATTATTCACATGCAGACGCTTCAGTTTACCCATCCTGAATGGTCACTGACCTTCGATATCGATCCGAAAGAAGCGATTAAATCCCGCGCGCGCATTCTGGATGAAGTGTCAAGCGACCGTATTCGTATCGGCGGCATGCATTTAAGCTTTCCCGGGCTCGGCCATGTAGAGTCTTCAAAATCGGGCTATGCGCTGGTGCCGCAAATGTGGGAAAGCGAAGTTTAGCTATTCCTTTTTGCCCTTATAAGACGAAGAACCTTTGGGCGGATATTCGACGCTGGCTTTGAGAGAATCGATTTTTGATGTATCGAATTTGGGTATCGGCAGATCGCCTTTTTCCTGCATCTCCTGAATTTTTTGCTCGGCTTCGGCCTTGACGGTTTTACTTTCATCGGTTGGAGACGGGAAATATTGCGCAAACGGCGTTGCCGGCGTCGTCAATGTCGCGCCGCTCTTCTCGATGATATCAAGGATGCGCAAATAGATATCTTCGCGCACTTCCATAAAATCGTCGTTGTTGCGCGTCATGACGTAAGCTGCAATTTCAAGAAAGGTTGCGTACTCACTCCAGCCGATAAATTTTACATTGGCAGATTTGCTGTCGATCCTCGGATGAGAATATAAAAGCGAACGAATCTCGACGATCAGATAACGCACTTGATTGGCGGTGGCATCCATACGGAAACCCAGTTTAGAATAGATACGGAACTGGTCGCGGTGAGCATAGTTTTCGATGCGCTGGGCGGAGAAATCACCATTTGGAATGGTAATCACAGTACGATCCAGCGTGCGGATTCGCGTCGAGCGCATACCGATATCTTCGATCGTGCCGGCAATATCACCGACTTTGCAGTAATCGCCGATGCGCACGGGCTGGTCGAAGATCACCATGATCGAGCCGATAAAATTCTCGATCGTTTTTTGCGCACCGAAAGCAAGCGCCAAGCCGCCGATACCGAGAGCGGCAAGACCGGCGGTGACATCAATACCGATCGTACCGAGCGTAACAAAAGTGGCAATCGCCGCAAAAATAAATTTCGCCATGCGGCGGAAAAAATGAACGCCGGAGAGAGCGCCGTATTTACCTTTTTCGATCAGTTTTTTCTGGGATGTTTCCGCGATGACGTCGATCAGCTTCCACATTAGGAGAGCAAGCGATACCCATGCGACGATAATCGTGATCTGGCTGAAATGCTGGCGCGCGACGACGGAGATCCCGATCTGTACAGAAGAAATAACAAAAACCCATGTGGCGACATAAAGCCGGACGGGAAGTTCGAAGGCGTCGATCACATGTTTTTTATTGATGTCTTTGTTTTTCCAGCATTTGCGCGTGACCCATGCCAATGCCCAGACAAAAGCCCATGAGACGATATAGGCAGCGCCGACAAGGCCGAGCATGGCGATCCAGTGACCGACCGGCACGCCCCAGAATTTCGGTTCAAGCAACGAATCCGGCAAGGCGCGGTCCAGTCTCGAGGTGCGCAGGTTTTTGACAAGTCTCGGAATTTGTTTGACCGTTTGCGTCGAGATCAGCCAGATCGAAACGCCGTCATCGCTGGTTATTTTTTCTGCCAAGAGATCCGCAGATTTATCGTTGGCTTTGAGCGTGCCGAGTCGCTCGACACCGTCCGACAATCCGTCATCGATCTTGCCGAGCGGATCGTTGCTGACCATCGAGGCAGGTGAAATCCAGGAGCCGTTATCCATCAGGGTCTGCAAGCCCTTGGCCAAAGTGGGTGCCTGAGCTTGTGCCTGTGTTTTCGGCAGGTAGCTCAAGTTCAAATAGCTGGAGGCTTTCTCATAGTCACTTTGGCCGATAGCCGAAATAAAACCGGATAGCGTGCCGCGCGGTGTTTCGCGATTTAGCGCATCCTTGGGAATTTCCGGCGCAGCTTCGGCGGCCTCTCCTTTTTTCGGCGGGCCGAATATGGCGGCGGCGGCGCTTTGGGCGTTTGCGCCGTGCGTCAGGCACATAAGAAATGCGGTCAGCAAGAAGAGGATAAAAATACGGTTTTTATTCATGTTTCTTACAGTAATCGCGGGAAGGCAAATTGCAACCCGCATATAATAAAAATTACGCAGGCGCATGGCTGGCATCCATGTTATTTACGGCAATCCTTTCAATATCTCCGCCTGTTCTTGCAAGATGCGCCTGAGGTCTTTTGCAAGTTCGGAGCGCATGCCATGTTTCAGCGCGTTTTGAGAGGAGGCTTTCTTGCCCTCGTCGGTTTTCGGGCCGGTCGTCTTGAGCCATGGTTTGAGAGATTTCAGCCTTTCTGATTGGGCTTTGCGTTTTTCGTCGGTCCAGCGTGGCATTTTGATCCTTTCTGTGTGATTTTTTTAAATTCTGTCTATTTCGTTCGTCGTTTTGTCTATTTCGTTTGTCGCCAAAACGAAGGAGCAGTCTTGTCTTGCCGATTTTCTGGTAATAACGAAGGCTCAGCCGGGCGGCTTTGAGTAAATATTGGAAATGAGTGTCATCGCCCATTACGAAATGGCCGAAGAATAAATGATGGAGATAAGATAACCGTCGTATCATATAGGCCAGACGTTCGCGGGGATCATCGGGGATTGGGTCTTTTGAAATCCTGTCGAATAGCAAAACCATGATTTCTATCTGGCGCAGGATATGTTTTTTATCCTGAGAGTGAAGTCGCTTTTGGATGATGAGATTATCGTTGGCTTGAACTTGCTGGGTAAGGCTTTGAAGATAGGGGGTCTTTCGGCTGGGGTTCGGGGCGGTTCTGTTTGTCTGGGCCATTTCTACGGGTTTTTAATTTTGAATATAGGATAATATTCCTTGTGTGTCAAGATTAAATCACAGACGAACTCGAATGACATGGAGGGTTAGGTGAGTTTAGGGTTGGCGAGGCAGTAGTAATTGCAAGGCAAGATTAGGCAAAGCGGCTATAAATAAAATTTGCAGCTAACCTAAAATTATGGCAAATAGATTGCGATGAATTTTATAACCTCCAAAACTAAGGCTAACCACATTGCCGTTATTAACGCGACCAATAATCGTGACTTGATAACGGTAGTTCCAGAAGTCAAACGCCTACTCTTATCGCCTGAATTTTCGTCAGTTGTAATCTGCCGTCATTCTCAAACATTGACGGAAACATATGCGAAGGCCAGTGCTCAAATGCAGGGCGCAAACTATAAAGTGTTTTCTTCTGACAATAAATTGGTGAGCCTTTTGAAATATTACTGGCAATATATTTCTGAAGGCTACAGGTTTTACGATTTCCGTGAAACGCTTGGTAAATTAAAAGATTATGGACCTGATTTTGTAAATTTTATTCATCTGCTAGAAAAATGCGGCAAGTCCAAAGTAGATGTCAAAAAATCAACTGACGATTCATTTCATGTCGACTATGAATCTGACCTGAGTTTGTTGAAAGGATTCTTGCCTTTCAGTGTGGTTGTTACGATGTCATTAAACGAAACCGGAACACAAATTGCTGATTACGGGAGAGATTTTTTTACTTTCGACGATGGTTGGGATTTTGACGAAACAAAAATTCAAGAAGAAAAAATCCTTATAGTGCAGGACGGGGATATCGTATTTATGAGAGCGAATGATTCCAGCTATCTGGCTCCGTGTATACACAGAGCGCCTCCGCGTGAATATAATCGTACTAAAGATCGTATTGTCGGGATTGCAGAATTATTGCCGTATTAGTATTATCCGGTTTAAATCGATTTATTACGCTAAGTACCTGATTTTACGGACTCGATTCGATTTATCTTGTCAATAACGCAACAGTGACTTATACTTAACTTACATATTGGCGTTAGCCACATTCAACCCCCGCGAGGGGGTTGACTATTTTAAAGCAGGTCTTTCAAGGCCTGCTTTATTTTTTGGAATTGAGGGTCCGTAAGATCTCCTGCTTTGTGAGTTAATCTCCGACTATCCCACAATCTTAACTGATTTATAGTGACACATTGTTCATTCCCTTTAAAATTTACAGGGACATGAAAGGGGCCGCATTTGTCCTTGGTTGTAAGGGGAACGCCCCAAAAAACCTTATTATTAAATTTCCTAACGATGAGAACAGGACGATTGAATTTTCCGGCTGTCTTTCCATCAATTTCATACCCTACATTGATCCCAATACTACACCACCAGATTTCCCTCTCTTTAAAGGTAGGATGGGCTTTAAGGCCGTTAAGAACGACCTTTAAGTTATGCCAGCCAGGAAAATCTTTGACATGCTCTGACATTAAGCCGCTCTTGTTAACGGCTTATATTTGATCCGGTGCGGCTGGTCGGCGGCTATCCCTAAGCGGCGTTTGCGGTCGGCTTCGTAATCCTCGTAATTGCCTTCGAACCAGACGACTTGGGAGTCGCCTTCGAATGCCAATATGTGAGTGGCAAGGCGATCAAGGAACCAGCGGTCGTGCGAGATGACCACGGCGCAGCCGGGGAATTGTTCCAAAGCTTCTTCGAGGGCGGCCAGCGTTTCGGTATCGAGATCGTTGGTCGGTTCATCGAGGAGGAGGACGTTGGCGCCGCTTTTAAGCATCTTCGCCAAATGGACGCGGTTTCGTTCACCACCTGAGAGCTGGCCGAGTTTCTTTTGCTGGTCGCCGCCTTTGAAATTAAAGGCTCCGACATAGGCGCGGGACGGCATTTTGATTTTTCCGAGTTCCAAAATGTCGAGACCGTCGGAAATTTCTTCCCAGACTGTTTTAGTATCATCCAGATTATCGCGGCTTTGATCGACATAGCCCAGTTTAACTGAGTCAGCGACTTTGAAAGTGCCGCTGTCGGGCGCTTCATTGCCGGTGATCATTTTGAACAGGGTTGATTTACCGGCACCATTCGGGCCGATGACGCCAACGATGCCGCCTGCGGGTAAGTTGAAAGACAGATGATCGATCAGCAAGCGGTCGCCAAAGCCTTTGGAGATATCGTTGACTTCCAAGACCAGATGACCAAGACGCGGCGGGGCCGGAATAACGATCTGGGCGCGGCCCACTGTGTCGTTCTCTTTTTCGGCCAGCATATCTTCATAAGCAGAAATACGCGCTTTTGATTTTTTGCGGCGTGCAGATGGCGAGGCCTGAATCCATTCAAGCTCGGTATCGAGTGTTTTCTGGCGGTTTTCCTCGCTCTTGGATTCCTGTTCGAGGCGTTTACGTTTTTGCGTCAGGTAGGCGGTATAGTTTCCTTCGTATGGAATGCCGCGGCCTCTATCGAGTTCGAGAATCCAGCTGGTGACGTTATCAAGGAAGTACCTATCATGCGTCACCATGATGACGGTGCCTTTGTAATCTTCCAAGTGGCGTTGCAGCCAGGCAACGGATTCCGCGTCCAAGTGGTTGGTCGGTTCATCAAGTAACAGCAGATCCGGTTTTTCGAGAAGAAGTTTGCACAAGGCAACGCGGCGTTTTTCACCGCCCGACAGATTTTTAACATCTGATTCCGGCGGCGGGCAGCGCAGCGCATCGAGCGCGATTTCGACCGTGCGTTCGATTTCCCAGCCATCGGCGGCATCGATTTGTTCCTGAAGTTCGCCCATTTCGACCATCAGCGTGTCGAAGTCGGCACCTTCTTCGGCCATTTCCAAACCGATAGCATTAAAGCGGTCGACTTTGGATTTGATGGGACCGAGGGCTTCCATGACGTTTTCAATAACATTTTTGGTCGGGTCGAGTTGCGGTTCCTGTTCAAGATAGCCGATACGCGCACCTTCAGCCGCCCATGCCTCGCCGGTGAATTCCTTATCGACGCCGGCCATGATTTTCAGCAGGGTTGATTTACCGGAGCCGTTCGGACCTAAAACGCCGATTTTGACGCCGGGCAGGAAAGACAGAGTAATGCCGTTCAGGACGGTTTTACCGCCGGGATAGGACTTAACCATATTATGCATCGTGTAGACATATTGATAGGCGGCCATTATGATCTCCGGAAATCCTTAAGGTTTTTTGGGATGAATTTTGATAGCGGCTGTTTGTCTATTCCGCAAGCATTTGGTTTATAAATTATAGAAAACATATAGAAAAAAGGGAATTTTATGCCTGATCCGATAGATGTTTCCCAAAGCGGCCTTGCCAAGGCCAATGAAAACCGCGCCAAGTTTTCCGGCCATGGGCGTGCGCGTGGCGCGGCAGGATTTTTAGATCCGAATACGCAAGGCAGTAGCATCGATCATTTGGGGACCCGTGGTGACAGCCTGTCGGTTACCCCATCCAAAGAAGGATTTGGCATGATCACCATTGCGGCATCGTGGGATAGTCAGGTTAAAGATGTCGGCTCGAAAATCGGCAAATTACTTGGATTGACAGCCAAGAGTGATGTCGACCTGGATCTGGGCTGCCTTTATGAATTACAGGACGGGCAGCGCGGCGCCTTGCAATGTTTCGGCAATCTGCATGGCAATTTTAACGACAAGCCTTTTTTGGCCCTGTCCGATGACGAGCAAACCGGCGACCGAGACGGCGATGATGAATGGATCAGGATCAACGGCGCGAAGTGGAGCGAGATTAAGCGGGTTCTTTTTTATGTCTATATATATAAAGGCGCGTCGAACTGGGCGGAATTTCGTCCGCAAATCCAGCTGAGAATCCCGAATGAAAAACCGATGGTGGTGACGATTGGATCTCCCAATGACGAGATGGATATCTGCGCCGTGGCAGGGATCGAAAATGTCAGAAACGGTATCAGAGTGACGAATTATACGGAATATTTCCCTGGGCAGGCCGAAATGGACCGCGCTTTCGGATTTGGTATCGAGTGGGACGTAGGGGAGAAGAGGTAGGGCAGTTTGCAGTAGGCAGTAAAGAAGTATTAATCTATTATTATTACTGTTTACCGCTTACCGCCTACCGGGAACTCATATGACCGAAGTTAATATCACTACATCCGCGCAAGCATCCCATGATGCGGCATCCGGCAAGGAAGTAAAAAGCTTCCAGTTGAAAAGAGGCGAGCAGGTCAATCTGACACGTCTCGATCCGACGATTAAAACGATTTTGATCGGTGTGGGCTGGGATGTTATCGGCTTTGACGGCGAAGCGCCGGATCTGGATGCCAGTATTTTCCTCCTCGACAAAAACGGAAAGACCCGTATGGACGAGGATTTTATCTTTTATAACAATCTGAAAAGTGCAGGCGGCGAAGTCGAACATCGCGGCGATAACCGAACTGGGGCCGGCGACGGTGATGACGAGATCATGCTGGTCGATTTGATGGCGCTGCCTTACGAAGTCGCTTCTTTAAGTTTCGTGATTTCAATTTACGATGCGGGCGTGCGCGAACATAATTTCAAAAGCGTACGTAATTGCTTCCTGCGTATCAGCAACCCTGAAACGGGTATCGAATTGATGCGCTTCAATCTCGATAAGGAATTCGAGGAGAACCATAAAGCGACAGCTGTCACTGTCGGGACATTGATGCGCGAAGGCGCGAACTGGTTTTTCGATGGCCTCGGGACGCTGGAAGACGGTGGACTGCCCAAGATCGCTACAGAGTATGGCATTATCGTCGCTACATAATCTTGGATAACTGGTCTGCAAACCCAGCCTTTTTTCTTTCGCCGACTATAATTAGAAGAATTAGAACCCTGTCTTCATATTTAAAAGTTGGCCCGGGCGAATTTTCGGGGATTTGCCGCTGCCGCCGCCACGCTGGTCGCCGAAGCGTTCCTTGCTCAGGAATTCGCGATCCAATATCTCGTCGAAATCAGGCACGTTACCGAGATTTATTTCGCTAATACAGGCGCGGAACGTATTACAGGCTTTTTCTTCCCAGTTATAGACCTTGTTATTCCATACTTCATTCCTGACGCGCAGATTTTTGACCGTCCATATATCGCCGGTAAACGGCGTGATTTGCATCCAGAAGAGATGCTCGACAGGCGGTTTTCCAGCTTCGGGATTGTCGTTTAATAACTGAAGCTCGCATTCTATTTCGTTGCCGTCAGGAGACATGCGGACTTCGCCGCTAAAGGTGGCGCCAGTCATAAGGTCGGACGCCGCCCATGGGCAGGTCTCGTAAGGAGAAAGCATATAGCCAACCCCTAATTTTTCCATCACTTCATTCAGTTTTGCGCGCATGGTTTTGTTTTAACCTTACAAAACCGTTGTAGCAAGAAGATACGTTTTGCCAGTGAAATTTAAGGTTGCGGGAATATGGCGTTGATCTTGTCTTGCCATTCTTCGCGCACACGCGATTTCCAGCTCACATATTTAGCCAGATTATCATCCCCAATAGGAGAAAATAACATGTGGTTATCCAGGTAGTTTACGATCTGGGCTTGAGACGCGTTGGAATAAAGCATTTCTGTATCGAGGAGTTTTTCCGTTTTATACGGGATGGAGCCGATCATGCTGCTGCGGGCATAACCAATGCCATAATTGGCGATAAAGGCCGTTTCAATGGCAATAATATCCCGTTCCAAGGAGATCGATCCGTTTTCATTCTCTTTTAGATGATAGCGCTGTATCAAATTGCCGCCGCCGGCCTTGGCGTCAAAGGACCTTGTCCAGAGCGGTTCAGGCTTGGCTGGCTGAAAGAGGGATACCATTTTGTTAAAAAATTTACTCAGCATACGCATTCTCCATATTGGGCCGGACAATAAGCGAATATTTATAGTTATGCAAACTTATTTTTTGAGTGTCACGTTCAACTTGTCTTCGGCAAACTCGATCGTTAATTCAGGATGGGATATTCCCGCCTTGGCGCTGGAAATCACATGGCCTTCGGGCGAGCGTATGACGGCATAGCCGCGTTTCAGGATGTTTTTAAAGGACAGAAGCTCGAGCATCTGGCCGGTTTGAGACAATTGGCGCGACGGCTGTTCCAGCAGTTTCGAGCCGAGGCGGTCGAGGTTTTTCCTTTGAAATGACAAATTCTGACTTGCCTGCTCAAGATTCTGGCGCGGATGGGGCAAGCGGCTCGAGATTTGTTGCAAGGACTGTTTTTTTTGCGAAACCTGACGCTCGAGACAATGGGAAAGTTTATCGGAAGCCCGGTCGAGTGACTGGATTTTCAGCTCTAAAAGCCGCTTGGGGTCTTTTAAATGAGCATGAAGGGCGGCCAGTTCCTGCCGATGGGACTTGATCCAGCGCGACATGGTCGTGGTGAGGCGATGCTGGTTTTCCTGCAGCCAGCCCAAAATGCCGAGCCGTTCCGGTACGGCCCTTTCGGCGGCGGCGGTCGGGGTCGGGGCGCGGTGGTCGGACACATAATCTATGAGAGTTGTATCGGTTTCATGGCCGACGGCAGAGATCAGCGGGATCGAGCAATTGGCCGCCGCACGAACGACGATTTCCTCATTAAATGGCATCAAGTCTTCGAGTGAACCGCCGCCGCGCGCGACGATCAGGAGATCGGGGCGTGGGGTCGGGCCTTGTTCCGGCAGGGCGTTAAAGCCATTGATCGCGGCGGCTATTTCCTCCGCAGCGCCTGCGCCCTGTACTTTTACCGGCCAGACAATGACGCGGCGCGGGAAACGGTCTTCGAGGCGGTGCAAAATATCACGAATGACAGCGCCTGTCGGCGAGGTAACAACGCCGATCACGTCCGGCAGGAACGGGAGTTTTTTCTTGCGGCTATCATCGAAGAGGCCTTCAGCCGCCAAGCGCTTGCGGCGGTCCTCTAACATTTTCAGCAGAGCGCCTTCCCCCGCCAGCTCGATATTTTCGACAACCAGTTGGTAATTGGAGCGCGACGGATAGGTGGTGACGCGGCCCGTGACGATGACTTCCAGCCCTTCTTCGGGGCGCACCGATAGCCGCGCGACGGTTGCCTTCCAGCAGACGATATTTATCAGGCAATCGGCATCTTTAAGGTCGGAATACATATGGCCGGAGGTGTGGATTTTGACCTTCGATAATTCACCGCGCACACGCACGCGGCCAAAGCTGTCCTCCAGAGTCTTTTTCAGGGAAAAGGACAATTCGGAGACGGATAGTTCCGGGACGTTCGAGATGGCTTGCATGGCGACATCTTATAGAACTCGTCATTCCGGCGAAAGCCGGAATCCAGAAGCTGCCACAAACATCTGGATCCCGATTTTCATCGGGATGACGTAAATGAGGGACTCTGCTCGACATAAAGGAATATTATGCTATCTATTTAAGATGAATTTTTCTTTCGCAAATTATTTTATGGGCGATCATCTTCAAGATGAAACAAAAATCGTCAAATCCCTTCTTGAGAACTTGGTCTGGGACAGCGCACGTTCTAAAAGAGTCGAGAATTTTTCTTCCCTTTTAATAGGCAAAATAAAATCACGCAAAAGCAGTGCGAGCGAGATCGAGCATTTTCTGGAGCATTTCCCGCTGCAAAGCGAAGGCGGGCTGGCGCTGATGACGCTGGCCGAGGCGCTGCTGCGCATTCCCGATACGGACACCAAAGATGATCTTATCGAGGAAAAAATCACTGGCGCCGACTGGAGTCAAAGCGGCGGCGATGTGTTTTTAAAAGCGGCGGGGGTTGGCTTATCGCTGGCGCAAAAAACGCTTGGTTCTTTCTTGGGGTCTATCGGCAAACCGGTCATTCGTAAAAGTTTGGAAGAAGCGGTGAGGCGCATCGGTCAGCAATTTGTTATCGGCGAGACCATCTCTCAGGCAATTAAAAATGCGCGGGAAGTAGAGCAAAAAAATTATCGCCTGTCTTACGATATGCTGGGCGAGGGCGCGCGGACGCGCATCGATGCGGAAAGATATTTTCAGTCTTATCAGGACGCCGCCCATGCAATCGGCCGGTCAGCGCAAGGCGATCCGTCAACACGCAGCGGCATGTCGGTTAAATTATCGGCGCTGCATCCGCGTTATGTCTGGACGCAAGGCGAAACTTGCGTGCCTGAAATTGCGGCAAAGCTCAAAGCGCTCTGCCTGATTGCGAAGAACTATAATATGGGTTTGACTGTCGATGCCGAAGAAGCGGACCGTCTGGAATTATCTTTAAAGATTATCGAACAGGTGAGCGGCGATCCCGATTTACAAGGCTGGAATGGTTTTGGGGTCGCGATACAGGCCTATGATAAAAGATGTTT
Organism: uncultured Micavibrio sp.; assembly: GCA_964399985.1. Classification (GTDB taxonomy): domain Bacteria; phylum Pseudomonadota; class Alphaproteobacteria; order Micavibrionales; family Micavibrionaceae; genus Micavibrio_B. The sequence continues at coordinate 409,433 of CAYNRY010000002.1, forward strand.
CCGTTTGATCGATGATTTACACGGCATGGCCAAAGCCCATGGCAGAAAATTGCAAATCCGTCTTGTGAAGGGCGCGTATTGGGATAGCGAGATCAAGAAATCGCAAATGGCGGGATTGCCCGAGTATCCGCTATTTACGCGCAAAGCCAATACCGATCTGTCTTATCTGGCCTGTGCGCAGAAACTTTTAAAATACCGTGACCATATCTATCCAATGTTTGCGACGCATAACGCGCAGACTGTTGCGGGCGTTCTTGATCTGGCCGGAGAAGAAAGGAGCGGTTTTGAATTTCAGCGGCTCTACGGTATGGGCGAATCCCTGCACGATTTGGTGCTGGCGGAAACGGGCGTGCGTGTTTGTATTTATGCGCCGGTTGGCAGTCATGAAGATTTGCTGCCTTATCTTGTGCGGCGCATGCTGGAAAATGGCGCGAATACATCGTTTATCCATCAGCTTCGCGAAGCCAAAATAAATGATGAATTGTCACATGATTTTATCGCCGATTTAAAAAAACGCACGTTGCATAACCATCTAAAGATTCCATTGCCTCGCTATATTTACCCAGACCGTATCAATTCATCGGGCATGGATTTTTCGGCAGCGGAAACACGGAAAAATTTCCAGACAAGTTTTGCCAAACCGGCACCGGTTTCATCTATTATAGGAGGCGAAAGTCAAAGAGCGCAAACACCGGTTCAAATACCCTATCCATCAAGCATTTCCGAAAATTCCGGCGAGGTGTGGGAAATATCCCCGCATCAAATCGAAAGTGTTTTTGCGTCGGCGCGCAAAGGCTTTTCAGGCTGGTCGAAAACACCGGCTAAAAAACGTGCCGATATATTGCGCCGGATTGCGGATATTTTAGAGCGGAACCGCGAGGAGTTGATCGCCCTTTTACGCAGTGAAGGCGGGCGTACACTTATCGATTCCTTGTCTGAAATTCGTGAAGCGGTAGATTTCTGTCGTTATTATGCGGCGCATGGTGAAACGCTTTTCGATGAGAAAGGCGAAGAGCTAAAAGGTCCAACCGGTGAGAGCAATCGCCTGTATATGGCGGCGCGCGGAATATTTATTTGCATCAGCCCGTGGAATTTTCCAGCGGCGATTTTCACTGGCCAGATCGTCGCCGCTCTCATGGCAGGCAATAGCGTTATTGCCAAGCCAGCCGAGCAGACACCGAAAATCGCTTATCGAATTATAAAACTAATGCATGAAGCGGGTGTTCCGAAAGACGCGCTGAATTTAATTCTCGGCGACGGCAAAATCGGCTCGGTGCTGGTCGGGCATAAGGATGTGGCAGGAGTCGTCTTCACCGGATCGACGGAGGTGGCGAAGTCAATCAACCGGTCACTGGCCAATAAAGATGGCCCGATCGTGCCGCTTATCGCCGAGACAGGCGGACAGAATGCGATGATTGTCGAAAGTTCTGCCTTGATCGAACAGGTGATTGACGATGTTTTAATCTCTGCTTTCGGCTCGGCAGGACAAAGATGTTCGGCGCTACGCGTCGTCTATGTCCAGGACGATATCTATGAACGGTTTTGCGAAGTACTCAAAGGCGCGGTTGCTGAATTAAAAGTCGGAGATCCGCGCAATATATCGAGTGATATCGGGCCGGTGATAGATGCGGAAGCCTTGCGTAATCTGCAGGCGCATCAGGAATATCTAAGAGGTTTTGCAAAGCCGATCGCTTCGGCTAAACAGCCGGAAAATTTAAGCGGTTATTATTTTGCGCCACAAGCTTATGAGATCGATACTATTTCGCAATTGAAAAGCGAGGTCTTCGGTCCAATCCTGCATGTCATTCGCTTTAAATCTAAAAACAGAAGTAAAGTTATTGATGAGATAAATTCGACCGGTTACGGATTGACCTTCGGTTTGCATAGCCGTTTGTCGATCAGGTTCGATGAAACTTCGAACCTGATCAATGCGGGAAATATATATATCAATCGCTCGATGATCGGCGCGGTAGTTGGAGTTCAGCCCTTCGGCGGAATGGGATTGTCAGGCACTGGGCCGAAAGCGGGCGGGCCGTATTATCTTCACCGCTTTGCAACCGAGAAAACAATCTCTATAAATACCACCGCGACAGGCGGCAATCTGGAGCTGATTTCGTTAGAGGATGATTAAACGATGAAAATTTTACTGGTAGGCTCTGGCGGGCGCGAACATGCGCTGGCATGGAAAATTTTACAATCCGAGCGCTGCGATCATTTATATGTCGCGCCGGGAAATGCCGGGATTGCGCAAATTGCCGAATGTGTGCCGATCAAGGTCGAAGAGATCGACGCGCTGGTGGAATTTGCCAAAGGCAACGAGATAGGTCTCGTTGTTGTCGGGCCGGAGGGTCCGCTGGTGATGGGTCTGGCCGATAAAATAAAAGCGGCAGGTATTCCGGTTTTCGGTCCGTCCGAAAAAGCCGCGCAGCTTGAAGGCTCCAAAGGTTTTATGAAGGACCTTTGCAAAAAATATAATATTCCAACTGCTTCCTATGAGCGCTTTACCAATCTTGAAAAAGCGCTTGCCTATATCGAGCGCGAAGGCGCACCAATCGTGATCAAGGCCGATGGTTTGGCGGCTGGCAAGGGCGTGATCGTCGCCGAGACTCTGGAAGATGCAAAAGACGCGGCGAAGGATATGCTATCCGGCAATGCTTTTGGCAATGCAGGCGCGTCTATCGTCGTCGAGGAATTTATGGAAGGCGAAGAGGTTAGTTTCTTTGCCATTTGTGACGGCGAACATGTGCTTGCGATGTCATCGGCGCAGGATCACAAACGCGTTTTCGATGGCGATAAGGGGCCGAACACAGGCGGCATGGGAGCCTATTCTCCGGCACGGTTGATGACGCCTGACCTAAAAGACAAGATCATGGAACGGATTATCCATCCGACCGTTGAGGCGATGAAAGCGGAGGGTTGTCCTTTTGCCGGTGTCTTATTCGCAGGACTTATGATCGTCGATGGCGAGCCGAAACTAATCGAATATAATGCGCGTTTCGGCGATCCGGAATGCCAGACATTGATGTTGCGGTTGCAATCCGATCTGGTGAATGTTTTGGAAGCGGCGGCGACAGGACAGCTCAACATGCTGAGCCTTACATGGTCGGACGAGCCGGCGATTTGCGTTGTCATGGCGGCGGATGGTTATCCGGGCGCGTATAAAAAGAATACGCTGATCCGCAATCTTGACGCGGCGGCACAAGTGCCAAAAGTTCAGATTTTCCATGCCGGAACATCGGTGCTGGACGGGCATATCGTTGCCACCGGCGGACGAGTGCTGGGTGTTTGCGCCGTTGAGAAAACATTGAAAGACGCGCGTGATCTAGCCTATCAGGCTATCGACAAGATTGACTGGGAAGATGGGTTTTGTCGCAAAGACATTGCCTGGAGAGCTTTAGGATAAGATTTTACCAATAATCGTTTTCGACGCTTCTTCGCAGAAATCAAAGCCTGAATAATCAGGATTGAAGCCGCCGATATAGGGCACAGCCATGATATAAAGGCGCGGGTTCGGTTCGCCGTTTTTATCGATGCTTTGGAAATCGTCGTTGATGGCGAGACCGGATACTTTCAAATAAAACTTGCCGTTATGTTCTTCGACATCTTTATTGTCATTTAATTCTTCCGCATGATCATCAGAGCGAAATCTTATATAGGCCTGACTGACAGCTCCACTTTCGATCAAACCTTTAAACGGCAAATCTTCCATCGACAGGCGCGGCTGGCCGATACTGTCGATGAAGGTTTTATATTGGGTTTTCGTATTATCGTCCAAATGATACATAATACCGCCATCTTCTAAAGGCTCGACGCGACTTTTATCGTCAACGGAAATCAAATCGAGAATACCAGCGGCATGCAGGGCCATAATTTCTTCGCAGGAGTTTTGCGGGATGAACGCAATAACCACCGCGATCAAGGGCAATAAATGCGTTTTCAAGCGCAGCATGTCTTCCGCCGAAAAATGCTTGGCCGGATAATTCATGGCAAAGCTTAATGTCGCCAGCATTTCTTTCCAGTGAATAGCCTGTTTGTTACGGATTGATCTTTTGGCTTCATTATATTCCATCGCCAAGAGGACAAAAGGGTCTGCGTTCTCGCGCATATTCATCATTGTCTCGACGAATTCTTCCATGCGCATATTCTTGATCGTTTCATAGAAAAGCGGATCTTTATCTTTCAACGGTTTTTTGAAATTGCCGTCGAAGATAAAATCGAGGGATAGAAATCCGTCATTTTTGGCAATATGCGCCGCGATTTCTTCTTCGGCCAGAGTGTCGCTGGTGGTGACCAAGGGCTCTTCCAGATAAATGCGAATGCAGGGCAGGAGGCCGTGTTTCGAATGCAGAACCAGACGGAAATCGGGGCTGCTTTTATCAAGGCGATAAGCGAGAATGCCTTGCTCGCTTGTATAAAATTTGCCGTTTTGGCGCGAAAGCGTGCGCACGGCATCGATAGCGGTCAGAGAACTTCCGCGAATGGCGACAGGATGATTGGTACGATGAGCCAGTTTCGACGGCGGGTAGGGCGAGTCGAAATAGCCGGAAAATCTAGCTTCATGCGGCGTCGGCCAGTTATGGCCCGAGCATATAACAATATGATCGAAGCCTTCGAAGATAGTGTCCTCCACATGAACGCTCATCGATTTCTTATCAGGATAATCGGTGATATCGGTCACAAGGCTTTTTAGATGAATATTTGTTTCGATTTTAAGGCCTTTGGCTTTTGTCAGCAAAAGGTCGAATTCCGCTTCGAGATAATCACCAAAGAACAAGCGCGGTACGACTTTGTTTTCGTTGAAATGATCGGTAGATAATCCGTATTTCTTTAAATTTTCATCGGGCAACGACTGCGCCCATTCTTTCAAGGATGTCTCCAGCGGCGGCGTTTCATTGGCCGAGATATTGGTTACATGTTCGGGCAGAGCGCCTTCCGGCGAATAAGGAAAACCATGGCCGAGTTTTTCTTTAGCTTCGAAAATATCGACCGATATTCCAGTCGCGCCGGAATCCACAATATGCTTGAACGTATACAGGGCGCTCGGGCCGCCGCCGATGAGGGCAATCTTTTTCTTCTTATTTGTCACGGCTTAAATTCATTCTTTGTAAAATAGGAGAATGAGAATATGCCGTGGTCAAAGCTTTTCAACTTCGCTTGAGTTTAAAAAATTCCTTGAGGATGGCGGAACTTTCTTCTGCCATCAATCCATGCTCGACTTGGGGTTTATGGTGAAGCTGGGCATGGGTGTACAGGGCCGGGCCGGACAAAACGCCGCCGCTTTTCGGGTCGGACGCGCCTAAGATAAGTCTACGGATGCGGGCAAAAGAGATGGCGGCTGCGCACATCGGGCAGGGTTCGAGCGTAATATAGAGGTCGTATTTCGGCAGGCGCTGAACGCCGAGCTGTCGGCACATGTCGCGGATTACCAGGATTTCGGCATGAGAGGTGGGGTCGGAATGCTCAATCGTCATATTACTGCCCCGCGCCACAATTTCGCCGGTTTGGCTGTCAACGAGGACGGCGCCGATCGGCACTTCGTCGCGCAAAGCGGCTTTCTTAGCCTCTAAAAGCGCTTCTTGCATAAAGTATTGGTCTTTTCCCTCAAGCATAGGTATTTTCTAAACCATTATGGCCAAGAAAACACAAGATCTTATGCAAGAAAACGGCGAGCGCATCGCCAAATACCTGTCACGGGCGGGCATTTGCTCGCGCCGCGAGGCGGAGCGCTTAATTGATGAAGGCCGCGTGCGGGTCGATGGTGAGATCGTCACCAATCCGGCGACATTCGTCACCGAGGCCAATGTCATCAAGGTCGATAATGGCAAGGTCGGTAAAAAAGTGCCGCCGCGCCTTTTCCTGTTCAATAAGCCGGTTGGGTTGATTACAACCACCAACGACCCGAAAGGCCGCCCGACCGTGTTTGAGGCTTTGCCGCGCACGATGCCGCGAGTCCTCAGCGTAGGCCGTCTGGATTTGAATACGGAAGGCCTTTTGCTGCTGACCAATGACGGCGAGCTGAAAAGATACATGGAGCTGCCGGAAACCGGATGGGTGCGGACCTATCGCGTGCGTGTGATGGGCGCGATTTTTCAGGATCGCCTTGAGCGCGTCCGCCGCGGAATTACTATCGACGGCATTAAATACGGACCGATGGAAGTGCGTCTTGAAAAAGAACAATCCAGCGCGAATACATGGTTGATCGTCTCTCTCACCGAAGGCAAGAACCGCGAGATTAGAAAAGTGATGGATGCGGTCGGCTTGACGGTCAATCGCCTGATCCGTTTGTCCTATGGCCCGTTTAAACTCGGCAAATTAGGCCGCGGCGAAATCATCGAGATCCGCCCAGATATGGTCCGCAAGAATTTGCCAAGAGACGTCGCGAAAAAAATCTTCGGTTAAATGCGTATCGTTGCCGGACAACATCGCGGTCGCGTTCTTGACTCCCCCAAAGACAATGCCATTCGCCCGACCTCCGACAAGGTGCGTCTTGCCGTTTTTAATATGCTCAATTCCCGCGGGGCGGTGGTAGATTCTATCGTCCTCGATGCGTTTTGCGGAACGGGGGCGCTTTCATTGGAAGCTTTGTCGCAAGGCGCGGCGCAGGCGGTTTTAATCGATCAGGATAAAAAGTCTCTGGACCTCGCCAAGAAAAATGCCGCGGCGTTGAAAGAGGAAAAAAATTGTCAGTTCATTTTGAAAGATGCGACAAAGATCGGCCTGCGTCCGTCTTCGCAACAAGCGGCGACTTTATGTTTTCTCGATCCGCCGTATAGGAAAGAAATTTTACCGAAAGTTATATCGTCTTTAAAAGAAAACGACTGGCTGGCAGAAAATTGCTGGATCGTGGCGGAAATGGAAGCCGATTATGTACTGCCGGATTTCCCTGCCGAAGCAGAGAAAATCTATGGCGACACGAAGATTTTGATCGGAAGAATTTAATTATTCCTGATCCGCTTCGACGAAGATTTCCAGCGATATATCTTTAGAGACAAAATCCGCGCTCGGATCAGCTTTTCTGCCTATATCAAAATCAAGGCGATTGATCTTGGTGTTAGCGGACATCACGGCTTCATCGTCATCGATTTTCAAGGTAAATGGCAAAACGATATCTTTTGTAATTTTCTTGATCGTCAGTTTGCCCTTGGCTTCATATTTATCGCCGCCCAAAGATTTGACCGAGTTTGATTCAAAAACTGCATCCGGCATCTCTTCGGCATTGAACCATTCTTCTTTTGCCAGTGTTTGATTATAAACCATATTTAATGTCTTGGCAGACGCGGTCTTGATCGTGACCAGTATTTTGGCTTCTTCCAGTTTCGCAGGGTCGAAATCTATATCGGCTTCCCATTTCAAAAACTTACCCGAAAAATCCTCGCCGGAGTTTTTACCTTCAAAGGAAATGAAGCTGGTCAGGTGATCGACTTTCCATGTCGCGGCCTGTGCCGGAAAAGAAAGAAAAGATAAAAATATCAGGGCTAAAGGTAATTTGGATTTCGGTTTAATGAGGGGAATCATGTGATGCATGACGTTATCCTTATCGATGAAATGATGCTTAAGCGCGGCGGCAATATGAAGAAATAACAAGCCGAGCATAGCATAAGCCATATAGACATGAAAGGTTTCAGACCATTGATTGACCTGGGTCTTGGTCGCCTCCGGCAAGGTTTCAAGGCCCGGGATATGAGGCCAGATAAAAAGATTGAACCATGAAGTCGGCAGGCCGAACGACGATGTCGATACAAGCGCCCAGCCGCTGAGCGGTACGAAAATCATAAAGAAATAAAAGCCGTAATGAGAAAGCCGCGCTCCCCATTTTTCCCAAACCGGCATGTGAGCAGGCAGCGCAGGCGGCCTGTGGCCGAGGCGCCAAAGCAGCCTGAGAATGGAAAGTACCAGAATGCTTAAACCAAGAGATTTGTGAAACTGATACATCGGATAAAGGACGGATTTATCGACGAGATTATATCCCATGATAATGCCGGTCACGAGTTGCCCGATAATCATTAAAGCAATCACCCAATGAAGGGTGATTGCAACTTTTGTATATCTGTCCCCGTTCATGGCAGCTTACTGTTTTGGTGCGGGGGCTGCGGCTTGATGAAACTCGGTTTCGATCTCGATTTTTACTTCATCGCCGACCATTGGGATACCGTAGCTAACGCCGAAATCAGAACGCTTGATGGTAGTTTCTGCCGAGAAGCCAAGGGCACGGCCTTTCATCATCGGGTGATCTATCCCGCCGTAAAATTCAACATCCAGCGTGACCGGTTTGGTAATGCCGTTCAATGTCAGATTGCCAGTGACTTCCCCTTCATCGTCATCGGTTTTTTTGACAGAAGTGGAAACGAAAGTGATGTTAGGATTTTTATCACCGCCAAAGAATTTCTCACCCGCGATTTCCTTGTCGAAATCAGGCAGACCGGTTTCAACGGATGATGCGGGAATGGTGATTGAAACTTTGCTTTTGGTAACGTCATTAGGGTCGAAAACGAGTTCGCCATCCACTTTGGAGAATTTTGCCGTATAGTCTGAAATGCCCATATGCATGACTTTCCAGATAACGCTCGTATGTCTGGGATCGATTTTATAGATGCCTTGAGGCTGCTTGCTCGCATCTTTGATAACTGTAGGGGCGGGCATTTGCGCCATCGCAGGCGCTGCCGTCAATAAAAGGGCGGTCGTAAGCAGGATTTTGGATAAAGACATTTAGTTTCTCCCAATGAATTTCAGTTAAATAAATTATTCCAAAGCATATGGCCCATTCGGGGATAATGTAAAGAAGTTACAATTTCGAAACCTGCCCTTAATCTTGTCGATTGTGGCTGGAAGAAAACGTATTTTTCCATTACTCTACGACCATGCGCACACTTTTCCACCTTTGGCTGCATCCGTTTTCCCGTAAAGTCAGGATTGTCCTGTCCGAGAAGGGTCTGGAATACGATCTTAAATTGGAAAAGGTCTGGGAGCGTCGTACCGAATTCCTCGCTTTGAACCCCGCCGGAGATGTGCCGGTTCTGGTTGAGCCGGATGGCACGAATTTGGCCAATTCATCCGTTATTTGCGAATATCTCGAAGAAGTATACGACCAAATCAACTTGCTGGGCCGTGATCCAGTTCAGAAAGCGGAAACCCGCCGTCTGGTAAGCTGGTTCGATGTAAAATTCAACCGCGAAGTCACGGAAAATCTTGTTGGCGAAAAGTTGATGAAGCGTTTCCTGAAACTCGGTGAGCCACATGGCCCTTCGATCCGCGCCGGTCATGCCAATATCCATTATCATCTCGATTATATCGGCTTTTTGACCGAAAAGCGTAACTGGCTCGCTGGAAACGATTTCTCGCTCGCGGATATCGCGGCGGCGTCGCATATCTCGGCGGTCGATTATATCGGGGATGTGCCGTGGGACGACCATAAGGCTGCGCATGAATGGTATAGCCGGGTTAAATCGCGTCCTAGTTTCCGTCCATTACTCGAAGAACGCATTCCGGGCTTTATTCCTGCCGGACATTATGAGAATGTAGATTTTTAACATTCCCGTAATGATATGACTCAAAAACGACTTTTCTGTTTTGGATACGGCTATACAGCCGATTTTCTCGGGCGCAGCTTGAAACAGCAGGGCGATTGGTCGCTTGCGGGAACGACGCGCACGATTCCAAAACGTCAGGCGCTGCGCGAATCCGGAATCGATGCATATATCTTCGATACCTATCGCCCGCTGCACGATCCGCAGCTGATGATGAAGGACACCACGCATTTATTGATCTCGACACCGACCGATCAGGACGGCGATCTCGTCTACCGCATTCATGAAAACGATTTGGCGCGCATGCCCAAGCTTGAATGGGTGGGCTATCTTTCCACGCTCGGCGTTTATGGCGATCGCGACGGGGCGATTGTCGACGAAACGACGGAGCTTCGTCCAAGCTCAATCCGCGGATCTCGGCGTGCGCGCGCCGAAGGCGACTGGCTTTCCATGTTCAAAGATTACGGCCTGCCGGTCCATATTTTCCGCCTTGCCGGAATTTACGGTCCCGGGCGATCGGCGATCGATAGCGTCAAGGCCGGTATTGCGCGCCGTATTTTAAAGCCTGGTCACGCGTTTTCGCGTATTCATGTCGAAGATGTCGTCGAAACGTTACTTGCGTCTTTCAAAAATCCAACGCCCGGCGAAATATATAATGTCGTCGATGACGAGGCTGCGCCAAGCCATGAAGTTATCGCCTATGCCTGCCGTTTATTAGGTCGCGATCCGCCGCCGCTGGTGCCCTTTGATGAGGCTAATTTATCGCCGATGTCATTGAGTTTTTATTCAGAAAACAAGCGCGTCAGAAACGGCAAGATCAAACAAAAACTTGGCGTTCAATTACGTTATCCGAATTATCGCGCCGGTCTGGAAGCTTGCTTGAAAGCGGAAGAAGATGTGGGCGACGATGCGCCGCCATGGGCTTTGCAGATTTCAGAGACGGCTAGTCAGGTTTAAGCAAACTTTGCGCTGATAATATTCGACGGCGCTTCAGTCGCCTTGCCGTCGCGGCGGGAGGCTGAGCAATCTTTTGGCAGCAGGAATGTTACTGATGTGCCGACGCCGACCGTCGATTCAATTTGCAGATTTCCGCCGTGAAGTTCTATGAGGTCTTTGGTGATGGCAAGGCCAAGCCCAGAGCCTTCATGATTTCGCGTGAAATGATTGGCGGCCTGTTCGAAAGGTTCGGTCACATAGCGGAGCTTGCTTGCCGGAATGCCGATACCGGTATCGGTTACCTTGATCGAGACAGTGTCATCGGTGATAAAATATTCCGCTTTCACCTGTCCGCCGGGTTCGGTGAATTTTACAGCATTCGATAACAGGTTGAGCATAATTTGCATCACGGCGCGGCGGTCGGCCATGACATCGACAAAGTCTTCTTCTCGAATTTCGCAGATAATTTTGACTTGTGCATCCAGAGCGCGGCCTTCGATCATATGACAGCCAAGGCGCAGGACTTTGAGTAGATTAAACTCTTCCAGATCGAGCTCGTATTTACCTGCTTCTATTTTCGACATATCGAGAATATCGGTAATGAGGTCCAGCAAATGCTCGCCGCTCTCACGGATATTACCAATATAGTCGAGATATTTTTCGGTGCCGATGGGGCCCAAAAGCTGGCGCTGCATCATTTCGGAAAAACCGATAATGGCATTGAGCGGCGTGCGCAGCTCGTGCGACATATTGGCAAGGAATTGCGACTTGGCGGCATAGGCGCGTTCGGCTGCTTCCTTGGCATCGCGCATTTCGCGCTCATGCTGAATGCGTTCGGTGACATCCTGCATAATGCCAAATAAAGCGCCGATATCGCCTTCGGCGTCCATCTCGCAGCGACCTTGTAATTGAATAAAACGCGATTTGCCATCGGGACGAATGATCCGGAATTCCATCTCGTAATTTTTTTGCTCGATCATCGCGCGCTGAAAAGCCTGGCCCATACGCCCGATATCACGGCGGTGCAGAACCGAATTGACGCTTTGAAGAGTGGGGATGAATTTATCAGGGCTTACGCCGAAAATGCGGTAAATTTCGTCGGAGAAGGTAATATTGTCAGTGCCGACTTCCCAGCGCCAGTGGCCCATATGGCCGATGGCCTGTGCTTCGGAGAGCTGCTGCTGGTGGCGGATTAATTCTTCTTCATGCGATTTAGCGCCGGTCAGGTCACGGCAGACCGCATAAATCTTATCACCCTGACGTTTTTGACGCCATTCCAGCCAGTGGGCATTGCCATCCTTGTCGAGCACGCGGCATTCAAAGGCGATCAAGCGACCGTCTTTTGCCATTTCATCCTGCATCATGCTTTTAAAAGTCGGACGGATATGAGAGCGGTCATCAGGGTGAATCAACTCGACAAAGCTCAAATTTTTCAATTCATCCGCTTCATAGCCAAGAATATCGCGAAACGTGTCATTGGCGTGAATAAGCGTACCGTCTTTATCCATCAGCACGATCAGATCATGCGTCATATTCAGGAAGGTGTCGGTTTCATAAGGCGCTTGTGTTTTGTTATCTTGGGAATTTGTTTCAACAGGTTTGATGATGGAGGAAACAAAGGACTTCAAATCTTCGTTTTTGGTTTTTTTCGGCAGGTTCGTTGCCGCCACGAGATAGGTTCTGCCATCAGGCAGGCTAATGCGGTCGAAGCGCATTGAAACCGGCTTCGATTTGCTGTTCGTGACTTTAATTTCGTGATCGCCGTCGAGAATGGCGCCAACCCATGCATCGCTGCCCTCGGCACCGTTCATCAATGGGCGGTCGCTGAGCGCGTCTTCAGGATCTGTAAAAGAAAATAAATCTTGTGCTTTGGCGCCTTGCGCATCAAGGCCGAAAATTTCCGGCGAGGCAAAAATGATCGTCCCGTTCTCATGAATGACCAGACGGGCAGGCTTTGTTTCGGATTTTATATTAGGCGCCTTCGCCTTGGCACGCGATTTTACAGCAATTGCCTTTTTGGGCTTTGCAGCGACTGGTTTTACTTTAGCAACGGGTTTACGTTTTAAGCGGGCGGGCATGAAGATCCTGAATTACGAATCAAGTCTTCCGATATTACATATTTGAGCTGCCAAACGATAGTAATTATTTGGGTACTTCCGTATGCAAGGCATAAAAAACGGCCCGAAACATTATGTCCCGGGCCGCCTGAATTACTTAAATATTAATTCGCGTATTTGACCGAGCAGCCATAAGGTTTGGATGTTGCAACTTCGACAGCTGTGCCTGCTTTGGTAGATTTCAATGCGTCACGAACATAGTTTTTTGCCCCTGCGATAGTTTCAGGTTTGAAGCTATCATTGTCGTCGATGGCTCCGGCATAAACCAGTGTACCTTTTGAATCGATCACGAACATATGCGGCGTGGTTTTCGCGCCGTAGAGATGACCGATCTTGCCGGATGGATCGAGAATACGCGCTGTCGGCGCGGAGTTTTTCTCGGTCATGTATTTATTAGAAGCCGCGCCATCATAATAACCTTCCTTGCCTTGCGCAGAAGAGGCGATCGAGAGCCAAATCACGTTATCGGCAGTGGCTTCTTTTTGCAGTGCCTGCATATTGCCGCTGTCATAATGTTTGATGACATAAGGGCAGTCCGGATTGGTCCATTCAAGAACGACGGTTTTGCCTTTGAAATCGGATAATTTATGCTCCTTGCCGTTTGTATCCATGCCAGTAAATTCCGGCGCCATCTGGCCGACGACGGCCGGTGCGGCTGGTGTTTCAGCCTTTGCAGGAAGCGCAAAAGCAAGTAGCGCCAAAGCAGGCAATATAAGTGTTTTCATCAAAGTCTCTCCTTATTGGTTGATAACGATATCGGCGACCAGACCGTTGGTCAGTAATTGCGGCAAAACCACCGGATCCGGACGTGTATTTGTGGTCGGATCGCGCTCGCCGTAAAAAACATAGAGCGGAACGCCGTTGCGTCCATGCGATTTCAGAAAATTCGTAATTTCTGGATTCTGGTTGGTCCAGTCGCCTTGGATATAGGCGACGTTGTGTTCTTTGAATAATTTTTGCGTGGCTTCGGTGGCCAGGGCGATCCGCTCATTCACTTTACAGGTGATACACCATGAGGCAGTCATTTCAACGAAGACAGGGTCTTTGCCGGCGAGAAGATTTTCCAATGTTGCCGGAGAAAAAGGAATTGTCTCATGCTTTGCGACAACAGCCTCAAGGTTTTCTTCGATTTTTGCAACCGTCATCGGTATTTTCGCCATACTGATCGAGGCGATAGATACGGCGATAATGATAAATAAGGCGGCAATAACATGAATAAAGCTGCGGGCCGGCTGATGAGAAGGAGCGCGTTGCCACATCCAAATTCCCATGGCGATAAAGACCGCGCCGAGAAGGGCCATCAATCCTGCATAATAGCCTTCGACTTGCTGGCCATAGACCCATAAAAGCCATGCGGCGGACGCGAACATCGGGAAGGCGAGGAACTGGCGGAAAGTTTCCATCCATAGTCCCGGACGCGGTAAAGCCTTTCTCAGAGCAGGAACAACGCACAGCAAAAGATAGGGAAGGGCGAGACCGAAACCTAGGGCGAGGAAAATTGCGAGAGAAACGACAGGCGGTTGCAAAAGCGCATAGCCGAGCGCGATACCCATAAAGGGCGCGGTACAGGGCGTTGCGACAATCGTTGCCAGCGAGCCGGTAAAGAACGAGCCTGTATATCCTTTTTTCTGTGTCAGATCCTGACCGATATTTGCGAGGCGGCCTGTGAATTCGAACATGCCGGAGAGATTAAGCCCGACGATAAACAGGATATAAGAGAGCAGTAAGACCACAACCGGGTTTTGCAACTGGAAGCCCCAGCCTATATTTTCGCCTGTTTTTTGCAACACGATTAAAACGCCTGCGATTAAAGCGAAACAGGACAGAACCCCGAGAGTATAAGCGATACCTGAGAAAACGGCCTGATGCTGTTCTTTATCCGACATGCGGACGAGGCTTAAGGCTTTCATCGATAGAATAGGGAATACGCACGGCATCAAATTTAAAATCAAACCGCCGAAGAAAGCGAATAGCAACGCCTGCATCAAAGTAGTCGAGGTTCCGGCGGTCATCGGTGCTTCGTCGGGCACGAAAACAGCTGGAGCTGTATCGTCATCGGTGGCCGTTGCAATGGCGGCGGTGGAATTTTCTTGTGGTAGTGCGGCGATTGGCGTCTGGACATTATAGCCTTTGCGGATACCGTCCTGACTTTCATAAACGAGAACGCCTCTGATTTCCTTGATCTCAGTTAAAGGGCGCGTGTCGCGCGGAATAGTAAGGGTGATCTGGCCGTTTTCGACTTTGGTAATTTGCGGCGCAGGGTTTTGAATAATGCCCCATTCTTCCGGATAAAACTCGACGCTTTTCGCGGCTGACAGAAGCGGCAGCACTTCAGCGTCTGCCTTAAATGACAGCATTAGCGCGTTATTGGCTTCTTCAACAAGGCCTTGCCAAGCAACAGTTTCGGGGATTTTGGCGCGGGCATTAGCAAATAATTGTGCATCCGTTGGCGCGGCAGTTGTTGTCGTGACCGGTATATCGAATTTGATTTCCTTGGTTTCGGGGATACAGATTTCGTTACAGACTAAAAGCTCGATATCGGCAGTGCCGGAAATGCTTTTGTCCTTATAGTCGGACGGAACGGTCAGATCGACGAGATAAGTGGCCTGTTTATTATAGCCAAAGTTAAGCAGTGGGCCAAAGGCAATGCGCTCGGGGATAGGCCATTGAATATCCCCCGCCGTGACGCCATCAGGTAAAACCCAGCGAATACGGGTCGCTTCACCGGAATCTCCCGGGTTCTTCCAATAGACATGCCAGTGATCTTCGATCGTTTGCTCGACCGCCATTGCTATAGTTTGACCCGGCTTAACCGCATCAAATTCAGGCAATATGCGAACCGCAACCTTTGGTGCAAGGTCGGGCGTCTGGGCCAGGGCCGGCAGCAACGGCGTTAAATTCAAAACAGGAAGGAGGGCCAGAAGGGTCAAAATCTTTTTCATGTCATATTTCTATCAAAAATTGATGAAGCTGGCTTGTGCAAACTGTATCTATTCCGGTAAATTCGAGATCCAACGCAAGAAGGTTACATTATGTCCGAACCTGTCCCAGTCTCAAATATGGCTCTAAATACCGATACGCCGTCATGGACACCGTCCGATGAACGCAAAAAATCTTCCCATCTTTTCGCCTTTGCCAAGGAGAACATGCAGGACGCAGATTCATATCATAATTTGTGGAAGTGGTCGTGCGACCATATGGAGGATTTCTGGTCGGCATTTTGGGATTACGCAAAAGTGATCGGCGATAAAGGCAATGTTATTCTCAAAGATGGTAACAAGATGCCCAGTAAATCAGGGGGCGCGCAGTTTTTCCCTGAGGCAAAATTAAATTGGGCGGAAAATATGCTACGCCGCCGCGACGACGGGACAGGTATTATCTTTCGCAATGAAAAAGGCGCGGAGCGGATTCTTAGCTTCAAAGAGATTGCCGATCAGGTTAGTAGCTTGCA
Organism: uncultured Micavibrio sp.; assembly: GCA_964399985.1. Classification (GTDB taxonomy): domain Bacteria; phylum Pseudomonadota; class Alphaproteobacteria; order Micavibrionales; family Micavibrionaceae; genus Micavibrio_B. The sequence goes on from CAYNRY010000002.1 coordinate 425,461, forward strand.
GCAATATTTGAAAGCGCAAGGCATCCAAAAAGGTGACCGCGTCGCAGGCTATTTGCCGCATATGCCGGAAACTATTATTGCAGCGGTGGCCGTATCTTCTCTCGGCGCGATATGGGCGTCCGCTTCGCCGGATTTCGGGGTGCAGGGAATCGTCGATCGCTTCGGTCAGATCGAGCCGAAAATATTGATCGCGGTTGACGGATATTATTACGGCGGCAAAACTATCGATTGTTTACCCAAAATCAAAGACGTCGTTCCGAAAATCTCGAGCATCGAAAAAACGATCGTCGTTTCTTTTGTCAATGACACGCCGGATGTATCGGCTATAGAAAACGCAGTTTTATATAGCGATATTCTAAAATCAAATCCGGCGACAGAGCCCGAATTCCTGCGCGTCGAATTCAATCATCCTTTATTTATTATGTTTTCATCCGGTACGACCGGCATTCCGAAATGCATCGTGCACGGGCATGGCGGCACGTTGCTGACGCATTTGAAAGAACACCAACTGCAATGCGACGTAAAAGAAAACGACCGTATCTTTCATTTTACGACCTGCGGCTGGATGATGTGGAACTGGCAGATATCGGCGATGGCAAGCGGTGCCACGCTTCTGGTTTATGACGGCTCGCCTTTTTATCCAAAGCCGGATTCCATGTGGGAATATACGTCTAAACATAAATGTACGCTCTTCGGCACCGGCGCGAAATATATCGATGCTTTGAAATCGCATAATGTGCGTCCATGCGACAATCACGACCTGTCGGATTTAAAAACCATTACCTCCACAGGTTCGCCATTGGTGCATGAAAGTTTCGATTATGTGTATGATGCGATCAAGAAAGACGTGCATTTATCCTCATTTTCGGGAGGCACGGATATCATTTCCTGTTTCGTCATTGGAAATCCAATCTCGCCCGTCTGGCGCGGCGAAATTCAGGGCGCGGGCATGGGTTATGCCATGGATGCTTTTGATGATGCAGGGAAGCCTATCCCTCCGGGCGCAGGTTCGGGCGAAATGGTTTGCACGAAACCTTTTCCGTCAATGCCGGTTTATTTCTGGAACGATGAAGACGGCAAAAGATATCACGCAGCCTATTTCGAACGCTTCGATAATATCTGGTGCCATGGCGACTGGATTGAGCGCACCAAACATGACGGGTTTATCATCCACGGCAGATCGGATGCCACACTCAATCCGGGCGGCGTGCGTATCGGCACAGCGGAGATTTACCGTCAGGTCGAGCAAATCACGGAAGTAGAAGAATCGATCGCTGTCGGCCAGACCATTCATGATGATGAACGGATTATTTTGTTCGTGCGCCTTAAAGAAGGTAAGCAGCTCAATGACGATCTGATTTCAAGAATTAAGAAGCAGATTAAGGACGGAGCGTCGCCTCGCCATGTTCCGGCAAAAGTGATCCAAGTCACTGATATCCCGCGCACAAAAAGCAATAAAATCGTTGAATTGGCGGTGCGTGAAGTCATCCACGGCAGACAGGTAAAAAATATCGAATCTCTGGCAAACCCGGAAGCGCTGGAGCTTTATAAAAATTTACCTGACTTACTGAAGTGAATTTAATTCAGGTAAATTTGTTAAATTCCATTGAATGGGAATGGTACGCTCAGTTCGTAATTTGTAAACCAAGTTTTTGAGTCTATCTAATTCGCGTCCCTCAGGATTTTTTGCGCCGCCGTTTGTCGATATCATGTTCGCAGCATGCTCGACAAATTCACTCACAAATTTGACCCAGCTGCGAACCTCTGCAGGCTCGACAGTGCCGGGATGTTGGCGAAATTCCATCGTTCCATGTTCAAAAACGGATTGAAGATTAACCCGGGCACGCCGTCTGCCGGTTGGTTGTGTTGTCCTGTACAAATCGCTTATTTCCGGCGCTGCAAGGATTCTTTGAATACTTTCCTTCTCGGAGAAGCCATTATCTGAGAAGACATCTCTGTAATAATAAGTAAGAGCGCTATCGATAAAGGCCAGATCGTCTTCTATGGCCATATAATTAAGCTTAACCTGTTTGGCGATATCAAGTTGTCGCTCTTCAAAAATTTTTGATAGCCCGTGATGCGCATGAAGAGCGCAAGGCAGGTCAGCCTTGCCGCCTAATGATTTAAGGATTTCAGTTGTAGCAACAAGATGTGAGAAATCTTTTGTCAGGATGCCGGATACTATTTCCATTCCTTGAGTATCATCGGTCGGGCGAATGGTTGCATCTTTTGTTCTAAGTGTCCCCGGGCTCAAAATTCCAAGTGTTTCGTCGAGGAAAGCATAATCTATTTCTTTGATGCCGAATAATTCTTGTTCGCAACCTATCGTACTCCATTCGGGTAAGCGCGTATCGACGTCTAACATCGAAAATCCTACTAAAGCCGCCTTTGAAAAGGCTCTGCCAAGATGGGATGCTAATGATACAGAAGATGCTTCATCTTTGAAGGATCTATATCGCACCAATCTCTCGAAATAAACTTGATCGTCCTGATCTATCTTTTCCGCATCGATCCCAAGATCTTCTTGTAAAGAAACCACTCTTTGGTGAAGGCTAAAAATTTCATCGCGCTGATTGAATTCGTTGATCGTAGTTCTTCCTTTTGCTAAGGCGCGATTTATGAATAGAGCTGTCGTTTCTGGCTCAATGCCTCTGCCCGCATGAATAAAAAAAGAAGCCGTAGAGAAATTTGTTGCTGCTTTTCTGGCTCTTGATACTGCTAATCTCGCGTCTACCGGGCTTGCTGTGTTTTTGAGATCATTTCTTATGCTTGCGAATTTTTTAGGAATGCCAAAGCTTTGCCAAGATGGAGAAGAAGATGTCTCTTCAATCAGGCCCTCCATAATATGTTCAAGAACCAAAGCGTCTTTTAAATATTTTAGTGTTTCTTTTCCAAAGATGGATGCGCGTTGATCCCACGGTTTTATATTCCAATCTGCAGGAATGTTTTTCCGGATTTCGATGTATTCTTGGAGCGCTTCAATATTCTCGATGCTTTCCCCAACAAGCTCAAGGTATCGAACGATATATTCAGCATCTGAATTATTCATCGTCGGGAATGTAAGTAGCTGCTGTTTGGCACGATCTTGAATAGCCGTTGAAAATTCTTCAGGGTAAGGATTGTCACGAAAAGAAAGTATCTGGTTGTATTTTTCGAGAGCTTCCGCCATTAAATCAAAAACGCGATCTCCATACAGAAGGGCTGCGTCTCGCCAAAGATCTTTTTTCCAATCATGCGGCAGTTGCTGAATTTCAGGCTCAGCGAAATCAAGTACAACCTGATATTCGATATAGCGCCGCGCTTTAAGAATGAAATTCTCGGGATCGGTGTCTTTAAGGAAGAGGATATTTTTTACCAGCTCGGATTTATATCGAGTTAATTCCGATGATCTGCGTTTGTTTGGACCAATTTCTAAAGCTGTTTCCAAAAATAGAATTTCATTTGTATTGCTCATCTGAATCTTCCTTTAGCGCAGCTCTATAGAGAAAAGAAAAATTCTGCAAATTTACGGGTTTGATTTTTAATCATGGCTGATGCGCTGAAAACGCATGACTGCTCTAGGTTAAATTTGTTTGCCTTTTGGACGCCTATACGTTTTAATTAATATATGCTTCGTTTCGCACAACAATCTGTCGCCATTTTAGCTTCTGCTACCGCAGCGGCGGCGGCCGCATGTGCGGCGGCCTAGCCGCTCATAATTTGCCCCCGGGATGTCCCTGACATCCACCCCATTTAGAATAAAAATCAAAAAAACCGAATAAGGACCCTTTTCAGGGGCTGCAAATATGTTAATGACTTCGCCTATGTCGACTAATCTTCCTCCGTCCCAAGAACCGCTTCTAAAGCCTGAAAGCCGGGCTTTTCGCAAATGCCTAGAGAAACTGTCTCCGAATGTGGCGGCAGAGCTTCTTCGCTATGGCAAGCAGCGCCCGGATACGATTTCACTGGCGCAAGGCGAGGGCGAAGCGCCGACGCCTGATTTCATTATCGAAGCGGCAACCAAAGCGATGCAGGAGGGCAAGACATTTTATGCGCCGCCGCTCGGCATTCCTGAATTTCGTCAGGAGATCGCCACCTATTACTCCCAGATTTTCAATCTCAATATTCCGACCAACCGTATTTTCGTGACGGCTTCCGGCACGACAGCGGTCCATCTGGCCCTGACCTCTATTCTCGATGAAGGCGACGAGGTTCTCGCGGTCACCCCGATTTGGAAAAATTTGGTCGGGATTATCGAGATGACGGGCGCGTCGTTCAAGGAAGTCTGCATGAGCGAGCGGGACGGAGAATGGCAGCTCGATCTCAATGAGCTATTTGACGCCTGCACCGAGCGCACCAAGGCTATCCTTTTGGTGACGCCATCCAATCCGACCGGCTGGGTTATGTCGAAAGAAGATATGGAAGAGGTGATGGAATTTGCTAGAGCGCGCGGTATCTGGATCGTCTCCGACGAGATTTACGCCCGTACGACCTATAATACGCTGCGCGCGCCAAGCTTTCTCGATGTGTCCGAACCCGACGATAAACTCTTTATTGTCAACAGTTTCTCGAAAAGCTGGGCGATGACCGGCTGGCGGCTTGGCTGGCTCATCGGTCCGGCGCGGGTGGAGAGCAAGATTTACGATATGGCGCTCTATGAATATATGGCGCCGCCGATGTTCACCCAATATGGCGGAATCGCCGCGCTTCGTCATGGGGAGACTTTTATCAAGAACCAGAGCCTTCACTGGCGCACCAATCTGGATCTAATCACCGAGCGTTTCGGCAAGATGGAGCGCGTGATTTTCAATCCGCCGCCGGCCAGTTTCTATACGTTCTTCCGGATCGATGGTGAGCCGGATTCCCTGTCGCTCGCCAAGCGCCTGATCGACGAGGCGGGTGTATCCATGGCCCCGGGCTGTTCCTTCGGCTCCGGTTGCGGCGATTATTTGCGCATGTGTTTCGGGGCGTCGACGGCCAAAATCAACGATGCGCTGGACCGGATCGAGACTTTCCTGAATAAATAGAATTTTTTCTTGCCTATATTAGAAGACAGGCATACGCTCATGCAAAAAACACATGGGAGATATGCGTATGGAAGAAAGAATAGTTTTAAGATTCAATAGACATGCGTTGCATCAGCATCAAGCCGGAAGCTGGTTCTTGCCACAAAGTCCAAGAGTAAGAGGGCATAATCTTTTTATTTACGATAAGAGCATTTCTTCATTAATGGATAGAGTTCATCTATCTACAGCTAAAGTTACAAATGTTTATGATGGTAATTATGCCCTGCCAGTTATTGAGTTAAACAAGGCGGCTCGTGCCCGAACTGATTGGCTTAATCATCATTTTGTAACAGTCGCAAACAAAATTCATCGTGAAGCCCGGTCATGTCCCTTAGATGAATACCGTTATAATAGTCTTCACCCAGGACAGGATGAGTGGTTAGCACGTTATGTCCAGGCTTCTACGGGAAGTCATTTCGATCTATCTCTCGAGGATTTAAACAGATTAATAGGAAGACCGTTCTCAAGTTTTCATGATCTGCATGATGCGCCTTTAATAAAGCCTGATATACAAGAACTTCATCTGCTAAAAGGAATACGTGAGCTTAAAGCAATAGGTCCGTCATTCCGGCAAAAAGAGCCAATTTCAGGAGTATCACTCAATCTTCGCTATGGAGTGAGTCTTGGTAATTAGAAGCAAGATTAATTTCTTGCCAATCAGGATCACCTCGGAATAGTCTTTCTCAAAAGTCAGGGAAGTTATGCGTATGGATATTGAAATGTGTTATAGCCGTCATGGCATTCACAGCAGCGGACAGCTTGGAGCCTATTTTAAAAGTTCCAAAGGATATGACGTTTGTTTCAAAGAGGTTTTTTTTAGTTACGAAACTATAAGAAAATCTTTTAATACCAGTCCTGAAATAGCACGAGATCCGGACGGGCGCTGGTCTACAGAAGTCACTTACAACGGTGAAAAAACCAAAGTTTATTTCAAAACCAAAGATTTCAACGACGCTTTGAATGAAGGCTACAAAGCGATTGCTGATCTACTCGATGAAGAAGCCAGTTTCAGGCCGTCCAGAGCCATGAAATTTCAGGAGCTAGTTAACAATGGAAAAGCGGCCAGATTTGTAAACGGTAAAACTGTTCTGGATTTACCTCTTTCCGAGTTGAACGATCATCTTGAGATAATATCTCTGCATGAGCGAAATCCGCGAAGAATGGATTATTATTTTAAAGCAGCGGCGAATTCCGACCTATTTTATCCCGGGCATGAATTGATGGATGCAAAAGCGGCTCTTCGTGCGCGTAACCTTCCACCCGTACCTAAAAAAGATCAAGGCTGCGCTCCGGCGTAAAAGGGATTTTCATTTCCCGATAACTGCACTACGGTTGGTCATGCGCGGATTTTTCGGTATCGGAGTAGAAGGAATTCACAAGCCCCAGAATGTCGGCAGCCTTGTCAGGTCTGCCCATGCGTTCGGTGCCAGCTTCTTCTTTACCGTCTCGCCCAATACAGACATACGCGGCATTCAGCAAACCGACACGTCCGGCTCTTTCGATCACGTTCCATACTATGAGTATGATTCGGTTGATACGCTCGACCTGCCGCTCGGATGCCAGATGGTCGCCGTCGAATTGGTCGAAGATGCGATAGAGCTGCCGAGCTTTCGCCATCCTTTGAGAGCCGCTTATATACTGGGTCCGGAGATGGGCAATGTTTCGCCTGCCATGCTGGAAAAATGTGACTTTACCATCAAAATCCCGATGAAATTCTGCATCAATGTCGGCGTTGCCGGGGCGCTGGTTATGTATGACCGCCTGATTTCGCTGGGTAAATTCGCCCCGAGGCCGGTTCGCGCTGGCGGCCCGACGGAGGGAATTGCTCCTTCTTTCCATGGATTCTACCGAATGAACGGTGGAAAAAAGCCCGATTAATTGGAAAATGCCTTTATTTTCAATTACATAGCTTTTCCCTAATTGTTTGACTCGTGAGGGGAGTGTCTGTAGACCTTATGACCGCTCCACAGACGAATTTAAGGCGTAAAGCCGGTCATGTGGACAATAGAGAGTTGGGCTTTGAAAAAAGGCCCGGACATGCTAAACAGGATGCACTTATTTAGTGTCAATCGCGTCGAGCATGTCATTTGCTTAACCAAAACGGATATCAGGAAACCAAGACGAATTTAAACAACGTCCTCATCCATACCGATCAAATTAAGACATCATGACAATCAAACAACTGCCTAACCTATTCCGTGCGTTTTCTGTTTCTACCTTGCTTGGTAAGATTAATCGCGTAGTTCCCTTTAAAACACGTCATATCCTGACACGCAGCAATCGTCTTCGTTTGCGCTATGTCGTATCGAGTGTTGCCGTTTTGGCGGTCATCGGTGCTGTCAGTGCGCCATCTGCGCTGCGCCTCGAATATACAGCAGGGCCTTCTACCGAAGAGCTGGCTGCCATCGAGCCTGCGACAGGCAATGTTTTAGCCGATCTAAACCCGTTCCGTGATTCGGACGGCCAGATCCGCCGCGAGACAAAAGCCATTGAATCGGCTGCCATGATCAACGACACGCCCATAGAGCCGATTGAGCCAACAGGTCCGGTCGATGTATCGGTCGAAGTGGGTCGCGGCGATACATTCTCATCGGTTCTGGTCGATGCCGGCGTTGCCACCGAAGAAGCCCATAATGTCGTCGAAGCCGTTTCCGAGCATTTCAACATGAAAAAGCTCCGCGCCGGCCAGAAACTCGATCTTCGCCTTGAGCCGGATAATTCAGGTTCCAATCTCAATCTCTCCAAAGTTTCCTTCACCATCGATCCTTTAAAGACGCTTCATGTCGAGCGCAGTGAAAATGGCGAGCTCAATTCCCGCCTTGATGAAAAGGAAGTCAACCAAACCCGCCGCGCCGCGCGTGTCGTGATCGACGGTTCTCTTTATGGATCGGCTGAAAAGGCCAATCTGCCGGACACGATTACCGCCAACGCGATCAAGATGTTCTCTTACGCGGTCGACTTCCAGCGCGACATCAAACAGGGCGATAAGCTCGAGGTTCTTTATAACAGCGTCGAAACCAAAGACGGTTTCGTTGCCAAGACCGGCGATATCATCCATGCGCGCATGGTCATCGGCGGCAAGGAATTCTCCCTCTACCGTTTCAAGGATAAAGACGGCAACGAAGATTACTATACGGCAGATGGCAAAAGCGTGCGTAAAGGCGGCGGCGGTTTGATGAAAACGCCGATCGCTTTCGGACGGGTGAGCTCCGGCTTCGGTCACCGCAAACACCCGATCCTCGGTTATACAAAAATGCATAAAGGGATCGACTTCGCCGCGCCGACAGGCACGCCGATTTATGCGGCGGCAGACGGTAAGGTCGAGCGCGCCGGCCGTTTCAGCTCTTTCGGCAACTACGTCAAAATCCGTCACAATTCCAAGCTTGCCACAGCCTATGCCCATACCAGCCGCTTTGCTGCCGGTATTCGCCCGGGCGTTCGCGTCAAGCAAGGTCAGGTTATCGCTTATGTCGGTACGACAGGCCGTTCGACTGGGCCGCATCTTCACTATGAAATATTCGTCAACGGCGTTCAGGTAAACCCGCGCTCAGTCAAGATCGTCGCGGAAGACAAATCCTTAAAAGGCGAAGAGCTGCGCAAATTCAAAGCGCAAGTCCGCAGCTTCGATCAGGAATATGTCAGGAAGACTTCAACCACGCGCCTTGCTTCCGCACGCGGTACCAATGCCGGATCGGTCGAATAGGATTTAAGCGGAATAGTGAATTTTAAGAACGGGCCTTTTGAGGCTCGTTTTTTATTTTGTATTCAATGCTCGGCCTTCGCTCGGTCGACATGACGAAAGTGTAATTTCAATGGGTTAGAGGGGGTCTCTCAGTTTGCTCGTCGCTTTTCGGGAGTACTTTTCTCTTCCTCCTCCTAGCGGGAGAGGGAGTTCTTAATAGTTCGTTTTGCGATTTTGAGAGCTTTTCTTAAGAACATCACGCAGAGAACGCAGAGGTTTCGCAGAGAGCACAGAGTTTAACTATTTGGTCCCCGCCGGATGCTCCTTGGGGATGGCCGAAAAACGACGTGGCTTTTCAGGGTAAAGCCTAACCTGACGAGCATGAAGGCGTTTGAATGAAATTTCAAGATTTTCTTAAATAGAAAATTGTCAGCCCCGCGATCACGACCGCCAGCGTAAACCAGAAAATCGCGTATTGGAGATGGTTGTTGCGTAGTTCCGGTTTTGTAGCCGGATAGTCTTTCCATGGCGTATGCTCGGGCAACAGTAGAAAAGGCTTCAGGTTTTTAATGTTCAACTGATCGGGGTCGATCCTGTACCAGATATTTTGATCCGGTATGTTCTCGGGCGTAAAGCGGTTGGGTTTTGGCGCATTCTTTAAAAGTCCGCTTATCTCCGCTATCTGGTCATGAGGCGTTTCGAAATCCGGCCCCATGTCGACAAGGATCGTCAGGTCCTTGGATATTTCAAACGGAACAAGGCTATGGCTGGTCTGTTTGCCGTTATCTATCTGGCCCATAAGCTTGAAGGCTTTAGAGAAATAAAAACGGCCTTTGAGAATGCCCCGCAAGAACTGGTTTTCTTTCAAACCTGATATTTGATCCGGCGTTATTTCTTTTGGCTCAGCGACATAGGCTTTATCCAGCTCGGCGATCAGGTTTTCTTTCCAGTGCAGGCGTTTAACCTGCCATGTCCCAAGCGCGCAGAAGATGGAAATACAGGCGAGCATGAAAACAAGAAAGGATATTTTCTTGGCCGTCATTTTTGCCAATCCGATGCGCGGTGTTGCCATTGCAGCAAAATAACGAGCGATTTAATTGGCTTTAACAGGCCGAAAATAATGCCGAGGCAGAGGGGCGTCCACAGAAAAAGGTGAACCCATATCGGAAGCTGGAAAATTGAATCCGTTAAAAGGGCGAGGGGGACGATTAAAAATCCAAGAATGAAAATCAGGAAAACGGCAGGGCCGTCGGCGCTGTCATTCTTCGCCAGATCGAGACCGCAAGATGAACAGGTTTCGTTTAAGTTGAGATTGAGAAAGCCGGATTTGAACAAATCGCCCTGACTGCAGCGGGGGCATTTGCATTTAAAGGATTGGGTGATGAGCTTGGAAAGATCCGACATGGTGGCTTCCTGATAGAGAGATCCCCGCTTTCGCGGGGATGACATCTAGTTTGATTTTAATTAATGCCCTGCGGGGAGGACGATACCATTGGCGGCGCGGGCCGCTTCGACATCACCGACGCCGATCGTACCACCCCACCAATAGATGGCAACGAAGAGGAACAGCCAGACGACGTCGACGAAGTGCCAGTACCAGGCGGCGGCTTCGAAACCGAAATGTTTCTCGGCGGAGAACTGACCTTTTTTCGCCCGCATCCAGCAGACGAACAGGAAGATCGTACCGACGAAAACGTGGAAACCGTGGAAGCCGGTCGCCATGTAGAAGGTCGACGGGAAAATGCCGTCTTTAAAGGCAAAAGTCGTATGCGTGTATTCAAAAACCTGAATACCGAGGAAGATAACGCCGAGAATGACAGTATATGTCAGCGCCTCGATAAAACCTTTCTGATCGTTTTTCAAAATTGCATGGTGCGCCCATGTCGTCGTGCAACCGGATAGCAACAGAACCAACGTCATCATCAACGGAAGATCGAAGGGCGGTACGGCCAGAAATTGCGGCGGCGGCCAGACGCCTTTTGTGTAATCCATGCGCAAGACCTGATGCGCCTCGTTTGGATACAGACTCGCTTCGAAAAACGCCCAAAAGAAGGCGACGAAGAACATAACTTCAGAAGCAATGAATAATGCCATGCCGTAGCGAAGACCGACTTCGGTTACTTTATTGTGAACAGTCTCATAAACGGTTTCGTAGATGATGTCTTTCCACCAGAAGAACATACAGGCGAGAACGCAAAGAAGTCCCGCGACTAATCCTTTATAACCAATTTCTATTTCGCCGATTTTGGCATCATGCATAAACAGAACCGCGCCGACCGCCATAAGGCCTGCTGCAAAAGAAGCCGCCAGCGGCCAGATGCTCGGTCTTACCAAATGGTAAGGATGGGGTTTGCCGGTTGTGCCGTATTCAATCTCGTCGGACATGGGAGGGGACTCTTTAATTGAGGTTCTGGTTAATTAACAGGTATAGCTTTATTAGCTGATTTCGGATCATTGTAAAAGGCTTCTAGCGCTTGTTCAAGCTCCGGACTATCCGCTTTGAAAAAAGTATAGGAAAGGGTGATGGTTTTCAGGCCGTCATTTTCGCGGTCCTTCATGATTTTCGGGTCGATATAGAAAACAACCGGAAAATGGACCGTTTTGCCGGGAGCGATCAATTGATAGTTAAAACAGAAGCACTGGGTCTTGTTAAAATATTTTCCGGCGGCTCCCGGGGTTACATTATACATAGCAGTGCCAGCGACGGCTTCGCGGCTTAGATTGGTCGCGGTAAATGAAATCAGCATTTCCTGGCCGACTTTAACCTTTACTTCCGGCGTATCGGGTTTGAAATCCCATGGTAAATTAGAGTTTACATCGGAATTGAAGCGGATTGTTATTTCACGGTCGAAAATCTCGCCGCTGGCAGCCGAGACCTGATCGGCCTTGCCGCCAAAGCCCGTGACTTGGCAAAACAGGCGGTAAAGCGGTACCGAGGCATAGGACAAAGCCAGCATGCCCAAAATTATAGCCAGAACGGCAAGGCCCGTGCGGCGGTTCTTATCCTGTAATTCTTTGCTCATTGACTATTTGGCTGGGGCGGTTCGGCAGACATATTATTACCGGATGTCTGGTCTTGTGCGTCCAAAATGGCGTTGACTTCCCCTTCGGGCAGCATGCGTTCACGGCTCGATGCAGGTTTGTCGCCTTCGCCTTTAGTCTCATAGAGCGTGTCGATATAGGCGCGTTTGTCGATTTCATAGCGCTCGGCCGCAGTGTCGAATTTATCCTGATATGCGGCGCGGCTTTTCGGATAAAGATTCAAACCTTCGGCGAAAGCAGGGGCGGCACAGAAAAGCAAAGCGGCAGCAATCATATATTTAGCCGAATATTTCATGGCATCACTCCGTATTCCTTGATCTTCAATATCGTGATGGCCCAGATCAGGACCATAAATCCGATCACGATGGCCAGAACGACAAGATTTTTTTTCAGTTTTTCTTTGTGAAGTTTCGTGACGGCCATGTCTTATTCCCTAGCATATTATTTGTAGTCCATCATCAACGCCAGAAAGATGGCGAAGAGATAGAAAACGCTAAAGCCGAACATCAGTTTCGCCGATTTCAGCGTCTCATCCTTTATAACCCTGATGGAGGTATAGATAAAGAAAAGACCGAGGGCACAGGAAGTAATTCCGTAGATCCATCCGGCAAACCCAAGGAAATAAGGTGATAGGGCGACCGGAAACAGGATGACCGCATAAATGAGCATCTGTATTTTGGTTTTTTTATCGCCGGCGACGACCGGCATCATCGGGATACCCGCGCGTTTGTAATCTTCATTAGCGAACAGAGCGAGCGCCCAAAAATGTGGCGGCGTCCACAGGAAGACGATCAGGAATAAGATAACGCTGGCGAGGGAAATATCGCCGGTGACCATCGCCCATCCGACCATCGGTGGAAAGGCGCCTGCCGCGCCGCCGATGACGATGTTCTGCGGCGTAATGCGTTTAAGCCAGACAGTATAAATAATCACATAGAAAAAAGACGCGAAGGCGAGAATGCCGGCGGCCATCCAGTTGGTGGTCATGCCCATGAGCATCACCGCGATAATCGTCATGATAATCGAAAAGCCGAGCGCGTCGTCCGGCATGATTTTGCCGAGCGGTAGCGGGCGGTTTTTGGTGCGGTTCATCAGGATATCGATATCGCGTTCAAACCACATATTGAAAGAGCCCGAAGCGCCAGCACCGAGGGCGAGCGCGAAAATGCCGACAGCGGCAAGGAAAGGGTGCAGCGCTTCACGGCCCGGCGCTATCCAATATCCGGCAAAACCGATAAAGACGACAAGGCTCATTACTTTTGGTTTGAGCAAGGCATAAAAGTCGCGGACTTTTGAGCCTGTCTGCGCGGTGATTTCGGTCGTTTTCATGGGCTTAGTTTTACTTATTTTTTACCACGAAGTACACGAAGAACACAAAGAGACACGAAGTTTTTTAGAAAGCTAAAATCCGCTTTTGCGTAGCTTCATCGACAGGTTTGCAATCCACCGGGGTATCCTTGATCAGATCGAAGAATTTTGCCTTATCGGCTTCATTGGCGAATTCAAAACCCATGAGCGCCCGGCCTATGCTTTCGCCGGAATAGGCGTAGTTGAAATAGACGACGTTAGAGACCGATGAGATGCGGCGCATGAAATCACGCAGTGCGCCCTTACGTTCGGGGAAATGGACATGCAGTAATTCGGGCAGGCTGAAGAGGGCCGGATTGTAATTAATAATGCGGTAGCGGACATCCGGATCGCCTGTGACGTCTTCGTACAGAATACCGCTTTTTTTCAGGTCGTCATCGAGATGGGACATTTTTTCCGGCGAAGCTTCGAAGGCGATCACCGGATAGCCGTTTGTATTCGATGTTTTGCCATACTGAAATTCAGTGACATTGATATCGGGAAATTTCTGCTCGAGAATATTGAGAAGCGAGCCGTGTTTTTCATCGAGATGAAAACGTAAATAGCGGCGGCGGTGGGCACCAACGGCGGATTGCGAAGAGATGCTGGCCAGCTTGCCGAAATCCATATTGGCGCCGCAAAGAATGGTCAGGAGTTTTTTGCCTTTTGTTTCAGGATGCGATGCAGCGTATTGGATTAATCCAGCGAGGCCCATAGCACCTGACGGTTCCGGTATCACGCGTTTCGTGTCCCAATAGGCTTGAATCGCTGCGCAGACTTCTTCGTTCGTAACAGTAATAATGTCGTCGAGATTATCGCGGCAAAGCTCGAATGTTTTCGTGCCGACGAGCTTGACGGCGGTGCCGTCGCAGAATGTATCGATATTATCGAGTGTAACGGGTTTCCCTGCGGCAATCGCGGCTTTCATGCTGGCTTGATCGACGCCTTCGACGCCGATGATTTTTGTATTCGGGTGATGAAGCTTTAGCCAGCTCGATACCGCCGCTGCCATGCCACCGCCGCCAATCGGAATAAAGACAACATCGAACGGCCCTTCACCTGAGAGAACGAGTTCATCGGCAATCGTTGCTTGACCTGCGATTGTATGGATATCATCGAAGGGGTGAACATAATCATGCCCTGTATCGGCGACATATTTTTTTGCGGCGTCAGAGGCATGGTCGTATGTGTCGCCGACGAGAACGATTTCGACATTATCGCCGCCGTGAAGTTTCACGGCATTCTGTTTCATCATTGGGGTCGGGGTCGGCATAAAGATTTTGGCCGAGATGTTTAACAGCTTGGCAGCTAGTGCCACGCCTTGCGCATGGTTTCCGGCAGACGCCGCGACAACAGTTTTCGTGCCTTTGGTTTCGTTCAGATAGGCGGTCGCATTATACGCGCCGCGCCACTTATAAGCGTTAATCGGCGAGAGGTCTTCGCGCTTGATATAAATCTCGGCCTCGACGGACGGAATTTTAATCTGTTGTAACGGTGTCGGTTGCCCAACGCGATAAACGCGGGTCCGGGCGCGCAGGATTTCGGAGAAGAGTTGATCTTTTAAGGTTTCGGCCATGTGGATACAATATCGCTATCTATATGTTATTAAAAGGATTTTGGTGTATATATTGACATAATATTTAAGATTTTGATATAAGTACTCTATCAATTTTATGAGTGAGCTAAAAATGGATTTAAAGCAGGCATATGATACCGCAGAGTGTATAGCGGAAGTTAAAAGACTAGGAGAACAACTCGTAGACAATGCTATCGCCAAAATCAGGGAGGTGGCGAATAGCGGTATTGAACTTTCATCGGAAGAATTCAAGCAAGTTATTCAGAATAGTACTAATGAATTTAAGAAAATGCACCAGACTGATCTGGTATATCGGGAAGGGAAAAAAGTATTAGGCCTGAGCGACGAAGAGTGGGGGGAACGTTTTGAACAACCGCTTGATCTAAAAGTTTTTGAGAACCTGGTATCCATTCTAAAAGAATCGCCTCTTTCAAATGCTAAACATATTCTTGATATGGTCGAGGAAGTGTTGACTCACGAAAAAACAGCGCTTGCTGCTTTGAAAAAAGTACAGGCTCATATTGTTTCTGAGATAAAGAATATAGCGGATAACGGTAGGGAACTTCTGCCGACTGAATTTGATCAGCGTCTATGTAACAGTCTGGATACAGCTTTCTTTGAAGAAAAAACCGGACTTTATGCCACAATGAATCACTCTGCCAGAGAGGGGCGTGCTTTACTGGATGCAGAACATTTTGCAGATATTGTGGCTATTCTTGATGATAAGCCGCAGGCAGATTCCTCGTATATAACTAAATATGCTAATGACAGATTTGATAGTCTCACATTGAATCTGATCTCGCCTGAAGTATTTGAAAAATTTCTGCCGTTCGCAGATGAAAACTCACAGATCATAATGATAGCATCTCCGGAAGATGTGCCTGTAGAAATTTTGTCTCGTCTTGCGGAGAGTGAAGATAAGTATGTAGGAGAGAAGGCTCGTGAAGGTTTTCAAAAAGCCATAATGCTCTTTGGTGCTCACGGTTTAAATATGGGATAAACTAGCAACAGAACTAAAAAACCCCGCGAAAAGCGGGGTTTTGTTTTAGATGATATCCTTCGCTGTCGCTCAGGATGAACTGACGAAGAAGTATCAATTCACCTTCGGCTGAATATCGAACTGGTGGAAAGGCGGTGGGCTTGAGACCGTCCATTCCAGCGTCATGACGTTCGGGCGGACGTTCCAGTAATTGCCAGGAACGCGGCGACCGAAGAACATCGTGTAGAAAGCGAGGAACACGAAGAAGATCGTCGAGCCAAAGGAAATATACGCTCCCCATGAGGCCATTTCGTTCCAGAAATGATAGGCAGGCGTGTAATCCGGAATACGGCGCGGCATGCCAGCCATCCCGAGGAAGTGCATCGGGAAGAAGGTCAGGTTGACGCCTATGAAGGTCGCAAAAAAGTGCAGCTTGCCTGCCCATTCCGGGTACTGGCGACCGGAGATTTTGCCGATCCAGTAATAATATCCTGCGAACAGAGCAAAGACCGCGCCGAGTGAGAGAACATAGTGGAAGTGAGCGACGACATAATATGTGTCATGGAAAGCAACATCCGATCCCGCATTCGCCAGGACGACGCCTGTGACGCCGCCGACGGTGAAGAGGAAGATGAAGCCGATTGCCCAGAGCATCGGGGTTTTGAACTCGATCGAGCCGCCCCACATGGTCGCGATCCATGAGAAGATCTTGATCCCTGTCGGTACCGCGATGATCAAAGTCGCCGCTGTGAAGTAAGCGCGGGTATCGACGGAGATGCCTGTTGTATACATATGGTGAGCCCAGACGACGAAACCGACGACGCCGATGGAGACCATCGCATAGGCCATCCCGAGATAACCGAAGACCGGTTTTTTCGAGAAGGTGGAAACGATGTGGGAGATGATACCGAAAGCCGGTAAGATCATGATGTAGACTTCAGGGTGACCGAAGAACCAGAACAAGTGTTGATACAGGATCGGGTCGCCGCCGCCTTCAGGATTGAAGAAGGCTGTGCCGAAGTTACGGTCAGTCAGCAACATCGTGATCGCGCCGCCGAGAACAGGAACCGACAGAACCAGCAAGAAAGCGGTGACCAGCATACCCCAAACGAAGAGAGGCATTTTGTGCAGCGTCATGCCGGGTGCGCGCATGTTGAAAATAGTTGTGATGAAGTTGGCCGCGCCGAGGATAGAAGAAGCGCCCGCCAAGTGAAGCGCGAAGATCGCCATATCGACCGACATATCAGGGTGGCCGAGTTTGCTTGAGAGTGGAGGATATACCGTCCAGCCAGTACCGGCGCCGGGGCCGATCATGGTAGAAGCCACCAAAAGCATGAAAGCCGGAACGATCAGCCAAAAAGAGATGTTGTTCAAGCGCGGGAAGGCCATATCGGGCGCACCGATCATGAGCGGCACGAACCAGTTACCGAAACCGCCGATAAGTCCCGGCATAACGACAAAGAAAACCATGATCAGGCCGTGCGCCGTGATCCAGACATTCCACATCTGGCCCGGGTTATCCGACATCATCGTCAGGATCTGCATTCCCGGTTCCTGAAGTTCCGCGCGCATCAGAACGGAGAAGAAACCGCCGATCAAGCCGGCGAAGATCGAGAAGATGATATAGAGCGTTCCGATATCCTTGTGGTTGGTCGACATAAACCAACGCGTAAAGAAAGGCGGCTTGTGATCGTCATGTGAATGATCGTCAGCATGTGCAACAGCAGTCATGTGTAGTCCTTTTAGGTCTTTGGTCTGGATAGTTTAATTATTTATTGTCCGTCTTCGCCAGAAGTTGCAGGCGTGGCCGGAGTTACAGGTGTTGCAACCGGCTGGCCTTCTTCTTTAGGCGATTGAATTTTGTCGTCAGTGTTGGCTGGAACTTCAGAAACAGGGGCTTCTGCGGCTACAGGCATTGGCATCTTGCCGCCTTTTTCAGCGACCCAAGCAGCAAAATCTTCTTTTGAAACGGCATGGACTTCGATTGGCATAAAGCCATGGTCTTTACCGCAAAGCTCGGAACACTGGCCGTAATAAACGCCCGGCTTTTTAATTTCCGCCCATGTTTCATTCAGGCGGCCCGGAACGGCATCGACCTTGATACCGAATGCCGGAACGGCAAAAGAGTGAAGGACATCGGAAGCTGTCACCTGAATACGCACGACGGTATCGACAGGCAGGACAACAACGTTGTCAGTAGATAATAGTTGAACTTGCCCTTCTTTCAAATCTTTGGTCGGCACCATAACGGACGTGAACGAGATATCGCCGTGGTCTGGATATTCATAGGACCAGTTCCATTGGTTTCCAATAGCTTTTATTGTCATATCGGCTTCAGGTGTAATGCCACTGTAAAACAGCAAGCGGAAAGACGGGATGGCAATGACCAGAAGAATAAGAACAGGAACGAGTGTCCAGACGATTTCCAATGGCACGTTATGTGTCGTCTTCGATGGCTCAGGATTTACCTTCGCGCTGAAGCGAACCATCACATATATAAGAAGGATCATCACAAAAAGGACGATGCCGGAGATGATCCAGAGCAGCAGGTTATGAAAGTCAGTGATGCGCTCCATAACGGGCGTCACGGCTTCCTGAAAATTGATTTCTTTCGGGCGCGGCTGATCGGCAGAAGCACTGGTCGCGAAAGTAAGGATAAAGGCGGAAAGGAGAGTGAAAATTCTGGTCATTTTTGAATGATTTCGCTTTGGTGTCAGGTTGCGATACTAGATCGGGTCGCTTTTAGATTTATGCATAAAATGCATAAATCTAAAAGCGTGAATCCGATCTGTCTTATAAATATGTAGATCATTATTAACGGTTAGGCTGAAGACCTAACCGTTAATAATGATCAGGGGCCGCAGTTCGACGATTTAATACAGCGCTTTGTAATATAAGTCTAGAGTGGTTACAGAATTTTTGATAATTCTGAAGGCCAAGAATTATAGGAAAAATAATATGATTACAGGTTTTTATGCCGGTCTCATGGGGCTGATGATGATGGTCCTTATCCTGCGCGTGGCGCTTCGCCGCCGTAAATATAAGGTCGGGCTTGGCGATGGTGGAATTGCGGATCTGGGACAGGCGATCCGTGTCCATGGCAATTTCTCTGAAATGGTGCCGATGATGCTGATTGTGCTAGGATTGCTGGAAATAAACCAAATTCCGCCCCTTTATTTACATATATTTGGTGCATTACTGGTTTTGACACGGCTTTTGCATGCTCATGGCATTACTTCTAGTCCAAACTTAAGTTTCGGGCGTAAAACAGGGATTATATTGAGTCTGTTTCTGCTTCTTCTCGGTTCAGTCACCCTCATCATAAATTATGTAACTAATTGATATTATTGAAGGCTTTTTAGCAAAGCTTTCACATATTATCTCTATTATGGGGCAATGATCAAAAATAATGAGAATTTCGGCGGATTAAGTTTGAGCCACACCAAAGCTGCTGCCCCCCAAATCGTTCAGCGCCCTGGATCGGCGCGCATAGCCAAGGGAGGTTTTGAAGAAGTTGCAAACTGGAAGCAAAACGATTTAACGCTAAAGGAAGCAAGCGTTGCGCATGTGCGGCTGTGGTTCGGGGAAGAGGCGAATGCGCATCCACATGATATGTCCCATGTCATTTATGCGTTAGCTATCGATCAATTGCCTGATGAAGGTCACCATTATCAGGGCGATGCCAGAGCGGAAGCATTCGCCACGACTATTCAAGCCGCACTTTATTCTCCGACTTCCTTTACTCCTGATCCTGTTTATCTCGCGACAGCGGAAGGATTTACCGAGATGGTAAAGGAGAAAGCAGAAATGTTTGAAGATACCGAGAATTTAATCCGCACCCTTTCATGGCTTTTCGGTAAGGAAACCGGACAGAGCGTCGAAGAACAACGCATCGCCAGTGGTTTCGACCTCAACAAAATCATAGAAGAGGCAAAAAACAGAGGAATTGAAGTCATCAGGGACTGGCCTTTTCCCGAATGGCAAGTCATAGCGCCTGATGGTGAAATATATGTGTATAATGTAACGCATCCGGAGAAGAATATTTATCCTTCAGGAAATAACGGCGTGGAAGAATTCAAGCGCTTTCAAATTCCGTCCGATCAGGAAATCAGCAATGTTTTCAATTTGCTCAAACCGGTTCTGGATGACCTGCGGCCTCAGATTAGAGATGCTGAACCTGCTGTAAGCGACATAGACGCCTCAATATTGGAGACTCTGAAAGTACGCGATATATCTGCGCGAATGGAAGGAGTGTCTGATGTGCCGCTCAGTATTCATGTTGATCGTCAACAGTCGGTGGTTACGCAGCAGCAGCAACTTCATTATCAGCCGTTGTAATCGAGAATTATTATCTTACCTCGAAGACAGGATAGAAAGCGAAAAGATCGCCGCAGTTTCGGCGCGTAAAATACGGTCGCCCAAAGTTACGGCTGTTGCTTTGGGATTGTTTAAAAGCATTTCTTTTTCATCGTCGGAAAATCCGCCTTCGGGTCCGATCAAAATACCGCATGAAGAGGAGGCTGAAGATAAAGGTTCTTTATCGCTACGCTCTAGCGCGGCATATAGCGGGATGCCATCACTCCAGTTACGCAAAAACTGGTCAAGTTTCAGAAGCGGTTCCAGTTTTGGAATATCAAGCCGTTCGCATTGCTCGGCGGCTTCCTGAATTTGTTTTTTCACCCTCGTTTCATTCAGATCACGAATAATTGTTTGCTGTGTCAGCACCGGATGGAAATGTGTCGCGCCAAGTTCAACGGCTTTCTCGATCATAAAATCCTGACGATCTTTTTTAATCGGCGCGAAAACGAGATGAATCTCTTTTGACGTATTGGTTTGTTCCCTGAGCCTGCTTTGGATATCCAGCGCATAGGATTTTTTGCTTTGCGGCGCAAAAGCGGCCAGATATTCGCCATCCTGCCCGTTAAAAACACGAACCACAGAGCCGTCGGCACGGCGCAAGACATTCTTTAGGTAATGAGTAGTGTCATCATCGAGCGAAATTGTGCTATTCTCTGCCAGATCGCTTTCAACAAAAATCCGCGGGCTGCGGTAATCATATTGTTCTTTTCCCATGACCCATCCTGATAGCATAGAAAATACTATTTCCCATACGGATATTCAAAAAGACGGATGGGTTGAAAAATACTTACCTGCTTTCTGCTGGCCCTATGCGCGTCTTGCACGGCTGGACCGTCCTGTAGGGACATGGCTTTTACTATTGCCGGGGTTGTGGTCGATTACGGCGGCGGGTAAGGGCTTTCAGAATTTCCGTTTTCACGAATGGTATCTATTCTTTCTCTTTATCGTCGGTGCGTTCGTGATGCGGGCGGCAGGCTGCGTGATCAACGATCTTTGGGACCGCAAGATCGACGCTCAGGTCGAGCGCACAAAATCAAGACCGTTGGCCGCAGGGGATATCACGCCGGCGCAAGGCATTTTCTTTTTGTTTACCCTGCTCTGGATTGGGCTTTTGATTTTAGTACAGCTTTCACCGACGGCGATTTTTCTTGGCGTGATGTCGATTGTCATGGTCGTGCTTTATCCGCTCGCCAAGCGGGTTACATGGTATCCGCAATTCATGCTCGGCCTGACATTTAATATAGGGGCTTTAATGGGATGGGCGGCGGTGACAGGGCAGCTCGCCTGGCCAGCATTATTTTTATATGCGGCAGGTATTTCATGGACGCTCGGCTATGACACAATATATGCGCATCAGGACAAGGAAGACGATGCAGTAATCGGTGTAAAATCCACCGCGTTAAAATTCGGCGATGACAGTTATAAATGGATTACCGGGTTTTACGCCGGAACCGCTTTCCTGATCCTGATGGTCGGAATTATTCTAAATGCGGCGTGGCCTTTTTTCGTCGGCTGGGCTGCATGCTGTTTCCACCTGATTATCCAGCTCCACACATGGAATATGAACGATCCGGCAAGCTCGCTGGCGATTTTCCGCTCCAATCGCAACTTTGCTTTGCTTGTATTATCGGCGCTGGCTTTGGCATTTATCCGCATTTGATGTGAATAGCTAAATACATAAATTGACAGGCTCCTGTTTTTTTCATTAGCATTAAAGAAAAAAACAACAGGAGAATTGAGTATGAATGCCTTTTTGAGTTTATCACCAAAATTTCAAGCAGAAGCGGCAAAGGCTGCAGCTTTAAGTTACAGGCGAGTATTCATCAAAGCTTTTTATCAAAAGCCTGATAGTGCAGATTTCATAGAAGAATTTTCACATGAAGTTCCAGATAAAATAGAGGCTGGTCTCGATGCAATAATTTTAATAAGGGCAGGCATGGAAAACCCTGAATTAATAAGTAGTTTGATGCCTTATCTAAGTGAATTGAATAAGCAGCATATTCTGCCAGGGCAGCTTCCTTATCTTATAAAAAAGATGGAAGAGAAATATACGCAGCCAAATGAAGATTATCTAAACCCTGCTTTAGAAAGAAAGCTGGAAGAACGCACCAATGAACTTTTAACGGCTGCAACAAAAATTATTGAAAGCTATCCTCAATTCTTCAGAATAGATTTTAAAAAGGCGGCGCTGGAAAGATTGAATCTTGTGCCTACTAAAAATGACAATATTCAAAAGTTAACTGAAGCAAAATTTTCTTCTCCTCTAAAAGGCCTTAGAAGAACAACAGAATTCTTTGAGAATTGGATATGCGATGTTGAGGCAGCTTTAAATTATGCTGCAGTTAGCGCTGTGCCAATTATAAATAATACTGCTGCCTTGCAGAGTGCTCATGAGTATCTAGAAAAGCGATACAGCAAATTACACAGCACTAATCCGCAGTCGTTCGTTTTAAATTAATCCGCGCTGAGCGATTTCAACCGCGCCATTTTAACGGCAAGTTGTGACGGCAAGCCTGCTTTCATCCAATCTGACTGATTCTGCGCTTCGGATAAAGGCGCGGTTCTGGTTGAGAGCTTGCCTGTTTTCAAAAATGACAACACCTGCTTGGCAGCAATATCGGCAATTTCGCGCAGCGCCTTCAATTGGGTTTCCGCATCGATTTTATTATCAAGCGCCTCAATGCCGTCCCATAGATCACGCAGATCATATTCATCGCGTACTTTGATGTAAGCGCGGGTAATCTCTTCGACGTTTTTGCCGGTTTTCGCCATTGTCAGGCGGATAAAGCTCGGTCCCATGCGGTTGATGATCGCATTCGAAATCATCGTCGCGATGATATTGCGTTTCAATCGGTGATTTTTAATCTCATCTGCGAATTTCTTTTGCATCGCGACCGGGAAATAACGGATTGCCCATTCCAGCATGGATTTGTCATCTGGAATTTTCGTGGCGATTAAATCCTTCGTAAAAGCGATCTTGCTGTATGAGAAAAGAACGCAAAGTTCCGGGCGCGTCAGTCCAAGGCCGGACAGGCGGCGTTTCTCAATCGCTTCGTCATCCGGCAGGAATTCGATATCGCGGCGAAGAAGACCGTCATGCTCCAGTAAAGTCATCAGCTTGGCATGGAAAACAACATTCTCGGCTGCTTTGGATGTGATCAGGGACAAGGCCTGTGCTTGCTGATAGTTGTCGCGCAGGACGAGTTGCTCAACTTCCTTTGTCATGCTTTCCAAAAGCTTGTCGCGGGATTTCAGGTTCATCTTGCTATTCTTTTGCGCCATGACATCAGAGAGCAATATCTTGATATTCACTTCATGGTCGGATGTATCGACACCTGCGGAGTTGTCGATAAAGTCGGTATTAAGACGTCCGCCTTGCTGGGCGTATTCGATACGTCCGCGCTGCGTCATGCCAAGATTGGCACCTTCGCCGATCACGCGGGCGCGAAGCTCGCTGCCGTTAACGCGAAGAGGATCATTGCTGCGATCACCTGCATCGATATGGGCTTCTTTCGTCGATTTAACATAGGTTCCTATACCGCCGAAGAAGAGAAGATCCGTCTTTGCCATGAGCATGGCGCGGATTAATTCAATCGGCGAGACCTCGCTTTTTGACAGGCCGAAGCGTTTTTGAATCTCGGACGTCAGTTTCAAAGATTTATCCGAGCGTTTGTAGATACGTCCGCCTTTGGACAAAAGTTTTTCATTGTAATGATCCCAGCCTTTAACCTCTTTGAACAATCGTTCGCGCTCTTTATAGGTCGCCGCCGCATCCGGATTGGGATCGCAGAAAATATGCAGGTGGTTAAAAGCTCCAACGAGGCGGGCTGTCTTGGTTTGAAGCAAGCCGTTGCCGAACACATCGCCGCCCATATCGCCGATGCCGATGATATCGAATTCTTGCGTTTGCGTATCAAGCCCGAGCTCATGGAAATGGCGTTTTACGGATTCCCAAGCGCCGCGGGCCGTGATGCCCATGTCTTTGTGGTCGTAACCATGCGATCCGCCTGAAGCAAAAGCGTCCCCAAGCCAGAAATCATATTCTGCAGACAAGGCATTGGCGATATCCGAGAAGGTTGCGGTCCCCTTATCGGCAGCGACAACGAGATAAGGATCGTTATCATCGCGGCGAACCACGTCTCTGGGCGGAATGATCTTGCCGCCTTTTTGATTGTCGGTGATATCGAGAAGACCGCGAATGAAAATGCGGTAACATTCCTTGCCTTCTTCGAGGAACGCTTCGCGTCCGCCAATCACTGGAGGTTTCTTGACGATAAAGCCGCCTTTTGCGCCCATTGGGATGATAATGGCGTTCTTCACCTGCTGGGCTTTCATCAGGCCCAAAACTTCAGTACGGAAATCTTCGTTGCGATCCGACCAGCGCAGCCCGCCGCGAGCGATAACGTCGCCGCGCAAATGAATACCCTCGACGCGCGGGGAATAGACGAAAATCTCGCGGTAAGGGCGTGGATCGGGAAGCTCTGGAACGGCGGCGCTATCGAATTTCAAGGAAATCCAGGGTTTGTTCTGAAAGTAATTCGTGCGCAATGTCGCCTGAATAAGGCTTGTCAGGCTTCGCAGGATTTTATCCTGATCGAGCGCGCTGACATGTTGCAAGTTTTGATCTATGGCGGCCAAAACGCCCGGTACGACGGCCTTGCCTTTACCTTGCGTGTCAGGATCGAAATGCGCCTTGAATAATCCGGTCAAGAGTTTTGCTATCGACGGATAATCGGTCAGGGCCTGTTCGACGTAAGATAGCGAATATGGAGAAGTTGTCTGGCGCAAATAGCGGACATAGCTGCGCAAAATGGCAATCTCGCGTGAATTCAGGGCAGCGAGAACAATCAATTTATTCAGAGAATCGTTTTCGACATGGCCAGACCAGACCAGCTTGAAACAGGCTTCGAAAGCATGGCGAATGGCGCTCACATCAAGGCTTGGCAATTGCGCTGGAATTTCGACAACAAGATCCTGAATCCAGACCGAGCGGCCCTGAACCAAAACTTCGAACGGATATTCCTCGATCACTTTCAATCCCATATTCTCCAATACGGGAAGAATGTCGGAGAGAGAAATGGTAACGCCCGGGCTATAGACTTTAAGCGACAGGTGACGGCTAGGCGTGTTTTGCGGTTTGAAAAGATCGAGATCGATCTGGCGAGTCGTCAATACTTCTTCGATCTTTGCGATATCATGCAAAGCCTGACGGCCCCTGTATCTTTCCTGATAGGAGACCGGAAAAGCGGAATTATATTTATCGGAAATTCTCGCCGCTTCGTCGTGATCGCGGTATTTTTCCATGAGCGTCTGGAACAGAACTTCATCCCAGCTGCGACCGGCTTCCTGCAATCGCGCTTCGATCATCGATGTATCGTATTCGACGCGCTTTCCTTGCTGCCATTGCAGGCTATAGATAATGCGGACTAAAGGAGAATCGTCCACTGTCGATGTAAATCGCGTACAGCTTGCTTCCAGCTCTTCTTCCAGGATGCGTTCGAATTTAAGGCGAAGGCGCGTGTCGAAACGATCGCGGGGAATATAGATCAGCGCGGATAAAGTGCGGCCAAACGGATCCTCTCGCAGAAAAAGAGAAATGCGGGGACGTTCTTTCAGGCGCAGAATTTTAAGCGAGGTTTCGTATAAATCTTTCGGCGCGGTCTGCATAAATTCATCGCGCGGGAATTTTTCAATGATGTCGCGAAGCGCGCGCAAATCATGGCTTTGCGGATCGAAGCCCGCCATATTGATGATCTTGGTTCCCTTGTGACGCAGGAACGGAACGCCGCGGATGCTGCGGGAATAGGTGACAGAGGTGAAGAGGCCCACAATCAGGGCCTCGCCGATGACATTACCTTTTTTATCGTATTGGCGCACCAGAATGGAATCCATCGGTACGCTGCGATGGACGGATGATTTCAGGGCGAGTTTGTGAACGAAAACGGCAGGCAGTGTTTCTTTTGTTTTCGTATCTTCGAAAAGAATTTTTTCTTCGCCGTTCAGATATGGTTTTTTACGGTTTTTTGACAAAAGTCCAAGGCCGCTATCGTGATCAGGCGTAAAAGTCAGTTTGCCGCCTTTTTTTGACGCCTTGTAATATTTATAGCCAAGCAGGGTAAAGTTATCGTCGTGAATATAATTGATGAATTCCAGATATTCCTGAAGATCGTCGAAATCGATATCCGGCGCTTCCTTTAATCCTTCATGAGCTGCCTTGACGCGTTCCTTGATCTGGCGCCAGTCGCCGGTTGCCAATTGCACATCAGAGAGGACATCCGAAATTTCGGTTTTCAGAATATCGATTTGCGGTTTGGTAAGGCGGCGGCTCAATTCAATAAACAAAAAGCCTTCGCCTGTGTAACCCTCTTTCGTATCAAGAGAAATATCTTCGATTTTACGATTTTTGCCGCGAAGCGTGTAGAGGAGAGGGTGGAACGTATTGGCGATGTTAAAGCCGTGACGAGTTAGCAAGGCAGTGACGGAATCAATGACAAACGACATGTCGTCGAAGAGAATGCTGATAACTGTATTCGATCCATCCCAGCCCCAGTTTTTTAAGGTCGGGTTATCGACCTCAATCGATATTTTGTTTTTCGTTCTTTTGTCGGCCAGATCGAATTGGCGCTTGATCAAAAGCTCAAGACTCTTGTGATTGATCTCGGCCAGATCGGCATCGGGAATTTCAGAGATATAGAGTTGCTGAAAATTCTGAAACACGGATTTAGGCGTTTTTGAAATTACTTTTTTGGGGGAAGCCGTTTTTTTATTCTTGTGCATGAACTC
Organism: uncultured Micavibrio sp.; assembly: GCA_964399985.1. Taxonomy (GTDB): domain Bacteria; phylum Pseudomonadota; class Alphaproteobacteria; order Micavibrionales; family Micavibrionaceae; genus Micavibrio_B. The sequence continues at coordinate 452,274 of CAYNRY010000002.1, forward strand.
ACACTGATTGGTTTGTCGTCACTCTATACCATATTTCGGTGGAGAAAACATTATCTGAACGACAAGGTCAATATATAAAGCCGTTATAAAATGACTTATGATTTGTGCGCAGCGATAGAAACAGGCGGCGTATATCATACGCAAATGTGTTTCGCGCATGTCTGCTATCTGGAATAAAGGTGCCCGCGACCTTTTTTGGCAATAATGTAATAGCGGTCCTGCATTTTATACGGCATGGAAAAGATAATATCATAGGCTTCGACTTCGGCAGGGTCATCGGTTCGCACGACGATTAAAGAATTGGGGAAGTATTTCAGATATAAATCCTTGCTTTCGACTTTCATCTGCCGTACCCGCCTGTCCAGACGCGCCAGAAAGCCCCATTCACCATGATAATTGCGCGTAAAAGCCAGAGTAAGGCCGGGATTTCGCTCCAGGACTTCTGCCACCGGACGAATATCATATCTTTTGAAAAGCCCGTCTTTCGCCTGAAATTCCATACTCAGCATCAGGATCAACGAGGACAAGGATATGCTTAGAATGTAGGCCAGTGGCTTTTTATGCCCCATGATAAAAATGCCAATCATTATGGCTAAAGCTGATAGGCCGGTCAGATAGCTGATAGGCGTCAGGAGATCCTGTCCGAAAGCAAATTCGCTGGAGGAAAGACTATAAGTAAATTTAATGATGAGTGGGAGCATCATCAGGATTCCATAGACCAAGAAAGGCAAAACATTCAGGCGGGAAAAGGAATCAAAAGTAAGATTCTTTAAACCCATCGCCATGATAATCGCTAGACAGGGGAGAAGCGGCAGCAGGTAATGGAGCTGTTTGCCACTGATTAAACTAAAGGAAATAAAAACCGGAGCCAGCCAAACGATTAGGAAGCGCAAAGACTTTTGAGTTTGAATTTCTTTAAGATTTTTTATGCCCTTCCAGATATAGGGAGAGAAAACCCATGGGGCAAGGAAGAGAGGCATGAATGGCAGATACCACCAGAACGGCTTTTGATGATCGAAAGAATTGGCCATGCGCCCGGCTGTCTGGCCCCAGAAAATGCGGTCGGAAAAATCAGGCCCGCCTTTGATTGAGGCGGGAATGGCCCAGCACAATCCAAGCAACAAACTTACTAAAAACGATAATGCCAAATAGCTGACCCATTTCCGGCGAGGAATGGCGCTGTCTTTATTCCAGAATCTGGCCAGTAAAACAGGAAGTACCAAATGCAATAGAATAACAGGCCCTTTGGTCAGAAGGCCGAGGCCGCCACAGACGGACAGTATAACCAGATGGCGGTTATGCGATGTTCTCGCATAGTCCCAGATAGATGTAATGCCGATGATGACAAAAACCGACAGCAATATATCGAACATGATCATATTGCTGTAGACGACGAAAGGCAGAAAGCCGATCAGGATATATGTTGCAGTCGCGATATTTTTTTCATCATGCATTAATTTTCCGGCAAGGCGCTGCGTACAAATCACCAGAAGAAAAGCACAGAGAAATGGCAACGCCATGGCGACTTCCTGCGATACGCTAAAGGCGTGCCATAACAAATTGATGCACCAAAACAGCAGCGGCGGTTTGTGATCGTAGGGCTGAAGATTTAAATGCGGAACCAGCCAGTCCTTGCCCGAATACATTTCCCAGGCAACGCTTAAATATCTCGTTTCATCGACAGGGAATAACGGGCGGCAGTAGATGCCGGTCAAATATAAAATAATGCAAAAAAGGGCGGCGATGCCGAGGGAGAAACGGGGTTTGTGGATAAGGTCCATCATATAGATGAAAGGACCGCTTTGCGCCGTTCGGCAATGATGAAGTGGATATTGCGTAAATATATCAACAATCCCATGCCTTGCCCGATGATAAAAACAGGATCGGCTTTATGGATGGCATAGGCAAAAACGATGGAGCCACCCGCGAGGCTAAAAAACCAGAAAGAAATAGGGATAACGCTTTTGCGCGCTTTTTCAGATGCAACCCATTGAACGATGAAGCGCATTGTGAACATAAATTGTCCGAAAAGACCGACCATGACCCATGTGTCGAAAGACGAGAGAATATTCATTAGATGCTGGGAAAACATTATTCTTCCGTGATTATAATTTTCCGGCGCCTGCGCGCTTTCAGCCATAAGACACCAAACACATCGAAAATTCCAGCCCAAAGCCGGTCCCAAAAGCCATATTTAGACACGCCGTTTTGACGCGAACGGTGAGAGACTTCTACAAGTATGATCTCCCCCTGTTCGCGCAGAAAAAGGGCGGGAAGAAAGCGGTGCATATGGTTGAAAAAGGGCAGGCGCAGATAATCTTCGCGGCGGAATAGTTTCAAGCTACAGCCGGTATCGCCAACACCGTCCTTGAGGAGGAAGTTACGAATCACATTGCCAGTGCGAGAGGTGAATTTCTTCAATAGATTATCCATGCGCTTCTTGCGTTGTCCGGTGATAAGCAGCATTGCCGATGGAGGCGTCTGCTGCCATTTTTTATAGAGGACAGAAATATCCGCGGGATCGTTCTGACCGTCGCCATCCATGGTTATAATCAGCGCAGACGTGGCGGCTTCAATTCCTGTCCATAGACTTGCGCTTTGACCGGCACGGTTTGAATGGCGAAGCAGGCGAATGCGGGTATCGTTGGATTTAATTGCCTGAACGGTTACGGCCGTTTGATCGGTACTTCCATCATCCACGACAATAATTTCATGAATCGGGCAATCACGGAGTAGAAGAATGTCATTTAACAAAGCAGCAATATTATCTTCTTCGTTAAGAGCCGGGATCACGATGGTAATCGCCTCATTCACTTCATGATGTCCTGTAAATAGGACGTCATTTCCGGCGAGGTCCAGTCGGCGTCACCGGCGATTTTACGAACCATGCCGCCTTTACGGTCGATGATGATCGTCTCGGGATAGGAGAATGTCTGGTAAAGGTCATGGGTAATGGCGCGGCTTTTATCCCATATCGTATAGAAGCCGGGCAGGTCTTCCGAAGCGGGGGAGGATTCTGTCACGAAGGTCTTGATGATTTCTTCGCTTTTATCCGATGACAGGGCTAAAACAACGACATCGTCCTCGAAGTTATCTTCCATCGCGGCGAGTTTCGGGAATTCCTTGACGCAAGGTGGGCACCAAGTCGCCCAGAAGTGAAGAATGACGATTTTGCCTTTAAAGTCGGACAGATTGTTTTTACGGCCTTTAATGTCGGTAAATTCAAAATCGGGCGCCATCCTGACGGGCAGACTATTATTATCTGCGATATCGTCGATTGTCCGGACACGCGGTTTGATCTGGAAGTCCAGAAGCAGGGTAATAACGGCAATCGCCGCGAAAATGCCAAGCAAAAGAGAAATATTTTTCTTCATGAGGATTTATAAAGCTGCGCTCAAAATCTTGCTACTGAAATCTCGCTTGATTTAGCGCTGAACCAATCGTTATATATCAAGGTAATCAAAGGCTTGAAATATGTGCGGAATTGCCGGCTGGCTTAATTTTTCAGGAAATACGGGTTTAAATGTCCTGAAATCCATGAATAGCGGCATTGCCCATCGCGGGCCGGATGCGGACGATGTCTGGCAGGACGGGCCTATAGGCCTTTGTCACCGCCGTCTTGCCATTATCGATCTATCACCGACAAACGACCAGCCGCTTCACGATACGTCTGGCAGATACATAATCGTTTTCAATGGTGAGATTTACAATTACATCGAGCTTCGCGCTGAACTTGAAGCCAAAGGCGTTTCGTTTAAGACCCAAGGCGACACGGAAGTTGTGATCGAATCCTATAAGCAATGGGGTCATGATTGCCTGAATAAATTTATCGGGATGTTCGCCTTTGCCATTTGGGACAAAACGGAAAGAAATTTATTCCTGGCCCGTGACCCGATTGGCAAAAAGCCGATGTTCTATTCCATGCTTGGCGGGGATGGATTTGCTTTTGCGTCAGAGCCGTCGGGTTTGCTCGGCAATCCGCAAGTCGATAAATCGCGCAATGAAGCTTCGATTCGCAAATTTTTGGTGCTCGGTTATACGACGGGCGCGGAAACGGTCTGGAAGGGGATTAAACGTCTTTTACCTGCGCACGCAATGGTAGTGACTGCAGGCGGCAGTGTCAAAGCATGGTGCTATAAAGATCTTGTTAAATCATATGAGAATAAGCGAAGCTTTACATCTGTTGAAGAAGCTTCTTATGAGTTTAATAAAATTCTCGACGATGCGACGAAGATTCGATGCCGCGCCGATGTACCTTATGGTTTATTTTTAAGCGGTGGTCTGGATTCGAATTCGGTACTGGCGTCGATGGTGAAAGCCATCGGTGCAGGGCAGACGAAAACATTCAGTATCGGCTTTCAGGAATCGGAGTATGACGAGTCCGCGCTGGCAGCGCGAAGCGCCAAGCATTTCGGCACGCACCACACGACTTTCCGTCTCGATCCTGATAATATAGATCTCGGCAAAATTCTTTCCAAAATGGGGCAGGAGCCTTTGGCGGATGTCTCTTTCATCCCGACCTATATGCTCGCGCAGGAAACGCGCAAGCATGTGAAAATGGTTTTGACGGGCGATGGCGGCGATGAATTATTTGCCGGATATCCAACCTATGTAGCCAACCGTATGCGCAGAGGCGTCAACTGGGCCTTGCCGAATTCGATCTGGAAGAAAATATACAATATTGCCGACGATAAACTTCCGGCTGGCCAAGGCCGCATGAGCCTTGCTTTTAAACTCCGCCAGTTTCTGCGTGGCGCTTCGCTGGATGAGGGGCGTGCGCATTTCTCCTGGCGTCTGACGATGGCGGATACAGCATGGCAGAATTTATTCTCGAAAGAGTTTGCCGAGAGCTTTAGCTGGGAAGAGGTCTATGCCGATTTCGCGCCGCATTTTGAAAAAGTGAAATATTTATCAGCTCTTGATCGCGCTCTGTATGTCGATACCAAAACATGGCTGGTCGATTCCGTGATGGTCAAGGCCGACCGCGCGACGATGGCGAATTCACTCGAAGCGCGCGCACCGCTTCTTGACATTCGTATGGTCGATTTTGCCGCCAGCCTGCCAGATCACCTGAAGCTCGATTTTATGAATGTGAAGAAAAAAATGATCCGCGTCGCTCAAAAGGAACGTCTGCCTGAATTTTTATTCACCGAAAAAAAGCGAGGCTTTAGCGTGCCGGTGTCGAAATGGATGGGCGGAAGTCTGGGGAGTTTTGCGCAAGATGCGATTGCCAATAGCGGCGGTATATTTGATTCCTCCAAATTACAGGATTTTTATGACGATCATGTCAATGGACGTCGTGAAAACGGATTGGCTTTGTTTCATACGATCGTCCTGTCGCAATGGTTGAAAGGATCATGAAATGATAAGGCTGTCGCATAGCGGACGTATTCTTTATTTTGGATCAGGCAATACGGTTAAAAAAACCCTATTATGGCGTGGCTTTATCGTATTGGCGCTCTTGGCATTCGTCATGGCGATTTTCTGGATCGATCGTGAAGGCTTGCGCGATCATATCGACGGTCATATCACATTTACCGATATTATTTATTTTGCCATGGTGACGGTCACAACGGTGGGATATGGCGACATAGTGCCGGTCAGCGATAGCGCGCGTTTGATCGATGCTTTTGCCGTGACGCCGATCCGGCTCTTTATCTGGTTTATATTTCTAGGCACCGCTTATGAATTCGTTATTCAAAAAATCGTGGAGGATTACCGTATGAGAAAGCTTCAGGAAAATCTGCAAGGTCATGTCGTTTTATGCGGTTTCGGCCATAGCGGATGGATCGCGGCGCAGGAAAGCGTAGCCAAGGGAACGCCGCCATCGCAAATAGTCGCCATCGATGCGCGAGAGGAGCGTGTGCAATTAGCGGCGGATACCGGTTATATCGGGCTGCTTGGCGATGCTGCCAGCGAAGAGCTACTGGTTAAAGCTTGTGTACAAAAGTCCAGAGCAGTCATCGTGAGCACGGGAAGAGACGATACGACGATCTTAGTGGTCCTGACGCTGCGTAGCTTGTCGTCCAGCATCAGGATTATCGCCAGCATCCGTAATGAAGAAAATATCAAGCTGGCCAAACAGGGCGGCGCCGATACGATCATATCGCCGCCGCTCATGGGCGGGTATTTGCTGGCCAATGCCATCAGCACGAACCATGCCGCACCGTTTTTGTCAGATATCATGTCGATGGGCGGACATATGGAGCTGGTCGAACGGCGGGCAAATGCGGCGGAAGTAGGCAAGACCATGGCGCAAATTACCCATGAAGTCATCGTTCATGTTTATAGCAAGGGGATCGATATCCCGTTTTCTGAGCGGACCAGCTATGTCATTCAAAAAGATGATACCCTGCTTTTAATTACGCCTAATCCACCTCTGGAAAAAGCTGCTTAGAAATCTATTTCTCTTTAGCATCGGAGAGAATAATGAAAGCTTATCGCAAAGATCAAAGCGTTATCGAGGGACTGAATGAATTACAACGCCGCGTGACGCAGGAATGCGCGACAGAGCCGCCGTTCCGGAATGAATTCTGGGATCATCACGAAAAAGGCCTGTATGTCGATATCGTTTCCGGCGAGCCGTTATTTACCTCCATGGATAAATTTGATTCCGGCTGCGGCTGGCCGAGCTTTACCAAGCCATTGGTGTCGGAGAACGTCATCGAGCATGCAGACAGAAGCCATGGCATGGAGCGCATTGAAGTCAGGTCGCAAAATGCCGACTCCCATCTCGGCCATGTGTTTCCGGATGGCCCGCGCGATTCGGGCGGGCTTCGATATTGCATAAATTCGGCGTCGCTGAAATTTGTGCCTGTCGATCAATTGGAGGCAGAAGGATATGGTGACTATTTGGAATTATTCGAAGGGAAATAAAGATGGAATCATTAAACCAAAAGGCAATTCTGGCCGGCGGCTGTTTTTGGGGGATGGAAGATTTGATTCGCAAAATCCCGGGCGTTATCGATACGAGGGTCGGCTATACGGGCGGCGAATTTCCAGATCCGACATATAAAGACATGACAACCGGTAAAACCGGGCATGCGGAATCCATTGAAATTACGTTCGATCCGAAAGAAATCGGCTTCGAGAAAATTCTTCATTATTTCTTTCAGCTCCATGATCCGACAACAGCTAATCGTCAGGGCAATGATACCGGTACACAATACCGCTCGGCGATTTTTTATTTAAGCGACGAGCAGAAAGAAATGGCGGAGAAGGTTATTGCTATGGCGAATGCGTCGGGCAAATGGCCGGGCAAAATTGTCACGGAAGTGACGCCTGCGTCTAAATTTTACGAAGCGGAAGATTATCATCAGGATTATTTATTCAAAAATCCCGGCGGCTATACTTGCCACTGGGTTCGTCCGGATTGGAAAATGGCATGAAAAAGATTTTATTATTCACGTCTATCCTGGCTTTTTCGATGGGCGGCCTTGTGCTGGCGGAAGAAGCGACACTTTCAGTTGAAGATGTCACGGGACCTAATCCAAAACTTGTGCAGCCTGTAAAGAGTTTAATTCCAACTGTTAAAATTGCCAAAGCCATCGGCTGGCAAAACGGGGAAAAGCCTAAAGCCGCTAAAGGCTTTGCCATTAATGTTTTTGCCAAGGAGCTCGATCATCCGAGATGGATTTATACATTGCCGAATGGAGATGTATTGGTTGCTGAAAGTAACAAGCCTCCCAAGGGCGAAGACGGAAGAAGTATCAAAGGCTTTGTTCAGGGCAAGGTCATGAAGCGTGCAGGAGCGGGCACGGAAAGCGCCAACCGCATTACGCTCCTTCGGGATGCCGACAAGGACGGCGTTGCTGAAATAAAGACAGTTTTCCTAAAAGATTTGTATTCGCCGTTTGGCATGGCTTTGGTTGGCGATAACTTCTATGTCGCCAATGCGGATGCGATTGTCAGATTTCCTTACAATCAAGGTGAAACAGAAATCAAGGCAACAGGCATTAAAGTTACGGACCTTCCGGGCGGTCCGCGTAATCATCACTGGACAAAAAATATCGTCGCAAGTGAGGATGGTAAATATCTTTATGTATCCGTCGGTTCTAACAGCAATGTTGCAGAGAACGGCATGAAAGAGGAAGAAGGGCGCGCGGCAATCTGGCGGGTTGATCTTGCGAAAGGCAGTAAAGAATTATTTGCAACCGGCCTTCGCAATCCGGTCGGTATGGATTTTCAACCCAGTAGTAAGGAGTTATGGACTGTCGTGAACGAGCGCGATGAGCTGGGCAGCGATCTCGTGCCTGATTACATGACATCGGTAAAAGAAAACGGTTTTTATGGCTGGCCCTATTCTTATTGGGGACAGCATGTCGATGAACGCGTGGAGCCGCAAAATCCGGATCTGGTCGCCAAGGCTATCAAGCCGGATTATGCGCTTGGCCCGCACACGGCCTCGCTTGGTTTGACGTTTTATGACGGCAAGGCTTTTCCAAAAGAGTATCAGAATGGGGCTTTTATCGGCCAGCACGGATCATGGAATCGCAATCCGCCTAGCGGTTATAAAGTTGTCTTTATTGCCTTTAAAGACGGGAAACCCGTCGGTATGCCAAAAGATATTTTGACGGGCTTTCTGGATGAAGAAGGTAATGCACAAGGGCGTCCGGTCGGTGTCGAGATCAACAAAAACGGCGACTTGCTTGTCGCCGATGATGTCGGAAATATAATCTGGCGGGTTACGCCATCTCAATAATTATCGGCAAAGAACGCCGCGGGTTGGGATCATTTGGTGGCCTGCCGTGCCGCCGACGATAATACCGCCGATCGTGGCAAGGTCATTCCCTTTGCCTTTGCCAAATTGATTTCCTACTAGTCCGCCAGCGGCGGCACCGATACCTGCGCCGACGATATTGCCGTCATCGCATTTTTTAACTTGCTGCGGCTGTGGTTGAGCTTGTTGACGCGACTCGTTCCAGCTGATTTGCTCGGAGGTCGTTTTCTTTGTCGCTACTTTTTCAATTTTTTTCTCAGGTTTCATGACGTCGCGGGTGACATAAGCGCTGGCCCCCGCAGTAACCGCAATCAAAGCAATAGCTCCGACTATTAATAATATCAAATTTTTGCGCTGCATTGGTTGTCTCCATTTCTGACTTACACAAACATTTAGACAGGCTTTAAAGTTCCGCTCTTACGAAATACCGCATGGTAAAAATTAGAATTGGCCGGTTCTAGGAATAAAAAAACCCGCCATGTGGCGGGTTTTTATTTTCTATATCAGATTAAAAATCGCCGTTTGTAGCTTTAATCTGGAGATGCGTATCATCAAATCCGATCATATTAGGAGCTGAATGAACAGAAGCCTCTGCGCCGGATACATGAGATTTCGGCTCCGCTGAACCAAAATTGCTTTGCAATAAATGTTCAATTGAATCGTCATCCATATCCAAAATATCGACAGAAGCTTCCGGCTTGTTTTTACCGTCCCAATCTTGTGGTCTTTCCTGCGGATCGTAGGTGTTTCTACCATCCCAGTCGGCTGGCAACTCAGGTGTGTAAGGCGGCGTTACAGGCTGGACCGGATCGACAGAAGCTTCCGGCTTGTTTTTACCGTCCCAATCTTG
>CAYNRY010000002.1:461942-613591 GCA_964399985.1 uncultured Micavibrio sp.
CAGGCTGGACCGGATCGACAGAAGCTTCCGGCTTGTTTTTACCGTCCCAATCTTGCGGTCTTTCCTGCGGATCGTAGGTGTTTCTACCATCCCAGTCGGCTGGCAACTCAGGTGTGTAAGGCGGCGTTACAGGCTGGACCGGATCGACAGAAGCTTCCGGCTTGTTTTTACCGTCCCAATCTTGCGGTCTTTCCTGCGGATCGTAGGTGTTTCTACCATCCCAATCGGCCGGTAATTCAGGTGTGTAGGGTGCCATTACGGTATGATTTTGCGAATAGGGGTGTGGTTTATTTCTGCCATCCCAATCTTGTGGCCTTTCCTGCGGATCGTAAGTGTTTTTACCATCCCAATCGGCAGGTTTTTCAAAAAAATTATTTTCATCTTCAATTTCAATGCTTAGATTTTCCAAGCCTGTTTTAATATAATTAGACACATGACACCTCTATTAATAGAATTAAATTATGCATTAACATAATGTTAAATAGAAGTTCAGGCAAGAAATTTTTTCTGCTAAATCAATATATTAGACAGATGAAAATTAGCTGCCACAATAAAGCCATATTTATCAAAGGCTTAATTATGTGCTGTGGCAGACCTAGCCGATTAGGGATTTATCAGCGATGAGAGTCCCTTCGCTCAGAAGATCTTGCGCATTGGCGCCTGTAAGAGATGTGCCCCAGACTTCAGCGATGGCAGTAAAATCATTGCCGATACCATCAGCATTGACGGAGACAATGCCTTTGATACCGGACTGCATAACCTGAACAAAATCGGAAATCAGGCTTGAAAGCGGATCGTATCCTTCAAGAAGATCCGTAATATTGATAAAATCTGCGTCCGTGCCGCCGCGGATAAGACCAAAGATAGTATCGGCTCCGCCTTCCATGGACGTAAAGCCATAAATATCCCGTCCGCCGCCGCCTGTAAGCTTGTCCGCGCCAATACCGCCGATCAAAAGATCATCGCCGTCGCCACCATCGAGAGTGTCATTGCCGTAACCGCCGTACAGCATATCGTTGCCGCTGCCGGCATGAAGGTAGTCGTCGCCATCATCGCCTTTCAGGATGTCGTCGCCATCCCGCCCGTGAATGACATCTTCGCCGCGCCCACCGCTAATATGATTGGCTGCCTCATTGCCACTTAAATAGTCATCGCCGTCGCCAGCCATAATGTTTTCAATCATCGTCGCTTTTTCAACGCCAACATAGATATCGGTAATCAGCGCCGCGCCAAATGTGAAATCAACGCTTGTATCACCGCTCACCGAAGCAAGATTGACCGTATCAACTCCGCCATTGGTATCGGCCATGACATTTGAATGAAGCCCGTCATCGGCAACCTTGGCAAAATCATCCGTATAGACATACAGGTTATCGCTCGTCATCTCGTCGCCTGTAAAAGATAGTTTCCAGCTATTGAGCGTGCCAGTGTTTCCGCTCACGCTGTCTTCGATGCGAAGGCTCCATGTTCCGGCGGTATCTTCTCCCCAATAGGCAACAGAGGTCGTTGTAAAATCCAGCCCTTTGATGCCGTCGGTCCCTGTAAATTCGCCGTTTTCGGCGCGATCTATGAGCACACTTTCCATGCCGGACGGACTGACCAGCGTGATTTTCAAATCTCCGACGCGGTCATGCGTTATATCGAGATCGATAAGAACGTGATCTATCGATATGTCGTCCTGAATATTTACTGTAGTTGTAATGCTGCCGGTTCCCGACGCATTCGTAATAGCGAGGTTGCTGAGTTGCTCCGATGAGGAGAGCTCGACCATGTTGGCGCTGGTTTGTTGCAGGGTCCAGCTCTCCGCAAGGCGAATGGCCGTATAGGCATCCGCCGCGCCAAAGCCGTAATCATGGTTGAAATGCAGGCCGCCCCCGTTCCAGTTGTGCGCACCGTTGTAACTCCAGCCACTGCTTTGTTCGTCGTTGAACTGAGTGGAATAGGCGAGGATTTCCTGAACGTCGCGCCAGCCGAGATTGGGATTGGCTTCGAGCATCAAAGCGACTAGACCGCTTATAACCGGCGTTGCTGCCGAGGTACCGCTGAAATAAACGTAATCAGTCGAGAAGAAACCCTCATCGCCTGTCTTATCGGTTGTTATGATTCTCTGGCCGCCAGCGGAAACAAGAATATTGGCGCCGGCATTACTAAAATCTGCATAAGTTCCTTCTTCGGTAATGGCGGCGACGGTTATCGCATAAATGCTGTTTTGCAAATTGTGGTAATTGGCGTTATCGCCGTCGCTGCGTTCGTTACCGGCAGCGAAGATCATATTTGTGCCAAGCCCGCCGCGTCCCTGATCTGCCAGGTCTTTCATGGCGCCGGTGATATCTGCGTAATTTATTTCTTCCAGATCGATTTTGTTATTATCGGAAAAAGCACCACTATACCCCCAACTGCTATTGACGATATCAGCGCCACTTTTCAGGGCATGTTCGAAAGCTTCGACCGTGTCGGAAAGCTTCGTGGAAAAACCATAATCAATGCGAATACCATAAGTTTGCGCATCAAAGGCAATGCCGACCGAGCCTGTCCCATTGTCGTCGGCTGTAATGATGCCCATGACAGGCGTTCCATGATTATCGTCGGCCAGGCCAGCTGCATCGGCCGTCTTGGTGATGGTATCCCAATCCAGATCCGTCCTATAATTCGCTGTAAGCTCGGGATGTGTATATTGAAACCCGTCATCGATGACTGCGACTTTCACGCCGGAGCCCGTATAGTCCTTCCATACCCTGTCCGTATGAAGGCCCCATGTGCCTATGGCATACCATTCATATATAGAAAGTCCGTTTAAATATGGGTCTGAAGGTATGGCCTTGGTCATGATATGTCTTTCAAAGAATGGCGCAAATTTAAAGCAAGATACTTAAACACTATAAAAATCGTTATGAAAACAAAAATCTTGCATGATTTACTGAAAAACAAGTTTTAAAGGGGCGGGGCGAGCAATGGGCAGTCTAAATGGATTAAGATGTAACTATTATAGAACCATGCCCGAAAGACAATCAGGTAAATAAAATCTATTCTATTGAAATTACACGATTTTAAGGCACTTATCTATTCATCTCTTTTAAGTTTTCTGGGTTTTAATGAAGAAGAAATTTATCACTATCGGCATTATCGCGCTGGCCGTTGGGGCTGGCTTGTACCTTTATTCGGAAAAGCCCGGAAATGCCCAAACTAAAAATCCTGATCCAAAAGGGGGCGCTCAAATCGTGGCTGTGGAAGCAGCCACGGTCAAAACCGGCAAAATAGAGCGCAGGGTGGAAGCGGTCGGTAACCTTGCCTCCAATGAATCCGTCATGCTGCGCCCCGAGATCGCGGGACGTGTTACAAAAATACTGTTTGAAGAGGGATCGAAAGTTGCCAAAGATACGCCGCTCGTCCAGCTTGACGACGTCATTGCCAAGGCAGAACTTGCGCAGATGCAAACCAGCCTGACTTTAAGCAAAACGAATTATGAGCGGGCGCAGCGCCTGTTTGCCCAAGATGCCGAAAGCGGTTCAACGCGTGACGAAGCTTTGGCCAAGCGGGATACGGATCAGGCGGCTGTCGATCTGACGAAAGCCCGCCTTGATAAGACAACTATTCGTGCGCCTTTCGATGGCGTGGCGGGTTTGCGACGTATCAGTCTTGGCGATTATGTCGATATCGGCCAGGATCTCGTCAACATAGAGAGTATCGATCCTTTGAAGGTGGATTTCAAGTTGCCGGAAATGTATCTGGCAGAGGTAAAGCCGGGGCAGGCTATCGAGATCACGGTCGATGCTTTTGCTGACAAGAAATTCAGCGGCGAAGTTTACGCTATCGATCCTCTCGTCGATGTGAACGGCCGGACGATTGTCTTGCGGGCGAAATTGCCGAATGCTGACATGTTCTTGCGCCCGGGTTTGTTTGCGCGCGTTCAGTTGACCTTGGGCCAGACCGATAACGCGCTTTTGGTGCCGGAAGAAGCATTGGTGCCGGAAGGATCGAAACAATTCGTTCTGAAGGTCAGCGGCGATCAAGTTATTTCAACTGAGGTCGAAACAGGCCTACGCAGAAGCGGTCAGGTCGAGATCGTCAAAGGTTTGAAAGCCGGAGATCAGGTGGTTACGGCAGGTCAGATGAAGATCAGGCCTAATTCAAAAATCAAGATTGTAGAAGATAATAATAAGGCGGCGGCACAATGAGTTTGCCGCTAATTTCTATCCGCCGTCCTGTCTTCGCGATTGTTATGAGCCTGATGCTGGTCTTGATTGGCCTTATCTCATATGACCGGCTGACGGTGCGGGAATATCCGGAGATCGATGAACCAATTGTCACGGTGACGACAACTTATCCCGGTGCGTCCGCCGAAATTATCGAGAGCCAAATCACTCAGCCTTTAGAAGATTCGCTCTCCGGTATCGAAGGCATCGAGTATATCACCTCGTCGAGCCGTGAAGAACGCAGCCAGATCACGGTGACGTTTAAAATCGACCGTGATGTCGATATCGCCGCAAATGACGTGCGCGACCGCGTCGGGCGCACCCGCAGATTACTGCCGGATGAAATTGACGAGCCTGTCACGGCCAAGGTCGAGGCGGATGCGCAGCCGATTATCTGGATCGCTTTGTCGAGCGAGAAGCACACCCCGCTGGAAGTTTCCGATTACGCCGACCGGTTTATAAAAGATAAATTACAAATTCTTCCCGGCGTTGCAGAAGTTACATTAAGTGGCGAACGTAAATGGGCGATGCGGATCTGGCTGGATCGAGCGCGTCTTGCCGCTTATAATTTAACGACGCAGGATATCGAGGATGCGCTGCGTGCACAAAACGTCGAAATTCCGGCAGGACGTATTGAAAGCTTGGGACGGGAATTTTCTGTTCTTTCTGAAACCGATATGCGCAACGTCGCGCAATTCGAAGAGTTGATCGTCCGCCAAAATGAAAATTATCCGGTTCGCCTGCGCGATGTGGCCAGAATAGAACTCGGCGCTGAAGACGAACGCCGTATTACGCGCTTCAATCGCAAAAGCGCTATCGGTATCGGTATCATCAAGCAATCGACATCCAACCCGCTTGATGTCTCAAAGGCGATGTATGACGTTCTGCCGGAGATCGAGCGGAATTTACCTGATGGAATGAAGGCCCAGGTGGCTTACGACTCTTCCATCTTTATCGCGGAATCTATCAAATCCGTTTATCATACGATTATCGAAGCGGCTATTCTCGTCGCGCTGGTCGTTTTCTTCTTTCTAAGAACAGTGCGGGCGACGATTATTCCGCTGGTGACGATTCCGATCTCCCTCATCGGATGCTGCGCCATGATGCTGGCCTTTGGTTTCAGTATCAATACGCTGACCTTGTTGGCGATGGTTTTGGCCATTGGCCTTGTCGTCGATGACGCGATTGTCATGCTGGAAAATATCTACCGCCATATTGAAGAAGGCATGAAGCCGATTGACGCCGGTATTGTTGGTGCCAAGGAAATTACCTTCGCGGTTATCGCGATGACGATTACGCTGGCGGCGGTTTATGCCCCGATCGGTTTTATGGAGGGGCGTACGGGACGATTATTTACCGAGTTCGCTTTGACGCTTGCGGGTTCGGTAATCGTGTCCGGCTTCGTCGCTTTGTCATTAACGCCGATGATGTGTTCACGGCTCTTGAGGCATGAAACAAAGCATAACTGGTTTTATAATTTCAGCGAACGCATTCTAAACCGGGTCGGCTCGGGGTATGATAAATCGCTTCAAAAAACTATGGCCGTGCGGCCTGTTGTGTTGCTTATCGCTCTGGCCGTTGCGGCTGGCGGCGCTTTTCTATTTACGCTTATCCCGTCGGAGTTGGCCCCGCTCGAAGACCGGGGAACGATTATCTCTATCGCCAACGGACCGGAAGGCGCTTCGCTTGAATATACAGATAAATATGTGCAGCAAATCGAGGAGCTGGTCGATCAAATTCCCGAGGTGGATCGTATCTTCGCGATTGTAGGATCGCCGCTTGTGTCGAATGCCCGCGTCATTACGCGTATGGTGGATTGGTCCGAGCGCGACCGCAAGCAACAGGAAATGACATCCGAGCTGATGCCGAAGATGAAGAACATTGCCGGTATGGTGGCCTTTCCAAGTAATCCGCCATCGCTTGGCCAGCGCGGTGGATCAAAGCCGATCCAGATGGTTATCATGTCGTCGGCCAGTTATCCCGAGATCGATAAATGGGCGCAGGAGATTATCGACCGTGTCAGCGATTATCCGGGTTTGCAAGCGCCGGAAACCGATTTGAAACTCAACAAGCCGCAATTGCGCGTCGAAGTTGATCGCGAAAAAACATCCGATCTGGGTCTCGATGCCGCTGTCCTCGGCCGCACGATGGAAACGATGTTGGGCGGGCGGCAAGTAACGCGTTTCAAGCGTGAAGGCAAGCAATATGAGGTTATGGTCCAGATAGAAGATGTCGACCGTCAGAACCCGCAGGACATTACCAATATTTACGTCCGCGGGAATAATGACGAAATGATCCCGTTGTCCAATCTGGTAAAAGTGTCAGAATCGGTGGCCCCGCGAGAATTGACCCACTTCAATAAGCTTCGTGCGATTACACTGACCGGAAATTTAAGCGATGGTTATTCACTTGGCGAGGTATTGGATCATTTGCAAACCACCGCCGAGGAGATTTTGCCGGCCAATGCGCAAATCGATTACAACGGCGAGAGCCGGGAGTTTAAAAAATCCAGTAATAGTTTGCTGATGACATTCGTTCTCGCGCTTGGCTTTATCTATCTGGTGCTTGCCGCGCAATTTGAAAGTTTCAAAGACCCGTTTATCATTATGCTGACCGTACCTCTTTCGATGTCGGGTGCGCTACTGGCGATTTTCCTGACTGATGGAACCTTGAATGTATATAGCCAGATCGGCCTCGTGACACTTATCGGTCTTATTACGAAGCACGGAATTTTGATCGTCGAAGTCTCGAACCATTTGCAGGAACAGGGCAAAGACCGTATTACTGCAGTCACGGAAGCGGCGGCCCTTCGCCTGCGCCCGATTTTGATGACGACAGGAGCCATGGTTTTGGGAGCTATTCCTCTGGCTTTGGCAGAAGGTGCAGGCGCGGAAACCCGCCAGTCGATCGGTTGGGTTATCGTCGGCGGGATGTCGGTCGGGACGTTTTTCACGCTTTTTGTTATCCCGACTGTCTATTCTTATCTGGCGCGGGATCACAGCGTTCATACAGAAGAAAACAGGCCTGTTTCCGTTATTTAAGGTTCTATTTGCTTCCGGGGCCTCAATGGTCTATATCACTCACCGGAAGGTCGGCCAGAGGCGGGAATATCGCTAATCCGGTCAGGGCCGAGAGGCAGCAGCCGCACCGAATTTTTCCCGGGTTTTGCGTCCGGCCTTCCACTTACTTTCTTTGTCCCGTGGACATGTCCACCTTTATCAGAGACAAGGGCGCAGAATCGCTTTAAAAATCAATCATGTCTGTAAATCATAAAGAGTACCGCGTTTTAGCCCGTAAATACCGTCCGCAGAATTTCGACCAGTTGATCGGTCAGGATGCGCTCGTGCGTACGCTTAAAACCGCGATCGAGACAGGGCGCATCGCCCATGCCTATATGCTGACCGGTGTCCGCGGAGTCGGCAAAACCACGACGGCGCGAATTATCGCGCGGGCCCTCAACTATATCGGGCCGGACGGCAAAGCCGGACCGACGACGGGGCCGACCGATGATTGCGATATTTGCAAAGCCATCATGGAAGACCGTCATCCGGATGTGATGGAAATGGATGCCGCGTCCAGAACGGGTATCGACGATATCCGTGAAATTCTCGATGGCGTTCGTTATGCTCCGACGCAGGCCAGATACAAAGTCTATATCATCGATGAAGTCCATATGCTCTCTAAGAACGCATTCAACGCGCTTTTGAAAACACTGGAAGAACCTCCGCCGCATGTGATCTTTATTTTCGCGACGACCGAAATTCGTAAAGTGCCGGTGACGGTACTGTCACGTTGCCAGCGTTTCAACCTGCGCCGCGTCGATGCCGAAACATTATCCAAATATTATTCATGGGTATCGGAACAGGAGAAAGTCACGATTGAAGAAGAAGCGGTAGCGATGATCGCCCGCGCCGCCGACGGTTCTGTTCGTGACGGCCTATCGATTTTAGATCAAGCTATGGCACAAGGCGCAGGTGGTACGATCACTACGACCCAGGTGCGTGATATGCTGGGTCTTGCCGACCGATCCAAGCTTCTCGATCTCTATGAAGAAATTCTCAAAGGTGAATGCCCAAAAGCGCTCGAGATGATGGCTGATCTTTATCGCGCCGGGGCCGATCCGTCGAGCGTCATTCAGGATTTGCTTGATATTACGCATTTGATGAGCAAATTTCAGGCGATCTCCGCGCCGCCGCAGACGGTCGAGCCGAATATGGCGACGCAGGAAAGAGAGCGAGCGGCAAAAATCGCGGGTTCTGTCACTATGCCGGTCTTGGGCCGCGTCTGGCAGATTTTGCTCAAAGGCTTGTCCGAAGTTCAATATGCGTCGAACCCGCAAAGCGCTGCCGAGATGGTGGTGATACGGCTAGCCTACGCATCGACTCTGCCCGATCCGGCGACATTGGTGAAAAAACTTCAAGAGGGCGGTAGTGTTTCCGCTCCAGCTTCCCGCGGTTCTTCTGCGCCTTCTTCCGGTGGTGGTGTGTCGTCTTTTGTTTCAGGGGCTTCGGCGCAAGTGAAAGCTTCACCTGTCCTTCAGAATGAACCGCTGGCGATTGCAAATAACAATCTTGGAACATTACAGGATGTCGTCGCGCTGCTCGAGCAAAACGGCGCCATGATCTTGGCAAATAATGTTTATCAATATGTCGAATTGGTAAAGTTGGAAGCTGGTATTCTCGAGTTTTCGACCACTGCAAATGCGCCGCCGAAATTATCGTCCGATCTTTTAAAGAAACTCAACGAGATCACAAATCAACGCTGGATGGTTTCTGTTTCCGCCAAGAAAGGTCAGCCGACACTGGCCGTTCAAGGCGCAGCAGCGAAAGCGCAGGAGTTGGAAAACATCAAGGCCGATCCGCTGGTCAGAAAAATATTCGATACATTTCCGGGTGCGGAAATTATCTCTATCAAACCCCATGAAGAGGAAATTTAAATCATGTTCAATATGCAGCAAATGATGGCAAAAGCCCAAATGATGCAAAAAAAGATGGAAGAGATCCAGGCTAAGGCCGGTGAGATCGAAGTCGAAGGCCAAGCCGGAGGCGGCGCTGTCAAAGTCGTTATGACCTGCAAAGGCGAAGTGCTGTCCATCACCATTGATCCGTCTCTTATGGTAGCCGATGAGAAAGAAATGCTCGAAGATCTTATCAAGGCGGCGATGAACGATGCGCGTGCCAAGGCCGATGCTAAAATGGCCGACGAAACCAAGGGCGCTATGGGCGGTATGGGATTGCCGCCGGGTTTCAAATTGCCGTTTTAATTTTTTAAACCACCAAGACACAAAGACACCAAGTTCTTCTCAAACAATTCTTCTTGGTGTCTTGGTGGTTAAAGAGATGTTTTCCATGATTGAAAATTTAAGTCATATTACTTTTATTGTTTCAGATTTAGAAAAATCTAAACATCTTTTCGAATTTGTTTTTGGTGCCAAGGAAATTTATTCAAGTGATAAAAAAGAATATTCTATTTCATCTGAAAAATTTTTTGATCTAAATGGTTTGTGGATTGTCCTTATGCAGGGAGAACCTTTAAAGGATAAAACATACAACCATCTTGCTTTTAAAATAAGCGAACAAGATTTACCTTTGTTAAGTGCCAAAGTTTCTCAGCTTGCTCTCGAAGTCCTACCTTCGCGTCCGAGGATAAAAGAAGAGGGGCAATCATTGTATTTTTACGACTATGATAATCACCTTTTTGAATTGCATACGGGCACACTTAAAACCCGTTTAAACGCTTATAGGAATGCTTGATGCGGATCGTCACTTGGAACATCAACTCAGTTAGATTGCGCGCCCCGCTTTTGATGGCAAAGCTCGTGAAGGCTATGAATCCTGATGTGATCTGCCTTCAGGAAACCAAGACGCCGGATGAGCATTTCCCCATGGAAGTGTTTGAAAAACTCGGCTATCCATACATCCATAAGACAGGCATGAAAGGCTATAACGGCGTTTGCATCGCGTCTAAAATACCCTTCACCGTGCCCAATATCCATCACCGCTGTGGCAAAGAAGATTGCCGCCATATCGCGGTTAAGTTTCCGCAGTTTGAGCTTCACAATATCTATATTCCGGCGGGCGGCGATATTCCGGACCGTGAAGTGAATGATAAGTTTGGCCATAAACTCGATTTCGTCGATGAGCTTAATTCCTGGTTCGGTGAACATTACACATCGAAAAAACCATTGATTGCCGTTGGCGATTTCAATATCGCGCCGCTTGAACACGATGTTTGGTCGCATAAACAG
Source organism: uncultured Micavibrio sp. (assembly GCA_964399985.1). Taxonomy (GTDB): domain Bacteria; phylum Pseudomonadota; class Alphaproteobacteria; order Micavibrionales; family Micavibrionaceae; genus Micavibrio_B. Next base: position 472,383 of record CAYNRY010000002.1, read on the forward strand.
TTGTTGAAAGTCGTGTCGCATACGCCGATCGAGGTGGAAAAATTCGCGGGCTTCCAGAATTCTTTGAAATGGGTCGATGCGCTTCGCCATTTCGTGCCGGATACGGAGAAGCTTTATACGTGGTGGTCCTATCGCAATAAGGACTGGAAAGCGTCAAACAGGGGTCGTCGTCTCGATCATATCTGGGTGACGCCGCCACTTAAGGATAAGCTTAAAGGGTATCAAATATTGAAGGATGCCCGCGACTGGGAACAGACGAGCGATCATGTTCCGGTGATGATTGAGCTAGATCTATAACTATCGCGGTGCGACGACGAATTTCCAGACAGGTTGATTGTTGTCGCCAATAAACTGTTCGGGGATTTCTTCTCCCGTTTTACTTTTTAAGTAAGCGTCCGTGACTTTCGACCAAGTATCCTTGATGGTTTTTGAAACATCACCGATATCGCGCGCCTGATAGGCGGCAGTAATGTCTTCTATGGCTCTTTGCTGAAAAACTTTACCGAGATAATTATACTGCGATAATTCTTCCGGTCTTTCCGTTACCAATTTGTAAGCTGATTCCAGATCGGTGATCGGCGCAACAGATGAACCTTTACGCGGCTCGGCCAGCCCGTTGACGACGGCAATGTGAATTTCTGTATCTTTTAAGTCTTCGAGACTGACATCTGTGTTTTGCGTAGAAGCAGGTAAATATTGATTTAGAGTATTTGGATTTTTTACCGCTTCCCATGTTGCCCGTAAACTTGCCAGCGGTTTTGCATTTTCTTTCACCGGAGATATGAATAAATCAGCGATGTTTTGGTTAAGGCCGAGTCTTTCCACAGCCAGATCGAGGTCTAGATCCAATGCTTTACCTTCATGATCAGCTTTTTTCTTAGGCGCTTTCTTAGGTTTATATACTTTAGTTTCGTCTTCTTCATTATTGCGCGTGATGCCAAGCGGCACATATAGGCCCCATGTACTCTCGGATGCTTTTCGCATGCGTGGTGCGCCCGGAAGATAATGCGGTTTATCACCACTTTCAAAATGATACATCTCGCGGCGTAGCTCATAAAAAGCTTCTGTGCCTGCTATCTCTCCCATGCGCTGAATAGTCTGATGCTTATTACCAAGATCATCGGCGCTATTTGAAATGTTAACCGGAGCTAAAATCGCGGCCCATTTTTCATTTAGATTAAGGCCAAGAGAATTATGAGCGGCTTCGTGATCAAGGGGATGAAAGCGGAAATCGCCGCTTCTGGCTTCGCCCAGTGGAACGATGGGAAGTACAACCATCGATAAGACATTATCGTCATGCTGGGAGTCGTATTCTATCTTGTGAACATAGCCATAGGAAAAGGGGCTACGACGTTTTTCGGCAAAGGTTCCTTTGGTCGGATATTGAACAATCGTGCCTTCTTGAACCGATGACACTGAAATAATAGTTTTATATTTACTCATTAAAACACACCATTATGTTTTACGTAACACAATAATATGGGAAAAGTCAAGATTATGACGGCTTTTTCTTGTCAAATTTATCCTAAGTCTCCTATTTTAGCTCAAGGGAGTAATAAAATGTCTTTTCACTATCATATCAAACCGGAATGGGACGCTGTCGCAAATACATATAAAGTTGCAAGTGCGACTATAAAAGGACTTGGTGAAATCGAGGCCCCTACACGTGATGAACTGAACATTGCGTTATTGGAAATTTTGCCACCGGGCAGCCGCATCAAAATAGATTATTCGGATTACTCAGCAACGCTTGAAGCACCGCCAACTCCTTAAGCCATCAGCGCCAATCTTTTCGATCTCAGCCATGTGACAAACACGCCGCCGATAATGGCGATGATCGCGCCATGGATCAGCAGTGCCAGTGTGATATCGTAGTTTTCTTCGATCCAGCCGAGTAGCAAGCTCAGCGGAATAAAAGTCAGCGAAATCATCAGGCTGGCTGTCGAAAGGATCGTTGCACGGCGTTCTGAACCGACAGCGTGATTGATCGTTTCCTGGATGCGCGGCCAGCCGAAACCCCAGATGACGCTGCCCAATGTCAGAACCGCAAAGCCCGGGTAAGATAATACCATCCCGCTAATACAGCAGATCGAAATCACGACAAGCAGCAGGATTTTAACGACGGCCATGCCTTGCCATTCGCGCAAGGCATGGTGGCCGAAATGACCCGCCGCGCCGCCAAGCAACATAGCGCCGCCCAGCAGGAAACCGTAGACGCTTTCGGGAATTTGCAATGCCGCGTAGTAAGGTTGCTGTGCCCACAGGAAGATTTTCGTCGAGCCGAAAATCAAAGCGGTCAAGCCGATCAAAGCGGCGATGTCCTTGTGTCCATGCAGGGCATAGCGCATCGTCACGAACATGTCATGAAATGGATTTTTCTGCACTTCCTGTTTATGACGCTCCGGCTCTTTCATGCATAAAGCGATGACGAGAGAGGCGCAGAGACATACGATCTCAAAAATCCATGGCAGATAATGATTCCATTGATAGAGAAGCCCGCCCATGGCGCAGCCAAAGGCAACCCCATAAAGGCTGAGGCCATGACGAAAGCCTTCACGCTGACGGTATTCATCTTGGCGGCCTGCCGAGAACAGCGTGTCATAGAGCATGGCGCTGAGCGTACCCGAATAGAAAGACACGGCAATGCCGATCACGGCCTGCCCGAGCGTCGCCTGCCAAAAGCCGCTGGCTGTCATGATCAGCGTATAACCGATAATTCCGCTGATACTGGCAATCACGATCGTGATCTTGCGGCCCATAACATCAGCGAACCAGCCGCTCGGTACTTCGAGCGCGATCACGACGAAAGCAAAAAGTGCTTCTGCGATCAAAAAATCATGGAAGCTCAGGCCCAGTTCATCCCGATAAAACGGAACGATAATGGGCAGGATAAAAACCGTATTTATCAGAAACGTATAGGCATAAAATAATTTGAGTTTCATAATTTCAGCTCATAGCGGTAATCCAGGGCACGCCCGTCGGGGAAATCGATTTCTTCCTTCTCATAAAAAACAAAACCGAATTTCTGGTTGGCGGCTTTCGACGCTTCATTGCCTTCGCGGTGGCCGACGGTAATTTTTTTGAAACCTTTGGCACGCGCCCAGTCGATCCGCGCTTGATAGAGAAGGGCGGAGAGGCCTTTGCCACGATATTCAGGGTCGATATAGCTCATCGCCATATGGGCAGTTATACCGGAAGCATCGCGCCAGTTTTTAAAGACACCGGTAATACCGATAAGTTTCTGATCGTCGAACAGACCAAAGATTTCTTCATTCTCGCCAGCTATCATCTCCTGCCAGAACTCATCACGCTGCGCAGCGGTAGCGCCGTAACTTGACAGGAATAAATGCGGCAAGTCTTTCAAAGCCTGCAATCGCTTAGCTTTGAATAACTCCCATTCGTCTTTCTGAAACGGGCGGATATAGATATTTGTCAGGTCCATGTGACCTCCAAAGGGGGCAGGGTGTTTGTATTAAAACAGACATAATCATGCGTATCGACGATACGGCCATCCGGCAGTTTATGATCGAGTTTTCTTACTGTTTCTTTTTCAAAATTCAGTTTCAAAGGGACGCGGCTGCTTTTGTCATTTCCATCGGCATGGGAAATCAGCATGCGTTTTGCACTAAATTGATCAAATGCATAACGCGTTAAGGCATTACTGCTTTCCGTTGCATAGCCTTGGCCTTGAAATTTTTTTCTCACCCAATAGCCAATTTCAAATTTACCGATCTCGAAGTCGAAGCGGTGCAAACCTGTAGAAATAACCATTTCACCTGTCTCGCGATGAAAGCCCAAGAACATCAGGTCTTCACGCAAGATGAATTTTGCGTGCGCCTGGCGGCAGACGATCTCATTATCTTCTTCTGTTTCGCCTTTTTTGGCCCAGTCCATCCATTCCAGCAAATCATCAATCGTTTCGTTTTTGGCTTCATAAAGAATTTTGCCGTCGCCGGTCGAAAACGGCCTTAAAACAAGGCGCGGCGTGGTAATCGGCATTGGGATATCGATTAATATTTTTTTGTCAGTCATGGTTTTTCTCTCCTGTTTTTATGGAGGAAAGACGGTCAGACCTTAAATTTTGGGAATTTCAGATATGTAGCCTTTCCTTTCGGTCGGGCTGATAAAGTCATCAACCCATGAAAATAAGCGGTTTTTGCCCCACGGCATTAAATTTGCCGGAGGTTTCAATCGCGTAATTCATGGTGCAATGAATAGTCATGCGAGAATGACAACATGATTTTTTGCATGGCGCAACAAAATTTTGCAGATCACTGTATTTTAATATATAAAGCGGCCATGCCTGATATCCTTATCAAAGAACCGAAGAAACTCGTCGCGCCGAAAATCGGCGTAGTCTCACTTGGCTGTCCGAAAGCGTTAGTGGATTCCGAGCGTATCATGACGACGCTGCGGTCTGAAGGCTATCAATTCACGGATAATCACAACGGCGCGGATGTCGTGCTGGTGAATACTTGCGGATTTTTGGATTCCGCAAAGGAAGAATCGCTGGCGGCGATCGGCAAGGCAATGAAAGATAATGGCCGCGTGATTGTCACAGGCTGTATGGGCGCGGAGCCGGAGCAGATCACCGCCAAATACCCGAATATTTTTGCCGTCACAGGACCTGCGCAATATGAGCAAGTCGTCGGCCATGTCCATGAAGCCGTGCCGCCCGTGCATGATCCGTTTATGGATTTGGTGCCGGATGGCGGTTTGAAACTCACCCCGCGTCATTACGCTTATTTGAAAATTTCCGAAGGCTGTAACAACCGCTGCACGTTTTGTATTATTCCATCCTTGCGCGGCGATCTGGTTTCGCGCCCGATTCACCATGTGTTGTTCGAAGCCGAGAAACTGGCGGCGGCGGGCGTCAAGGAATTGCTGGTCATCTCACAAGATACGAGCGCCTATGGTATCGACACTAAATACGCCGAATATCCATGGCGCGGCAAACGGCGCAAGACCAAGTTTTACGATCTGTGCGACGCGCTTGGCGAGCTTGGTATATGGGTCCGTCTTCACTATGTTTATCCTTATCCGCATGTCGACGATGTTATTCCGCTGATGAATGAAGGCAAGATTTTGCCGTATCTGGATATCCCGTTTCAGCATGCCTCGCCAAAAGTGCTAAAGGATATGCGCCGTCCGGGCAATCAGGTAAAAACGCTGGAGCGTATCAAGCACTGGCGCAGTATCTGTCCGGAGCTGACCATTCGCTCTACCTTTATCGTCGGCTTTCCAGGTGAGACGGAAGAAGATTTTGAATATCTTTTGGAATGGATGCAGGAAGCCGAGATTGACCGTGCCGGTGCATTCAAATATGAACCGGTTGCCGGGGCCAAATCCAACGAGCTGGAAAATCATATCGACCCCGAGCTTCAGCAGGAGCGTTACGAGCGCTTTATGGAAGTGCAGCGCCAGATTTCAGAGAAGCGCCAGATGGCCAAGATTGGCACGAATATTCAAGTCATTATCGATGAAGTCGATGGCGAAGGCGGCGCCGATGCGCGGTCCAAAGCCGATGCGCCGGAAATCGATGGAACTGTCTTTTTAAGAAATGTCTGCAAAGATGTGAAAGCAGGTGATTTGATCAATATCAAGGTCGAAGATGCCGACGATTACGACCTTTATGGTGTACCTGATTCATAAAATGTCGCTTCTAGCCGTCGTTTTAATACTATTAATACATTTTTAAACATAAAGAATATAACATTATTCCTGATTTAAAATTTCGGGGGAAATTTCATATGTTTAAAATCAGTCGCAATCCTATATTCAATCAAATTTCTAATTCTAAACTGGCGGCGCTCGATAAATCACAGGCTATTATTCAATTCATGCCAGACGGTACGATAGAAACCGCGAATGAAAATTTTCTTTCGGCTGTCGGATATCAGCTCGACGAAATCAAGGGGCAGCATCACCGCATGTTTGTCGACCCTGCAGAAAGTTCTAGATCAGACTATCAGAAATTCTGGGATGCTCTGCGCAAAGGAGAATTCCAGCAAGCGGAATACCGCCGGCTTGGAAGAAATGGTCGCGAGATATGGATACAGGCAACTTATAATCCTTTGCGCGATGAAAAAGGGCAAGTTTTCGCTATCGTTAAATTCGCCAGCGATATTACCGAGCAAAAAAGAAAATCCATGGAGGATGATTCTTTATTGGCGGCGCTCGACCGCTCTACAGCGGTCATTCATTTCAATATGGACGGCACGATCATCAAGGCTAATAAAAATTTTCTTGGCGCGACAGGATATACACTCGAGGAAATTAAAGGTCGTCATCATAATATGTTCGTAGATCCGGTTTACCGGAGCAGTCCGGAATATACCGAGTTCTGGCAGAAACTTAACAATGGGGAATTTCAGGCCGCTCAATTTAAACGCTTTAACAAGCAAGGGCAGGAAATATGGATCGAGGCTTCCTATAATCCCGTTTTCGACAGCGAGGGAAAGCCGTTTAAGGTTGTCAAGTTTGCAACCGATATTACAAGTCAAGTTAACGCTATACAAAACGTTATAACCAATATTTCGGAGATGGATGTTGCCATTGGCAGTGTCAGTCATAAAGCAGCGGGAGCTGCGGCGAAGGCTGATGAATCCAGTCAAAATGTCAGCACGGTTGCTTCGGCCGTTGAGGAAATGAACGCATCGGTTGCGGAAATAACCAACAGCATGAATTTTTCTATGAAAGCCGTTAACGTGGCTATTGGCCAAACCGAGGAAGCCGATCAGTCGGTACAATGTCTTGAAAAGGCTGCCAAAGCTATGAACGGAATCGTTGACATGATCCAGACCATTGCAGGGCAAATTAATCTTCTATCGCTCAACGCAACGATTGAATCCGCACGGGCCGGAGAGGCGGGTAAAGGCTTCGCCGTTGTGGCAGGTGAGGTCAAGAACCTTGCCAAACAAGCGGCTGACGCAACAGACAGGATTAGTGCGGAAATCGGCGAAGTGCAGAATATTTCAAAGACGGTGGTCAAAAGCCTGTCGGAAATTAAATCTTCGATTCAAGCTGTGGAGAATTATGTATCGTCTACGGCCTCTGCTGTTGAAGAACAAAGCGCGGTATCTCTTAGCATTTCCCATGCAATGCAGTCCACTTCGATTGCTGCCCAGCTGATAAGCGAGGATATGGGAGAGATCAGTAGCGCGTCCTTACAAGCAAGCGCCTTGGGGCAAAATGTCCGCCGCGAAGCGGAATCTTTGCGGAAGTAAGTTTGAATACAAGAGTATTGTGAAGAATATTAATGTTCGGTTTTTTCACCGCTGCGGCGGCAGAACGAGCCAATGCGGCAGATATTGTCAAACTGGATCGCCGTGAATGTTTTGCCTTCATTATTTTCCAATTCATCCATTGGATAAAAAGAGACAGGGGTGGCGCGCTTGAGGGCGGTAAAAAACATATCTTGCTCCGTGGAAATATAAGAAACAAACAATGTTTGAGGTTAAAGGTTCCGGCGATCTTTTAGTTTGAATGTCGGAATTGGCCAATTCAGGATGATTTCTTTAGTTCGTTCGTCCATTTTTCCCGATTTCAGTTTATATGTCGGCGATCTGGTTATCCTGAAGCGTCGTTCGTAAATTGCTTCCATCACGCGCCGGCTATCCCGTAAATATTTGCGTATAGCTAGAAGCTCTTTCGTCCGATAGCCTGTTTTCAATGCGTTCTGGGAGGATTTTTCCTTGCCTTGAATGGTTTTGGGGCCGGTGGATTTCTCCCATGGCTTGTTTTTAAGGATGCGTTCACGGGCTGCCGCACGCCGTTCGGGCGTCCAGCCTTTTGTATGTTTGGTCATATTGGGAGTTCCTTTTTTAGTCATGCCGACCGAAGTGGAGGCATCTCATCTATTTAAGGTGAGATCCCTCGGCTACGCTCGGGATGACAATTGTTAAAATGAAAAAGCCCGGACGGAGTCCGGGCGGTGATGGGTTATTATAAGCAGACCGAAAGGTAAATTTCAAGAAAAAGACAATTTGCCGCCAAAAGGGGAAATTCTATTTTAGCCGCAGAGACGCAGAGTTGAAGTAAGGATTAGGCCGCGCTTCCAGTTTTTGTTGATATTGACGTTCTACGGGGGCATGTCCTGTATTTCTTGAAACTTGACCATTGATATCTGCTCCCGTTGCAGAATCGTGAAATATGCCGTGCAAATAAGATTTCAAATTATCAAAGCTTGTTGCTTTTTCACCTGCGGCATTTCTTATATCATGAGTTCTAATTGAATTTATCTGTATAGCCAGTGATGCAATTTCTGCCGTCAGCATAGCCCAATTCTTATTTGCGGCAGCTAAGGGGATCCATATTGCTGTACGTCCAAGCAAATAAATAAATCTGTTATATCGACCTTGGGATTGATAATCGCCAACGGCTGCTGTGACAGTTCCAGAAAAAGGCAAAATATCTTCGGGACTTTCATAAAGTATTGCTGTCGTTGCACCGACAGCCGCAATGTTAAACGCGGTAATGGCATTTTTATATTTATTTCCCCATCGTGTTGATAATAAAGCCGATCGGATGGCTGCGCCGCTATAAGATGTGGCCGCCGTTGCAGATCCGGAAAAAGCATAGGAAGCAGATGTAACAACATGTGCAGGGATAACCGATAATCGCATGCGTTGTGCGTCAGGAAATTTGGATTGCACATAGAGACTGCCAAGTCTGAAGGATAAAGCAGCAGTACCAAATATTTGACTCAATAAAAAACCGTCCATCGGGACGGTTTAATACAATATTTATGAATAATGCAAGAATTAACCAACCTTCGCTTTTTTCTTCGCGATCTCACGCTCGTTCGGCGTCAGGTATTTTTTGCGCAGACGAAGCGATTTCGGTGTGACTTCCAGAAGCTCATCATCGTTGACATAGGCGATCATGTCTTCGAGGGACATTTTACGCGGCGGTGTCAGGATAACGGCATCGTCTTTACCGGAGGCGCGAACGTTGGAAAGCTGCTTGCCTTTCAGAACATTAATGTCGAGATCGTTTTCACGGTTGTGTTCGCCGACGATCATGCCCTGATAAACCTTATCGCCGTTGCCAATAAACATCTGGCCGCGGTCCTGCAGGTTGAAGATCGCATAAGCAACAGCTTCGCCTTTATCGGTCGAGATCAAGGCTCCGTTACGACGTCCGCCGAAATCACCTTTGTACGGGCCGTAAGAGTCGAACAAGCGGTTCATCAAGCCTGTACCGCGCGTGTCGGTCAGGAATTGCGACTGATAACCGATCAAACCGCGCGATGGCGCTTTGAAGATAATGCGCGTTTTACCAACGCCGGACGGACGCATATCGACAAGCTCAGCCTTGCGGTCGGTCATTTTTTCGATAACCGCGCCTGTATAAGCATCATCCACATCGACGATGACTTCTTCGTACGGCTCAAGCTTTTCGCCATTCTCTTCTTTCATGACAACGCGTGGACGCGAGACGGACATCTCAAAACCTTCGCGGCGCATGGTTTCAATCAAGACGCCAAGTTGAAGTTCGCCGCGTCCGGCAACGGAGAAGGAATCGCGCCCTTCAGGTTCGGTTACCTTGATCGCGATATTGACTTCGGCTTCGGACATCAGGCGGTCGCGTAACATCGTCGATGTCAGTTTCTTGCCTTCTGTACCGGCATAAGGTGAATCGTTCACCGTGATGGTCACAGCCATCGTCGGCGGATCGATTGGCTGGGCTTCAAGCGGACTTGTCACGGATGTATCGGCAATCGTATCGGCAACGGATGTTTCCGTCATACCGGCGATGCAAATAATGTCTCCGGCAGAAACCTGATCGACCGGAACGCGTTTGATACCGTCGAAAGACATGAGTTTGGTTAGGCGGAAACGCTCGACAACTTCGCCTTTTAAATTCATCGCGTGAACAGATTGGTTAACCTTTGCTGTACCTGTCTGGACTTTACCTGTCAGCATACGGCCCAAAAACGGATCAGCTTCGAGAAGCGTTGCCAGCATCGTGAACGGAGCTGACGGATCGCCGGTCGGTTCAGGGATATGCTTGACCATCAAATCCAAAAGCGGGTGAAGGTTTTCACGCGGCGCTGTCAGTGAGTCAGCGGCCCAGCCGTCGCGGCCAGAGGCGTAGAGAACCGGGAAGTCGAGTTGTTCGTCAGTTGCGTCCATGGCGGAGAACAGATCGAAGACTTCGTTCAGGACTTCGTCAGGGCGGGCATCGGAACGGTCGATCTTGTTGATCAGGACAACCGGGCGGATACCGCGTTTCAGCGCTTTGCCGAGAACGAATTTAGTCTGTGGCAACGGGCCTTCAGCAGCATCGCAAAGCAGGATAACGCCATCACACATGGAGAGGATACGCTCAACTTCGCCGCCGAAATCCGCGTGTCCAGGAGTATCGATAATGTTGACGCGCATACCGTCCCAGAGAATGGACGTACATTTCGCCATAATTGTAATGCCGCGTTCTTTTTCAAGATCGTTGGAATCCATGACACGCTCAGCCACGTTCTGGTTGTCGCGGAAGGAGCCCGCCTGACGTAAAATCTGATCGATCAAGGTTGTTTTGCCATGGTCAACGTGAGCGATAATGGCGAGGTTTCTGATATTCTTTGGCTTTGTCATCTGTGTCTATCTATGTTCGGGCTTTTCGGCGTTAAATTCGCCGGAGAGATACAGGAAATGAGCACAAAAAGCCAGTTTTTTATGCGGTGCAAACAATGCTAACTGTCTGATATGGGATTAATATTTGCATTCCATAAGAAAAACAACCTGTAAATTAGGCTAAACAGGGGCTAGGTAGACAAATATGCTTATATAAATCGCTGATTTTTCTCTTTTTCCAAAGCCTGTATTTATCGAAAACAGAAAAGGTTATAAGTAGAAATATATGCTGTGCGAAGGCAATAGTTATGTCGAGGATTATGAAAGACTAATTATCTGGTGTGTCTATACCGATAACGGGCGCCAACAATGTTAAGTGAGAAATATAAGAAGACGTCATGATATCATAATAAGCTTATGCTTTTTAGAATATTAAATAGGGAACAATATCTGACCCATCGCCTTTGTAGCGTAAGTAAAAGGAGGTCATAGTATTGAATAATTTTAATTTCCCCGACTGGATGACATTACTCAGCATTACCGCCGGTGCGCTGGTCGTCAGTATTATTATATATTGGGCGGTGACGAAAATAAAAGCGAGTAATATCGCGCTACGCCACCAGATATTGCGCGAGATGCGTTATCCGGTCACTGTACTTTTTATCGTGACCTTCGTTTATTTCGTAACAAAGATTCCAGCGCTCAACCTTGAAGATAATATCATCGTTAATTCAATTTATCCGATTGCGACCATTTCCATCGTCGCCTGGCTTTGCATTAAAGCGATTAATATAAGCACACTTTTTGTCTTACGCCGGTACGATGTCACGCAAAAAGATAATTTAAGCGCGCGAATGATGACAACAAAAGTCAGGATTCTAAGACGTCTTGTTTCGGCGCTGGTTATCCTCTTCGCTGTCGCGGGCGCGCTCATGACGTTCGATAGTATTCGCGCTTTGGGACTAAGTTTGCTGGCCTCTGCAGGTGTCGCCGGTATCGTGATCGGTTTTGCGGCTCAGAAAACCATAGGTAATTTTTTCGCCGGTTTGCAGATTGCTATTACTCAGCCGATACGGCTCGAAGACGCAGTGATCGTCGAAGGAGAATGGGGCGTGATCGAGGAGATCAACCTGACCTATGTGGTCGTCAAGATCTGGGATCAGCGGCGGTTGATCGTGCCGATTTCTTACTTTGTAGAACAAACTTTTCAAAATTGGACACGACATTCTTCCGATCTTTTAGGGGTAGTGATGATCTATCTGGATTATTCGATGCCGGTCGAGCCCCTTCGCGAAGAGCTGGACCGCATTCTTCACAATAATCCTCTGTGGAATGGCAAGGTTAAAGTCGTACAAGTCACAGATTTCCGTGAAAATACAATGGAGGTCAGAATTTTGGCCAGTGCCGACAGCGCGCCTGAGGCTTTCGATCTTCGCTGCCAGATCAGGGAAAAAATGATTTTCTTTATTCAGGAAAATTATACCGATAGCCTTCCAAAGCGCAGAATGCTGGCGCAAATCGACCAGGTGGAGGCGGCCTGATCCTATTGGGCCTAGACTTTGGTGGCTGTATTCCATATTTTATTCTCATGGAAATACTAAAGCCTTACCGCACCCAAATTGACGCCCTCGACGACCAAATCGTCGATTTGCTCAAGCAGCGTTTCGATATCATTCATGAAGTCGGCGCATTGAAAGCCCGTGAACATATTCCTGCTATTCTTGAAGACCGCGTGCGCGAGGTGATTGACCGCGCAGGACTTCGCGCGGGAATTCATGAAAACGAAATTCGTGAGATTTATGCTCTTATGGTCACAATTGCTTGTGATCTTGAAGATAAGATTATCGGAAACCATACGGAAGTTGCCTAAATGAACGGATATTTAAAGACCGCGATTTTAATGGCGGGGATGACCGCTTTGGTCATGGGTATCGGTTCCTTGATCGGCGGCAGTCGGGGCATGATGATCGCGCTGGTTTTCGCGGGCGGAATGAATTTATGGGCGTGGTATAATTCAGACAAGGCGGTGCTACGTCATTTTGGCGCAAAACTGGTCGGCCCTGCCGAAGCGCCGCAGCTTTATGCCATGGTGGAGCGGCTGGCAAGGAATGCAGGCCTTCCGATGCCAAAACTTTATATTATAGAGAGCGATCAACCCAACGCGTTTGCCACGGGGCGCAATCCCGAAAACGCGGCAGTGGCCGTTAATACTGGGCTGATCAGCCGTTTGAAATCTGATGAAATCGAAGGCGTGATCGCGCACGAGCTGGCCCATATCAAACACCGAGATACTTTGATCATGACGGTTACAGCCACATTCGCCGGGGCGATTTCGATGTTGTCTCAATTCGGCATGTTCTTTGGCGGCAATCGTGAACGGTCCAATCCGATCGCAACCTTGGCTGTTGTTATTCTAGCGCCGCTGGCGGCAATGGTTGTGCAGATGGCTATTTCTCGCGCGCGCGAATATGAAGCCGATAAAATGGGCGCGGAAATTTCCGGCAAACCAAGATCGCTGGCCTCTGCGCTGGCAACCATTTCCAATGATGCCAAATTGATCGACAATATGCGCGCCGAAGCCCATCCGGCGAGCGCTCATATGTTTATCATCAATCCGCTACACCTACGCAGCGTCGACGGGCTGTTCTCGACCCACCCTAAAACCGAGGAACGTGTTCGCAGGCTTTTGGAGATGGACAAGACCGGCAAGTTTATGAAGACGCAGGACCTGCATGACGATGTCTTTGGCGATAAATTTGCAAGTTTTGGCAGTGGATTTGACGATAAGCCGAAGAATCCTTGGGTCTAATTCCGCTATTGCCTGTTTTACCATAGCAAGGTAAAAGGTTAAGAACATTAGGGCAGCACTTTTCAATGACACCGCCAGAACATTCTAACGGACATTTAAATCAGACGGATCTTTACGATCCTATCCCTCCGGCGGAAATGCTGGCGGCGCGGAAAGTCGCCCTCAAGCTTTTACAGACCATTTTTCAAAAAAAGCATAATCTAGATCAGGCTATCGACGAAAGCGCGGAGTTCAATGCGCTGAATGTCCGCGACCGTGCCTTTATCAAAATGTTGGTAACAACGGTTATTCGCCGCTTGGGTCAGATCGACGATTTAATCAAGCGCTCTTTAAGTCGTCCCGACCAGCCGCTCAATCCGCCGGTGCTCGAATATATTATGCGCATGGGCGTGGCCCAATTGATCTTTATGCATGTGCCCGATCATGCGGCGGTGAATACTAGCGTTCAACTGGTAGAAGCCGAAGGCCATACGCGCATGAAAGGTTTTATCAATGCCATCTTGCGCAAGATCGCCAATGAAGGCCGCGACTGGACGACAAATCAGGATATCGCGCGCCTTAACACGCCTGACTGGCTGCTCAAAATCTGGATCAATGATTTCGGTTTGAAGGGCGCTGTCGATATCGCCACTGCCAATATGATGGAGCCGCCGCTCGATATCACGTTGAAACGCCCGGAACTGGCGGCGCAATGGGCGGAAACGCTGCAAGCCAATATTTTGCCGACCGGAACCTTACGCGTGGTATCGCCGAAGCCGATTGTCGAGATGCCGGGTTTTGAAGAAGGCATGTGGTGGGTACAAGACGCATCCGCCGCGCTGCCCGCCAAATTATTCGGACCCTTAAAAGATAAGACCGTTTACGATCTATGCGCTGCGCCGGGAGGGAAGACATCGCAACTCGCAGCTCAAGGTGCGAAAGTAGTGGCCGTGGATCGTAGCGCCAAGCGCGTGACGCGCCTTGCCGAAAATATGAAACGTTTGAATCTGGCAGACAATGTGCGCACTGAAATTGCCGATGCAAGCGTGTGGCGTCCGCGCGAGGCGGCAGATTATATTCTGCTCGACGCACCCTGTTCGGCAACCGGTACGATCCGCCGCAATCCCGATGTGCCGTGGCTGAAAAATTATAACGACATTACGACACTCGCTGATCTGCAAGCGCGGCTTTTGGATAATGCGCTGACGATGATGAACCCGGGCGGAATTCTTGTTTATTGCACCTGCTCTTTGCAAAAAGAAGAAGGCGAATACCAGATCGACCGCGTGGTGCAATCAGGCCGGGCGCAGCGCCTGCCGATCCAACCGCAGGAAATCGGCGGCTATGGCGATATCCTGACCCAGTACGGCGATGTACGGATTTTCCCATCGCATCTGTCAAATCTCGGCGGAATGGATGGGTTTTTTATCAGCCGTCTGCGGGTTAATTGATAAAAATCAGACACTTAGAGTAATTTATTGTCATAATAAATATTATTTGTTATTCTCTTCTATACCTAGGGAGGGTTATCGATGAGTGTCAAATCAGTAGCTGTTTATTGTGGTGAAAATCCCAATATGGAAGAAGACCATATTGTGGCGGCATCTCTTTTGGGCGAAGAGCTGGCAAAGCATGGTGTAAAGATTGTTTTCGGTGGGACGAAACATGGTCTTATGGGCGTGGTCGCAAATGGCGCGCTTCGCACTGGCGGCGAAGTTATCGGTGTTGTCACAAAAGCGACACCCAAAGACAGAATTCACCCAGGATTGACCGAACTCCATATTGTAGAAGATCTTGATGAACGCAAGAAATTGATGACGAAATTGTCAGGGGGGAGTCTGGCCTTGCCAGGTGGGCACGGAACCTTTGACGAATTAGAAAGAGAAATTACGCTGGTAAAATTTGGACAAAAAAATGGGGAAGATTTAAAGCGCAATATTGTCATTTTCGATCCGAATAATTTCTTCCATCACTACCAAAAACTCGTTGAGAAAATGGGTAAAGTTAAAGGCGATGATAAAGATTCCAAGCTGTATTCTTTAGTTAAAGACAATATTCATACAGCGCTGTTCAAGCTGGGTGTTATAGATGAAGCTCAGTACAGGAAAACCTACTACCTTCAAAGTGATGCTGATGGAAATCCAAAAGAAGTTTTTAATGAAGAGGCAAAGCCAATTTCTGACTTGCAAAGGCGAACTATAACTTTGCGGGAAAACTGGACGGCTGTTGCGGGCACAGCCATCATGGCATCTTCTTTTGTATTGCCTCACGTTCTGCCAGATCCTGCAGGTTCAACAGCAGCAATATTTACTTTCTTCGGTGGTGTAATGACGTGGGCAAAAGGTATGGCCTACGGAAATATTGCGCGTCATAGGCCAGAATATCAGCCTGCACGAGAAATGGCTTTATCTTAGGATTTCATAAAAAACTCTCGACACGCCGATTCGCCTTATATTATAAATAGATAACTGAGTTTCCCCCTGATTCGCCCCCAATTTTTAGAAATCCATGAATATGTCTAATATCCGGATCGCGCCCTCGATTCTTTCCGCCGATTTTTCCAAACTTGGGGAAGAGGTTCGCTCCATTGACGAAGCCGGAGCCGATTATATTCATATCGATGTGATGGACGGGCATTTCGTTCCCAATCTGACCTTCGGGCCGCCGGTCATCAAATGTATCCGTCCCCACACAAAAAAGATTTTCGATGTGCATTTGATGATATCGCCGGTCGATGCCTACCTCAAAGATTACGCCGAGGCAGGCGCTGATATCATTACCATCCATGCCGAAGGCACGACGCATCTCCACAGATCGCTGCAGATTATTCGCGGGCTTGGCAAACGCGCGGGCGTGTCGCTCAATCCGGCAACACCGATCGATGCCATCAAACATGTGATGGATCTGGTCGATCTTATTTTAATCATGACGGTCAATCCAGGTTTTGGCGGGCAAAGCTTTATTCCGCTTCTGGATAAGATTACAGAAGCAAAAAAACTGATCGCGCTGCAAAACCGCGTAATAGATCTCGAGATCGATGGCGGGGTCGCACCGGAAACAGCGAAACAAGTTATCGCGGCAGGTGCAGATGTACTAGTTGCTGGCACGGCCGTATTTAAAGGCGGTCCGGAGCAGTACGCATCGGCGATCAAAGCTTTAAGAGGCAATGGCTGATGATCGCTATCGCGGAAAAGCCTATTGCCCTCATCCATGATTTAAAACGCGCGACATCGACAGCCGCTCATTCCTCCAAATTCTATCACTGGCTTTTATCTTCCGGCGAAGCGCCGTCCGAAATGGCGGTGAAGATGATCGACCCGTGGCCGGGCGATGCGGAAAACGGGCGAGCTTTATGCCGCGGCCTGTTCAAATGCGAGGGATCGACATTAGTATTCTCCGGTGACTTCTGGTTCGAGGCGGAAGATCATCCGCATCTCAGATTGAAATGCCATGAATTTTCTTTCCTGCGTGATTTGCGTGCTGCCGGAGGCGAGTCTGCAAGAAAGCTCGCCCGTCACATGGTCGATGGATGGATCGGTGATTATGATCGCTGGGATGCCGATATCTGGAGAGCGGATATTATCGGCGAGCGTATTTCCTATTGGCTATCTTTTTACGATTTCTTTTGCGGCAGCGCCGACGAAGATTTTCAGGCGCGTTACTATGCATCACTCACCAAACAGGCAAAACATTTATCACGATCCCTGCCGGGTCATTTAAAAGGCGTTGCGCTGTTGAAAGCCGCCAAGGGATTGGCATTCGCCGGATTTTCATTCCCGGGCCGTGAGAGCTGGATATTGCAGGCTTTCGAGATTATTTTGCAGGAAATTCCGCAGCAAATTTTGAGTGATGGTTCACATGCGTCGCGTTCACCAAAAGCGCTGGTAGATAGTCTGCAAATTCTTCTCGATTTACGCTGCGGGTTGAACCGCGCCAATTTGCCGGTGCCGGAGATTATCCAGCATGGCATCGACCGCGCCGGACAAGCGTTGCGTTTCTTCCGTTACGCCGATAAAAAACTTGGCCTTTTTCATGGCGGGCAAGAGGGCGATATCCTTTTGATGGATGCACTTCAAACACAAAGCGCGAGCACTGGCAAGGCGATGAAATCTTTGCCGGAAGCAGGGTTTGAGCGCGTACAGCTCGGGCGTTCTTTATTGATGCTGGATACGGCGAGCATCGCGGATTCACCTTGCGACATGACGATGCATTCATCGCCGCTGTCTTTTGAATTTGCCTATGGCAAAGAGCGTATTTTCGTTAATTGCGGCGGGCATCCGTCATCACCGGAATGGCAACAAGTGCTACGTCATACGGCGGCGCATACGGCGCTCACGCTTGATGAACGCCCGGCGCATGATTTTAAATCCGATGGCCATATCGCGCGACGTCACGGCAAGATCAAGGTTATGCGTTCCGAGAGCCGCGAGCATTGCTTACTAGACGCGATGCATAACGCTTATGTGTCGATCAACGGTATTTCCCATCGCCGCCGATTGTATTTGGGCGATCAGGGGCTGGATTTACGCGGCGAGGATACGCTGACCGCAGAAATTATCCCGACCCATGCGATGCCTGCGGTCGCGCGTTTTCACCTGCATCCGCGTGTTTTGGCAACCGTCCTCAACGATGGCGAGGAAGTCATTTTACGCCTGCCATCCGGAGCCGGATGGAGATTTTCATGCGTTGGCGCAAAATTGAGCCTTGAGAATAGTGTCTATCTTGGCTCTGGCGCCAAGCCGGTTAAAACGCGCCAATTGGTTTTAAGCACTTGCATCAAATCGGAAATTACCCAGATTAAATGGGCGTTGCAGAAAGAGTATTTGTAAAAAAGAACTTTTTCCTTTGACAGATTTATCCCGAATACTATGTAGTGGCCGAAACAGGGATAAAAAATGCTTAAGCAACAATTCGATCATTCAAACACCGAGGACAAAATTCAGATGGAAATCTGGGATCATCCGCACAGACCCGGTTTTATGTTTCAGCAATATCGCGATGTCGATGAAAACAAGATCACAGCGTATGAAGCGCTGGCGATATTGAAAAATGCCGATGGATCGCCGCTGGCCAATAATATCTATTTCGACCGTCTGCGCGATATGCCTGCCGATTGGCAGGTGAGGGCGGATAAATTTTTGGTCCCGCTCGCTATCAAGGCCGCGGCGGAAAAGAAGCGCCTGCCGGTGGCAGTCAATGTGCATCTGGCGTCTTTATGCGATAGCGAATTTCTGGCATTGGTCGAAGATGTTATCTCTTCGACGGACCTAAAAAAAAGCGATGTCATGTTCGAGATTGTCGAACCGCATGTGCCGAGCCGCGATCAGGCGCGCTGTCTTGAGAAAATTTCCGCGCGACTGATCGGCGATGAAGGATATGTGTTGATCATCGACGACCATGATTTTGAAAACGGGGATGACCGACTTGCGGGTCTGGCGCTGGTTTGCGACATGGTCAAGATCGATATGAAAGATACAAAACCCGGTGTCGAGTTAATAAGGAACCGCTATCCGCATTTGTCGATCGTGGTTGAGCGCGTCACTTTCAACGACCGCAAAAATGTGTTTGCGAGCTATCCGGGTGTACTGACGCAGGGGATTTAGGTTTTAACCACGGCGGGCACAGAGCGGCTTGTATCTTAATCGCCATTCTGGCGCGTTTTAGTATCGGACGAGACTTGGATGGTAGGGCATAGCCTCTCCGCATAATATAAACTTATATTTGTTCTCTAAATGTTCTTGATTTCCGTCTCGAATCAGGCATACTTTGCCCATGGCCAAGTCGAAAACCGCTTATGTTTGTCAAAATTGTGGAAGCGTGACCTCGCGCTGGGCAGGGAAATGCGAGGCTTGCGGTGAATGGAATTCCATTACGGCGGAAACCATCGAGGCGGGCCCGCCCAAGAGCCTAGGCTCTACCAGAAAATCAAAGACTCTAGAGCTGACCGATCTCCATGTTCAGGACGAGAAGAAAATCAACCGCGCTAAAACCGGCATGGGAGAATTCGACCGCGTCACTGGCGGCGGCATAGTTCCGGGATCAGCTGTTCTAATCGGCGGCGATCCGGGAATCGGCAAATCGACGTTATTATTACAGGCCGTTTGTGCGCTCGCCACCAAGGGACTGAAATGTGTTTACATCTCTGGTGAAGAAGCGGTCGATCAGGTGAGATTGCGCGCGGCAAGACTGGGCTTATCCAATGCGCCAGTAGCACTTGCGAGTGCAACAAATGTTCGTGAAATTGCGGCGACGATTGAAGAAAATCCCTGCGATGTTCTTATCATCGACTCGATCCAGACCATGTATGTCGATACGGTTGAATCAGCACCGGGCACAGTGTCACAGGTGCGGACCGCCGCTCAGGAATTGATCCGCATTGCCAAAAAAACCGGCACTTCCGTGTTTTTCGTCGGGCATGTAACGAAAGACGGCCAAATCGCAGGGCCGCGCGTGCTCGAACATATGGTTGATACCGTTCTCTATTTCGAAGGCGACCGAGGTCATCATTTCAGGATTTTGCGAACCGTCAAAAATCGCTTCGGGCCGACCGACGAGATTGGCGTTTTTGAAATGGCTGATAGCGGATTGTCGGAAGTCCCAAATCCCTCCGCTCTCTTTTTATCGCAGCGTCAGCAAAATGTGACAGGCTCGGCGGTCTTCGCTGGTCTTGAGGGCACGCGTCCCATTCTTGTCGAAGTTCAGGCTCTTGTTGCGCCTGCGCCTTATGGCACTCCGCGCCGCGCGGTCGTCGGGTGGGATTCCAATCGCCTTGCCATGGTGATTGCGGTTTTGGAAGCGCGCTGCGGCCTCGTATTTTCCGGCTCCGAAATTTACCTTAACATGGCGGGCGGGATTAAAATTACCGAACCGGCGGCGGATCTGGCCGTAGCGGCGGCTTTGATCTCTTCGCTGCAAAATTCGCCCGTGCCATCGCAGAATGTTTTTTTCGGCGAGATCGGCCTGTCGGGAGAGGTGCGTCCCGTCGCCCAGCAGGATTTACGCATGAAAGAGGCTGCCAAGCTCGGGTTTACAGAAGCGTGCTGCGCCGAGCGGCATAAAAAAGACAAGCGGGTGTCGGCGCCGGACGGCCTGCAACTGCATGAAATCGGTGATCTCGACGACCTTGTGCGCATGATGCGCGAGGGTGGGCTCGTTCCAGAAAAACAAGCTTTGAAAAAAGCCGCCGGCTAAAGCTTCGAAGCTTGCAAATACATACTCTTTTCCCTATAGAATGTGCCTATTCATGAGCATTTCTTCGATAATAGATATCGGCATCGTCCTGATTATCCTCGTTTCGGCGGGTATATCGTTTTTTCGCGGCTTCGTGCGTGAAGTTTTGACCATTTTCGGCGTCATCGGCGGCGCGATGGCGGCTTATTTGTTCGGCAGCAAAGTTGCGCCTGTCATTCGCGGCTGGTTCGGCGAAGGAGAAGGCCAGCTTTTCGGTTTGATTTCATATGATATCGCCGCACAGATTTGCGCTTATGCCGGTATTTTCATTGCCGTATTTCTAATTCTACAACTCATTAGTTATTTTATGTCGGCCTCCATCCGCGCTATCGGCCTGGGGCCGGTCGATCGCACGCTTGGCGTTGTTTTCGGGATTGCCCGCGCCTTGTTATTCCTTGGCATTATTTACATGGTACTGGCCAGCCTGATCCCGGATGAAAATAAAAAAGAAATTCTCGGCAAGTCAAAAACCATAGTTTACATCGAAGCAGTTTCCGATTGGCTGAAAGGCTTTATGCCCAATAACGAAACAAGTGAAGGGACCGGCAATGCTGCGCGTGACAAGCTGCGGGAAATTCAGGCGATTGGCGGCGATGCGGCGACCCGTGCGCAAGAACAAGTAGACGAACTCAAAAAAGCTGCCGACAAGCTTCCGGCCTATAGCGACGAAGAACGCAAAAGTTTAAACCAGCTCATCGAGACTGAAACTGATAACGATCCTGCCCTGCCCGAAAGGTCGCCGCCCAATGAATAATCTGACCACAATTCCGTTTGATGACGATAAACTAAAAGAAGAATGCGGCATCTTTGGAATATTCGGTCACGAAGACGCCTCTACTTTAACGGCACTCGGGCTTCATGCGCTTCAGCATCGCGGACAGGAAGCCTCCGGTATCGTAAGTTTCGACGGTGAAAATTTCCTAGCCCATAGAGATGTCGGTCTTGTAGATGAAATTTTCAGCGATAGCGCAACGATTGCCAAGCTTAAAGGATCTGCCGCTATCGGTCATAACCGATATGCCACAACCGGCGGTGCCGGGCTGCGCAACGTACAGCCGCTCTATGGCGATTTGTCCTTCGGCGGTTTCGCTGTTGCGCATAACGGCAATCTAACGAATGCCCTCACCATAAAAGAAGAGCTTGTCGGGCGCGGCAGTCTTTTCCAATCCTCGACGGATACCGAAGTTATTATTCACCTCGTTGCCTTGTCCAAAAAAGAAACTGTTGTCGACCGCTTCATCGAGGCGCTGCAACGCATTGAAGGTGCTTATTCCTTGCTCGCTTTTTCCAAGGATCAGTTGATCGGCGTCCGCGATCCGCATGGTTTCCGTCCGCTATCCCTCGGTAAACTCGGCGACGCTTATATTCTAGCATCGGAGACTTGCGCGTTCGATATTATCGGCGCTGATTATGTGCGCGATGTAGAGCCGGGCGAAATGGTGGTGATTACCAAAGAAGGCGTTAAATCCTTACGTCCGCTGGAAGTGGCACAATCTCGCCTTTGTATTTTTGAATATATTTATTTCGCGCGTCCTGATTCCGATATCGGCGGTAAATCGGTTTATGAAATGAGAAAGCGCATCGGCGCGACACTCGCCGAAGAAAATCCCTGCGATGTCGATATTGTCGTGCCAGTGCCTGATTCCGGCGTGCCGGCAGCAATCGGTTATGCAGAAGCGGCAGGTATTCCGTTCGAGCTTGGGATTATCCGCAATCATTATGTTGGCCGTACTTTTATCGAGCCAACGCAGCGTATCCGCCATCTGGGCGTGAAGATGAAACACAATGCCAATCGTTCATTGGTGCATGGCAAGCGCATTGTGCTGGTTGACGATTCTATCGTGCGCGGTACGACATCACGCAAAATTGTCGAAATGATGCGGGCAGCTGGTGCTGCTGAAGTTCATATGCGCATCTCTTCACCACCGAGCAAATATAGTTGTTTCTATGGTATCGATACGCCTTCATCTGAAGAGCTTCTCGCGCATACGCACAATCTCGAAGAGATCGCCCAATATATCGGCGTTGATTCGCTCGCTTATATTTCCATCGACGGATTGTATAAAGCGATGGGCAAGCCGGGGCGCGTTGCCAATGACCCGGGTTATTGCGATGCCTGTTTCACCGGCGATTATGCAGTGAAGCTGACTGATCAAGTCACCTATAATTGTTCCGGCGATAAACTCGATACGCGACTGCATAAAGTCGGCGGCGCTGATGACTAAGAAGCTCGAAGGTAAAGTTGCTCTTATCACCGGCGCATCGCGCGGTATCGGGGCGGCGGTCGCAGAAAGTTATGCTCGCGAAGGCGCGCATGTCGTTTTGCTGGCCCGTGGCCAGCGCAATCTCGAAAAAATAGACGACCGGATTAAGGCTTTTGGCGGCACGGCGACGCTTGTGCCATTTGATTTAACCGAGATCGATCAGCTTGAGGCGCTCGGCCCTTTAATCGATCAGAAATTCGGCAAGCTTGATATATTTGTTGCCAATGCTGGAATTCTAGGCAAGTTGACGCCTGTTGCGCACTCTCCGATCAAAGAATGGAAAGACGCCTTTGCGACAAATGTATTGGCGAATGTGCAGCTTATTCGTACGCTCGATCCGCTTCTTAAGAATTCAAAAGCGGGTCGCGCGATTTTTGTCGGCTCCGGTCTCGGGATCGATGCGGTTCCTTATTACGGATCGTATGGAATGAGCAAAGCCGCGGTTATTCATTTGGCCAGAACCTATGCCGCCGAGAGCGAGCAATCTAATTTACGTGTAAATATCGTTCGCCCCGGCGCGGTCGATACGGCGATGTTGAAAAACGCATTTCCCGGCGGTTATCACGGCGCGGATTTACGCCAACCCGAAGACTTGATACCGCTTTTCCTCCATCTGGCTTCGGAAGAGTGCAAAGATAACGGGCGGATTTTTACGCCGGATGATGTTTAGAGTTATTTCTTCTCGAATTTAGAACGGCTTAAACGCGTTAAGAGGCGGATCGGCACACCGCGCAGGCCGAAATCTTCGCGAAGGCCGTTCATTAAATAGCGTTTATAAGTATCGGGCAATTCATCAGGGCGATACATCCAGAGGGCAAATGTCGGCGGGCGGATATTGATCTGTGCCATATAACGCATTTTATTCGGACGGCCGGAAACGAGGGGAGGCGGATAGGCGCTAACCTTTCCGTCGAGCCAGCGATTGAGCTTTCCGGTGTTTACGCGCTTGTTCCAGATATCATAGGATTTTACGGCGGCGGTCATCAAATTATCGAGACCGGTTTCCCGCAATGCTGACATTGGGACAAACGGAATTTCACGCACCTGCGCCAATGAGGTTTCAAGCTGATATTTAAGCTCATCGAGCACTTCGGGTTTATTCTCGATCAAATCCCATTTATTGACACCGATGACCAGCGAGCGGCCTTCATCGATAACATGGGCGGCGATTTGCAAATCCTGTTTTTCAAACATTTTCTGCGCGTCGATCATGACGATGACGATTTGGGAAAGGCGAATGGCGCGCATCGTGTCGGCAACGGCCATTTCCTCGATCTTGTTATTGACGCGGGCTTTCTTGCGAAGGCCTGCCGTATCGACAAGGCGGAATCTTCGTCCGCCCCATGACCAGTCAGCGGCAATGGCGTCGCGTGTCAAACCGGCCTCAGGTCCTGTAATGACGCGGTCTTCTTCGAGAAGGGCGTTCATCAAGGTTGATTTTCCGGCATTGGGACGCCCGACGATCGCAATCCTGATCGGTTTTTGTTCGTCTTCTTTTTCAATTATTTTTTCGAGATCAAATGCTTCATCACCTTCAAGCTCGTCTAACGCTTCGTCGCGCCAGTGCAGTGAATGATTGGCGAATTTCTGTTCTTCCGTTTCTTCTTCGGGATAGAAAGGCGTCAGGGCAATGTAAAGTTCGTCAATGCCGATCGCATGGATGACAGAAAATGGTATCGGATCACCAAAGCCGAGAGAATAAGCATCATTACGGGCTTCGTCGCCGATCTCGTCATTATCACTTTTATTGG
Source organism: uncultured Micavibrio sp. (assembly GCA_964399985.1). GTDB lineage: Bacteria > Pseudomonadota > Alphaproteobacteria > Micavibrionales > Micavibrionaceae > Micavibrio_B. The sequence continues at coordinate 496,987 of CAYNRY010000002.1, forward strand.
CCAGCAGGATAACAGGTTTGTTTTGAGAGCGCAGCCATTCGCCGAAATGCTCATCCAGCATGGTCACGCCGGTACGGCCATCGATCATAAACAAAACGACATCGGCCATGCCAAGCGCTTGCTCGGTCTGGCGGCGCATGCGGCCCTGAATGGAATCGTCGAATTTTTCTTCCAGACCTGCGGTATCGATGACGCGGATTTTCCGGTCAAGGATTGAGCCTTCCGCTTCGCGCCAGTCACGCGTTACGCCGGGCGTATCATCGATGATCGCGAGTTGTTTTTTGGTCAGGCGGTTGAAGAGAGTGGATTTTCCGACATTCGGGCGTCCAACGATGGCAACTGTAAGCATAGTTTTATTGGTACGCGTAGAGCGTTCCTTCCTGAGTAAGTAAAAGAAGTGTCCCGCTGGCAACGATGGGTGGAACAGCGACGGTATCGTCGAGTTTCATGCGGCGGATAATTTCTCCGGTGTTGGGATCGATCTCCAGTAGATTGCCTTCGGGTCCAGTGACGATCAGGCGCCCACCGGCAAGCACAGGGCCGTTCCAGAGAAGACCCAGGCGGCTCGCCTCTTCCTCAACATAGCCGGAGAGCGGGCGAACCCAGGCTACCGTGCCGGAATCGCGAGTCATGGCAACCAGCTCGCTATTGGCGCTTAAGACAAAGATCATATTGCCGACAACCCAGGGCGTTTCTGTGCCGGACATTTCTTTTTCCCAGACGCGCTGGCCAGAGTTTAAGTCGATCGCGACCATCTTGCCGCCGAAGCTGATGGCAAAAGCCATATCTTTATCGATGACCGGCAGGCCTTGAATATCGGGCAGGGCAGAAAGGCCGCCAACGCGTGTTGTCGGAGACAGATCGTCTTGCCAAACGACAGAGCCGTTGCCGACGCGCAGTGCCATAATCTCACCAGAAGAGAAAGCAGGTACGACAACGTCATTATTGACCGCAGGGCTTGCCGCGCCGACGATACCGGCCACTTCGCTGAGCGCCTGATAATCCCACAGCTGCTTGCCGTCATTGGCATCATAAGCGACGATTTTGTTTTCCAGCGTCACGACGAAAACGCGGTCGTTCAAAATAGACGGCGCGGCGCGGGACGGAGATGACATCTTCTGTTTCCAGATCGTTTTGCCATCGGCGGGATTGAGAGCGAGAAGTTCGTTATAGCCGCTCGTGACGAATAATTTGCCGGAAGAAAAAGCAAGGCCGCCGGAGATTACGTCTTCGTCTTCTTTTTCAGGACGAACCGATTGCTCCCATAGTTCCTTGCCGGTTTTTAAGTCGAAAGCTCGCACATCACCTTCGGTATCGAGGGTGAATACCTGTTTATCAAAAACGACAGGCTGGGCGATCAAGGGCAGCTTGGTTTGTGAGCCTTCACCGATATCGGCGCTCCAGATCTTTTTCAGGGCGGCATTATTCAGCGCCAGATTTTGCATTGTATGGTTTGGATATCCGCCTGCTTGCGGCCAGAATTCATTCTTCCAAGGCTCTGGCGACACGAAGCCGGAAGATTTCATTTCATTGTCTTTCGGCTCCAGATTTTTCTGAAGTTCCAAAACGGAGATACGCTCGCCCGGCAGCGGGACTTTATCGTCTTTCGATTCAAACCAGCTACAGGCGGAAAGGGAGAAGGCGGTACAGGTGGCCAGTAATGTAATGCGTGAAAAGGATTTCATTATTTTTTCTCCGATAATTTCAATTCATACACCGACAGCAAGGCCGCGGCGCGCTGTTTGATGGATTCCGTAATGTCGTCACGGCCAGAGATTGTTTTCAAATCAGAGACGGCGCCTGAAAAATCATTATTTTTTTCGCCTTTTAAAAAGGCGCTCATAAACAAGGCTTCGCCCGCCCAAGGTGATTTTTTATTGTCGGCGATGGGTTTGAGTTCCTTGATTAAATCATCAGCCTTGGCATCGACTTTTAAATCCAGCGTAAGATTTGTTTTTTGCAACGTCGCCAAATCTCTTAAATCCTTGTCGGCGGATTTGGTTGCTTGCGCGGCAGTATACGATTCCAAGGCTCTTTGCTTGTTACCGGATTTCAAATCCAGCGCGGCAGCATTCAAATAAGCTATAACGCGCGGCGTACCGGATTGATGGTCAGCGCTTGCGGCCAGCGTTTCGGCAGGTTTGTCGCTTTGCATCGCGGCCATGATGGCATCGGTGCTTTTCTGGTTCTGGCTGTGCTGCCAGCTATTCCATGACGCAAAAGCCGCCGTGCCAAGGATAAGAGCGGTGATGCCCGTAACAATCGCCGTTTTATGTTCGTCCCATAGACGTTTCATGTTATCGGCGCGGACCGCCTCATCGACTTCGCGTAGCAAATTAGCCATGACAATTTCCTTTAAAATATTGGATAGGTTAGGTTTTAATGGAGGGAGGCCGCAGGAACAAGAGAAAGGTTTTTGGCGCGTGCGAATTATCATGGTAAAATAGGGCTATGCAGCAAAAACAGGCTTTCCCGGGTAATGGATATACCCGCCAAGAATTTAATGCCATTTTCCAGGTCTATAGCCGGAACGTTTATGACGGCTTTTTTCGCGATTTCTCCTTTGGCGAAGTAAACGGGCGTTATTTAATGGCGTTTCGGGAACAGGCTGGAAAAACGCCGCTTTTGACTATCGAGAAGAAAGTTCTGGGGCCGGATCGGGTTCTATTCACGGCAAAAGATGGCGATGGCCGAGAAGTCGCTCGCTCGGAAAAGCTCGATTCTTTCACTCGACAGATGAGTCTATTCATTGAAAAAGTTAAAATGGAGCGCGAAGGGCTATACAAAAGTGGGGCGGATAAAATTGTTGGGTATATGAAATAATAGTTGTAACTAGTGTAACAATTCCATAACTTTTAATTATGCGTAATGTTTTTCAATCAGTTTCGAATCTCAAAACGGAATTTACGGCACAAGAAAAAACCCTTTTGGGGGATATTGCCATGGATTTCAGAGACAAGGGAATTCACGCTAGATTTTGTCTCTTTCCCCAATCTCAAACCGCTCTGGCTAAGTTTATCGATTTTGAGACAGGCGAACAGTATATTCATATTTCAAAACATCGCCAGCAGGGCATTGTAGAATATAAGGTCAGTCATAGCTCGAAGCCGCCCGAAACTTATCTCAATTTTCAAGATGTCCTGATTGACTGCAAAAATTACATTGCAGCAAAAAATGCCGTTCCAATAGAGACTGCAATCATCAGTTTGCAGTCATATCGCAAGGGCTAGGATTTTTTATTGCAGGCATGATCAATGCTGACCAGTTTATATCCTGAATAATCAATATTTTTAGCAATCTCCGTATCCTCTATAGATGTTCCGGGTTTCATCAAAATCGTTACCTTTTTCGTGGTCAGGTCTATTTTAACGTCGGAAACATTTTCATTCTTCTTAAAAGTCTTGATCAATCCTTGAGCACAGAAATCGCAAACCATGCCATCGACCACGGCAATAGATTGAGGTTGGGTGCATATTGTTTCAGCAGCGAAGGCGGGAGAGATAAAAAGTAAAAGCGTAAGAGAGAGAATAATTTTTTTCATGTCAGTTTCCTAAAATTGATGCGTGTAGTTGAATAATACCGTGCCTTGATTGCTAATCCCGGCTTCCACAAGATTCGTGCCCTTAAAGAGGCGAACCAAGGGTGTTATTTCGAAGTGATGCTTTCCTTCAGGGCGGTGATCGGTTTGAAGCATTAGCCATGTGTGAAGGTCACCAGCTTCACCGATGTAAGGCGCTACACCGAACCGGATGCTTTGTGAGAATTCGCTGTCGATATCTCCAGCATAGGTGAGTTTATTCTGGTAGTTGGTAAAAAAGCGGCGGTTTTCCCAATCAGCTTCGATTCCAGTAAAGGCGGCCAGAGATGTATCATTGGTGCCGTTATCAAGGGCATAACCCAGGCCATTGAGTAAATAAAGATTGGCTTGTGCATCAGGCTGGTTGTCGCGCCATAGGCGGTTATTCATCGTTAATGTGTGAATCTGGTAATTATTGGCGCGGTCGTATTCCGAGCGTACGCCTAAAGCTATTGTGGGATCGAGGGTATAATCAAGCTGGGCCGCATTACGCGTACCGTCATTTTCGGTCATAAACATCCAACCGCCCGGATAAGAAATTGGTCTTGCCCATGCCTTTACGGGAGCAGCGCCAGAGCTTATGATTGCCGACAGGCAGATAAGGCCTATATATTTCTTCACTCTATTTCCCTTAAGTCCCCTTGATGGGTCCATGTCATTCGTCAGGTAAAGCCGTAAGGTTACACAATATTTAGGAGCATTCCATGTCCAAGATCAAAGTAAAAAATCCAATCGTTGAAATCGACGGCGATGAAATGACCCGCATCATCTGGGCATGGATCAAGGATTATTTCATCACGCCGTATCTGGATGTCGATTTGAAATATTTCGATTTGTCCGTTCAAAACCGTGATGCAACCGAAGATAAGGTAACAATTGAAGCCGCTAATGCGATCAAGCAGTACCGCGTCGGTGTTAAATGCGCGACCATTACGCCTGATGAGGCGCGGGTCAAAGAATTCTCATTGAAGAAAATGTGGAAGTCGCCAAATGGAACCATCCGTAATATTCTGGACGGGACTGTGTTCCGCGAGCCTATCATTTGTAAAAATATCCCGAAATATGTACCGGGCTGGACAGCGCCGATCATCGTCGGACGTCATGCATTCGGAGACCAATACAAGGCAACAGATTTAAAAATCCCGGGACCGGGCAAGCTAACATTGACTTATACACCTGAGGGCGGCGAGCCGGAAGTTCATGATGTGTATGACTTCAAAGGTCCGGGCGTGGCTCTTGGCATGTATAATGTCGATGAATCGATCGAAGGCTTTGCACGATCCTGTTTTAATTACGCGCTGGCCCGTAACTGCCCGCTTTATATGTCGACCAAGAATACGATTTTAAAAGCTTATGACGGCAAGTTTATCGAGATTTTTGCGAAAGTTTATGAAGAGTTTAAGAGTGAGTTCGAGAAGAACAAGCTGTGGTACGAACACCGTTTGATCGACGATATGGTGGCGTTTGCCATCAAGTCCAATGGCGGTATGGTATGGGCTTGCAAAAACTATGACGGGGACGTCCAGTCCGATATCGTCGCCCAAGGTTTCGGCTCTCTCGGCCTGATGACGTCCGTCCTTTTGACGCCTGACGGTCAGACGGTCGAGGCGGAAGCGGCGCATGGCACGGTGACGCGCCATTACCGCGAATATCAAAAAGGAAACGATACATCGACCAACCCGATTGCCTCGATCTTTGCCTGGACGCAAGGGCTCAAATATCGCGGATCTTTTGATGATACGCCGGAAGTCGTTGAATTTGCTGATAAACTGGAAAAAGCTTGCGTGGCTACCGTCGAGGCAGGGTACATGACGAAGGATCTGGCCGCTTTGATCGGCAAGGACCAGGCCTATCTCAATACCAAAGCCTTCATGGAAAAGGTGGCGGAGACCTTGCAGAAAAGCCTATAATAATTAGGAAAACCATTGACAATGCGGGGCATTATAGGAGAAAAGTCAGGTGACTCTAACTCCGGAACACGCCCCGTTCTGGAATGTAACTTTACTGACATTGTCACGAATGAAAACCATGAACGCAAAACTGACCCTTTTCCTTGCAACTGCCATGGCGCTCGGTTTATCCGCAACTGCCGAAGCTGCCTATAATCAGAATTATATAGGCGAGATTAAAACCGTTAGCGCCAATTATGAAGATACGCTGGTGCATATCGGGCGTGATTACAATATTGGTTTCGTTGAAATGCGTGCAGCCAATCCGCATCTCGATCCATGGATTCCAGGTGCAGGCGCCAAAGTCGTCGTTCCGACGATGCATCTTTTACCGGATGCTCCAAGGGAGAGCGTCGTTATCAATCTGGCTGAAATGCGTATGTATCATTACAAGGTTTTAAACGCGCCACCTGTGACTTATCCTATTGGCATCGGTCGCGATGGTCTTTTAACGCCTATCGGCACGACGACTATCGTTCGTAAAAAAGCAGGCCCGACATGGACACCGACTGCTCGTATGCGCTCGGAAGATCCGACATTGCCTGTTACGGTTCCACCGGGCCCAGACAATCCGATGGGGACGCATGCGTTGTATCTCGGTTTTCCGCTTATTGCTATTCATGGTACGAATAAACCTTATGGAATCGGGCGCCGCGTGTCGTCAGGCTGTATTCGTATGTTTCCCGAAGATATCGGCAAGGTATTCGACGACATGCCGGTCGGCACAAAAATCACAGTCGTAGACCAGCCGATCAAGGCCGCATGGATTGCGGATAAATTCTATCTCGAAGTGCATCCGACACAAGCGCAGGCGACGATGATGGAAAAAGAAGGCGCGGTGCCAGATTACGAATTATCCGAGCGTGATTTATCCTACATCATGAAGAAAGCCGGTCCGGGCGTAGAAAAGCTTGATTGGGCTGCCATTCGCAAAGTCGTGAAAGAGCGCAAAGGCTATCCGGTTGCGATTGCCGAGCGGGCGCAGACAGCGTCAATTGGTAGCGATGGACGCAGTAATAATCCGGATGATAATATCCGCGTCCAAAAAGAAGTAATTCAAAAAGTTGCCGTGCCGGTGAAAAAGGCCGTGGAAAAAACTGCTATGGTTAAGGAAGTGTCGGTTGAAAAGACAGCTGAACGTAAACCCTTTTATCGGAATAATTAATTAGTCTCCTGCCTTCGCAGTAAATGACAATTTCTGCAATAAAAAGACCGCTTCTCAAAAAGAGGAGCGGTCTTTAAATTTTAGCAGAGAAAAAGGATTACTTTGTAACCGATTTTTCCATTACTGTGCTGCCGTGTGTTGTTGTTTCGCTGCTGTTTGCTGTTTCGCAAGCAGAAAGCGCAGCAACAGAAGCGAGCAGGCATACAGCCATTGCGAGTTTCTTCATATCTGTGTCTCCTTAAAGTTTTTTATATTTCCTTGAACTCTCTTCGAATGTGCAAAGAATTATAATTCCAGTGCTACTGGTTAAGCTCTTGTTATTCAAGAGCCTATATGCAGATTTGCCACAGTTATCAGGAAAAAGTTCCGATCTGTTGCATAAAAGCCGCAATCTTGTCCTTTGGCCTGCAAATTGATTTAGGTATTAAAAAAGGCTGCCTGATGAACAGGACAGCCTTTTAAATTCGATATTTCGAAAAAATTACTTCGTAACTTTTCTTTCGAATACTGGCTCAGCAGACTGAACAGGAGCAGCAGCTTGCGTTGCGCCAGCTGTGCGTTCTGTGGAGTATGGAGGTTGTGTATCGACATAGCCGTCGCCTGAAGAATCACAAGCGGAAAGAGCAGCGACAGAAGCTACGAGAGCCAAAGAAGCGATCAGTTTTTTCATGGTAGAAATCCTCATAGAGGTTGGTGGTTAATGTAATTAAAGAAATTACTCTTCGAAGAGAGCAAAACCTGTAATGTTTATACACGAGTGGAATCAGTCTTCAAGCCTGTAACTAAAAGATTTTTTGAAATTATTTACGGAACTTTTTGTTACTACGGAAATGCTTTTGGAATATCGCAAATGATTTATGGCGTATTTAGCTTGGCAACTTTCGTAAAATAAGCATCAACGCTCGATTTCAAGCCCTTGGCGACCTTTACCCTGTATTCTTTTGTAGAAAGCTTCATCGCTTCGTTCAAATTTGTCAAATAACCCATTTCAACCAAGATAGAGGGAATATCCATTGCTTTTAAAACGGCAAAGCCGGCGCTGCGATGCGGTTTGCGCGACAGCATTTCGACGCCCTTGCCGGGCAGGGTCGAAACGACCGTATTGGCCAGATAACGCGATTGGTTCATCGTATCGCGGCTGGCGAGATCAATCAGGATATTGGCAACGTCATTGTCTTGGCCTGAGAGATTAACGCCGGCGATTGCGTCGGATTTATTCTCGCGTTCGGCCAGTTTCTCGGCTTCTTTATCGGAAGCGGTATCGGAAAGTGTGTAAACCGAGGCGCCTGAGACGGTAGAATTTGCCATAGAGTCGGCATGCAGCGAGATAAACAGATCCCCTCCGTTGCGTCTCGCAAATTTGACGCGTTCTTTAAGGGGGATAAAGACATCCGTGTCGCGCGTCATCTGAACACGGTATTGGCCGCTATCGAGTAATTGTTTTTTTAGCTCCATTGCAACCGCCAAAACGATGGTTTTTTCGTAGGCTCCATTGGCCGCTCTGGCGCCTGGATCCTGTCCGCCATGGCCGGGATCGATAATAACCAAAGGCTTCTGGCTGATTTTAGGTTTGGAAGCCTGTTTCAAATCTGGCATATCGCGGTAGGAGAAAGCCTCTTCGTGAAGATCGCGGCTACTCTTGACGGCTTCATGAACGGCAACCGCTTTTGCTTTTTCGGGCTTTGGTGGTGTGACTGGTGGCGGAAACTTGGCAGCCAGATTCTGTACTGTGCTGGCTGAATACGGTCTCGCGCCTTTGCTTGCCACCGGCGCTGAACTGCCGAAGGATTTGAAATCAATTACGATACGGTTCGGCTGGCCGAAATCCTTTGGAAGAATAAAGGAGGAGAGTATCGAAATGCCGGAATTTCCCTGAAGCACGATGCGGGATTGATTTTTGCCGAGATTGCCGTGGCGGATATCCGCAATCGAGCTTTTGACCGGTTTCTGGATCGTACCGACCTTCCATTTAAAATCGGGCAAGTCAACGATGATACGGGAGGGGTTGTCCAATACATAGGCTTTGAAAGGGGCGGATTTTGAAAGTTCTATGACAATTCGCTGCTTGTCGGCATGCGTACCAAAACGTATGCCGCTGACATCGAGTGCGGAGGCGGGCAGGGAGAAAACCAAAAAAGGGATCAGTAGGAGAAAAAAACGCATGAGATTCCTGAAGGAATAGATCAGAAGAGAAGCAAATCATACAATAAAAACAGTAAAGTTCACAAACACCACCTGCATATTCTTGTCATATTATATGAATTTTTTCATTGTCGAGGCGCACCAGAGTCTATATCTTCAATTTCGCGACTGTTACGGTTTTAGTATTTCGATTTAAGGAAAGGTTTCGCTAGCCGTAGCGTTTCAATTGGGAAGTCCTGATATTGTTCGAGGATCGTTTGACTTTCCAGACCGTTTTGCAGATAGATTTTATCTGTAGGGCGGGGACGGCTGGCGTTAGAGCTGAAATATTTTCAGACGTTTTCGCCTTCATCAGGACTCCATATTTATAAATTATTTGACAAGCGGACCCTCCGCGCCGTCTTCACATCCCCCTTTTACAGTCGCAATAGGGATGAGAGCGACCTGGCAGCGCGTCCGCATATTATGGAGTTTTAAAATGACTAAACGTATGCTGATCGATGCAACCCATGCAGAAGAAACACGGGTTGCCGTCGTCGATGGCAACCGCCTGATCGAATTTGACTATGAAAGTAAGGTTCGCAAGCAATTAAAGGGAAGTATTTTCCTTGCCAAGGTGACGCGCGTCGAGCCGTCCCTGCAAGCCGCTTTCGTTAATTTCGGCGGTAACCGCCACGGCTTCCTGCCGTTCTCTGAAATCCACCCTGATTATTTCCGCATTCCAGTCGCCGACCGCGAGGCCTTATTGGCCGAACAAAAAGCAATGCTGGAGCAAATGGCGGCTGAAGAAGAGCGCATGATCGCTGAAGAAGAAGCGGCACTGGCGGCTATGGAGCGCGGTGAAACTCCTGCCGAAGACAATTCTGATCAGAATAACGAAGAATCTTCCGACGACAGCGAAGACGAGAACGTCGAAGAAGAAGTTATTGAAGAGGTTGGGGGCGACGGTTCCTCATATGAAGAATCTCAAGAAGAGGCCCGGTTTCAAGCTGAAGAAAACGAAGAAAATAACGAGCAGGAATCAGAAGACGAATCTGAGTCCAGTGACGGGGATGATGAAGTAAATTCGGACAATAATGAAACGTCCGAAGAAATATCTGAAGAAAACGGAGAAGCTTCCGCTGAAGAAGCCGAAGAACCGATCAAAATCCTCCGCGAGTGGATTTATCGCCCTGTGACAGGCTTCAATGCAGAAACGCAGGAATATGAAACCTCCGAAGAGGGCGAAGCGTTTAAATTCGATGCGGAAACCGGTTCGATCGTCAAATCCTTGGTTGAGCAGAACGAAGCGATTATTCGCATTCGTGCCGATGCGCAGGCAGATGAAGAAGGCGTAGAGCACACGGTTGTCTGGGTTGCTTTCCGCGCCGAGAACGAAGAAGTTATTGAAGAAGAAAAAAATAATCGTTCAGGTCGCCGCCGCAGGGGCCGTAACCGCTTTCGTGGCAGAGGCGGGCGTGATCGTAATGACCGTGGCAGTGAAGAGCGCGGTGAGCGCAGCGAGCGTCCTGAGCGCGCAGAGCGCGTGGGACGCGGCGGGGATCGTAACGGTCGTAGAAATCAAAAAGGCGGACGTCATAATTTCCGCAATAAGCGTGTCGAACTGGTCGGCGGCGATGGTGTCGAGGGCGATCAGCCTTTCCGTTTTAATTTACGCAAAAACTACAAAATTCAGGAAGTTATCAAGCGCGGCCAGATCATGCTGGTGCAGGTACAAAAAGAAGAACGTGGCAATAAGGGCGCTGCGGTTACGACATATTTGTCCTTGCCGGGCCGTTACTGCGTACTTATGCCGAACTCCCCTCGTGGTGGCGGCGTATCACGCAAAATCGCGAGCTTTGCCGAACGCAAACGTATGAGAGAAATTCTAAAAGAGTTGAGCGTGCCTGAAGGTATGTCGGTTATTTTGAGAACTGCCGGCGTCCAGCGAGATAAAGACGAGATTAAGCGCGATCTCGATTATCTAATGCGCCTATGGGACAATATTCGCGAATTAACGCTGCAATCGGTTGCGCCTGCCAATATTTATGAAGAGAGCAATCTCGTCAAACGCGCGGTGCGTGACATCTTCGGCAACGATATTGAAGATATTCAGGTTCAGGGAGAAGCTGCTTTCAAAGAAGCCAAAAACTTCATGAAGATGCTGATGCCGTCCCATGTCAAAAAAGTCATAGAATATGCGGACGCGAAAATTCCGCTATTTCATCGTTTCCAGGTCGAAAATCAGATAGCCGAGATCGGCGAGACGCAAGTCACGCTTCGTTCCGGCGGATATTTGGTCATTAACCCGACGGAAGCGCTGGTTTCCGTTGACGTTAACTCAGGAAGGGCGACGAAAGAGCGTCATATCGAAGAGACGGCACTGAAAACCAACCTTGAAGCTGCCGATGAAGTGGCGCGTCAATTGCGTTTGCGCGATTTGGGCGGTTTGGTCGTTATCGACTTTATCGATATGGAAGATCACCGCAATAATTCGAAAGTCGAACGCCGCCTGAAAGATGCCTTATCATCTGACCGTGCGCGTATCCAGGTCGGTCGTATTTCATCCTTCGGGCTTTTGGAATTGTCGCGCCAACGCCTCAACCCATCGCTGACCGAAGCGCAATACGAGAAATGCCCGCATTGCAAAGGCGTCGGTTCGATTCGCTCCGTCGACTCTGCCTGTATTTTGGCGCTGCGCTCTTTGGAAGAAGAAGGATTTAAAAACAAGGCCGAGCAGGTCGAACTTACAATCCCGAATGCTATTGCGATCTATATGCTTAACCATAAGCGCAATATACTCGCCGATATCGAGCGTCGCTATAATTTCCAGGTCATGATCAAGGTCGATGACGAACTGGCTCCGACAGGCTTCAAGGTTGAATCTATCAAGGCGGAAGTGTCTGACAGCCCGCGCGGCGCCCGTTTCGACGACGAAGAAGAGAATGATTACGCGCATAGTCGTCCGCAACCTAATGTCAAACCAGTCGCCGTTCCAAGCCCGTTCGACGATATCGACGAAGAAGAAGCCGAAATCGTTGACGAGCAAATTAATGGTAACAGTAAGGATTATACACCGCGTAATGACCGCGGAGATAAAGGCGACCGCAACAAACGTCGCGGCAACCGCGGCGGAAAAACCCGCGGTCGTAACGGTCGGGATCGAGGCGACAAGCCACAAGACGGTAATGATGCACAGCAGCCGGCCCCTTATGTAACGCCTGCTGATCAAATTCAGCCCCAGCCAGTGACGGAAGCAAAGCCGAAATTCCAGGCAAAAAGATTTTCTTCGCGCAAAACGGAAACGCCGCAGCCCCAATCTCAGGCTGAATCTGTGGCCGTGTCTGCTTCCAACGATACAAAACCAGAATCTTCGGCGCAGGATCCGTCCTTGAATGCGGATGGCTCCAAGAAAAAAGGCTGGTGGAACCGTTTGGTAGAATAGAAAATATGCTATTTCGCCTCGTTTCCTTGTGCATCCTGTTCACTTTCTCGGCGGCTTACGCAGCCGAGAAAGAACCGGAGACGCCGCTGACCAAACTTGAAGCGGCCAGTAAGAAAATCCTCGATGGTTTAACCGAGAATCAGACCAAGCAATTTGCCGCAATCCGCAGCAGTCATGGTGTTATTCGTGCCGTGGAAGACGTGCGAAAAAATATTTCGGAAGCAGCAGAGTCGTGCAGCAAGCACAATCCCGAATTTGCGAAAAGCATGCAAAAGCGCACCGGAGAATGGCAAGGCGAGATCGATCCTTTAATCAAGGACGCCAAGGCGCGATTGGACAGCATGGTCAAGCTGCAGGATTTTGCCAGCCCCATGGAAACGAAAAGCTATTTAAAGAAAATCGACGAAGCGGTGGCTTTTAAAAGCAAGAGCATGAAATCGATTCCGATCACCGAAAAGAAAGAATGTAAGAAACTTCTCGGTACCATGGACGATACGGAAGACGATTTGAAAGAGCTTCTGGTTGAAACCCTGAATCTTAATAAACCTTTGGTGACGAAGTGAAAGTCCTGCAAGTCATGGCGGGCGCGGAGCAAGGCGGGGCGGAAACGGCTTTCGTCGATACCTGCCTGGCTTTAAAAGAAACCGGAATAGAAATTGAAGTGGCCGCGCGCGCCAATAAAGGCCGTAACCCGAGACTTGAAGAGGCAGGCATTAAAATCCATGCGCTGCCCTTCGGAGGCAAAATCGATTTTTATACGCCATGGAAACTAAAGCAGATTATCAAGGATTTCGATCCTGTTATTGTTCAGACCTGGATGTCGCGCGGGACGGTCAAGACACCTGCTTCATCCGACGGGAAATATCTGAAAGTCTCGCGGCTTGGCGGGTATTACGATCTTAAATATTACAAGACGTCGGATTATTTCATTGCAAATACACCTGATATCAAATCTTATTTATTGCGCGAAGGCATAGCGCAATCCCGCGTCGTTCATATAAATAATTATGCGCCTGCGGAAGAAGCAGCACCTTTATCAAGAGAAGAATTGAATACGCCGGAAAAAGCTGTTGTCGTTTTGGCATTGGCAAGGCTGCACGAAAACAAGGCGCTGGATATTTTGATCAGGGCAGTTGAAGATTTGCCGAACATCCATGTCTGGATCGCCGGGATAGGTTCGCTGCATCAAGAATTGGAAGAATTATCTTGCAGTCTTGGAATCCCCGAGCGCATTCATTTCTTGGGCTGGCGCGATGACCGTGCGGCCCTGATGGCGACGAGTAATATCGTTTGCGTGCCGTCACGCCACGAGCCGTTCGGTAATGTCTTCGTGCAGGCCTGGGCAAATAAAGTGCCGCTAATCACGTCCAATTCCGAAGGACCTAGTCAATATGTACATGACAGTGAGGACGCGCTGGTTTTTACAGTCGATGACGTTGATGGATTAAAATCGGCGCTGCGTGAATTATCCCTAAATGAAACGCTTCAACGAAAGCTGTCGGAAAACGGGTATCAAAGATATTTGGGCGAGTTCACTAAAGAAAAAACGGTAGAAGCTTATTTGAAGTTCTATTCAGATATCTTGGAACGCGAAAGCTTAACTCGATAAAGCGTTAGCAGCGTAATCGTCAGCAAGATCACCGCGCCGAATTGGTGAGTTGCCGCAACATGGACGGCGGCTTTTGGATTATCTCCACCGAACATCATGAGCGTGCCGATGCCAAGGGCGATCTGAACAAATACCCAGATGCCTAAAAAGCCGAAATGTTTCGCATCGAATTTCATGCCATGTGCCGCATAAGTTAATAGGACGAAGCCTGTAAACATGGCGACCCAGCGATGGGTGAATTGCACGGAAGCATGGTTTTCAAACAGGTTGAGCCATTTGGGGAAATGCGCCCACATATCGGGCGGCACGAGACTCGCGCCCATTTTCGGGAAGGTATTGTACATCATACCTGCGTCAAGGCCGGCGGTGAAAGCTCCCCATAAAATCGTCAGGCAGACGAAAACAAGCGAAATGATACCGTGCCACCAAAGCGCGCAGGATGCGCGTGGCATATCAAGCGGCGCTTTGTCACGGCGAATAAAGGCCATGCCTTGCAGGAAGAGCAAAGAATATAGGAGCAGGGCGAGCGACAGATGCGCGGCCAATCGATAATGCGAGACAGAAGGCTGATCGACAAGACCGGATTTAACCATGAACCAGCCGAGCGCGCCTTGCGCACCGCCGAGCAATAAAAGCCCGAATAGTTTCGGCATGTCTTTTTGCGGCAGCTGTTTTCGAATTGCGAAGATTAAGAGCGGCACCGCATAGGCAAGGCCGATCAGGCGGCCCCAGAAACGATGCATCCATTCCCAGAAATAAATCTGCTTGAAATCCTCAACGGTCATCCAGAAATGTTTCTGGGCGAATTCAGGAGTGGCTTTATATTTTTCGAACTCTGCGGCCCAGGCGGCCTCGCCGATCGGCGGGAGGGTGCCGGTAATGGGCTTCCATTCAGTAATTGAAAGGCCGCTTTCGGTCAGGCGCGTGATCGCCCCGATTAATGTCATGATCATGACCATAAGAGCGACGGATAAAAGCCAAATGCCGATTTTTTTGTTTTGTGTCATAAGGGATATATACTCTCGGTCACGGTATTTTAAAAGTCCTCCCTTCGGAAGAGGGAGAGAGTTGCAAAAGAGAGTTTTTCTATTTAAAAAGCAGCATGCCAGAACATCACCAGACAGACGTTATTATCATCGGGGCGGGGCCGGTCGGCCTGTTCGCCGTATTTGAGCTTGGCCTTTTGGATATGAAATGCCATTTGATCGATATCCTCGACAAGCCGGGCGGCCAATGCGCCGAGCTATACCCGGAAAAGCCGATTTACGACATTCCGGCATGGCCGGTGATTTCAGGTCAGGATCTGACCGATCGCTTGCTGGAACAGATCAAGCCTTTTAACCCTACTTTCCATTTTGGCGAGATGGCGGAAGCGTGTGAGAAAACCGCAGACGGTAAGTGGAAAGTTACCACGAATGAAGGCACGATCATCGAAGCGCCTGTCATTATGATCGCGGCGGGCGGCGGCTCCTTTGTGCCGAAAAAACCTGCGCTGTCCGGTATCGACGCCTTCGAAGGCGAAAGCGTATTCTATGCGGTGCGCAAGATGGAAACTTTCCGTGACCGACGCATCGTAATTGCGGGCGGCGGTGACAGCGCACTCGACTGGACGATCAATCTGCAGCCGGTTGCTAAATCCGTTACCCTTATTCACCGCCGCGACGATTTCCGTGCCGCGCCGGACAGCGTCAATAAAATGCGCGAGCTGGTCGATCTCGGAAAACTCAATCTCGTGATTGCGGATATCGCTGCGCTGAAAGGCGAAGGCGACAAACTCTCGGGTCTAAAACTTAAATCCAAAGATCTCGGTGAGTTCGATATCGAATGCGATACGCTGTTGCCATTTTACGGCCTGACGATGAAGCTCGGTCCGATCGTTAATTTCGGTTTGAATCTCCATGAAAACCTGATTCCGGTCGATACGGAGAAATTCGAAACATCCGAAAAAGGTATTTTTGCCATTGGCGATATCAATCATTATCCGGGCAAATTAAAGCTTATTCTCTCGGGTTTTCATGAAGGGGCGCTCGCGGCACAACAAGCGTTTCGCTATGTGTATCCGGACAAGAAGCTGCGCTTTCAATACACAACGTCGTCGTCGCAATTGCAGGAAAAACTCGGCGTCTAATCAGCCGAGTTTTTGCTCCATAAAAGGCCTGAAAGATGTAATAAGATCGGTTGGCTGCGGCCAGTTTGAGAAGGTTCTAATCTTTGGCAAATCGATAGGCTGTTTTGAATATATTAAAATCTCATGTGCGCGGCTTGCCCAGTTCATAATAGTCGGCATGGCATCGAGTAAAAAGCGCGGTCCTTCATCTACCTGGACAAATTGATGATCCTTGTGTTTAAAATCAGGACTGAGCCTGTCTTTAAATTTAAACATCGACGTATCAAGTCCATCAAGAACCACGCCGTGTCTGACCGCTCCTTCGGGAATGTCAGCATCCTTTTTCCATCTAGGCTTTGCTTCATAAGCAACAAGGCATTTTCTTAAAAAATAATCAGGCAAAACATTTGCAACCGATTTCCCGATAGGTCCTTTAATAATGGAATCAGGATTGTTCGGCAGGGTTATAATACTACTGCAATTTACAATAGGGCTTGCCTTGGTAAATTTTGCACAACCTGAATAGGGCATTTCAAATTCATAGCGGTCGGCATTCTCGCATCTGCCAGAAGCCTGTGTCGTAGGGCAGATAAAATCGGCAGCAACGACTTTTCCTTGATGCGTGTAATAGGCGATCAGTATCATTGGCCTTCTTTTGGATTCTTCGAATTTATTGCCGAAATCTTCTACGTGGCAAAGATAGATACTGCCGATTTGCGGATAGGGAATAGACTCTATTCCTTTGAAGGGGATGCGTTTTCCGGAACAGCTGTTACCAGATGTCCAAGATTGTAATCTTGATGCATCGAAGCCACCGCGTAACGATAGTTTTCTTGTTTCACTCATTTACACAATTCCTCATAGTTTTTTTCAAATTAGAATAGAGATGCAAATTTTGCAACCCTGCCATGTTTATTTATAAGCCGAATTCCTAAACCCGCTTTACTTAAAGCTTTCAGGCAGATAAACCATTGATATGAAAGCTTTCGATCTCATAGATTCCGCAAGTTTCGGCTATAAAACCGTCTGGCAGGAGCGGCGTTATTTGCTCAAGCTCGCTTTTGTACCGGTGTTTATCAAGCTGGCCTGCACGGTCGTGGTTTTCGTTTTCGGCTATCAGGATAATTTTCTGCGCCAGGCGTTGATTACCTTGCCGGCATCCTTCGCGGAAGGCTGGCTCCTGGCACAATTTTTACGCACTCTTCTTCTGCTTGAACGCTGGCCGATCATGCTGCCTGAAGATGTCAGCGAACGGCATATGGCGGCGCTTTTAGTGAGGGCGCGTGGGATTATGTCCTCGACGATTATGTTTGCGATCATCACCTTCGCCGCTTATGGGCTTAAAGAAATCTATGCCATGTTTTACGATATGGCAGGTGCGGGCGAAGAGAAAAGCGCAGACGCGCCGCCCGGCAATCCGATGCTGTTTATTCCGGCGATGTTGCTGATTTTTCTGAGCATCTGGGCTTTTCGTTATCTATGGCTTTATATTCCGGTTGTCGTTTTAATGCCGATGGACGAGTTTTTGAAAAAGCTGGGCGGCTTTATGGCGTCGATCAAAATGATGGGCGTGTTTCTCGTCTCCATGGTTCCATGTTTTATTTTAGCGATGGTATTGTCTACTTTCCTCACCTCGTTAGTTGGTGGACCGGAATCGGATATCGGGCGTTTTGTCATGGTGATGGTCAGTGTCGTCATCGAAACTTTGATCAGCGTGATTACAACGGCGTCGATGGTTTATGCGCTTCGGGATATCTTGCCCAAACATCCTCTGGCTGTGCCGGATATCAATAAAGAGTAGCCGCCATGAAAATCAAAGTTACAGATATGGAAGGTAATCTGCACGAGCTTGACGGTATCGAGGGCTGGCGCGTGATGGAGATTATTCGCGATAGCGGTTTGCCGATCCGAGCCGATTGCGGCGGGGCCTGTTGCTGCGCGACCTGTCATGTCTATGTCGCCCAAGAGTGGCAGGATAAACTTATCGAGCCATCCGACGACGAACGCGATTTGCTCGATGATCAGGGAATAGGGCTACAGGATAACTCCCGCCTGTCGTGCCAGATATTAATGCGCCAAGACTTGGACGGGCTTGAAGTTACGCTCGCGCCGGGGTCTGAGAAAGATTGATTTGCATATCAGCTATGCGGGTTATTGTTTTTTCTGGCTGCTGCGCTGCGATTTTCTTTATAAAGCGCCCATGGCTTCTTCATATTCAAAATTAAAACATGTCGCGAAAAATGCATGGCTCGCGGAGATGGAATCCGCATTCGCGTTTGTAGCAAAAGAAGAGATGGAACAAGAGCCTGATTTACTGGCTTGGTCTATGCCGCTAAGCGAAGAATTTGCGTCATGGACAGAGGCGGAAGAGCCGCATTTCAAAGAAGGGCTTGAGCGGACTTTATTTCCTCAAGCGGATTTGTGTCATCCTTGCGGGGATCGGGTCGAAGACCGCCAATATTTCGAGCTGCAAAAAATACACTTTGTCATTCAATAAAGTGATATTTTTCAGCGACTTAGCATAGCCTCCTACTTCGTTCTCATTTTTTTCATTTCTCTACTCGCTGCTGCGCAGCTCTGTCCAAATGACATGAAATTAACTTTTTACTACTTTGTTCCGCGATTTTAAGAGTTTTTAAAACGCGGAGTACGCAAAGTTACGCGGAGTAGAAAACGCTCTGAAACTCCGCGCTACTCCGCTAACTCCGCGTTGAAAATTAACTTTTAACTAGTTTGAACGTCATTCTAACTACTTTGAACGTCGCGTTTTTAGATAGGTTAGCTTTTATCGTAAAGTAGCGGGATTTAACCGGGGACGGATGCCTGTTTTTTTTCAACGCGCCATAGCGCGGGGGCAGGCAGGCGATGTTGATAGTGCTGATCCCCTCTGGTTTTCCTTGGGGATGGCCGAAACACGGCGTGGCTTTTCACGATAAAGCCTAACGCATTCAGCATGACGCGGTTTTTATCGGGATGCAAGATTATTGCAACGTAATCTCGTGATCGTAAAACTTGGCGTCGCTGGCGGTGATGATTTTATTTGAGGCGACGATGACTGAGTGCAAAGTCCCTTCTATCTCTTTCTTCCAAAAATCGAGGAATTTGAAAAGGACCGGAAATTCGGGGGCGATGTCGTATTCCTGCCAGAGGAAGGTTTGGAGGAGCTTAGGGTGATCGGGGAGGTGGTAAATGATCTCAGCCGTGGTGAGGCGATAATCTTTCAAAAACTGGGTTTGGAAATTTGCCATAATCAAACTCCTCTGAATCTTTCTGATCCTATCCTTCATTTTGCGGATCAAATATTATTTTTGTCTTAAAAACTTGCTTATTTGGTGCGTTGCGCCTATCTATTTGGCACTCGCTTTTGGAGAGTGCTAACAGTGCCTCCGGCGGGATCAACTCAACAAAATGGAGAGACTACACATGAAATTCCGTCCTTTGCATGATCGCGTTCTACTGCGCCGAATTGAGCAAAACGAAAAAACAGCCGGTGGGATTATCATCCCTGACACGGCGAAAGAAAAGCCGATGGAAGGCGAAATCGTTGCCGTCGGTTCCGGTCTTCGCGACGAAGCCGGCAAAGTCATCGCTCTCGATGTCAAAGCAGGCGACAAAGTCCTGTTCTCGAAATGGTCCGGTACTGAAGTTCAGATTAATGGCGAAGAGCTGTTGGTCATGAAAGAGTCCGATATCATGGGCATCATCGATCAAGCTGCGTAAGCTTCCATCGTTTCGCTTGGGCGTCGTTACTGCGAAGCTCGCGTATTTATCATACGCCACGCTTCTTGCGCCTAGCCCAATCAAAACGCTGTTTGCTTCGGTAATTAGATATTTAACCTAAAACAAGGAATATAAAAATGGCTGCAAAACAAATTCAAAATGGTGGCGAAGCTCGCCGCCGCATGCTGCGCGGTGTCAACATTCTTGCTGACGCTGTCAAGGTAACGCTCGGTCCAAAAGGTCGTAACGTTATCATCGATAAATCCTTCGGCGCTCCGCGCTCGACAAAAGACGGTGTATCGGTCGCAAAGGAAATCGAATTGCCGGAAAGATTCGAGAATATGGGCGCTCAGCTCGTTCGCGAAGTAGCTTCCAAAGCCAACGACCAAGCCGGTGACGGCACGACAACGGCAACCGTTCTGGCGCAAGCGATTGCACAGGAAGGCGTCAAGGCTGTTGCGGCTGGTATGAACCCGATGGATTTGAAACGCGGTATCGACAAAGCGGTTATCGCTTCCGTCGAAGCCCTGAAGAAAATGGCAAATCCAGTTAAAACGAACCAGGAAATCGAGCAAGTTGCTTTCATTTCTGCCAATGGCGACACAGACGTTGCGAAGAAACTGGCTGAAGCGATGGAAAAAGTCGGTAAAGAAGGCGTTATCACTGTTGAAGAAGCCAAGTCTTTGGAAACAGAACTCGAAGTCGTCGAAGGTATGCAATTCGACCGTGGTTACCTGTCACCTTACTTCGTGACAAACCCGGAGAAAATGATTGTCGAACTGGAGAGCCCTTACATCCTGCTGTGCGAGAAAAAGCTTTCCAACCTGCAATCGATCCTGCCGGTTTTAGAAGCTGTCGTTCAATCCGGTCGTCCGCTTCTTATTATTGCGGAAGATATCGAAGGCGAAGCCTTGGCAACTTTGGTTGTCAACAAGCTGCGCGGCGGCTTGAAAGTGGCGGCTGTGAAAGCTCCCGGTTTTGGCGATCGTCGTAAAGCGATGCTGGAAGACATGGCGATCCTGACAAAAGGCGAAGTCATTTCCGAAGACCTTGGCATCAAGCTTGAGAATGTAACTCTCGAAATGCTGGGTACAGCAAAGAAGGTCCGTATTACGAAAGACGATACGACCATCATCAATGGCGCCGGCGATAAAGCCCAGATCGAAGGCCGCGTGGCCCAGATCAAAGCACAAATCGAAGATACATCTTCCGATTACGACCGTGAGAAACTGCAGGAACGTCTGGCGAAACTTGCCGGCGGTGTTGCCGTTATCCGTGTCGGCGGTGCGTCTGAAGTCGAAGTGAAAGAGCGCAAAGACCGCGTTGACGATGCGATGCATGCCACGCGCGCAGCTGTTGAAGAAGGTATCGTCCCAGGCGGCGGTACAGCTCTTCTGGCCGCATCCCGCTCTCTTGAAAGCCTCAAAGGCGATAACGCAGATCAGCAAGCCGGTATCGACATTATCCGTCGCGCCCTGCAAGCGCCGATCCGCCAGATCGTCGAAAACGCCGGTAAAGAAGGCTCAATCGTCGTTGGCAAGCTCCTCGAATCCAAAGAAATCAACTTTGGCTACGATGCGCAGAACGACGAGTACACAGACCTCGTTAAGGCCGGTATCATCGATCCAGTGAAAGTTGTGCGCGTTGCCCTGCAAAACGCATCCTCTGTCGCCGGTATCATGATCACAACCGAAGCCATGATCACTGACATGCCGAAGGACGATAAAGCCGATGCGCATGCTCACGGTGGTGGCATGGGCGGCATGGGCGGTATGGACTTCTAATTCGATTATCGGCTTTTGGGCTGCAACTTCTGAATTTCTGCGCTTCCGTTCCTCAAATACTTCAAAGTATTCTGCGGTACGGTTCTCGAAAATCAGAGTTTCGCCACAAAATCCTTCAATCGTTTAGTGCTGCTTTACTGCATAAATTTAAGAAGGCCGGAGAAATCCGGCCTTTTTTTATGTCCATTGGCATTGTAAGGTTAGTCATGTCCTTGCTAAAACCTAAAAATCCGGAGTCTTTGCAACGCGATAACCCGTTTCGGGCCTTGTCGAAAATGGCGCGTGACTCGCTCGGGCAACTTCCGGCTCATTTGGTGGTTATTTTCTTCGTGGCGCTGACGCTGGCGATTTTGATCGGCGTGGCCATGCAATTCGCCGCGAAGCGCGAAATCGCCAAAGACGCTTATTTGCAATCGCGCCTTATGCCGCAAAGTGACAAGCCTGTCGTCACGGAAGAGCAGATTCGCGGTGTCTGGATATATAAATCCGGCGAGCGAATTGCAACACTTCGGATCGGCAACGGAATTTTCGAAGTGATCACTTATATCAATAACGGCAGTGTTTCCCGCTCTTTTCTGCGTGGCGGCTATCGTATCGAGGGCAATATGCTGGTTTTGCAGACACGAAAAGATCTCGGCACGCCCATCGACCCCGAGCATTACGAATATAAATTCTATCCTTTAGCGGTTGAGACAATCAGCCTCTATGCAGAAACCGATGGTCGCATCATGGAATGGCAAACGCCTGCCAGCGAGCGACAACGTCTTGATAATCCGGAAGAAGCGACCCAGATTATTTTCGGCGCGAAAATGCCGTGGGTCAAAATTGCGCTTCAGCCTTAAAGGACATTGCGATGCCCGAACTGCCCGAAGTTGAAACGGTCGTCACCGAGTTGAAGCTTGTTGCCTGCGCCGCGAAAATCACGTCATCGAAAACGCTGAGCCAAAAAATCCGCATTCCTGTTCCGGAAAAGCTCGATTTATCATTGAAAAATAAGGCTATCTTAGATGTCACGCGGCGCGCGAAATATATTTTGATTCATCTAAGTGGCGGCAAAATACTGGTTATTCATTTAGGCATGTCGGGCCGCATTCATATTCATGACGCAGGCAAAAAAGTCGAAAAACAAAAACACGATCACCTGATTTTGCATCTCTCCAATGGCAACGATGTCGTTTTCAACGACCCGCGGCGCTTCGGTTTGATCGAGTTGATCGATGAAGAAAGTCTCAATAGCCACAGGCTTTTTTCGCATCTGGGTCCAGAGCCTTTATCGCGCAAATTTTCATCTTCTTTCCTGATAAGTGTCCTGAAATCCCGCAAAGGGCCGATAAAGGTCGTGATTATGGACCAGACGCTGGTTGTCGGTGTCGGGAATATCTATGCCTGCGAAGCTCTGTTCGAAGCAGGAATTCATCCTGAAACAAGCGCGCAAAAGCTGAATGAAGAACAGGTTGATCGGCTGACGCAGGCGATCAAGAAAGTCCTGAAAGCGGCGATTAAAGCCGGCGGCTCGACGCTCAAAGACTACCGCAAAACCAATGGCGATCTTGGCTATTTTCAGCATCAATTCGCCGTTTATGACCGCGCCGGAAAACCCTGCAAAGGATGTGATTGTGATGCCGGGCAAACAGGAGGTGTGCAAAAGACGGTTCAGGGAGGAAGATCCACTTTTTACTGCCCGCGAAAGCAGCTATGAAGATGATGAAGATGAAAAGATTTTATTTGACCATTTTGGCAGTTGTAACGGTTTGCGCGGCCTCTGCGCAGGCCCAGACGCGCTATCTCGCCTCCATGCCGGATATCCCGCTCATGGCGCAAATGACCGAGATAAAGGATAGTCGCGTTGTCTTCGACAAGGCAGAGGGAAGAATCGTTGAAGAAACCGTAAAAGCCGCTGATATAGGGCCTGCCGACGTGCTTAAATTCTATAATGCGACCTTGCCGGCGCTTGGGTGGACAAGCCTTGGCGTGGCTGGATCTTTGGCGCGATTCTCGAGGAACGGGGAGCAACTCATTGTGAATCTGGAGAAACTTCAGGCTGAGGGTTTGGTGAGTTTTGCGGTTTCCCCAAAACGGCCTTAAAGGCAAGAAAAAAATTTTAAAAATATCATGACTGATATGCTTGACAGGTTGGGGATAACCCGATTACAAACTCCATCTAGCAACGAAAAACTGAATAACTTTTAGAGATTAAAACAGATGGCAAATCACGCCTCCGCCAAGAAACGGGCCAAGCAAAATCCAAAGCGCGCAAAGATTAACGCTGCACGCAAAAGTCGTATCAAGACCTTCATCAAGAAGATTGAAGCGGCTGTTAACGCAGGCGACGCTGAAGCCGCTGCGGCTGCTTTCAAAGCGGCTCAACCAGAAATTATGCGCGGCGTTTCCAAAGGCGTCATGCACAAGAAAACGGCAGCCCGTAAAATTTCCAGACTGTCCGCAAAGCTGAAATCAGATAAAAAACCTGCCGCCAAAAAGGCGACTTAATTAAGAATTTTAATTCATGGCAACGAAGCCTTTAAAAGCTTCGATCGATATGCCGTGAGTTCAATCTGCCGTTTTTCGATCGCGAAGACAGGCAGAAAAAACAAAATGCGATAGACTGAAGTTTTAAGAGCGGGGGGAGAGAAAAACCCGCCAGCCGGTAACCTTCCGGTAAATAATACTTAAGGGTAGGTAAAAAAGGGTAGTTAGACAGACGAATAAAAGAGGGTCTCTTTTATTTTGCCTCTGTCAGTTTAATGGTCAACGTCAGATCTTTTCCCAGAGCGGCAATATGCATTGCCGCACACGGTATCTTATCGCCTGAATTTATTTCAGGCAGGACACCTATGGCTGAAAAGAATGCGTGGACCCGAAGTACAACATTTTAATATTGGAGTAGAGATAACATGAATGACCTCGGGGGCAAGAAATCCAAAGTTGTGTCCATTTACGGTCAGGCGCTGGCACCTGATAGTTACGACCCAACCCCGGAAGTGCAAACTCTATGGTCAAAGGTTTATGAACAATTGCGCGAAGAATTCGGTGAAGCCGTATTCCGCAGCTGGTTGAAACCGATGACGCTGCAAGCCTGCTATCACGGCACGCTGGAAATTTCTGTCCCGACGCGTTTTATGAAAGACTGGATTCAATCTCACTATGCAATGCGCATTTCCGAGATGTGCGCTTCTATCGACGAAAGCATAAAGCGTTTGGAAATCGTCGTTCTGGCCAGCGCTTCCTCTATGAACGATGATGAAGTGCCTGTGGCGCCGAAAGCCGTCAAAGCCAACGTCAATGAGCTAGAAAAGCTCGATCTGTCTTCGCCTCTCGATCCACGCTTTAAATTCGATAATTTCGTCGTCGGTAAATCAAACGCGCTGGCTCATGCCGCCGCTTGCCGCGTTGTCGAATGCCCGAACGTACCGTTCAACCCGCTTTTCCTGTATGGCGGCGTCGGCCTTGGTAAAACTCACTTGATGCATGCCATTGCCTGGGCGCTTCGCGAGAAACAGCCTGAGAAGACGGTGATGTATCTCTCTGCCGAGAAATTCATGTACCAGTTCGTAAAATCCATCCGTGCGCAAGATACGATGGCGTTCAAGGAAATTATCCGCTCGGTCGACGTGCTAATGATCGACGATATCCAGTTTATCGCCGGTAAAGATTCAACGCAGGAAGAGTTTTTCCATACTTTCAATGCGCTGGTCGATCAAAACAAGCAGATCATTATTTCCGCCGATAAAGCGCCTGCCGATATTCAGGGCATAGATGACCGTTTGCGCTCTCGCCTGTCATGGGGCTTGGTGGCCGATATTCACCCAAGCACCTATGAGCTGCGTCTTGGTATTTTGGAAGCCAAGCGTACGCAATTACAAGCGAAGGTACCGGATGCGGTTCTTGAATTCCTTGCGCTTAAAGTCGTCTCCAATATTCGTGAACTCGAAGGGGCTTTGAATAGAATCGTCGCTCATGCCGATGTCACGAAATCCGAAGTGACGCTGGAAAGCACGCAGGATGTCTTGCAAGACTTGCTACGGGCCCATGATCGCCGCATTACGATTGACGAAATCCAGCGTAAAGTGGCCGAGCATTACAACATCCGCCTGACCGACATGCATTCGGCACGCCGTGCCAGACAGGTTGCACGTCCAAGACAGGTCGCGATGTATCTGGCCAAGCAATTGACGTCCCGCTCTTTGCCTGAAATCGGACGGAAATTCGGTGGCCGCGACCATACGACCGTTATGCACGCGGTCCGTAAAGTTGAGGAATTAAGTGGCGAAGACGTCGCTTTCGCGCAGGATATCGAAATTTTGCGCAGAACGCTGACGGGCTGAGTTTAAATAAATCCGGATAAACGGAGTTTACGAAATAGAGGATAAAGTGTTGAAAGGCGGGAGGATTTCCCGCCTTTTTCTTTTGGGGAATAAATACCCGAAATTGCTGAAATCCATTGGAGGCGAAGGTCTTTATGGCTATAGTCGACTATCTCAAAATTCAAAATTTCCTCGAGTGATTCGAAAGGTCCCGTTTATGAAATTCACTATTGATCGAGCCGCTCTCCTACGCGCTCTCAACCACGTCCAAAGCGTTGTCGAACGTCGCAGCACTATTCCAATTCTGTCCAACGTGTTGTTCAAGGCGGAAGACGGGATGCTGACTTTGGCGACAACCGATATGGATGTCGAAATGACCGAGGCCCTTCCAGCGGATGTCCAAAAACCGGGCGCAACAACAGCTCCGGCAGTGACCATCCACGATATCGTGCGTAAGCTTCCCGATTCCAGCAAGGTCACGATCGAGCTCGATGCGTCGGGTAATTTCATTACGGTCAAGGCGGCGCGTTCCGATTTCCGCCTGAGCTGTCTGCCGGTTTCCGATTTCCCGCAATTTGGCGGTAATAAACTTCCCGTAGCTTTTTCCATTCCGGCGGCAGACTTACGCGCACTTATCGACCGTACGAAATTCGCGATGTCGACGGAAGAAACCCGTTATTACCTGAACGGTATCTACGTTCATGCCAGCGACAATGAAGGCGTGCCAGTTTTGCGTGCTGTCGCGACCGATGGTCACCGTTTGGCAAGATTTGAGATGCCGCTGCCGGAAGGCGCGTCCGCTATGCCGGGCGTGATCATCCCGCGCAAAACCGTTTTGGAATTGCGCAAGCTTCTCGAAGAAGCGGCTGACGCGATCAAAATTACCTTATCAGAAACAAAAATCAGCTTCGCTTTCGATCATATTATCCTGACATCGAAACTGATCGATGGCACATTCCCTGATTACCAGCGTGTCATTCCATCCGGTAACGACAAATTTGTCGATGTCGATCCGAAGGCTTTCTCGGCAGCGATTGACCGTGTGTCGACGATTTCTGATGGTAAATCGCGCGCAGTTAAAATTGCCTTGAAGGATCGCGTCATGATTATATCGGCAAATTCTCCGGAATCAGGGTCAGCGACAGAAGAAATTGAAGTCAGATCAGAAGTTTCAGGTCTCGATATCGGTTTCAATGCCCGTTACTTGCTGGATATCACCAGCCAGATTTCAAACGATGCCTGCCGGATGAGTATGTCGGATCCATCGGCGCCGACGATCATTCAGGATACATCTGATTTATCTGCGCTTTATGTTTTGATGCCTTTAAGAGTTTAAAGAGTCACCGCGAAGTTACGAAGAACACGAAGAGACGCGAAGCAGAATAAAAACTTCGCGTCTCTTTTTCTTAGCTTCGCGCACTTCGCGGTAAAAAGATGTCTTACTTAAAATCTCTCACATTGCAAAATTTTCGTTCCTATAACGAGGCTCATTTAAATGGATTGGCGTCGGGTTTTATCGTGCTCACCGGTCCCAATGGCGCGGGCAAAACAAATATCCTGGAAGCGATTTCATTATTATCGCCGGGCAAAGGTTTGCGTAGCGCCGATATCGACGACATTCAGAAAAAAGATGCACCATTACCATGGGTTGTCTCGGCCAAGGCGGAAACGATTTACGGTGAAATACCGCTTGGGACGGGCCGTGATCCGGCCAAAAAGCGCCGCGTCATTCGTATCAAGGGCGAGGCGGCTAAATCCCAGGCCGAGTTGGCCGATTATATATCCTGTCTCTGGCTCACGCCTGCGATGGACCGCATTTTTCTCGAAGGGTCTTCAGGACGGCGTAAATTTCTCGATCGCATGGTTTTTGCCTTTGACCCCAGCCATGCGGGCCGGCTGACGCGGTACGAAAATGCGCTGTCCCAGCGTTCAAAACTGCTAAAAGAAGAAAATGCGGCGGACCCAAGCTGGCTAAACGCGCTGGAAGACCAGATGGCGGAAACAGGGATTGCCATTGCCGCAGGTCGACTTGATTTCGTGCAAAGACTGCAAACAGTCTGTAATCGCGGCGATGAAGCCGAGTTTCCGGTGGCCGATATTTCTATGAGCGGTTTTGTCGAGGATCGGCTCTCATCCTTGCCTGCCGTCAAGGTCGAGGAAGATTTTCGCCGCCAGCTCCTATTATCGCGGAGCCAGGATTCGGTGATGGGCGGCGCGAATGCCGGTCCGCACCGCTCCGATTTACAAGTGCGCTACCGGAGCAAAAATATGCCAGCCGACCAATGTTCGACCGGTGAACAAAAGGCTCTTCTCATCGGTATCGTGAACGCGCATGCAAGCCTGATCAAGGCCGAGCGCGGGAGCGCACCGATTTTGCTGCTCGATGAAATTGCCGCGCATTTAGACGAAAATCGCCGCGCGAAACTCTTTGAAAAACTCGAAAAGCTGGGTGGTCAGGTATGGCTGACCGGCACGGATGACGAGCTATTTTCTTCTATCCGAAACGGACAGAAATTCCATGTCGGAAACGGTGGTTTCGACCCCTTCTAAATGCCTGATTTTAAAGGTGTTTTAAGTGGATAAAAGAACCGAAAAAACTGGCTATTTCGAGGGAATCTGATATAAATTTAAGCTCTTCAAATCATTAGGAAATCTGGAATTTTTTACCCATGTCCGAAGCTCATGCAAAAGCCCAATTAGCCGCTGAAAATTACGGCGCTGATTCCATCAAAGTTTTGAAAGGTCTCGATGCCGTTCGTAAACGCCCGGGTATGTATATCGGCGATACGGATGACGGCACCGGCCTCCACCACATGGTGTATGAAGTCGTCGATAACGCGATCGATGAATCGTTGGCCGGTCACTGCGACCGTGTCGATGTCATGATCAATAAAGACGGCTCGGTTACCGTGCGCGATAATGGGCGCGGTATTCCAACCGATATGCACCCGGAAGAAGGCGTGCCGACACCTGAAGTCATTATGACCAAGCTTCACGCAGGTGGTAAGTTCGATCAGAATTCCTATAAGGTTTCCGGCGGTTTGCACGGCGTCGGCGTCTCCGTTGTGAACGCGCTATCCGAGCGTTTGGATCTTCGCATTTGGCGCGGCGGACAGGAATGGTTCATGCGTTTTCGCCATGGTGATGTCGATCAGCCGCTGAAAATCGTAAAGCCGCATGACGGACGCAACGGGACGGAAGTGACGTTTCTTCCATCTCCAGGGACTTTTACCAAAACCGAATTCGATTTCGACACGCTGCAAAACCGTTTGCGGGAGTTGGCGTTCCTCAATTCGGGCGTCAATATTATTTTGTCCGATCTTCGCGGGGAAGAGCCGGTTGAAATCCAGTTCTTCTTTGAAGGCGGCATCGAAAGTTATGTCGATTATTTAAATCGCAACAAGGAAAAACTTTTCAAGCCTGCTATTGCCGTCAAACATTTTGATGAAGCGTCGGGTATCACCGTTGAAGCGGCGATGGAATGGACGGATTCCTATCATGAGACGATGCTGTGTTTTACCAATAATATTCCGCAGCGAGATGGTGGTACTCACCTTGCCGGTTTCCGCGGCGCGCTGACGCGCCTCATGACGAAATACGCCGATGAAAACGGCCTGAATAAAAAGAACAAGGATCTTGCGCTGAACGGCGAAGATATGCGCGAAGGCTTGACATGCGTCTTGTCCGTCAAAGTGCCGGACCCGAAATTTTCTTCGCAAACAAAAGACAAGCTTGTCTCCTCAGAGGTACGTCCGGTTGTCGAAGGGGCAATTGCAGAAGGATTTGGCACATGGCTCGAGGAACATCCGCAAGATGCGAAAAAGATCGTTCAAAAAATTATCGATGCGGCCACAGCCCGCGAAGCGGCGCGCAAAGCGCGCGAGCTTTCACGTCGCAAAGGCGTCATGGATATCTCCAACTTGCCGGGTAAGTTGGCGGATTGTCAGGAACGCGATCCGGCGCTCTCTGAAATGTTCATCGTCGAAGGAGATTCCGCGGGCGGTTCGGCCAAGCAGGCGCGTAACCGAAAAAATCAGGCTATCCTTCCGCTTCGTGGTAAAATCCTGAATGTCGAGCGCGCGCGCCTTGATAAAATTCTTGGCAGCGAATTGCTTGGTACATTGATTACGGCGCTCGGCATGGGCATTCATGACGAGATTAATATCGAGAAAGTCCGTTATCACAAAATCATTATCATGACCGATGCGGACGTCGACGGTTCCCACATCCGTACGCTTCTTTTGACGTTCTTCTATCGTTACATGCCGCAGCTGATCGAGCGCGGGTATCTCTATATCGCGCAGCCACCGCTCTATAAGGTCAAGCGCGGTAATTCTACGGAAGTCTATTTGAAAGACGACGATGCGCTTGAGAATTACCTGATGGCGCAGGCCGGAGAAGAAATTGTCTTTACGGATTCTACAGGCGCTTCCCGTACAGGGCGCGATTTTGCCGATCTGTTGCAAAAATCCAGAACCGTCAAGACCAGCCTGTCTTCGCTGAATCAGCGTATCAATGACAGGTCGATCACTGAAGCGGCAGCCTTGTCAGGCGTTTTTGATGAAGAAGTTCTGGCATCGGCGGATAAAGGTAATGCAGTAGCCAAAGCCCTGCAGGATCGCCTGAATATGCTCGCGGCTCGAAACCAGAAATCATGGCAGGTGTTTTTCTCTGACGTGGTCGGTTTTACGCTACAGCGAACATTGCGCGGCGTATCGGAAACTATTCGCATTCCGGTCGATTCCATTAAATCGGCGGATGCTGTTCGTTTGCATGGCTTACAAGGCTGGATGAGCGAAAACTTCGCCGGTGAGGGCAGGCTGGAAGCCAAGGGCAAGGAAATCGCCTCTGTTAAAGGGCCTTGGAGCCTCTATGACGCGATCATTGAATACGCCAAAAAAGGCATGGCGATTCAGCGCTATAAGGGTCTTGGGGAAATGAACCCTGAACAGCTTTGGGAAACAACGCTCGATCCGACCGTGCGCTCGCTTTTGCAAGTCGAGGTTGACGACGCGATAGAGGCCAATGATATCTTCTCGACATTGATGGGCGATGTCGTCGAGCCGCGCCGTGACTTTATCCAGCAGAACGCGCTTAAAGTTACGAATCTGGACGTTTAATGTTGGCCGCGAAGGCGCGAAGACACGAAGAAGAATAAATAATACTTTGTGCCTTCATGCCTTCGTGGCATAAAAAAATCATGAAATCTATCATTCAAAAATTATCGGATATCGTTGGTCAAGCTTTTGTGGCGGAAGGGCTGGACGCTTCTTTTGGCCGGGTGGTGTTTTCGGACCGTCCCGATCTGGCGCAGTTTCAATGTAACGGCGCGATGGCGGCGGCCAAGGCCGCGAAACAAAATCCGCGTGCGGTTGCTGAAAAAATTATCGATCATCTGCAAAGAAATGAAATTTTTCAAAAAGTCGAAATCGCCGGGCCGGGTTTTATCAACCTGACTTTGAAAGATGAAATTTTAAGCCAACATGTATCGGCAATTGCGGGCGATGTGCGCTGCGGCGTGCCGGTTTTTAATGACGGCGATATGGTCGTTCTCGATTACGGCGGCCCGAATATCGCCAAGGCGATGCATGTCGGCCATTTAAGATCGGGTATTATCGGCGATACGCTGCGCCGCGTGCTGTCTTTTGCCGGTTATAAAACGCTCGGCGATATCCATATGGGCGACTGGGGCACGCATATGGGCATGCTTTTCAATGACTATCTAAAACGCGGCGAGCAAAATCTTGTGCTGGATACAAACCTTTCCGATCCGGCGTCAGTACAAAGACTGTTCGACGATATGGGGGAGCGTTATCCGAGAGCGTCGGGCGCGGCCAAGGAAGATGACAGCTTGCGCGCCGAGGCGTTGGAAGTAACCGTCAAGCTTCAAAACGGCGATAAATTGCTGATGGAAATGTGGCACAAGGTGCGCGAAGTTTCCGTTATGGCCATGCGCAAAAATTATAAGGCGCTAAACGTCGAGTTCGATCTGTGGAAAGGCGAAGCGGATGTCCATGACAGAATCGCGCCAATGGTTGAGAAGTTGAAAGCCGGACATTATGCCGTGCCGAGTGACGGGGCGATCGTCATCCAGGTCAAAAAGAATGACGACACGAAAGAATTTCCGCCGCTGATCCTGGTCAAGCGTGATGGCGGTTTCATGTACGGCACGACCGACCTTGCCACCTTGCAAGAACGGATGGATTTATATTCTCCGGCCAAGATTATTTATATCGTCGATCAACGCCAGCATCTGCATTTCGAGCAGGTGTTCAGGGCGGCGAAAATCTCTGGCATTGTGCCGGAAAATGTCGAGTTGACCCATGCAGGTCATGGCACGATGAACGGCACGGACGGCAAGCCGTTCAAAACCCGCGCCGGCGGCGTTTTGAAACTCGAGGATTTGATCGAGATGGGCCTGCAAAAAGCGCGGGAGCGTTTGCGCGAAGCTGGGATGGATAAGGATTTATCGGCAGAAGAATTGGAGGCAATCGCGCACAAAGTCGCCATTGCCGCGATCAAGTTTGCCGACCTACAAAATAACCGGATCGCCGATTATGTGTTCGATCTGGATCGCCTGACGCAATTCGAAGGCAAGACAGGGCCGTATCTTTTGTATCAGGCGGTAAGGATTAAAAGCCTTTTAGAGAAAGCTCAACACGTCATTCCGGCGAAGGCTGGAATCCATGGCAGCCTATCCGCAGATCGTATGGATTCCGGCCTTCGCCGGAATGACGACGGAATTGTTGTTGACGAAACAACCCGTCCTCTCGCGCTGCTTCTCTCCGCTTTCCCTGACGCCGTGGATAACGCCGCGCGTAATTACACGCCGCATGTCTTGTGCGATCACGCCTATAAATTGGCACAAGAGTTTTCTGCCTTTTACGCCAAGGTACATATTTTATCGGAGAGCGATGAAGTTAAACGCGGCAGTCTGATTGCGCTGTGCCGTACCGTTTATGAGCAGTTAGAGAAAACGCTCGGGCTTCTCGGGATCGATATACCCGAGCGTATGTAATTAGTTTGCGGAAACAATATCCCAGCCTGAAATTGTCTGTCGCTTGATCGCCGATTTAAAGCTACTTTTACATCCTGTGAATTGAAGAGGTTCTTTAGCGTTACTTTTAATAGCAAATGAAGTCTGGTGTTTACTTGTAATGCAAATATTTCGGCTTATTTCGTGCGAATCGAAGGCTACATTGAACGAATTATTCATTTTATTGTCTATGAAAGAGCAGTTTTGACATCCTCGAATTGAAACGTCTGAATATTTCCCTTTCGGACCAAACTGATTATTTTTAACAAGAAAATTCTTAAGCTGGTAAGGGTAAATACTATTCACCCCACTCCAAAAATAATAACGGTCAATACTCGGTTCCCCGGCGATGGCTGTCCATAGGAACGGTCCTGCAAAATTATTATTTTCAACAGTAATATTTACCGATCCTGCTTTGGCTGTCATGCCGGTTCCGCTTTGGCCTATATAATTATTACTTATAATTGAATTTCCAACTGCAACGAAATCTATGGCTTGTTCTAGATCGCCTTTACCAAGCTTAATTTTTTTATAGCTGGTATTGGTAATGTGGTTTCCCGCAATTCTTACATTATTGCATTGATGAGCTTTTATTCCGTCCATGCCTGTATTTTCGATCTTATTAAGATAAATCCTCATGTTTTCGCAGAGAGATTTTATGGGGAGGGGGACGATATTGGATGTACCCATTATATCTCCCATGACATGAATACCGTTAGCGGCTACGTCTCGAATATAGAATCCTCGTATGGAAACATTACTAACTGCCTCACCGCTGAGAATGCCATCATTTTTAGCGTTTTGAATGATAACAGGCCATTCAGTACTCATTGGATTGTTCGATGGATTTACATCATTGCCCTTTGCGTTTTTAGCTAAAAGTTTAAGGCTCTTGTTGATGTAAGCTGGCCCGTAAGTTCCGGGCAAAACATTTACAACGCCATTGACTGCAACTTTAGCAATCGCTTCATTTATTGTTTTATAAGAGCCTACTTTCAGTGAGGCCGCTTGCACGCCATCATCGTCAACCCAAACGACTTTTTCTAAGGTGGCGGCTTGAGATGGTTGAATAATAAACGCGAATAAAAGCGCGATTAAGCATGCAGTTGTAAATTTCATGAAGCTCTCCCTTATTCTAATGATGATGCTTCAATGTTTAAAGGGAGGTTAAGTTAGGTAAAATACAAGGTAAATTTTATCAATTATCTTGCCAAAAGGACTTTATAGAAAAAATAAGTTCCCGAGGGAGGTGTTGAAGACAGGGATTTCAAGCAGCCGCTTGAAGCACGACTAACCGGGGGTATGACTTTTCCTGAACTTCCAATGAACCCGCCTCCAAATCTTTGATAAGTAGTATGAAACGCACTACTGCCTGATTGAGAAGGAGCATCATCACCATTGTTAGGGATGTTCAACGATTTATTAATCTCCATGCATATGTCTTTTTTTAGGTACAGAAGAAAAACAATTAGATCTTTTGCAGAATTTGGATCGGACTGACAACCAGAGCCTCCTGTTCCTATACCAGGAACGCAGGTTTGTGCCGTTGCAAACCATTCTTTATATCTAGAGGAAGCAGATTGCGACGTATCTAGCCATTTGACATCAGGGATCATGTAAGGAATTTTATTATACACCTTGCATCCTGTATCGGGGCATTGAGCAACATCATAAAGCGGGCCATTTACAGAGTTAAAGGTTATTTGACCCTCGGAGTATCCTGAAGAAAGGATTTTTTGAACGCTTGCTTCCAATTGCTGACTGTATTCAATAATCTGAGAGGCTGCAGTCTTCGCATTCCCCTTACTCGCCAAGCTACTCGAAGGGCCTTGGGATTTGCTGAAGGTAAAATAAAGCGCGCCGAAAAGCGCGACACCGAGGAGGATATAGAGAAGCATCGCGCCGGATTCTCTCTCCCTAGCCCTCCTGTAAGCAGGAGGGAATGATAATGAATTACTCTGCTGCATCTTCAGGAATTCTAGAAGTTTCTTTTTCCGATTTGAAAATCTCTTTACGCGCATTGCCGGCGGCATTGGCCAGAATAGATCTGGTTTCTTCGTCCAGCTCGATATTTTCCAGCAGGTTTTCGGAGGCGGGCTGGGCAGGGCTTGCCGGTTTATTCGCGAAATTCGACATCGGGTTTGAAGGCGCAGCGGCTGTTTGCGGGGCTGTGGCCATGACAGGTTCCGGTGCAGCGGATATTTCTTCTACGTTGATGGAATTATTCAGGGCATGCAGGGCAACGACACCAAGTATGCCGCGCTCGAGACGAGACATATCGCCAGCCTCTTTCATATTGAAGCCATCATTCATGGCATTAAGCTCGGCAGGCGTTTCTGGCGAGACATCGGCTCTAGCGGCGGTCCAGCCTTTTTTAACCATCAAATCGCGCAGCTTGGTGATCGATTCATTATGCTTCAGCAGCGTTTCATCAGGCGGCGGCAGCGGCATATAGCGGGTTACGCGCATCGCCTTGGCAAAGCCGGGATTGGAATAGAAAATGCGGATATCGACAACGCGGTCGCCGAAAGCAATTGTTGCTTCGCCTTCTTTTTGCGCGCGGATGGCGTCATAGTTAGCGCGTTTTCTATCCTGAACACCTGCCTGGAAATTGTCGTGATAGGATCTTGTCATCGAACCGGCCTGTGTCTGGAAACCGGATACTTCCGTCACAAACGCCGTACCAACGGTTTTTTCGAAGAATTCTTTCGTCTGGGTCGGGTCTTCGAGCTTGCCAAAAATCTTGATGTTACAGTTCGCTGCAATGGAGCGGGCTTCTTCTTTGACGCGTTTTTCCATGGCGGGCAAATCCTGCGCCGAGAATAAAAGCGAGAAGCCGAGCGAGCGGGCCTGCGCCGCCATAACGCCCATACCTTGGGAGGCGTAATAACCGACCTCATCAAAGATGGTCATGAAAGGCGTCGCGGAATTGGTCGGTTTGTTTTCAATGACTGTCGAGCTTTCGCCTTCGACCGTGGAACCGAGCGTCGAACCCATCATCCCTTTGAGCGTGGCCGCAACGATTTTACCGAGGTTTGCCGTTTCATCGCCGGATTTTTCCAGCGCCGGAATAAGAACGACGAGAATGCGGCGGTTTAGAACGACGTCGAGCATATCGACGTCAGCCGCTTGTGAGTCGAAAATATAACCGTAATCATCGGCCAAGGATTGCAGCGACCTTGTAAACTGCATGGACAAATATCCGTGCTGGGTTTTGGCGGTTGTCGTGTCGATCATAGGCTGATCGGGACCCATCGGCTTGTCCTTGCCATCGTCGTCGAACGCGGCATCGACATAGCCCGGCAGCGTTTCAAGGTAACCTTTCAAACCGCGGCGGATCATTTCCGGCAGAGATTCATCACGGGATAATTTAACACAAGCTTGGAGTGTAAGCGCGGTACGAATCGTACCGACCGACATGCCTATATCCTGATTGTCACGTTTCCATGTCAGCGCCGGCATCAAAGCACCGAGCAAAGATACCGCACGCTCTTTCCACATGGCGTTATCGCCTTCTGCTTCAGGCATGAGCGAGACGAGCATTTGCGTCAGGTAAGAGGCGGAGCCGGTCGAGAACGGGTTCATGGAATTCGACGGTGCTTTACGGTTCGAGTTTCCGGTCATGTAGTTCAAGACCAGCAAATCATCATCGCGCCCGAAGCGGCGGACCAGCGACGAAAGCGAAGACCATAAATCCGTATCGGCTTTACCATCGATATAGACAAAACCGGATGCCCAGCACATGGCGTTGGTCGCCATGGATTTTAGTCCTTCGGTTTTACCCGAACCAGTGGTGCCGAGATACAGCATGTGAGTCCGCGCATCGGAATCGTCGAACCAGACTTCCTCGCGGCTCGGGTGCATATTACCGAGATAAAGAATGCCTTTTGCCTTGCCGCTTTTACTGTTCGTATCTTTATGTTTTGCGCCGAGCGGCATTTTGAACGCCAGCGAGCGATTGCGCGTTTGCAGCCACCAGAAATAGACAAGGCCGCCGATAAAAATAAAATCCGCATAGGCGGTAAAAGGCGGATAGAAATGAAAGCTGAACGCTGTCAGCATAAAGAGTGCCAGAGAATGATCCGGCTGCATCATCCAATCGCCCATGCGAACATAGAGCGGTCGGCCATCGCGAAGGATGGAAGTATGCGCGTATTGATATTTTAGGTCTAATGCCATGGTCTATCTTAAGTTTGTAAAGCCGTTCAATTATTGCATATTTGGCCTTAACTACCCATTAATTAATCGATTACTGGCCGTTTAGGAAATCATCCGCCGAAACCGGTTTACCAATGGTCTGGTCTGGTGCCGGAGCAGGTGGGGCTTCCATGGTTTCGCTGATCTGGTCGGTCATGGCTTCTTGTGACGGGGCCATCAGCCAAAGCGCGCCGATTCCGAGTAAAAGTAGCAATATAATAGCCAGAAGAACGGTTAGAACGCCTTTTAACAAGCGACCCAGCCAGCCGAAACGGCTGCAGGCGATGACTGCCGGAACCGGGTAAGCGGGATTGCCATTGTAAGAACTCATCTGGCCTTGGGCTTTTTCCAGAGCGCGGCTGACCGCCATCAGGGCTTTGATGGCTTTTTCCTTACTTGGAAACGGAGCGATTTCCATGACATCGGCGCGCGGAGTTTTGAGCATGAGCATAAAATTACCATCGGCCTCTTCGCGGACTTCCAAAGCCGAAGATTTCGTTTGGCCGAGCTGCATTTGCCACACCACGGGGCGAACGGCATCGGGTAAAGTTAAAATCAGCGTGCCATCGATGACTTTTGCGGTGGAAGCGAATTTTTCCATTTGTAGTTTCCTTTAGGCGCTATGGTTATTAAGCGCTTCCTTTGACTTTTTTAATCGCGCGCTTTTTTGACATTGAATAATCGAGAGTCGGAATAGGGCGCGCATTGGTGCTGGCCAGATATTCACTGAGCGTTTTAACGGCATCTTCCATTTTCGGGCGGGGTATTGGACGCTGGATTAGTTTTTCTGCCTTGTAATGGCACATGGTCCCGAGCGCTTCGGTATGAAACGCCTGACGGCCCAGATTGTTCAGCGGATACCAAAGATTGCGATCAAAACCGCGCAGCCAGACAAATTGCGCCGGAGCCAAAACGCCGCCTTCTTCGCGCGCGATCAAAAGAGCGCGGATCATCGCCGTATTCTCATAGGCGTGCTGGTTACATTTGGAAATGATCTTGCCGACTTTATCGCGGTTTTTTAGAATAGACCGCGCCTGACGCAATAGTTTTGAATTGATTTTAAGGCCACCTTCCGGCGTCCAGCATTTGGAAATTTCGCCTAGCATGAGGTCGCTCTCGGCGCGTTTACGCTGGGCTTTCAGGCAAAATGCCGCGAACAAAACCTGTTTATAGGGCGGCAAATGCATCGGACCGCGCCATGGTCTACCGAGGGCTTTTGCAAATATGCGCGCTGCGGCGTCTTCATCGAGCTTGCCATCCGGTACAGGGACGTCGTTGTATGCGACCCATTCTTCAGGGCCGAGAGCCTCTGCAAAAAGCGGCAATTCGGCAGGAACAGGCGAGCCCGGCGCGCGCGGCGGCTGGTTCGAAGGATTGAATTTAATAAAAGGCTGGATATACGGAAAATTGGTCGATTGCCTTTTTAACAGGCTGTTGATGTCATAGCGTTTACGGTACTGGCTTTTCGGGCCGTTAAACAGAATCCAAAGCCCCAGAAGAACCAGAATACCCGTAAAAAAGTAATTAAACGGCATCAGGGCGGCTTGCGACAATATATCCATGAATGTGCCGTTCAGTCGCTCTTTCGGCGTGATTTTTGCCAGTTCATAAACCTGGGTAAATGTCAGGCCTTCCGGCGGCTGGTTGCCCTTGGCGGGGAGCATATAAACGACTTCATCCGTATCCACGAAATGTGACGCGACCCACATCTCCCCGATGCGCAAATAACGGACCATATTGCGGATGTTCTGACTCTGGAAATACCAGAGGAGGACCATAAGCAACGCAAACACGACCAGCAGCATGACCCAGCCGATAGCATTATCATGGGATGAATTTTTTTCTTGTGACAAAGAAGTCCGCCGAAGGATTTTTTTAAGTTAACTCTATGAGAAATATAGCGAAAACCGGAATAAAATACCAGTCCGACGATTGAGACATGGAAGCCAAAAAACTTCTCACGAATATGTTGCTTTTATGAAGTAAATCAGTATTATGCCCCTCGCTTTGACAAAAAGCGCCATGGTTCGCCGGCTTAGCACAGCGGTAGTGCAGTCGATTTGTAATCGAAAGGTCGGGAGTTCAATCCTCTCAGCCGGCACCATTTAACTTCCAACTTTAACAATCAGCCTTCTTTCCTCGCCATAAATACCCGATCAGGGCTATTTCAAATGCTGTAAATCCGGCAAGGCCGTAGAAATAGCCGTCGGCAAAGCCGTAAGAGTGCAAACCGACGCCGAGCAGATTAACGCCGACCCACGAAATAGCGACGATCACGCTGAGGAAAGAAAGTCCGGCAAGATATTGAACACGGGAGAGCTGGAAGCCGAGCTTGCCATGTATTAGCCAGATGAGCCAAAGCACGATCAACAAAGCGCCGTTTTCTTTCGGGTCCCATCCCCAAAACCGTCCCCATGACTGGTCGGCCCAGATGCCGCCAAGAATGGTGCCAATAGCCGTGAAGAGGAGTGAGAAAATCGCAAGTAATGACAATGTCGTGTCGATCTGTATCATGCGCAGGCGTGCGGCGATAGATTTGGGCAGCAGCGCCAGATGCGCGAAAACCGATGTCAGCAAGCACCAGCCATA
This sequence comes from uncultured Micavibrio sp., assembly GCA_964399985.1. Taxonomy (GTDB): domain Bacteria; phylum Pseudomonadota; class Alphaproteobacteria; order Micavibrionales; family Micavibrionaceae; genus Micavibrio_B. The sequence continues at coordinate 536,590 of CAYNRY010000002.1, forward strand.
GCCCATAGTGATGCAGAGCACATGTGTTGCCAGCCAGAAATTTGTATTGAGCACAGCGCCAAGCATCGTCATCGTATCGCCTTCACCGGAAAAGCCGAACGACAGCAGTCCGATCAAAAGCCCGCTAAAGGAGCCGACCAAAAGACCGATATTATTCTTCAAGATTTTCTCAACGAGCAGGGCGATTAGAACCGTGATCATGGAAACGAAGATCATCGATTCATATAGAGTCCCGACGGGTGGGCGCTCGAGCAGCCAGACGCGCAGGCCTATACCTGCGGTATGGATAAGTAATCCCAATGTAAGGCAGGCAATGGTCGCTATATAGATAAATCTTCTGCTCAAAGCGATAAAGCAAAGGCTGGTAATAAATCCTAAGACATACAGCGCGGTGCTGATTTTAAAGGGCGGGAAAGAATTTTGAATAAGTTCGGCGTTTATTTTTGCGCCTGAGATATGCGTTGTCACTTCTGCATAGGCTTTGGCAGTTTCATCTACCCATCTCTGATGGTTTCCTTCTAGATAGGCATCGCCCATATTGCGCCAGATGGATAAAAGCTTGGCGCTCTCCGGCGAGCCTTCGCCTTTTTGCAAGACTTCCCATGGCGCATGCCAGTTCCCATTATCATCCTGCCATTGCGGTGGAATAATCTTAAAAACAGCATTGCCTTGTGCTCCTTGTGAAATCACATCAAGCTGAAAAGACAATAAAGCGGTTTTTCTTTCGTCTTCGCTATAATCTGAAAGATCTTCGCCTTTTTCGGCAGTGATGGTTTTGACATCTGCGGACAAGTCCTGCTGCAGCCTTGCCAAATCGATATAGGATAATTCCTTCTTTTGCAGGGCGCTGTATTTTTCCGGCAGGGAAATATCGAGCGGTAAAATAAGGGAGAAGCTGCGTAGAACAGATGTATAAAAAGCGGCTTTGTCATGGATGTCGAGCAGAGCTTTCTCATCTTTGTTCAAGTCATTCCGCTGTTTTTGCATGAGCGCGAGAACGGAAGAATTCGTATTTTTCAGTCCGGGTACAAGCTCGGTAAAACTATAGAGCGGCTTTTTTCGCTCTTCGAGTTTCAGGCGGTGGCGCAGATTTCCGTCCTCTATTTTAAAGACCGGATTAGAAATTGCATTCGCGGGGTCGAACAAGGCTTGTGCCAGAAATACATCCGCGCCTTGAGTTTCAGTCTTTTCGTTCCCGCTTAAGAATTTCAGCGAAAGCCGTGCAAAGCTATCGACCGGCTTGACGCGGCCTTCATGTAAAATAGGCAATTTCCGAAAATTCTGCATATCGAGCGCAGTGGCATTTGCGGGGGTCGTAAAGACAAATAATAAAAAAACGAGAAATACTTTAAACATCATGAGGCGCTCCGTTTATGAAACGCGGTGATCAATAGATGAAGAATCAGGCCGGCAGTCATAATAAGGCTGGCGATGTAGGGAAAAAGGCGGCCAGAATTTTCAACTACGTTTAAAACGGTAAAAGCCTTGCCGCCGGATAGGTCGAAGGACGATTGATAAATCGTATATCCTTTATGACGAAGCGGCTCGTTCATTTGGATGGCGTATTTCCAGCTATTTGATCCGTCCATGATTTCGACATCCGAGCGATAGGCTTTGGCAGTATCGCTTCCTGGATGGTTTAGCAGCGAAAATTTTTCAAGCTTGAGCGAGAAAGGAAGCTCGCGAGGCTCCCGTGTAATCTCAATCTTATAATTATGGCCGTTAATATCGAAAACTGGCGGCTTGGGGAATTTATCGAACGTGACATAGCGACCATCTTCGGCAGTACCGGAAAGCGTAAAAGCGATGCCGGTCAGGTTTTCTTCGTTCTTGGGCAAGTTGCGGGCGGGGACAAGCTGCATAAATTGTCCTGCGTTTTTCCAGCCGTCGGTATCGTTTGTTCTGCGCTCGATGGCGCAATGAAAGCAATAGGTATCAATGGTAATTTCAAAAGGAAGATTTGTATTTTCGATTTTCAAACCCTCCTTCAGTTCCTGATGGGGAAGGGTCAGGATGGGTTTTCCGTCTTTGGTGATCTGCAAAACCCGCTGGTAATAATCTTCGATGCGGTTTGTGGTCTGGCCTTCTTCGATGACCATATAGGCTTCGCGCGTGGTCAAGGCTGTCGTAAAACCGCCAGCTAATAATACCAGTACGCCGAAATGGGTGAGAATCGTTCCTGCCTTGTTTATTTTCCATTCGCTAAACAAAATGAATTTCATCAACATATTGATAAAGAGAATGATTAAAAGCGTCGCCGCGCCGGGAAAAGGGATAGGGCCGATAAAGGTCATAAATGAGTTAAAATAAGCCTTTTGCGCGGCGTAAATGCCAAGGTCTTTTTGGGCGATAGTGCCGATTACCAGCAAAATCATCAATGGCGGCAGGGTCCAGAAGAGAATATCCGAACGGGACAGGCGAAAGGCGATCTGGCGAAGTTTTACTAACACGAAGATGTTTTAATGAAGTCTGGCTTTCTGTGCAATCATCAGCTTTTCATAGTCATTGGAACGTTAATAAGCTTTTCAGGTTAATGGATATATTACTTTAATAAGGAAGTTATTCCATGGATCTAGCTATTTGCCCTGTTTGCGGCGCCCAAATGCAAAAAGGCGCACTTACCTGCCCGAAATGCGCAACCCCTTCCAAATAGGGCGTCATGGTGACCCATTATAAGAAACGGGATTTTCCGGTCGAAAAAGTGCGCCATTTTCTGGAGCCAGGGCCGGTCGTACTGGTCAGTTCGGCATATAAAGGCGAAACTGATATCATGGCGATGGGATGGCATACAGTGCTGGAATTTTCTCCATCCCTCATCGGTTGCATGATTACGAGCGCCAATTACAGTTATGATATGATCCGCAAAAGCGGAGAATGCGTCATCAATATTCCGACATCCGATATGATCGATGAAATCGTTGGCATCGGCAATTGTTCGGGCATTGACACTGATAAATTCGATAAATTCAACTTGACACGAAGCAAGGCATCAAAGGTAAAAGTACCGCTCATTAAGGAATGTTATGCCAATTTTGAATGCCGCATCTATGACCGAAAAATGCTGAATTCATATAATTTCTTTGTGCTGGAAGTGGTCAAGGCGCATGTCGCTACATCGCCGAAATATCCGGAAACGGTTCATTACCGTGGGGACGGAATTTTTATGATTTCAGGTAAAAATATCAGTCATAAGCGCGGCTTTTTGCCCGATCGTCTGTAGCGCAGGGGCTTTAGGGAACTTTCATCCTCCCCGTTTGTTTATTCTCCACAGTCTATTAAACCAAAAGTTATTAAATCAGGAGAAATAACATGAATTCTATTATCTATCTCGTCGGTCTCGTCGTCGTTGTTCTGGCGATTCTTTCTTTTCTCGGCATTCATTAATTTAAGGGGTTTATCATGGAAAATGGATTTAACCGCGTAAGTTCCTATGTGGAATGGAGCGCAATTCTAGCAGGAGCGGTCCTTGCGTCTGCCCTGTCTCTGGTCATGCTTCAATTTGGCGCAGTGGTCGGTGTTGCCGATATGAACGCCTTTACGGATTCTGTCAGCAATATCGAGATTACACCTGCCCGTCTTATAATGGCCGGCCTCTATATTCTAATCATTCAGGTATTGGCGTCGATGCTGGGTGGTTATATAGCCGGACGTATGCGCGCGCCGATTTCCGCTGCAACCGAACACGAAAAAGAAGTCCGTGATGGTGTTCATGGCGTTCTTGTTTGGGCGACAGCTACCTTGGCCGTTGCCGTATCCGTTGCGCTTATGGGTGCATTTGCCCAGATCGCCATCGATCAGCCGGCTGAAATTAATACAGCACAGGAAGTGCTGGACCAAGAACGCCGCACGGCTATCTTGTTGGCTTTTGCCGCAGCTTCGACATCTCTTGTTTCAGGTGTTGCCGCTTGGGTTGCCGGTGTCAAAGGTGGTGATCACCGTGATCTCGGTATCGATTTCGGACGACATATTACATTTCTTGTCCGCCGTTAATAACTAAAAATAAAACAGAAGAGGCGGGGAGCGATCCTCGCTTCTTTTGCGTTTGTATAAATATAAAACAAGGAATTTTACATGCAGAAAACTTATAATACTTTAACAGAAAATATTCGCGGCCAGTCCATCGAGCTTTTAAATAAGCATCTGGCAGCTGCCATCGATCTGCACGGTCAATTAAAGCTGGCACATTGGAATGTTCGTGGTCCTGCCTTTATTGCTATCCATGAATTATTCGATAAAGTGGCGGCGAAAGTCGAGGAATTCTCCGATATGTTTGCAGAACGTACCGGTGCGCTGGGCGGTGTTGCAAAAGGCGGCACGAAAAATGTCCTCGAAAAGAGTTTCTTAAAACCCTATCCGGTCGAGATTGCCGATGAGAAAACCCATGTGGAGGCCGTATCACAAGCCTTGGCAGCATTCGGGGAATCCGTTCGCGAAGCTATCGATCAGTCCGCCGATTATGGAGACGCCATAACAGCGGATCTATTTACCAATATAGGGCGCGATCTGGACCAGCAACTATGGTTCGTCGAATCTCATAACGTGCGCTAACTTTATGGCGCAAGGCATCAGCGATAGCGAATTTAATATGTGGAGGGCGGTTTTCGCCTTTTCTCTTCTTGATAATTTTTTGTCTATCGAGGAGCAAAAGCTTCTGAAAAGCTATAAGGCGCAGGTGCCGTTTTCGAAACAGCAACTTAATATTCTGGCGCGCGATTTTGAAACGCGTCAGAATATTGAGATTTTTTATCAAAAAATTACCGATGAAGATGATCGCAAGCAGTTCTGCGTTTTCGCTCGCGCCCTGACTTGGAGCGACGGGAATATGGATGCACAGGAGAAGGAAATTCTCAAAAGAGCATCCTGTCTCGATACGGAAAAGGGGCGGAAAATTCTGGAATCTACGCGCGACCATCCGGATTTGAATCATTATTATACACAATATGCCAAAGCAGGTGTCGTCGGTCTTTTCAATGTGCCGCACCAGCTTGATATGGTATCGTAGGCAAGTTTTATACTCGGGGTTTTTATGACACAAGATCAGATGCTTATTTTCGGCATTATCGCGCTCGCGCTGGTGATGTTTATCATGGACAAATGGCGCTACGATATCGTGGCGCTTTTTATTTTATTCTTATCAGTGGTGGTAGGCGTCGTTCCGGCCAAGGACGCCTTTACAGGTTTCAGCGATCCTGTCGTCATAACCGTTGCGGCCATTTTAATTATCAGCGCAGCAGTCGGGCGGTCCGGTTTTATCAACTGGGTTTTAAAAATCATGTCCGGCTTTATCGACAAGCCAAGATTGCAGATCGCCATTCTCGTTACCATGGTAATTATATTATCTGGATTTATGAACAATGTTGGCGCGCTCGCAGTTTTTCTGCCTATTGCCTTATCATTTGCGCGTAAAGCAAACCGCTCCCCGTCAGAGCTTTTAATGCCGCTGTCATTTGGCTCTCTTTTGGGTGGTTTAGTTACATTGATCGGGACGCCGCCAAATTTGCTGATTTCGAATATTCGTCAGGAAATGGTTGGTAAGCCTTATGAGATGTTTGATTTTGCGCCGGTCGGGATAGGTATTTGTGTATTCGGAATTCTTTATCTCAGCTTTGCGTGGATTTTATTGCCGAAGGACCGCCGCGGGCAAACAGCACCGGAAGACCAGTTCGAAATAAACGATTATGTCAGTGAAGTGCGGGTGCCGGCGGAATCCCCTTTGATCGGCCAGACGGTCTATAAAACCGAAGAGATGGTTGAAGGTGATTTACAGATTATCGGTATCATTAAAAATGACCGTGATCGTGTTTTTGCCAATGCACGACGTATTATTCGCGAAGACGATCACCTAATTCTGCGCTGCGACCCAATGACACTTAAAAGCTTCGTCGATAAGGGTAAGGTTGAGCTGGCCGGGATCGATAAAACCGAGAATGACGAGGAAAATGCCGAAGCCATGGAAGAGGCCGTGGTCGAGAAAAAGCAGATCAAGCTGACGTCGGAAGATATTACGGTCGTCGAGGCCGTGATCACGAAAGGGTCGGACCTGATCAATACAACGCCGAGGAATATTTCACTTCGTTCAAATTTCGGCATTAACTTACTGGCCGTAAAAGGGCAGAGCGGGAATGTTCGTGACCGCCTCAAAGATGTGCGTTTCCGGGAAGGCGACGTCGTCGTTTTTCAGGGCGCGGTTGAAACCATGCCGGAGATGCTTAAGGAGCTAGGCTGTCTACCGCTCGCCGAACGGAATTTGCAACTGGGGCGTCCCAGTACCTTGCTAATGCCGATTTTTATTCTGCTTGGTGCGGTGATCCTGACAGTGGCTGGAGTATTGCCAATCTCGATTGCTTTCCTTGGTGGTGTAATCTTGATTGCCGTTTTAAAGATCATGCGCCTGAACGAGCTGTATGAAGCAATTGACTGGCCGGTTATCATGCTGCTCGGGGCGATGATGCCGGTAACGCAGGCGCTACAAACAACCGGCGGTACAGAGATATTGGCACAGCTTATTGCCGATATTACGGATGGTTTATCGGGGCCTATACTTCTTGGTGCCATCATGATTGCTTCTATGATGGTCACGCCGTTTTTGAACAATGCAGCGGCGGTACTTCTCATGGGCCCGATTGCAGGAACATTGGCCATGAAGCTTGGCATGAATGTCGACCCATTCCTAATGGCGGTCGCGGTCGGCACATCCTGCGATTTCCTGACCCCAATCGGCCACCAATCCAACACTCTTGTCATGGGGCCGGGTGGATATAAATTCAACGACTATTGGAGACTGGGTTTACCTTTGTCTATTCTTGTCGTAGTGATTGGCGTGCCGCTGATCATGTGGATCTGGCCTATAACGGGATAATAAATATGAGATATTTACATACGATGGTTCGCGTCAGTGATCTCGATGCGTCACTTAAATTCTATTGCGAGATATTCGGATTGAAAGAAACTCGCCGCATGGAAAGCGAGCAGGGACGTTTCACCCTCGTATTCCTCGCAGCTTCTGGCGATACGCTGACGGGCTCTGAAACAAGACAAAGCCCGCTGCTTGAGCTGACCTATAATTGGGACAAAGAAGAATATACGGGCGGGCGTAATTTCGGTCACCTGGCCTATGAAGTCGATAATATTTATGATTTTTGCCAGTCTCTGATGGATCAGGGGATTGCGATCAACCGCCCTCCGCGAGACGGTAATATGGCTTTCATCAAATCGCCGGATGGTATTTCCATCGAGCTTTTACAAAAAGGTGACAAGCTTCCCCCTGCCGAACCTTGGGCATCAATGCCAAATATCGGAACATGGTAGACAAATATTTCTGCGGCATAGATTTTGGCACATCCAATTCAGCGATGAGCGTGGGAATAAACGGCGGCACATCACTCGTGCCACTGGAAGACGCGCATGTGACTATCCCGAGCGCAATCTTTTTCAATACAGAGGATAATCATACATCTTTCGGACGCAAGGGGATGGATGAATACCGTTCAGGATATGAAGGTCGCCTCCTGCGATCCCTTAAATCGGTTCTCGGCAGTGAATTGATTGCCGAAAAAACGCAGGTCGGACGGCACAAATTGCCGTTTCGCGATATTATCGGCATGTTTATTGCCCATATAAAAACGCAAGGCGAAAAACATGCCGGTCAGGAAATTGAAAATGTCGTCATGGGACGGCCCGTTCATTTCGTTGATGGCGACGAGGTTGCCGACAGTCGTGCGCAAAGCGAGCTCGAAGCCATCGCGCGGGCGAAAGGCTTTAAGAATATTCATTTTGAATACGAGCCTCTGGCAGCGGCCCGCGACTATGAAAGTACGATCCAGAAAGAAGAGATCGTTCTCGTCTTCGATATCGGCGGCGGAACATCTGATTTTTCTATTGTGCGATTATCTCCTAAGGCTAAAAGCAGAACCGATCGTCAAAATGATATCCTTGCCAATGAAGGAATTCATATTGGCGGCACGAATTTCGATCAGAAGCTTAGCCTTGAAACCGTTATGAAAGATCTGGGCTATCAGACAAAATTAAAAAGCGGTCTGGATATGCCAAGGACACCGTATCTTGAGCTTTCGACTTGGCATCTGATCAATTTTCTTTATACGCAAAAATCGATCTCGGAAATGAAATCGCTCCTGCCTCTAGCGGTGCGGCGCGATATGATCGAGCGTTTCATGCGTATACAGGAAACGCATCGCGGGCATGAAATTGCCGGAAAAGTCGAAGAGAGTAAAATTGCTTTGTCAGATGCCAAAAAATATCTCCTTGACCTAAATGATATCGAACAAGGATGGCGGAAAGAGATAACAGTTCAAAATCTGCATAAGGCGATTGATAATGAAATAAAGCGCATTGTCGCTGTCGCTATCGAGACGGTCGCTAAAGCGGGATTGAGGTCCGATCAAATCGATGCCATTTTTATGACGGGTGGCTCGACGGGATTGCCGGGATTTGAAGCGAAAATCAGGGAATCTTTCCAAGACTCGCGCATTCAATATGGTGACCGGTTTTCCAGCGTGGCAAAGGGCCTCGGTCTAGCTGCGGCAGATCAGTTTTTATAGTAAGCCCAAAAAACTTTCAGCGCATTTTTGACCGCATCAGGTAGCAGTTTTTTATTTAGCCTTTTTTCGACGCCCATCAGGCGTTTCGTATAAAGATCGGCTTCAAGTAAAGATTTCAATTGCATGGCTGCCAGCCATGAATCGCATTTCCTGATCTTTTTATCGCGAACGCCTTGGTCGATAAGTAAGGCTACGCGGGCCCACGAAGTTTTAATACCGCATTCGTAAATTTGCTGGCCAATCTCGATCTTGTCTGCCTGAGCTATAACGCGACGTTTCATATCGATCATGTCCTGCGATAAAATAAAGGCAAGATATTCACGCCCGAAAAGGTCGAGTTTTTTATCGATGGGAAGATTTGTTTCAAGCGCGGCAAAGGCTTTAGCGGCCAGTTTCCGCGCATGAACCATCATAACGGCGACGAATAGTTCTTCTTTATTGTGAAAATAACCATAAAGGGTCGCTTTTGAGCCGCCGACCTTGGCAGCAATATCAGCCATTGACAGGCCATCGAAGCCTTTTTCCAGAAAGAGGGTGCTGGCAACGTCAATGATTTTCTGGCGTTTTTCTTCTGTTTTTACCCGCATTCGATCCTATATCTAAATACTCTTATTTAGCGCTTGACGGCGCTATATGGGTGATTTTATAATTAAACCGTACTGTACAGTTTATATAGTGGATCACCGAAGTGCAAGCCTTTAAGACATTTCCTCTTGCCATGATTTCAATGACGTTTCTTTTAACGGCTTGCGCCAATGTCCCCGATCTGGGATCGCTGTTATCATTCCGTTCAATGCAATCTTTTGAAACGCAAAAGACTTTTTCATCGGAGGAAACGGAATGGCCAACCGATCAATGGTGGATCGCTTATGGCGATAGCCAATTAAGCTCGCTAATTAGTGAGGCGTTTGAAAAATCGCCGGATATCGCACAAGCCGCAGCGCGTGTTCGTCAGGCTGAAGGTCTCGCGCAGCAGCAAGGATCCGCTTTGTATCCGGAAGTTACCGGTAACGGTTATGTTCAAAAAGTAAAGCAGAGTTATTACAACGGTGCCCCTGCTGATTTTGTGCCACATGGTTTTCAGGATGCGGCGCGCGCTACAATCGACATCGGTTATCAAATAGATTTCTGGGGTAAAAACAAAAATCTTCTAGACGCCGCGATCTCCGGTAAAAAAGCGGCAGAGTTGCAGGCAGCGCAGGCAAGGCTTTCTCTCGCTGCAAGTATTGCTGAAACTTATGCCCAACTCGTTCAGCAATATGCGGCTTTGGACGCCGCGCAGGATGCTTTGGATATTCGTAGCAAAACTGCGGAGTTGATCAATGATCGCTTCAAAGAAGGTTTAGAAAATGCTGGTGGATACGATCAGCAGATCGCCGCGCAGGCTTCTGCCGAGGCAGAGATCGAATATTTAAATGAGTCTATTTCTCTTACCAAAAACCGTCTGGCTGCTTTAAGCGGTGCCGGGCCGGACCGCGCTCTGTCTATTGGCAGACCCAAGATGAAGGCGCTGAAATCGTTCGGTCTGCCGGGTAACGTGCCGGCGGAATTAATCGGTCGCAGGCCGGATATTCTGGCGACGAAATACATTGCCATGGCGGCGGCAAAACGCGTCGATGCTGCCAAGGCCGATTTTTATCCGAACGTAAATCTTGCCGCTTATTTCGGTCATCAATCCCTCGGTCTCGATCTTTTTACAAAACAAGGTTCTTTTATAGGTGCTTTCGGCCCTGCAATTTCACTACCGATCTTTGAGGGTGGGCGTTTAAGCGGGCAATATAAGCAAAATGCCGCCCAATATGAAACAGCAGTCGCCCAATATAATTCAACTTTGATCACAGCTTTGAATGAGATTGCCGATGCTGCGACCAGCAAAAAAGCGCTGACATCACGAATACAAAAAACAGAAAAAGCCGTTAAGGCTTCGGAGCGTGCCTATAAAGTCGCGATGGATCGTTATAAAGGCGGGCTTTCACCCTATCTCGATGTCTTGAGAGCGGAAGATACCGTCGTATCAAGCCGCCGCGAATTGTCACAGATTAAAACGCGGGCTTTCATTCTGGATGTCCAGATGGTGCGAGCTCTCGGAGGTGGTTTTAATGCTCAAGAATAACGGAAAAGAATAATTTAAAGCGGGAAATATATCATGCAGGATAATCAGGCAGAACAAATAAAGCCTACACATTCTAAAAAAAGAAAAAAACTATTCGTCATTTTCTTTTTCGTACTGATCGTCGTTGCAATTTTAGGATTTGCATATTGGCTCTTGCATGCAAGAAATTATGTCTCAACCGATAACGCATATGTTGGCGCAGAAGTGGCGCAAGTCACACCGTCTATTGGAGGCACGGTTAAGAGTATCGAAGTTATCGATACGCAAAAAGTAAAAACAGGTGATGTGCTGGTCGTCATTGACGATGTCGATGCTAAATTAGCGCAGGCACAGGCCATTGCGCAGCTCGCGCAAATGCAAACCAATCTCGATCGCGCCAAGATCGATTTTGAACGCCGTCAGGCTTTGGCGCAATCCGGTTCAGTCTCAGGCGAAGAATTGAGCACGGCAGAAAATGCTTATAAGGCTGCACTCGCTTCTTTCGATGCTACAAAAGCCAGAGGCGATCAGGCGCAGATCGATCTGGAGCGCACAATTATCCGCGCCCCGATTAGCGGTGTGATTGCCAAGCGCGGCGTTCAACTCGGCCAACGTGTTCAGATCGGAACGCCGCTCTTATCAATAGTGCCGCTTGATAAGGTTCATGTGGATGCAAATTTCAAGGAAGTGCAGTTGAAAAAAGTTAAAATCGGCATGCCGGTCGAACTTGAAGCCGATATCTATGGCGACGATGTAAAATATCATGGCAAGGTGGCCGGTTTTTCCGGCGGGACGGGCGCGGCGTTTGCGATCATTCCTGCTCAAAATGCAACCGGCAACTGGATTAAAGTCGTGCAGCGATTGCCGGTGCGCATCGAGCTTGATCCGCAAGAGTTGGCGGAACATCCGCTGCAAGTCGGTTTATCGATGAAAGCGACAATCAATATTTCGGACGCTCATTGATGGCGTATGAGGAGAAACCTGTCAGACCTTTGCAAGGAAGCGAGCTTTTTATTGCTGGATTGCTGCTGGCAGCCTCAAATTTTATCGTCGTTTTGGATATGACGATTGCCAATGTTTCCGTTCCGCATATTGCGGGTGGTCTAGCAATCTCCCCGAGCGAAGGCACTTATGTTATTACATCTTATGCCGTGGCAGAGGCAATTACGGTTCCGTTGACTGGCTGGCTGGCGTCCCGTTTCGGCACGCTCCGGGTTTTTACCTTTGCCATGTTGATGTTCGGTGTCTTTTCGATGCTATGTGGTCTGGCAAATTCTCTCGGCTTCCTTGTGATCAGCCGGGTGCTGCAAGGTTTCGCCGGAGGCCCTTTGATGCCGCTCTCCCAAACATTGCTGTTGCGGATTTTTCCAAAGGAAAAGCAGGGGGCTGCGATGGGGTTGTGGGCAATGACCACATTAATCGCACCCGTACTTGGGCCGGTGATCGGCGGACATATCAGTGATAACTGGGGCTGGCCTTTTATCTTTTATATCAATATTCCTCTCGCGGCGATGGCCGCATTTTTAATCTGGAAGATGCTGCAGCGATTTGAAACGAAAACCATTAAAGCCAAAATTGATTTCGTTGGATTAGCTCTGCTCGTTACATGGGTTGCGGCTTTACAATTAATGTTGGACGAAGGCAAAAAGCTCGATTGGTTCGCCTCGACCGAAATTTGTATTTTGCTCGGCGTTGCTATTATCGGCTTTATTTCATTCCTGATTTGGGAATTGACGCAGGAAAACCCGATTGTGGATTTGCGTGTCTTTCGACATAGGGGGTTCTCGGCCAGTGTCCTAACCATCTCCCTCGCATTCGGAGCCTTCTTTGGCTCGGTTGTTCTTACGCCGCTTTGGTTGCAAACCTACATGGGCTATACGGCGGAATGGTCGGGGCTAACGACTTGCGCGCTTGGTATGCTGGCGGTGATTGCCGCGCCATTTGCAGCTAAGATGTCGACCAAGTTTGATCCCCGCTATTTGGTTTTCTTCGGCGTTATGTGGCTCGGGCTTTGGACCTTTGTCCGTTCTTTCGGTACGACTGATATGACCCACTGGCAAGTATCGATTCCGATGTTAATACAAGGGCTGGGCATGCCGTTTTTCTTTGTACCGTTGACCGGACTTGCATTAGCGAGTGTATTGGAAAAGGAGACCGCGTCCGCTGCGGGGTTGATGAGCTTCCTTCGAACCTTGGCGGGGGCATTTGCGACTTCTATCGTAACCACAAGCTGGGAAAACGAAGCATCGATGTATAAAGCCGAACTGGCAGGAAAAATCCAAGTGCCGCCCGAGTTGGCACAAAGCGGGGCGCAGGGCATAGCCATGCTTGATCAAATGGTGCAATCACAGGCCGTTATGCTGGCCACTAATCATATATTCCTGATTTCAGCCTGTACATTTGTGTTTGCCGCTTTTGCGATCTGGTTCGCACCGAAGCCAACACGGGTAGCCGATACATCCTCGGCACACTAAACTTCATAAAATTCGAAATTAATTTATGAAACTTTATTCTTTTCAATGTGTTAGCATATATAGAGCAACACATGGCCATATCACATGAACTGCCACTGGTAACGACTTTAGCCGTGGGCTTAAGCCTCGCTTTCGCTTGCGGCCTTTTGGCGTCTAAATTCAGAATTCCACCAATCGTCGGTTATCTTTTTGCGGGTGTTCTAATAGGGCCTTACTCTCCAGGCTACACGGCGGATTTAAAAATCGCCGAGGAATTATCCGAAATCGGGATTGTTCTTTTGATGTTCGGTGTGGGTTTGCATTTTTCCCTTAAAGATTTGATGGATGTACGAAAAATCGCCGTTCCGGGAGCGATTGCGCAAATCACTGCAACGATGGCGATGGGAGCGTGGCTTGGGCATTGCTGGGGCTGGCCGCTGGAAAGCGGCCTTCTTTTTGGTCTGGCTTTATCGGTTGCGAGTACGGTCGTATTGCTGCGCTCTCTGGAAGAACACAAGCTTCTTCAGACGACCGATGGACAAATCACCGTGGGTTGGTTGATCGTTGAAGATCTGGTTATGGTTTTGGCGCTGGTTCTCATTCCGGCTTTGGTAGCGCCGGGCGAAGACATCCCGGGAGTGAGTGAAGGAAATATATCAGGCCCAGTTTGGAAGCAGTTATTATTCGCCGGTGCCAAGGTTTGTATGTTTATGGCGGTTATGCTGGTTGTCGGTCGCCGCTTTTTCCCTTGGCTGTTAGCTTATGTGGCGCGAACCGGATCAAGAGAGCTTTTTACGTTGGCGGTATTTGCTATGGCCATAGGCGTGGCTTTCGCCGCGGCCAAGTTATTCGGCGTGTCATTTGCGCTTGGGGCTTTCTTCGCCGGTATGATGATCAAGGAATCCAATTTAAATCATGAAGTAGCGGATCGTGCACTTCCTTTTCAAGATGCCTTTGCTGTCTTATTTTTTGTATCGGTCGGCATGCTGTTTGATCCGGAGATTATTGTCGAAGAGCCGATGATGGTTTTACTGGTGACTTTTATCATCATGTTCGGGAAATCAATCGTCGCGTTTTTTATCGTTATGTTGTTCGGTTATCCGCTGCGAACGGGTTTGTTGGTGTCTGCGGGTCTGGCGCAAATCGGGGAATTTTCTTTTATTCTTGTCGCGCTTGGCATGACTCTCGATATCCTGCCCAAGGATGGGCGAGACTTGATTTTGGCAGGCGCGATCATATCGATATCATTCAATCCGCTGATGTTTATAACAGCAAAAAAATTATATACATTCGTTGAGCGCCATCCGGTTCTACGTAATCGCTTCAATATGAAGCGCGACCGTCTTGCGCATATGCTGGAAAAAGAGAAAGAAGGATTGAATAATATTGTCATCATGATCGGACATGGTCGTGTCGGTAAATATATCCGCCGGTATTTGCAGGAATATGATTTCGATCTGATCATCATTGATAGCAACCGCGAACGTGTGAAAGATTTACGCCGCCGCGGGTTCCATGCATTGGCGGCAGATGCAGGCGATGAAAATGTTTTAGAAGAAGCGCAGGTCAAACGCGCCATGGCTTTGATTATTGCCGTGCCGGATGTATTCGAGGCGCGGCGGATCGTACTGACCGCACGGACGCTTAATCCCGATATCAAGATCCTGGCGCGGGCGCATAACGAAGAAGAGATCGGGTATTTTCAGGAAAACGAGGTTGATCTCGCCGTTTCAGGTGCGCATGAAATCGGGCGTCGCATGGCCAAATATGTGGCTGAAATGAAAATTGAAAACAGGCGCAAGCCCGATGTCAATTATACCGGAGATATCTAATTAATTTTCGAGATCACGTTTGACATCAAAGACGCGGAATTTTTCATCCTTGCGATAATATTGCTTTTGCGTGGTTACCGGCACGCAATTTTGCAAAATAGGAACACCGCTTTCATAAATAGTAATCGGGTGGGTCTCACTGCCAGTTAACGTCATAGTTCCATCATGATAAACGCCGCTGGTATCACGGACGAAGGTGCGGGTCCGGCCATCCATCATGACGGCAACGCGGCTGCCTTCTTTTTCAAATTCTGCCACGAACTGGCGGCTGGCATCGCAGGAATAAGAACCGTATTCAACGGACAAGGCTGGCGGCGGCTCCTTGTACATGACGCAAGATGTGAGGAAACCGAGGCTTCCGATCAAGATCAAGGCAGGGAAAAAGCTTATTTTTGTCTTCGTCATGGCTGTGTCCGATTGTATCATCATGGGAAATAGTTGCAAGAAGAGGGCCAGATCATGAAAAAGTTTATGATAGCCAGTATGTTGTTTTTAACCTCTTGCGCTTCTGGGCGGACATCGGATTGTGCCTATCGCAATCTAATCGGCAAAAACGTCTATGGCGCGGAAGTGGAGGCGGTTCGGTCCTCCGGCAAGGAAGTGCGGGTTTTATACCCTGACAGTTTCCTAGGATTCGAGAAAAATTCGACGCGTGTAAATGTTATACGCGACGATAGCGATGAAATTGTTGCTGTTACTTGTGGTTAATTGGCGGCTAGTCAGACGGTTTCGTCGAAAATACTGCCCAAAACCTTCTGCATAGAGGCAGAGCGGCTTAAAACCACGGCATTGGCCTCGAATTCCTGCTGGGCCTGCATGGTTTTCAGGACTTCTTCGTCAATATTGACGGTCGAGCCTTCAGAATTGGCAGAGGCGATATTCTGAGCCGCCGCATCGAGCTTCTTCGTGGCGGTCATCATGCCGCCGAGACTGGTGGAAATCGGGTTTATCATCTTTTAATTTTATCATATAATACATAAACAAGTGGTAAAGGCATTTTTATGAAGAAATTCACAGCGTTAGCGATTTTTGCGGTTCTGGGCGTCACGGCATGTTCTAAGCCTCCGGGACCTAAATTCATGGATCGCATCTGGTGGCCGTCGCATTGGTATAATCAGGATTTCCAGCCTTACTATGAAACCTCTACCGAGCCGCATAATACCCAGTGGGATGATAACAAGTTAAGTGAAAGCCAGTGGACCCCAAAAGATTGGGTCGAACTGAATGGCGGCAAGCCAACCGATCTGGTACGCAAATGGTATGTCGCTGATATTTTGCGTGATCAGGATTTCGAGGCCAGTAAACCTTATGTCGAGGTTGGACCTAATTTCTATCATCTGGGCGGAGCAGATAAGCGCCGCATCATGGAAACAATGGATGCGATTTATAAGGTAACGGAAAAATCAAAAGCAAAGATGTTTTATCTTATTGATTTCCGCACAGGCAAGGCCATTGGAATTTATTCTAAAAACGGGCTCGATCTGCAGTAATCAGCCGGTGATTAATGGCGATTCTCTGTGTTTACGCTTGTGAAGATGTTCCCGCCAGATAATCAGGACATTGCTGCCGATGATGAGCGCCGCGCCTGCCAGCATCGTCCATGTCGGCAGATCGCCCCAAAACATAAAGCCGAATAAAATCGACCATAGCAAATTCATGTAATCAAGCGGGCTTAAAAAAGACGCATCGGCAAATTTATAGGCTTCGGTTTTAAGCAGCAGCGAAAACAAGCTGGCGATCCCTGTTCCGAACAGCGCCCAATAAACTGACTGGTCGGGGGCGTGACCTTTGAAAATCATATATGTACCCGATACGATCGTGCTGGTCAGGGAAAAATAAAAGACCGTCGTAAAAGCGGATTCTGTTTTACCGAGCTTGCTGAGGAAAATAAAAACCAAAGAGACGGCGAAAGCTGCCGCCATACAGACGCTGAAGGCATAGAGGCTAAAATGCGCCGTTGTCGGGTTGCCGACGAGGGCCGCACCGATAAAGCCAATAATAACAGCGCCCCATCGCCATGGTCCGACCGTTTCGCCGAGAAGCGGGACTGACAGGATTGTTACAAACAGGCTTGATGTTAAAAGCAGAACCGCCACATCGCCCATCGGCATCAGGGAATAAGCCCAGTAAACGAAGCCTACGCCAATTGTACCAATAGTAGAGCGCCCCAAATGTGCCATTGGCCGTTTTGTCTTTAAAAGATTGATGTCGCGTTTATAGACAAGCCACAGGCTCAGCAGGAACATACTGATCGCGCCGCGATAAAAAACGATCTCAACAATAGAATGTTTTTCGCTCGATAACTTGGCGCAGGCATTCATCACCGCGATAAAGAATACCGCGAGGATCATCAGGCCTGTTGCTTTGAGAATTTTTGGGGAGGGATTAAGCATGCAAATTCATTACCCGACTTGTTCGGGTAATCCAAGGATTGATATAAAAAAACCGCCTTTCGGCGGTTTCTCTATTAGTTCTTTGCCTTATTGACCAACTGGTTCTTGGCAATCCAGGGCATCATGCCGCGAAGTTTAGCGCCGATCTCTTCGATGCCGTGCGCCGCTTCGCGTTTGCGCGTGGCTTTGAAGCTTGGCTGCCCTGCCTGGCATTCGATCATCCAATCGCGCACGAAACGACCCGATTGAATATCGTCCAGAACTCGTTTCATTTCTTTCTTGGTTTCGTCCGTCACTATACGAGGTCCGGTCACATAATCACCGAATTCTGCAGTGTTGGAAATCGAGTAGCGCATATTGGCCATGCCGCCTTCATACATAAGATCGACGATCAGCTTTACTTCGTGCAGGCATTCGAAATATGCCATTTCCGGCGAGTATCCGGCTTCGGTCAAGGTTTCGTAACCTGCCTTGATAAGGGCGCAAAGGCCGCCGCAAAGAACGGCTTGTTCACCGAATAAATCTGTTTCGCATTCTTCCTTGAAACTTGTCTCGATGATGCCGGAACGCCCGCCACCAAGCGCGGAAGCATAGGAAAGCCCCAGATCCTTGGCATCGGTATTCGATTTTGCATTCTGGTTCGCCGCGTTCTGGTGAACGGCAATCAGGCACGGCACGCCGCCGCCTTTTTGATATTCGCCGCGTACCGTATGGCCCGGGCCTTTCGGTGCAACCATAAAGACATCCACATCCTGACGTGCTTCGATCAAATTAAAATGAATATTAAGGCCATGAATAAATACAAGAGCCGAGCCTGGTTTCATATTTTCGTGCAAATGCTTGTAATAAATCTCGCGCTGAAGCTCGTCCGGCGTTGCCATGACAATGACATCTGCCCATTTCGCGGCTTCAGACGGGTCCATTGTTTCAAAACCCGCATCCTGCGCTTTTTTGTTCGTGGCGCTTTCAGGCCTAAGCGCAACGCGTACTTCCTTGACACCACTATCGCGCAGATTGGCCGCATGGGCATGGCCTTGGGAGCCATAGCCGACGATCACGACTTTTTTATCCTTGATCAAATTCATGTCGCAATCGCGGTCGTAATATACTTGCATAGTCTTTAGGTCCTCTATTGGTTGGTTAAAATCTATCTCATAGCTTTTGCAACGGCATCTGTAAGATTAAGAAAATCCTGCAATTCGCCAAGAATTTTCCCATCTTTCCTACCGTAGATGTCTTCGGCAATATTGAGCTGTTGTATTTCGGCTTTCCAGCCAAGAACATTGGAAGTCTCGGCAAACAGGCAGTTAAAGCTTTCATCCTTCTCATAGCTGAATTGCTTGTTCTTGGTGACCGTATTTAAGGTCACGCGGCGACCATCTGCTTCATCGGAAAATTTACGGCTGGTAACTTTGCTAATCTGGCGGTCATATTTATCTTGGGCCAATAAGGATTTAATGCCTGCCTGACAGCCGCGTGCCAGCTTCTTGTCCTTTTCGCCGCGGCTATCGCCACAAGCAGATAAAAGAGATATAGCCAATAAGCAGAATAAATATTTTCTCATAAGTTCCCCTTTAGAATTTAGATGGTTTCTTTTCCGCGTGAGATAGCAACAACGCCGGTGCGACTTGTCTCCAATAATCCAAGCGGTTTCATCAGATCGATGAAAGCGTCGATTTTTTCTGATGTTCCTGTCAGTTCAAAAATAAAGCTCTCTAATGTTGAGTCTAAAATGCGGGCGCGAAAAACATCGGCGAGTTGAAGCGCTTCAATACGTTTTTCTTTTTTTCCGACAACTTTAACGAGCGCGAGTTCACGCTCCACATGGGGGCCTTCAACGGTTAGATCGGATACTTTATGAACAGGCACCATACGCTCGAGAGAATTTTTAATCTGTTCGATCACATGTTCAGTGCCGCTGGAAACGATCGTGATGCGGGATAGATGCTTGCTGTCATCCGTTTCTGCAACAGTCAGGCTTTCAATATTATAACCTCGACCCGAGAAAAGGCCGATGACGCGGCCCAATACGCCGGGTTCATTATCGACGAGGATCGCGAGAGTGTGGGAACGCTGCGGTTTGACACTTGGCGCCGCGCCATAAACGGATGTCTTTTCTTCTTTATTTATTTTACGCATTTTTACCCGTGTTCCTTAAAAAAATCATCTATATCCTTCTCTACATCTTTGCGATCAACGATCCCTTTACTCATGAAGTAATCTGTATCGCCCCATAAACTCATTGAGCTTGCCGCTTCTCCTGAAGGATAGTAGCCATTTAAATAAAGTTTTTCCATTAAACTAAGTACATCTTTCAAAGATAATTGTTTTGTTTCGTATTTAACTTTTAACAATGCTATTGCTTTGCTTGAAGCAATTTCTCTTGAAGATCCTTCTTTCAAGGAAAATAAAACATCCAGAATAAGGTCTTTTCTTTGTAAAGAAGATAAAATGAAGATTTGATCGTGATACTCTTTTTTTTCCAGATAATCCAAAGCCCAAGAATGAATATATTGAATGTCTATAAGATTTAATTCATAGGCAATACAAAGATATTCAGCCTCATTGGATAATTCTAAACTCATCAAACTAATTTCTTGTCGAATTGTTCAGGGTCTGCAGATAATATCATCTCGTTATGGCACTTGCCAGACGGGATCATAGGAAAACAGTTTTCTTTCTGATCGACCATGACATCGACGATCGTCACGCAGGTTGTCTTCATCATTTCCTTAATGACGTTGTCCAGCTCGTCCGGTGTGGTGGCGCGCAAACCGACGCCGCCATAGGCTTCGGCTAATTTGACGAAATCGGGCAGGGCCTCGGTATAGGAACTAGAATAACGCTCGCCATGCAATAGCTCCTGCCATTGGCGCACCATGCCCATCCATTGATTGTTCAGGATGAAGATCTTTACCGGCAGGCGATATTGAATGGCTGTCGACAGCTCCTGAATATTCATCTGGATCGAAGCCTCGCCCGCGACATCGATGACAAGCGCATTTGGATGCGCAATTTGCGTTCCGATCGCCGCCGGAAAACCATAGCCCATCGTGCCGAGTCCGCCGGAGGTCATCCAGCGATTTGGTTTATCGAAGGGCAGATATTGAGCCGCCCACATCTGGTGCTGGCCAACCTCGGTCGTGATAAAAGTTTCGCGCTTATCTGCCTCTATGAAATGGCGCAAACGCTCCAGCGCATATTGCGGTTTGATGACTGTATCGGAGTTTTTATAGGTCAGGCATTTAACGCCGCGCCATTTTTCGATTTGTTTCCACCACTCTTTGATCGCACCGTTGTCCGGTTTGTAATTTTTACGCTTCCATACGGCGATCATCGCTTTCAGCGCTTCTGTCGCATCGGACACGATCCCGATATCGACATGAACGTTTTTATTGATCGAGCTTGGATCAATATCGATATGGATTTTTGTCGAGTTTGGGGAGAAACCGTCAAGGCGACCGGTTACGCGGTCATCGAAACGCGCGCCGATATTTATCATGACATCGCAATCATGCATGGCCCAGTTGGCCTCGTAGGTGCCGTGCATCCCCAGCATGCCTAGATGCTGCTTATCCGTCATTGGATACGCGCCAAGGCCCATCAACGTCGATGTGCAGGGATAGCCTGTCATCTGGACGAATTGGGTCAGCAGCCGCGAAGCTTCCGGACCTGCATTGATGACGCCGCCGCCCGTATAAAAAATTGGCTTTTGGGCCTTGGCGATCAATTCAACGGCAGCTTCGATTTTTGAAATATCCGGCATGGTGCGTGGTTGGTAACGCGCAAAATGCTCTTCAGAAGGCGGCGAATACGGGCCGGGCTGGAACTGGATATCTTTTGGCAGGTCGATGACGACCGGACCAGGGCGTCCGGTTTTCGCAACGTGAAAGGCTTCATGAATTGTTTTCGAAAGTTTTTTGACGTCTTTGACGAGATAATTATGCTTGGTGCAGTGACGTGTGATACCGACCGTATCGGCTTCCTGAAACGCATCCGTGCCGATCAGGAAAGAAGGGACCTGACCTGTAATACAAACCAGCGGGATGGAATCGAGCAAAGCATCGGTCAAACCGGTCACAGCGTTGGTTGCACCCGGCCCTGAAGTCACAAGAGCGCAGCCGACTTTGCCGGTCGAGCGTGCATAACCTTCGGCGGCATGAAGCGCGGCCTGTTCATGACGGACTAGGATATGTTTGATTTTCTTTTGCTTGAAAAGCGCATCGTAGATTGGTAGGACTGCGCCGCCCGGATAACCGAAAATCGTATCGACGCCGTTATCGACGAGCGCCTGAATGACCATCTCGGCACCGGTCATGGTGACGGTTTGAGTTTTCGCCTTAGTCGTTTTTTTCGGCTGAGTTACCAGCTTCAATTTGCTTTTCTTCGATATCTGCGGTGCCATTTCTTAGTCCGTTTGCTGTTTTGGTTAGTTTAGTCTGAATTTAGGCATTAAAAAACCCCGGAAACCTTTCGGTGCGGGGCGCTTTCGGTTATGTCTCTGACGTGTCAGAAGAGCAGCCGCAGCGCGTTCCCTAGAAGGAGCACGAGGACGAGCACGCCGCTAGCCACAATAATTTGCGGAGCGTTGTTTTCGACTGCGATGGCGCGGGCTTTAGATCTCATTCAATTAGTATGACGTGAAAAGCTGCGCGCGCGCAATATTTTTTTGACCATCTTCTAAATTTATTTGATTTCGGAACCATGTCGTCTGTCTTTTGGCATAATGACGAGTTTCATTCTGGGCTATAAAAATGGCGGTTTCCAGATCGACTTCACCCCTAACATGTTGTTGTAACGCTTCAAATCCCAATGCGTGGGTGATTGGTGCATCGATATTCACGCGGCCTGCCATGATGTCATCATCAAGTTTTGCCACTTCTTCGATAGCGCCGATTTTAACCATTTGTTTAAACCTTTCATCGCAGCGTGCATATAAAACCTCACGGTCAGGGATGATAATCTCGATATCAAAGGAAAGCCTCGGGTCAGGTTCAACCTTCGGCGCTTTTTGCCATTCAGCGAGAGACTCTCCTGTGTGGACCAGTACTTCATAGGCGCGAAGATTACGCTGGCGATCATTCGGGTGAAGACGCGCCGCCATCACTGGATCTTTTTCCTTCATCATCGCATGGAAACCGTCGATGCCAAGCTCGTCCATTAAATCTTCGGCATTGATACGAACGCTGGCCGGAATCTCGGGAATGGGTGAAAGCCCTTCGATCAATGATTTGAGATAAAACCCTGTGCCTCCGACGATAATCGGTGTCTGGTTGTTTTCAATCGCGAAGTCGATTTCAGTCAGTGCCAATTGGCGCCACGCCCCTGCTGTCATCTGCAAATTCGGATCTAACAGATTGTAGAGACGATGCGGCGCGATTTCTTTATCTTCGTCGGAAGGCTGCGCCGTTAAAATCGGCAGGCGATTATAAATCTGCAAAGAGTCAGCGTTTATAATTACGCCGTTCTTTTCTCGCGCCAGATCAAGTCCACGAGCGGATTTTCCGGAGGCGGTCGGACCGCAGATGATATGGACAGTATGCTTCAACTATTTCGGCTGTCTGTCTGTCTTTGGCGTTTCTTTTGGAGCCGGAGCGGCCTTGAAACGAAGCGCGACAAAACGGACGTCACCGCGGCCTTGATGATCGACCAGCAGAAGAACGGATGACTTGCCCGTTTTCTGGGCATCGTCAACGATTTTCTTGGCACCTGCCGCATCTTCAATGGCTTGCTGATTGATCTCAACGATCACATCGCCGACCTGAAGACCTTTTTCTGCCGCTTCGGAATTATTCTTCACCGCTGTGACGACGACGCCTTTGGCATTCTCTGGAATCTCGTAAGTTTCACGCAGAGAATCGCTCAGGGATGTCACAGTCACGCCAAAGCCGGTGATGTCTGTCCCAGCAACGGCTTTTTCCTTCACTTCACCGCTTTCAATAAGACCTTCGGACTCGGCTTTCTCCAACTCGCCGACTTTGACCGAAGTCGTCATCGTTTTGCCGTCGCGCCAGAAAAGAACCTTTGCGTCCGTACCGATCGGCGTTTCGGCGACGAGGCGGGGCAGTTGGCGCATGCCCGTCAGTTTTTGGCCATTGAATTCAAGCAGCACATCGCCGGGCTGAAGTTTTGCAACTTCCGCAGGGCCTTTGGGCGTAATGCTGGCCACAAGCGCGCCGCCTGCTTCTTTGAGGCCTAAAGACTCGGCAATTTCAGGCGTAACGGTTTGAATACGAATACCAAGCCAGCCGCGCTTGGTTTTACCGAAGCGGATTAGTTGATCGACAATCGGCTTGGCGAGATTGGATGGGATAGCAAAACCGATCCCGACAGAGCCGCCGGTCGGCGAGAAGATCGCCGTATTGATGCCGATCACTTCGCCTTTAAGGTTGAACATAGGGCCGCCGGAATTACCTCGGTTGATCGAGGCATCGGTCTGGATGAAATCGTCATAAGGGCCGGAATTAATATCGCGGGCGCGGGCGGAGATAATACCGCTCGTCACGGTGCCGCCAAGGCCGAACGGGTTGCCGATGGCGACGACCCAGTCGCCGACGCGCATTTCATCACTATTCCCGAAAGGGACGGCGACCAGTTTATGGCTTGGTGATGTGACTTGCAAAAGGGCCAGGTCGGTTTTGTCGTCTTTGCCGAGAATTTTTGCGTCGAGTGTCGTGTCGTCATGAAGCGTGACGCGCACTTCATCGGCATCGCGGATAACGTGGTTATTGGTAACGATCAAGCCTTTTTCAGCGTCAATGATAAAACCTGAGCCCAGAGAAGAGGCGGGCGTGCCGGGCATTGGTTCGCCTTCACCACCGCGGCGCTGCTGGAATTCCTTGAAGAATTCTTCGAACGGAGAGCCGGGCGGAAATTCCGGCATTTCTGGCAAGTCTTCGGCGGTTTCCGACATTTTCTGGGTCGAGGAAATATTGACGACTGCTGGTGATAATCTCTCGGCGAGATCGGCGAAACTGGATGGCGCGTTGATGCCCGGCGGTGAGGCTTCGTCTTTCTTCTTGAAAATCTGGGCCTGAGCGGGAGCAACAGATGAAACAGCAAATGCAGAGAGAAGAAGGGATAGATAAATGCGACGCATGGCGCCTCCGATGAATTAAATTGTGATGATAACCTAGGTCTAATCCAAATTCGCGTCAACGGGGGCTAGGTTACAGAGAGCCTTTAAATTACCCTTTCAATCCTATATCATCAATATAAGGAGTTTATATGTTTAATAATGATTGCCGGGGCAATGTTCTATTCCTTATTTTAATTGCCGTGGCTTTGTTTGCGGCGCTTGCTTATGCAATAACATCGAGTCAGCGAGGATCCAGGCAAACTATTAGTGAAGACAAGGCAAAGCTCCTAGCATTAGAAATCGTCCAATTTGCCAACTTGATGGGGAACACAGCTACCAAGCTTAGAGTTTCAGGCTGTAGCGATACTGAAATAAGCTATCGCAATACAAGATGGGTTACAGATACGGGAACAGCACTCGTAGCTGAAAACCCAAACGCGCCTTCGGATAAAAAATGTCACTTATTTGATTCTGGGGGTGCGGGTTTAACACCTTATCCGTTATCGCCTGCCGTGTCTCAAGGCGAAACTATACCGGCAAGCGGCGCTATGGCCGGAATGCCCTTTATAAGATCCCTCCAGGTTGAGGGGGCTGGAACAACGGCATCTGATGTTGTTATGGTTGTTAATTATATTAACCCTAAAGTCTGTGAAGCGATTAACAAAAGCATAGGTATTCCGTTGCCGACTACAGGTGATGACAAGACAGGATGGACAGCTAATTACTGGATGACAAATATATCAGCCCAGATTGGCGAGGAAGATGTAGCTTTACAAGGACACCCTTATTTCTGCTGGAAAAATACCGCAGACAATCAATATACTTTTGCGTATTTGTTGATGGTAAGATGATGACAAAGAATAATAGTGGTAATGTTCTATTCCTTATTTTAATTGCCGTGGCTTTGTTTGCGGCGCTTTCTTATGCGGTGACGTCTTCGACGCGTAGTGGTGGAAATGATATCAGTCAGGAAAAAGCAAAAACTCTGGCGGCGGAAGTCATACAATATGCCGGTTTGATGGGCAGCGCTTATACGCGGTTAAATACGCGGGGTTGTTCTGATACCGAGGTAAGTTTTTACAATAATCTTTGGACAAATACCGAAAATCCGAACGCGCCTTTGGATAAGCGATGTCATGTGTTTGATCAAGCAGGCGCAGGTATTCCGACGGCCTATAGATTGTCACCGCAAGTTACAACGACCGGAACCAGCAGGCCATACTTAAGAAGCCTTCAAGTACAAAATGCCGGTACAACCGCATCGGATGCGATTTTCGTTTTAGCTCAAATAGAGCCAAAAGTTTGCGAAGAAATTAATAAAAGCATAGGCCTGTCTTTGCCGACTGTCGGGGATGCAAAAGCAGGCTGGAGCAATAATTACTGGGTAACGGATAATACGACCATTATAGGCGAAGAGGATACAAGCCTGCAGGGGCATCCTTATTTTTGTTGGAACAACTCCACTGATAATAACTATACATTTGCTTATTTACTGATCGTAAGGTGACGATGACAAAGAGTTGTAATGGTAATGTCCTATTTCTTATTCTAATAGCTGTCGCTTTATTCGCGGCGCTTTCTTATGCGGTAACGTCTTCTACAAGAAACAGTAATACTAATATCTCAGAGGATGAAGCAAATCTCCAAGCTTCAGCTATCCTTAACTATACATCAGCATTAAGAGCAGCAATACTAAGAATGCAAATTTCTAACGGCTGTCAGGATGATCAATTTAATTTTTCAAATGCACTCTATAAATTCAACAACGACACTTTGGCAACAGAGGTGAATGCTAATTCCCCCTCCGATGGTCGGTGCGATGTTTTCTCTCCCCAAGGAGGAAATTTATCACCTTTAATATTATCGCCTAAAGCCTGGGGCGCGTCCAACCCCGCAGCAAATGCCATAAGACCTGGCCACGGGCGCGTGAATATAAGTCAAATTTTGAATGTTGGAACAGACGATGTTGCCGGTACAGTAACTGCTAATGATATTCTCATCGGTTTCTCGTATATAAACAAAGATGTATGCCTTAAAATCAACGATATGATGGATGTTGAAAATCCTTCGGGTGATGCCCCGCCGGATACTTTTTCTGGAGGAGTACAAGGCGTATATACAAATGGAAGCTTGACGTCTGCTCGAATATATAACGATGTAAACATAGCAGGCAAACAAGCTTTTTGTACAAAATCTCCTACAGCGCCTTACTACTATTTTTATAAAATAGTGCTTCGCGCCCGTTAAACTATTCGCTTATTCCATCTTTAAAGGATTGGAAGAAATCATTATCCGGTGTCAGGACGAGAGTTTTATCGGCGCTGGCCAGGGATTTGCGGTAGGCTTCAAGGCTGCGATAGAATTTATAGAATTTAGGGTCCTTGCTGAAAGCATCGGAATAAATCTTGATTGCTTCCTTATCGCCTTCACCACGCAGGATTTGCGCGTCGCGCTGGGCGGCTGAAAGAAGGATAGAGCGTTCCTTATCGGACTCGGAGCGAATTTCGAGCGCGATCTGTTCCCCTTCGGCTCTCGCTTCCTTGGCTTCGCGCTCACGTTCGGACTGCATCCGGTCAAAAGTGGATTGCGTCACTTGTGGTGGCAGATCAGCACGGACGATGCGGACATCGACAACTTCGACGCCGAAGCGTTTCGTCTCGATATTAACTTCACTCAGTATTGTGCTCATGAGCAGATTGCGTTTCTCAGACAAGACATCGCGCAAAGCTACACGACCCAGATTGGAGCGGACAGAGGCGTTGATGATCGTGTTCAGGCGCTGTTCACCGGCGGTTTCGGTGCCGAGCGTCTGGAAAAACATTAGCATATCGGTAATGCGGTAACGGGCGAAAGTATCGACGACAAGGCGTTTCTGGTCTGTCAGCAAGACTTCTTCAGCAGGCGGATCGACATTCAGAATGCGCTTCTCGAAAATCCTCGCATTGTCGATAAAAGATAGTTTGAAATGCAGACCCGGGTTTTTGATCTGGGCGACCGGATTACCGAAGCGTACGACCATGACTTGCTGGGTTTCGTTCACGACGAATACAGACGTCATAAAAACGAAAACGATAAAGGAAATGACGGCAAGAATGGCGACTTTTGTGCTGTCTTTCATCTTATTGATCTCCTGCCGTTACTTGGGCTGCGGCGTCCGATAATTTGGGTTTTGCGGCTTTGTCGGTATTTTGTACCGGCAGATAAGGCAAGATATTCGTGCCGTTCGACGAGCCGAGAACGATAGTGCGGGCGTTGCCGATGACTTCTTCCATCGTTTCCAGATACATGCGTTCAGCGGTTACGTTCGGACCGGATTGATAGGCGGCATAGACCGCATCGAAACGGGAGGCATCGCCCTTGGCGCGGTTGATGACTTCCTGTTTATAGCCTTCAGCCTGTTGAAGCAGCTTGGACGCTTCACCTTTCGCAACCGGCAAGATGGAATTGCTGTAAGCTTCAGCCGTGTTACGCGCACGTTCTTGGTCTTGTCTTGCGCGCTGGACTTCGTTGAAGGCATCGACGACGGCTTCCGGCGGATCGACTTTTTGAAGTTGCACGTTATTGATCGTAATACCGGATTTATATTCATCCATAATTTTTTGCATCAAAACGCGTGTGTCGTTTTGAACTTTCGTCCGGCCTTCGGTCAAAGCCGACTGGATCTTGGTTTGGCCGATCACTTCGCGCATGGCGGATGAAGCGACGAGCTTGATCGTATCGTCCGGATCGCGCAGCGAGAACAGGAAATCCTTTGCATTATTGATACGCCATAGAACGACGAAGTTGATATCGATAATGTTCTCATCGCCCGTCAACATCAGGCTTTCATCGGTGGTATTAAGAGAGGAAGCTGCTCTGCCACGCGGCGCTTCCTGTGCATAGCCGATCTGCAGGCGGCGTTCCTGTGTTACGTCGACGATAGTTGCCGATTGGAACGGCCATGGCAGGCGGTATTTCAGGCCCGGTTGTTCATCGGTTTTGGTGTATTTTCCAAAAGTCAAAACAACGCCGTGCTGGTTCGATTGAATAAAGTAAAAGCCGCTGGCGAGCCAGATCAGGAATACGGCGATGATCCCGATAGCGATCAGTTTCCGGTTGCCGCCATTACTGCCAAAGGCGTTTTTGAAATTGTCCTGCACTTTGCGCAAAATATCGTCGAGATCGGATTGGTCGGGGCCACGGCGGTTTCCGCCGCCGCCATTATTGCCTGAATTCGGCTGCCATGGACCGCGTTTGGGCTCGCTGGCTCCCCATGGATTTGGCTTTTTCTTGCCTTGTCCGGAATTGTCGTTGTTATCGTCTTGCGGGGCCATAATCTCGATACTCCTGAAATGATGTCTTCAACATATATTTTTTCTACCTAAACGCAACCGAAACAGGGTATTAGACCTTAATATGTTTTTCAAAAAAACTCCGGACCGGCAAAAAATCGATATCGCCCTGCAGGAATGCGGTGCCGCAAATTATGTTGATGGCGTCGAAATCACGGATGCAGGCGATGTTATCGTCACGCTCAAGGCCGATATGTCCGATCCTGGCAAGATGGAGTCTTTACGTCAAATTGTGGAGATGAAAATCTCGGCGGTTAAAGGCATTCAAAAAGCGATTGTCATTCTGACGGCTGAAAGAGCCGCGCCAGCCGACACTTCTGCGAAAGGCAAGAAACTCGACCTGCCGCATATTCAAAAGATCATTGCTGTGGCATCGGGTAAAGGCGGCGTCGGAAAATCGACAGTTGCCGCCAATCTGGCCGTGGCGCTGGGAATGCAAGGCTTAAAGGTCGGACTTATGGATGCCGATATTTACGGCCCGTCTGTGCCGCGTCTTATGGGGGTCAGCGGTAAACCCGAGATGAATGACAAGCGCATTGTGCCATTTGAAAAACATGGCATCAAATTAATGTCGATGGGTTTTCTGGTTGCCGAAGATGCGCCGATGATCTGGCGTGGGCCGATGATCCAGACAGCCGTGACACAGCTTCTTCGCGATGTAGAATGGGGCGAACTGGATGTGCTTGTTATCGATCTTCCGCCGGGCACTGGCGATGCGCAGCTTACCATGGCGCAGAAAGTGCCGGTGACAGGCGCGGTGATCGTCTCGACGCCGCAGGATTTGGCCTTGATCGATGCACGCAAAGCCATCGAGATGTTCAGAAAACTCGACGTACCGATTTTGGGCCTGATTGAAAACATGTCCTATCATATCTGCGCAACTTGCGGTCATGAGGACCATGTTTTCGGTCATGGCGGTGCGAAAGAAGAAGCCGTAAAACAGGATATTCCTTTCCTTGGCGAAATACCGCTGAATGGTGAGATACGCCGATTGTCAGATGCGGGAGAGCCTGCAGTTTTGACCAATCCTGATATATCAAAAATATTTATTTCGATTTCACAAGAAATAGGAAGATCTTTATGAAGCATAAAGAATCGATGAGCTTTGGTATGGTCGTATGCCTGGTCGTTGGTGCCATTGCTGTTGTGTTTATCAAAGAGAACCAAATGACTGTTCGGCAGGAAAAGCAAGAAGTTCGAGATGCTGCCGGGCCGCCCTTACTTACAATCAATCCTCCGATTTGGGCGTCAGGGAGATATAAAGTAACTCCTAATGTTGGTAAGCGCGGCACGCGTGGAAATCCATTCAGGCTTAAATATGTTTACAGCTGTACGGTCAAAGATTGGAAAACCAATGAAATTTATAGTGCTGTCTATCCTTATAAAAACAAACCTGTTTCGGGAATAATGCCTGATGGACTAGAGCTTTATGTGTATGCCGATTTTTGTGAAATAAAGGATAAAGATGGCAAGTTTTGTAGATATTATGGCAGCCACAGCGATTTATATATAAATAATCAGCCCGTTTGTCATCGTTTTGCTAAAAACGAGAATTAGTGACGCTATAATTTAATTGCATAATTCTTTTTATTTCCGCTACAGTTTTATCTTCACAAATCAAATACTGAGTAAGACAATGCCGAAGCAAGCACAGCAAATTTTATCCGCTAATCCGAGCCTCGATCAGATGCAGGATGTCAGTAATTCTATTTTCAAAGCCGCGATCAAAGCGGAAAAGATAAATCAGGCTTTTTTCTGGGCTGCTTCTAAAATGGCGACACCTATCGTAAATCTGAAGACAAATTGTAGTTTGAAGGTATCTTTCCTGAAAATCATGTCATCCGGAAATATGAGTGCGCGGGATGCGTTTAGGTTTATTGAAGCTATGGAGCAATCCTATGCTTTAGGTGCCGGTAACATGTCAGAGTCTTTGAAAAAGGATGTTCACACTGTTCTGGATGTTGTCAGACAAAAATATCCGTTACCTCAAGGTATGGCGGCTTAAATGGCAAGTTGGGAAGAAACAAAAAAACTGGCGGCAGAGATCAATTGGGCTCCTGAAAACATGTATGCCTATTTTCTTGCTCAAATCGATCCTGAAATTGATCTTATTATAGAAGATCTTCGTAAGTCAGGCGAAGTAGATCTCGCAAACCGTTTATACCAATTTACAATAGATGCTGCATATGCTGATTGGTCTGATGCTCAAATTGAATTGGTGATAAATGATGAAAGCAGAGAGGCTCAAAAATCAGCGCAGCCATGCGATCCAAGCAGGGTTGCTATTTTGTATGAAGTCCTACCTCATGTGAGAAGCCTGGACCTTAAAACTGTTCTTCAGGAGTTAATAGACGGTCTTCCGCCCATCGAGGTTTCGAATGCGCCCAAGCCGCCTGAACCTTTTATTTAACAGCAAATCCTATCAAGCGTCAGGAAAACATAAGAGGGATCGCCTTCGTGTTTTTCTTCGCTCGTTGTTTTCCAGTCTTCCATTGATAGCTCGGTGAACCAAGCATCACCTTCGTAATCTTTTTCAATCACGGTAAGATAGATGCGGTCGGCAAAGGGCAAGATTTGTTCATAGATACTTGCGCCGCCGATTACCATGATTTCAGTATCAGGATATTTATCTTTCGTTTCATTCACGGCGGTTTGTAAGTCTGGATAGACATCAACGCCGTCATGCGAGAATCCGGCGCGGCTAACGACGATATTAGGTCGGTCCGGCAAAGGTTTTTTGATTCGGTCATAAATCGAGTCAAAGGTTTTACGGCCCATGATAACGGGCTTGCCGACGGTGAGAGCCTTGAAGCGTTTCAGGTCTGCGGGAATATGCCACGGCAGATCGTTCTTTATACCGATGACACGATTTTGCGCCATGGCGACGATAAGGGAGACGGTCATGGGAAATTATTTCCAGTCAAAAGCATAAGTTTGCTCAATCGCAGCCAATGATTCTTTATTTAGGAAAGGATATTTTTCCGCGTATCTTGAAGACTGTATTTTTATGGCTTGCTCGTATGTCACATTTTTCCAATCTGGCGTATAGTATTCAACTTCGCTTTCAATTTCATCAATTTGCCTAAGCAATTCATTGCCTCGGCTTTCACCGAATTCCGCAATGACTCTCGCTTTATCTCGATGCCCAGAATAAAAACCACTCTCGCCTACCAAGTAAATAACTAATGCTCTATTGATATCTTGGTCATGCTCCATCATACCGCAACCGCCGCTTTGATATGCGGATGCGGGTCATAGCCGATCACTTCAAAATCCTCGAATTTGAAATCGAAGATATTGGTGACATGCGGGTTCAAATGCATATCGGGCAGTTTGCGGAAATCGCGGGAAAGCTGCAAATTCGCTTGTTCGATATGGTTTGAGTACAAATGCGCATCGCCCAGCGTATGAACGAAGTCGCCAGGTTGGAGAGAACAGACTTGCGCCATCATCAAGGTCAGCAAAGCGTAAGAGGCGATATTGAACGGCACGCCGAGGAAAATATCAGCCGAGCGCTGGTAAAGCTGGCAAGAGAGTTTGCCGTCAGCGACATAGAACTGGAAAAAGCAATGGCAGGGTGGCAGCGCCATTTTCCCAATCTCGGAGACATTCCAAGCGGAAACGATCAAACGGCGCGAATCCGGATTGGTTTTGATCTGGTGGATGATATTCGAAATCTGGTCGATATGGGAGCCGTCAGGGGTGGGCCAGCTGCGCCACTGCGAACCATAGACCGGACCGAGATTGCCGTTTTCATCTGCCCACTCATTCCAGATGGAAACGCCGTTATCGGTTAGATATTTAATGTTAGTGTCGCCGGACAAAAACCACAGAAGCTCATGGATGATGGATTTCGTGTGAACTTTCTTGGTCGTCAAAAGAGGAAAGCCTTCGGCCAGATTAAAACGCATCTGGTGGCCAAATACGCTGAGCGTTCCGGTTCCGGTTCTGTCTTCTTTTTTGGTGCCGTTCTCGAGAACATGGCGCATCAGATCGTGATATTGTTTCATGCGGTAATTCTTTCAGATGGCATAACGGGACGCAAGTTTTCCGTCAAAGTTGTTCAGATGAATATCCAATACTATGAAAATATCTCTCAGTTTGCTCGTCGCTTTTGGATTGCGATAGCGCTGATGATAATAGTTTGAACGTCATTCTAACTACTTTGAACGTTGCGTTTTTTGGATAGGGTTAGCTTCTCGCAATGACTTAAGGGGAGTCTCTAAGTTTGCTCGTCGCTCTTGAGATATGCCTTCGCAGGCAGGCGAGAAATTATAGGCAACAGGATCCCCGCCGTTCACCTTGGGGATGGCCGAAAAACGGCGTGCCTTTTCAGGTTTAGGCTAACTTAAAATAATATAAGCATATATTCCTAAAATATCAATAATATATTGACATAACGGCATGATTTTTCTATATAGTCGTCATGCGTACCGAATTTGAAAATGTCAGCCGTAAACTGGTTTTAATCAGCGCCTGCCACGACACAATTATCAGTCCACCTAATCCATTTCTTATTCAAACTTTGGTCAAGGCCAGAGAAGCAGGACACATGGTTATTATCACATCCAGCCGAAGAGGCTTGGGTTCGGTAACGGAACTAATCTGGCCTAAATACGGGAAAGCAAAGGATTTTTGTGACGTTACATTAGACGGTACAGACTGGCGTGTGGTTCCAAAGCAAATATTGTCACATGCTCTCGATCAATTAGGTATCGAAAAAGCAGATTTCGTTTTTGAAGCTAAAGATCCTTTTCAATATTTACACGCAAGGCAAATCGGCGCTCATGTAGACCCGAAAGACTTTTTCCCCGGCAATACACCTTCCGGCGATTTTCTACGCCTGCGCATGGCTTTGGCCGATCCCGCGCCCTGATTTGATTTCTTAACCATTCTGCCCTATATTTATAGTTGTCGGGGCAACCCGTCTAAGATGCTAAACGCTTCTCAGAATAGACGTAGTGGACCCGGGGGCAGTACCCGGCGGCTCCACCACCAGCGGAGAAGAAATTCTCCCTTGATGATGGGGCCGAAACAGGATCGACACGCGTAATAAAGGTTTAGTCTGTATCCGTATGAGGCACGGTCGTTATCCGTCCACGCATGTAAATGCAAACGATAACCAAATCGTAGCTAACGACAACTTCCAAGTTGCCCGTAAAGCCGCTGCTTAATTGCAAAGGTGAAGCTATACAATTCCTTTAACGTAGGTTAGGGGTGGGGCGCGGGGCGGCCTATCAACAGAACTGCCCCATTTTTTTGGCCCATTTTCTTTTGCCTGTTTTTCGGCTCTAATCATTTTCATGACATTATCCTCTTCCATGGCCGCAACCGGCCTCTGGCTCCTTGCCTTGATTTGCAGTTTTACATGGGTACAGGAATTCCAGAGCGAATTCTTTATCGCAACGCTTGGTTTTTTATTTGCCGCCATGGCGGTGAACGATGCGAGCGGGATCGAGCGCCGCGAATGGAAATATCCTGTATCGCCTGTTCTGATTGCCGGAGGATTGTTCTGGGCCGTGGCAGCGATCAGCCTTGCCGCCTCCGATATTCTTTTTACGAGCTGGATCTATTTTTTCTTTCTATCCATTCTGCCGCTGAGCATTATTTTCTTTTTAGTAGGCAATAGATTTGACCAAAGACTCGAACAGGCACGTCGAGGAATTATATTTGTGCTAAGCTTGCTCGCGCTTTACGCCCTGTATCAATATTTCTTCCTGCCGAAATTTTTATATAAAGGCCGCGTGCATGAGCCGCTTACCGATCCGAATGGATTGGCGGCAGTTTTTTCAATCGGCATCTTTCTGGCGGCTGAACAAATACTGAAGAATAAGTCCCGCTTATATGGGGTGGCATTTTTTCTTTTAACATGCGGATTTTTTACCACCGGCAGTCGCGGCGCATTCCTTTCTATCGCCATTGCCGGAATGGCGTTTATCGGTTTTGCCGGCGCTCGGTCCATCGGATGGAAAAAACTAGGCTTCTTGAGCGTTGTTATCGGTATGGCCTTTATCGCTATCGGGTTGATTTATGCGCCATTATCTTATTCTGGCCCGCTGAATGTCTTGCTTTACACCCTCAATCTTGGTTTTGACGGCGTGTTCAACGAGCGCGGGCTGATCTGGGACTCTTCATGGGAATTGGTAAAAGCGCAGCCGTTTTTGGGAACCGGCCCAGGCACGTTCAGTTTTTATTATCCGGAATTTCGCCAGGTCGGAGATATGACTGCCGGATTGATGGCGCATAACGACCCGCTTCAATTCGCAGTGGAGATGGGCATTTTATCGACGGTTTTATTTTATACTGTTTGCGGCTTCGTGATTTTCCGCACTGTCGAGGCAATTAAGAAAATACCTGACGATCAGGACATACGTTTATCCATTCTAATCCCATTTTGCGCTTTGGCAGCATTCGTCCTGCATGCGCATGTTACGTTTAATTTTTATGTTCTGCCGGGACTAATGCTTGCCGGATTTCTATTTGCCCTTTGGTACCGGGCGACGGCGCTGGTGCTGGGCGAGAAATGGCGCGACGTAACTGCGCCGGTTTATCTGAACGATTTTTCCTTGAAAGCGATTTTTATGATCGTGACAATGGGAATGACAGTCTTGGTCGCCGCCCCCATCTATTCGCAAAGACTGGTCGCGAGTGCGCAGGAAGATTTGCAAAACGGCCATCTGCCAGCTTTTGCAAAGAAGATCGATACAGCTAACAGTCTGTCGCTGGGTACAAATGTCGATGCCTATATTCTGGCGGCGAATATTCCGCTCGGCATTTTGGATCAATCCGAAACCCCGGTATCTGAAACAGACCGGAGCAATTTTATCGCGCAGGCAGAATCTCTATTAACACGCGCTGAAAAAGCCAATGAGCGCGATGCGGACATCTATATGCTCCGATCTCAATTGGCAAAGATAAGAGGTGATGAGGCGCAGCAAATATCGATGCTGGAAAAAACATTAAGGCTCAATCCAGCGCATATGAAAGCGCGGATCGCGCTGGCCGATTATCTTGAAGCTGAAGGAAGGCTGGAAGAGGCGGCGAAGCTGATGAACGAAGGTATCGATATCAAGTATAGTCGCGATGACGCCATGCAATACCTGAATTTCTACCTCAAGGCCAAAGCGATGGAAGCGCAACTCGATGAGGCGAGAGCAAAATCTTCGGGAAAAGTTCCCTGATTCTCTCACTCTTTTTTCCACAACCGACAATGTTGTCGGCGTTATATGGCTGGATTTATGCCGCCGGACATGCGAAACAGGTTGAATAGATATAACCCCTTGATAAGCCCTTCGGCATCTGCCAGTGATAATCATATGAAAGTTGAAGATAAAACATTGCGCTATGACAAGATGGTCGAATCCGCCCTGCGCGGTGTCGTGCGTCAGGCAATTACCGAAGTACAAGAATCAGGCCTGCCGGGCGATCATCATTTTTACATCACGTTTCTGACGGATTATCCGGGCGTAAAAATTCCTGATTATTTGCGCGAGCGTTATCCGGGAGAGATGACGATTGTTCTGCAATACCAGTTTACCGATTTGTCGGTAAACGCCGAGCGCATCGCAGTTACTTTGTCGTTCAACAATATTCCCGAGCAATTGGTGATCCCGTTGCCGGCGGTGACGATATTCGCCGATCCATCCGTCAATTTCGCGCTGCAATTCCAGCCGCTTGGTGAATTGATGTCCGACGAGGATGGAGAAGAAGAACCGGACGATGAAGGTCCGGCACCAAAGGGCAAAGGCAAAAAATCTGCCGCGAAGTCGGAAGCCAAGTCGGGTGAAGTCGTTTCATTGGATCAGTTCAGGAAGAAATAGTAGGCGGTAAATAGTAGGCAGAATTACTTTTGACTGCGTACTGCCTACCAAAAAAAAGAAACAGGCCTAGATCCGGGGACCTAAGCCTGCTGTCTTTCTGGGGGGAGAAAGCTTTAAAATCTTGTTTTTACTCAGTTACGCAGTGAATTCTTGAAACCTGTGGGGCCTCACACTCTACTCTATTTCCCGATTATTTGTCCGGAGTTAATGTTTATATAAGTTTCTCTTGGGATTTTGTCAACTTTTATAAAAAAATACCTGAATCGCAGAATCTGCATATCTGGTTAATTGATCAAAACCCCATAAATTCATTGAATTTCCGCGTTAACCATTTAAAGCCTTCAGGTATGATTTATTGGACGCCAGATATCACCGAAGCCGAAAAGCACCCCGTTACTATTGAAAGGGGTGTCTGGACCGATCCAAATCGCGGGACTCTTTTAGGAGAGGGGCGACCCGTTCCGTATAAGATTTATATTCCCCAAGGGATCGAAGGAAAGATGCCGACGATCATCTGGAGCCATGGGCTGGGCGGCAGCCGTGACGGGGCAGGATTTATTTCACGCTATGTCGCGTCTTATGGTTTTGTGATCGTCCATATCCAGCATAAAGGCAGTGATTCCGGCCTTTGGGAAGGCAAGCCCGGCCATCCATGGGATGTGATCCGCAATACTCATATCCCTAGAAAAGCCACGCTGCAAAGATTACTGGACGTACCGTTTGCCATTAATGAGCTGCAAAAGATGAATTTGCCGCAGGCGGATTTATCTAGCTTGGGTATGTCGGGTCATTCCTTCGGCGCGATGACGACGCAAACCATGGCCGGTCAGCGCAGGGGACTTGGGCGTCGGCTGTATGATTTGTTCGAACAGCGTTTCAAGGCGGCGATTGCCTATTCACCCGTGCCGGTCATGTATAAGGCCGGACATGAAATGGCGGATTTCTATGGCGGGATTCGTATCCCGATGCTGTATATGACGGGCACGGAAGATTCGTCTCCGGTGAATGCGGAGATCACTTATAAAACCCGCATGGATGTTTTCGAGCATTCAAAAGGACCCGAGCAGCATTTACTTATTCTCGAAGGCGGCGACCATATGGTCTATAACGGTTCGCGCGGCCAGCTTGCCGATAATCCGAAACGCGAGATTCATGAGAAAATCATCAAGCTCTCTTCCCTTGCGTTCTGGGACGCCTATCTCAAGGGCGATGAGGCGGCTAAAGAATGGCTAAACGGCGGGGCGTTCGAGAATTGGTTGGGCGCAGAGGCAGAATATAGATTTAAGGAATAAAAATGAACGCGATTGAAATTAAAGACGTCGGCAAGAAATACGAAGCGCGCGGAAAATCGCCGGAGAAGATCGCGCTGGAGAATATCAGCCTGAATATTCCGAAAGGATCGATCTTTGGATTACTCGGGCCGAACGGCGCCGGTAAATCGACATTGATCAACATCATGGCGGGGATGGTCTTAAAAAGCTCCGGCTCTGTCAAGATCTGGGGGTCCGATCTCGATGACGATCCACGTCAGGTGAAATCCAATATCGGCATCGTGCCGCAAGAGATTAATTTCGATCCTTTCTTTTCACCGGCCAAGCTTCTGGATTTGCATGCCGGGATGTATGGCGTGCCGAAGGCCGAGCGCCGCACGGACGAGCTTTTGACGATGATGGGCCTTGCCGATAAAGCCAATGCCTATACGCGCTCCCTGTCCGGGGGAATGCGCCGCCGCTTGATGATTGCCAAGGCCATGGTGCATACGCCGCCGATCCTCGTGCTCGACGAGCCGACAGCGGGCGTCGATCTGGAACTGCGCACGCAGCTTTGGGAGAATGTAAAACTTCTCAATAAGCGCGGTGTGACGGTGCTTCTCACCACGCATTACCTCGAAGAAGCCGAAGAGCTGTGCGACCGTATCGCCATCATTCATAAAGGCCGCATCGTCGCCGATGAAGCGAAAGAAACTTTGCTGGCGCGTATCGACAGCAAGGAGGTCCGTTTCCGTCTCGACCGCGAAATCGGCGCGTTGCCGGAAAGTATTTTGCAATATGCGCCGGTGCAGGAAGGTCAGAGAACGCTTATGTTCCGCTATGCGCCAAAAGACAGAAGCGTCGGCGAGATTATCGCAGCGCTGCAAGGTGCAGACTATGGCATTGCCGATTTATCGACGGATGAGCGGAATCTTGAGGATGTTTTCCTGCAGATGACACGTTAGGCATTAATCCGCACATATTTACAGACAAATTCGAACGGTTTGATATCTTCCGTTTTTGTCAGATGGATATAGTAACCGCTGGTTTCGAAGAGATCGTTGACGCAGATTATTTTCTCGACTTCCAAGATAGCGTCGCGATGAGGGAGTTGCCAGTCGCGCATTCCCTTTAAAGCGCGGACGATGGCTTTATGCGGTGTTTCATCTACGAGCAGGATATTCTTGTGCAGCTCTTCAAACGCTTTTCCGTCATAGCCGCCCATATTCAGAAAGAAAAGTTTGAGCGGATTGTCAGACGGTTCTTTTGATAAAGTGAGATCATACCCGTCCGCCTGTTCGACGGCTCCCCAGCAATCAAGATGGAGGCTTTTGGGATTGCCCCACCATTGTTTCCGGAGATCGTCATAGCAATCTTCGGCTTTCTCGCCCGTTGAAAAGCGTATGTCATGCAGTTCGATATTGGAATTGCCGCAATCCCCGCCGACATAGAACATAAAAAGTTTCATCGAATTTTATTCCTTTTGGCTAAAGCCGCCGCTATATAATCAAGAGATGAGCAAAATGATCATCGACAGTTATCTTTATGATGTAGGTTTGAACCACGGGTCAATCGAGACCGTGACGAAGGATATTATCGACCGTACGAAAGCGTCATGGGCTTCAGGCGCCGACATGGTCGTCTTCCCGGAATATAGCTGGTGCAATTTCATGCTTTATTCAAGCCCCGAAGACGCGCTGGAGCCTGTCGCCAAGAGTTTCTGGTCGCTTGCTTGGCCCCGATTAAAGGCCGAGCTCAGTCAGTCGGGCAAAGCCGTTATTCTGGGCAGCGTGCCTTATGTTCTTTCCGATGGAAAGATTCGCAACCGGACGCCTATGCTGATCGAGGGGGATGAGATTTTTCAGGATAAGTTATGCCTGACGCCTTGGGAAGCGCATCTGGATGGTGGGGATGAGCTGTTCCTATTCAATTTCAAAGGCGCGAAATGTGTCAATCTCATCTGTCTCGATATCGAGATTCCTGCCACGGCTTCTATGCTGAAGGAAGAAGGCGGGATCGATCTGGTTTTTGTGCCCAGCGCTACGGAGACCATGATGGGCGTCGAGCGGATTGCCCGCTGCGCCTCCTCGCGTGCGGTTGAACTTGGCGCGGCGGTGATCGTTTCCCAACTTGTCGGAGAGCTTGATAATGAGTTTATCGGCGAAAATTTAGGGCAGGCGGCGCTTTACCTGCCGTCTCTGGCGGCAACGGATTCGGTTACCCGGGTCGATGAGCGAGGCATTGTTAGTGCTGGTAATAAGGCCGAGCGTTTTGAGGTCGATCTCGGACTTCTCCGCGCCGCAAGGGCCGATACCATCACGACAAATCCGGCGCTTGTAGAAACAGGGAAAAATCTTTCGATAAAGCTTGCAAATTAAATAAATTATGGATAATAGTGTCTCCGTTTAGGAGATAATATAATGCGTAAATCACATGACAGGCTTCCTTTTTTCGGTGTTGCCGCCGGTCAAAATACAAAAATTCCTTTTGAATTGATGATTGAGAGCCCTGAGCAGGTTAGGCATCTTCTTGAGCATCCTTTAAAGCTCCTCTCTACGCTTCGTTCCCTTCAAGCCAATCTGGGCGATTTCGGCAATGAGCTGGCTACCAGATTTCTCGAAAAGAAAAGCGTGGCGGGAATGGCGTCAAAAACATTTATTGAGCCTTCAGATATTGTATCTCTTCGAGGCATTATAGGTTCTCTGAATGAAGATCAAAGGGCTCGAATCTCTGACGTCCTCAGCTTATGTCAGGCGAAAGAGAAAATAGCCAGAGCGCCGTCTCAAGCCATTCCTATGGCGGTTATGCCGCGTTGAACACGCCTGTTTCCAAATGTT
Organism: uncultured Micavibrio sp.; assembly: GCA_964399985.1. Classification (GTDB taxonomy): domain Bacteria; phylum Pseudomonadota; class Alphaproteobacteria; order Micavibrionales; family Micavibrionaceae; genus Micavibrio_B. The sequence continues at coordinate 577,234 of CAYNRY010000002.1, forward strand.
GGAGACGTCTTTCTAAAAAAATTAGAAACTCTAAGAATATTATTGACTTAGGATAAAAATAGGTTCATTGCTGTAATTAATTGCGAACCCGCAAAGTTTTACTCCATGGGCTCAAAAGGATTGAAATTTCTCCATGCCGTCACAGTGGCGACATGGTTCGGTACAAAAATTTTACTCTTTGGGACTTATAGCCATGGAAAACAACGCCTCAGGTCGCGTGCCTGAATTCGCTCATCCGTCCATAATTGTTGATTTTAACAACGCTTCGCATATCCGTTTGCTTGAGCGTGCTTGGACAGAATTGTTTGAAGAAGAATTCCCAGACCCAAAGCAACAGGAAACTGTCGCTGACTGGATGAGACGCGCCCAAGATCCCAACGTAGAGGTCATCATTCCAATTATTGGTGATAACTTGCATGATCCTGAAAATGCGGTCATCAAGGGATTCGCTGTAGGCACTCTTTTTAAAGATGTTCCATCTGGCAATAATACTGATAGCCCAGCACTAGAATCTGAAGAAGAGTTCGAAGAAGGGGCTACGTTTCTTCAAGATTATACATTAGCTCGTAAAAAATATCGCGGCCAAGGAATTGGTAAGCAGCTTATGCTTGAGCGTGAATTTAATGCGGAGGTAATGAATAATAATCAGCCTCTGATTGCGCGCTGCGCAGAAATTCAAGACTGGCGTAAATGCGATGGGGAAGATCGTAAAAAAGCTGAACGCCGTTCCAAAGGGTTTACCGGTAATGGCCAAGCTGAAATTGTAAATCTCAGATACACCCAGCCTTCCTTATCCGGTTTGGACAAAGAAGATGGTTTAATTTTGATCTCATACCGCCTAAAAAACGGACAATATGCGTCTCCAAAAGCTATCGAAAAAATGCTTGTAGCTATGTATAAGCATTACGGCATTTTTCCACCCAAAGATGTAGATTTGGTGCGTATGCGTGGCGAATTACGAGAGCAGGCTGCAAACCAATCAATTATTCCACTACAACCTTTGGCAGCATAGTCTTTGCATACCACCTATTCCAAAAGCGGGCCCTGAGGGGTCCGTTTTTTATTGAATCTTAAGACCATTCCTGCGATTATAATAGGACGTACGTGCCAATGGCCCGCGGCCCCCTACAAATGGGTGGCGCCCCTGAAGGGTTTTATACCCCTACAAGGCTGGTTAAGTAACGGCGAAAACTTTTTGGTTTAACGTGTCTCGAAAGAGACATATTTTGACAAGGGCTTTTGCTTTATGACCAGTCTCGCAGCCACAGGTGGCAGCGCTATTCGCGCAGCATCCACAAAATCCCGTTCCCGTTTGATTCACGGCAATCCGCCGTCGTATCAAGGCACGCTCGATGAAGCGGTCGCTGAATTGCGCCCCGTTTTGCCGATGTATGTCACCCGTCCAGACGAGCTGGCGGCGGACGCTTCCAAATTCGTCAATCTCTTTCCTGGCGATGTTTTATATGCGGTTAAATGCAATCCAGAGAAGCACGTCCTACAGGGCCTCGCTAAAAGCGGCGTTCGTAATTTCGACGTAGCTTCTCTGGAAGAAATTAAAGCCGTAAAACGCGTTGCGCCGAAAGCCAAGCTTTACTATATGCACCCTGTCAAATCACCGGAAGCCATTCGTGCCGCTTATTTCGAGCATGGCGTTCGCGCTTTCGTTCTCGACAGCAAAGACGAGCTGTACAAAATCATGCGCGAAACTAACCTTGCGTCAGATCTTGAGTTATTCGTGCGACTTGCGCTGCCGAAAAACAAAAAGGCGATGATCGATTTCTCCTCCAAATTCGGCGCGTTGCCGAACGAAGCAGCGGAGCTTCTGGATTTGTCGCGTTCAGTTTCGGTCAAGCTTGGTCTTTGCCTCCATGTCGGCACGCAAACAACCGATCCGGCTGTTTTCAAACGCGCGCTCAAAGTTGCGGCGACCGTGATCAAAGCGTCCGGCGTGACCGTTGACGTACTCGATGTCGGCGGCGGCTTTCCGGTAGAATATCCGGACCAGCCAGTGCCTGATCTATCCGTATTCATTGAGGCCATCAAAGAAGGGCTTCACCAGAATAAACTCTCGCACATGAATCTCATGTGTGAGCCGGGACGGGCGCTTGTCGCACGATCTGGCTCGCTCATTGTCCGTGTCGAGGGCCGCAAGGGCGATATGTTGTTTATCAACGATGGCACTTATGGCGGTCTTTTCGATGCCGGCGCTCAGCTGAGAGGTCGTTTTCCTGTCCGTAGAGTCGGAGATGAGGCTACAGCAGAAGGCTTAACCGCTTTCCGCTTTGCCGGTCCGACCTGCGATTCCATTGACATGATGCAAGGTCCGTTCTACCTGCCTGAAGACATCAAAGCGGGCGAGTGGATTGAAATCAAACAAACAGGCGCGTACAGTAGCGCTCTGCGAAGCAATTTTAACGGTTTCGGTCACGCCGACCAGCTTTTGCTGATAAAACAATAGTCTAAAATTTACAGGAGATCTAAAAATGGAAAGCGTTCTGATTATCGGGGCTGGCGCCGCCGGAAGTGTTGTTGCTAAAAAATGCGCGCGCCAACGCGATATATTCAAGAAAATCCATTTGGCATCGAGAACGCTTTCCAAATGCGAGCAGATTAAAAAAGAGTGTGATTCCAATATCGAGATTTCACAGGTCGATGCGGACAATACAGATGAAGTTATCGCGCTGATCAACAAGGTGAAGCCTGATCTTTTGATCAATATGGCGCTGCCGTATCAGGATTTGCCGATCATGGATGCATGTCTGGCAACCGGCGTTCATTACATGGATACGGCGAATTACGAGCCGAAAGACGAAGCGAAATTCACCTACGAATACCAATGGCCGTATCACGAAAAATTTGCCGAAAAAGGCATTATGGCGGTTCTGGGCTGCGGTTTCGATCCGGGCCAGACCAATATTTACTGTGCCTATGCGCAGGAGAAATTATTCGACACGATTGAAACCGTCGATATCATCGATTGCAATGCCGGAAACCATGGCAAATCTTTTGCCACCAACTTCAATCCTGAAATCAATATCCGCGAAGTGACCCAGCGCGGTAAATACTGGGAAAACGGTGAATGGATCGAGATCGATCCGTTATCTATCTCGGCGATGATCGATTATCCGGAAGTCGGGCCTGTTAAGTCGTATCTGATCTACCACGAAGAAGAAGAGTCTCTGGTAAAACACATCAAAGGTTTAAAACGCATTCGTTTCTGGATGACCTTCTCCGACAACTACATCAAGCATCTGGATGTTTTGCAGTCCGTTGGTATGACCCGTATCGACCCCGTGCTTCATAACGGTGTTGAAATTATTCCGCTTGAGTTCCTGAAAACGCTGCTTCCGGCCCCGTCGTCACTTGCTGAGAACTACACAGGTAAAACGTCTATCGGCGTTGTCATCAAAGGCACGAAAGACGGCAAAGAAACCGTCAAGCTGATCTACAATGTCTGCGACCATGCCGAAACCAATAAGGAAATCGGCGCTCAGGCTGTGTCTTATACGACAGGCGTTCCTGCGGTGACCGGCGCGATCATGATGTTCAAAGGCCTCTGGTCCGGCAAAGGCGTGTTCAATGTCGAGCAATTGCCAAGTGAGCCGTTTATGATTGAGGTCGCAAAACAGGGCCTGCCTTGGCATGTGAAAGATTTGTCTGAGAATGATCAGAAAGATTTGCTGGCGGCTTAAAGATTTTTGGCCACGAAGGCGCGAAGACACGAAGCAGAATATTATAAAAAACTTTGTGCCCTTCGTGTCTTCGTGGCAAATTCTTCTATCCGCAATAAAATTCAAAATCTTCGTACCGATAACGATGCAAGATTTCCATCTCGCCATCTTCACGAATAATCGCAAAATCAGGTTTTGGGTGGCCGTTGAACCAGTTGGCTTCGCCTAGGGAATATTGCAGGCCACGATCGAAGACGATTTTGTCGCCGGTTTTTAATTCCTGATCGAAAGAATAATCGCCCCAGATATCGGAGGCCATGCAGGTACGGGCCGCAAGAGTATAATCAAATTTCTTTTTACCTTTTTCATCTGCGCCCAAAACATCAAGGCGGACGCCCGCTTTGCGCACGTCAGGGCAATGGCAATTAGGTGAGGTGTCGAGAATGGCGCTTTTGACGCCATCTACTTCGACCGTGTCGATGACGGTTCCGATGATATAGCCTGCGTTTAGGGTAACGGAGCCGCCGGGTTCAAGAATGGTTTGGATATTCGGGAATTGTTTTTTGAAGTCGTTGAGGGCTTCGACCAAGATGTTGGCATCATAATCTGGGTCGGTGATGAAGTGACCGCCGCCGAAATTGACGTATTTGACTTTCTCAAGATAGGGGGCGGCTTCGATAGCAAGTTTGTTGATCAATTGGGCAGACGACTCCGCCATGTTTTCGCAGAGTGCATGGGCATGAAAAATATCGACTTTATCCCACGGCACGGTATCGAGTTTTTCCAGAGGCACGCCGAGATAAGAGCCTTGTCGGCAAGGGTTATATTGTTCATAGGAGGTCACAGACAGGCGTGGATTGACGCGGATGCCGATGGAATGGACTTTATTACTGGCTTTTATTTGCGGCTCAAATTTTTCAAGCTGGGCGACGGAATTGAAATAAAAATGCACTTCAGTTTCAAGCGCCAGTAACTCATCGATATCGTTTTGCGTATAGGCCGGGCAGAAAACATGGGTTTCTTTGCCAAAATGCGTGTGGCCAAGTTTGGCTTCGTAAGGGCCGCTCGCGGTTGAGCCGTCGAGAACTTCGGCGATAATCGGAAAGAGCGGATAAAGAGGGCAGCCTTTGATCGCATAGATAATTTGCGTGCCCGTACGGTCTTTGATGTCTTTAAATTTTTTCAAGTCTTCGCGAAGGCGCAGCTCATCTGCCATGTAAACCGGCGTTTGCACCTTATCTAAGATATCAAGGATTCTATGTTCCATGGCACTGCCTTTTACGTCCGATATTTCACTTGATTAATGTAGAGAAAAGCCAATAAAGTCAAGGTTATGAGCACTCACACGACTTCTTTCGTTCCCGCAGAATGGGCGCCCCATAAAGCCATCTGGACAGCGTTTCCGGCGAATGCCGACGCTTGGTATGAATACCTGTCCGATGCGCAGGTGGAAGTGGCAGCTTTGATACAGGTTCTGGCCGAAGGCGATGTCGTCAATGTGCTGGTTTTTGATGAAGCGGCAGAAACGCGGGCCAATGAACTGCTTTTATCGCATCCGAATATCAATATTATCCGCGCCAATTACGGTGATACATGGATGCGGGATGTTGCGCCGATTTTTACGAATGATGGTAAAGCTCTGCGGTTTAAAACCAATGGCTGGGGCGGCAAATATATTTATGAGCATGACGATACTATCGGCGATACGATTGCGGAGCTTTCCGGTAAACCAATTACGCGTTTTGATTTTGTGTTGGAAGGCGGCTCGGTCGATCAGGATGGACAGGGGACGTTACTCACCACGGCGCAATGCGTATTGAATAAGAACCGCAATCCTGACTGGACGAAGGAAACGGCTGAAGCCGAGCTGTGTAAAGCGTTTGGTGCGGAAAAAGTTATCTGGATCGATGAAGGTCTGGTCAATGATCACACAGACGGACATATCGATAATATCGTGAAGTTTATCGCGCCGGAAAAAGTCGTTTGTATGTCGCCATACGGGGAGGATGATCCCAACACGGAAATCTATGCGCGGATTTACGAGACGTTAGAAAACGCGACGGATGCGCGCGGGCGTAAACTGGAGATCATTCAAATTCCGTCACCGGGTAAAATCACACTCGATGGCGAGGTCGTTCCGGCCAGCCATGTCAATTTTATCATCGGTAACAAGCATGTCGTGATGCCGATTTATGGATCGGAATCTGCGGCGGAGGCCATTCAAATTTTGCAAGCGCAGTTCGATGGTCATACGGTTGTCGGGTTGCCGTCCAATGCTATCTTAACAGGCGGCGGATCATTTCATTGTATTACCCAGCAAGAGCCGCTGTAGCCTAGCTGTCATCCCCGCGAAGGCGGGGATCCAGTCGACAAAGCAGAACCGCTATGCGGTTCACATTTTAACTAGATTCCCGCCTAAGCTCGGCTTTGCCTCGCAATCGGGAATGACGAATAAGGAATTTGATATGACCAGAAAAATTACAGTCGCCGCGATCCAGACGTCTTATTCCAAGGATATGAATGCCAATATCGAGAAAACGATTGGCTTTATCCGCGAAGCGGCGAAGCGGGGCGCGCAGGTTATTTTGCCGTCTGAGCTGTTCCAGAATATTTATTTCTGCACGACGCAGGAAGAGCACTGGTTCAAAGAAGCCTACCCTGCCGATAAACACCCGTGCGTCTTGGCGTTGCAACCGATTGCCAAGGAATTGAATGTCGCGATCCCGGTTTCCATTTTTGAAAAAGACGGTCCGAAATATTTTAATTCTGTTGTCATGATCGATGCGGGCGGCGAGATATTGGGGACGTACCGTAAATCCCATATTCCTGACGGTCCGGGATATCAGGAAAAATATTATTTCCGCCCGGGTGATACGGGTTTCAAAGTCTGGGATACAAAATTCGGCAAGGTCGGTGTTGGCATCTGCTGGGATCAATGGTATCCGGAATGCGCGCGCGCCATGGCGCTACAAGGCGCTGATATATTGATGTATCCAACCGCGATCGGGTCCGAGCCACACGATGCTGGACTCGATTCTGCCTTGCCGTGGCAACGCGCCATGCAGGGCCATGCCGTATCAAATGCCATTCCTGTTATTGCCTCAAACCGGATTGGATTGGAAACAGGTTGTGGTGCGCCGCAGACTTTCTATGGCCGGAGCTTTATCGCCGACCAGCAAGGCACATTGGTTGAAGAATTCAAGGCTTCAGAAGAAGGCGTATTAGTCCATACTTTCGATCTGGATAAGCTCGATACATACCGCGCCGCATGGGGTTTCTTTAGAGATCGCAGGCCTGAGTTATACGCGAGGGATTAAAGGAAGATCCCTGCTTTTCGCAGGGGTGACACCTTATTTGTTCTTTTCAAGCCAGGCTTTCATAAACTCGATCTCTTTATCCTGCGCCTTGATGACGTCTTCAGCAAGTTTGCGAAGCTCGGGATCCTTACCGTGCTCCAGCTGAACTTTCGCCATCGCGACCGCGCCTTCGTGATGTGGGATCATATTCAAGACAAAGTCCTTATCTGCATTGCCTGTGGGTTTCACATTCATGTCCTTATGCATGGCATCGCGAGAAGGCGCATATAGATCGGTAGGGCTGCTTTCATGCTGCATTTTGGAATGATCCATATTTGCATGGTCCTGCGCCATCGCAGGGGCGGCAAGGGACATGCAAGCAATAAAAGCGAGGGTCATATTCTTCATTTTGAAATCCTTATCGTTGGTTCAATATATTCGGAAACCAATTCAAAAAGGATACAATGTTATTTCGCTTCGAGCAAAAAGAACATAATGCAGTTTCCGGACGTGAAGCTTTCGTCATATGGGGTAGGGCCTTCGCAGCCTGCATCATTGGTGGGACCGATATCATGCGCCTGAACAACGCCATAACCGGGCATGCCATCATCCATGCGCGTGTCGATAATCTTGGCGGTTCTCGGGGTAATGGGATGCCCCGAAGCTCCGCCATCGTTGCCAGTTACATTATAGCGTAATTTGAACCAGTTTTTTTCGGTTCGGAGAGCTCCTGCGTTCCATGCATCGCCCGGCGCTATCGCATATTCGATTAGAAAACCGCCTAAAAGTGATGACGACGGATTTGTTTTGCTCCATTCCGGCAGGGCTGGATCGGCACTCGGCGTAACCCCTCCTATCAGATCGGCAAGCGCTAAATGCTTCCAGAATTGGGTATTCTCGTTATCGCCGGACGGATTTTCCCAGTAATTGATGGTCGCGCCTATTCTTAAATTTCCGTTGCCATCCCTGCAGTAATTACCGGTAGTACAGTTGGGAACCAGCGTGGTAGCGCTTGTAATATCTCCGGGCAGGCTCGCATAGCTATCGCGGAAAGTATTCGTGGCCGCCTGGAACGCTTTTAACTGACTGATCGTCGAATTAATGCGCGAGTTTTCAATCAATTGTTGCCCCTTCAAGACACCGCCGATCAAAAGGCCGATGATAATCATGACGATCGATAATTCGACAAGGGTGAAGCCGGATTCGCTTCTGGAGAAAGAAATAAACATAGTTTTATAATACACAATGTTTATTAAGATTTTAATCCTTTAAAATTACCGTTTGATACGCTAAAAGCCTCTGATCCGTCTAATTGCGCCCGTAGCTCAGGGGATAGAGCGCTTCCCTCCGGAGGAAGAGGCCGGAGGTTCGAATCCTCCCGGGCGCGCCATCCTTCGCCAAGGCTTGGATGGCAGGCCATTAAAAAGTAATCTTCACTGAAGCGGCGCTGCGTTGCGCGTCACCGTGAAAGACAGCTTCGATATTATTGCCATCGGGGTCGATCAGGCGTCCGCGATAGATTTCGTTTGTCTCCATAATAATTCTCCCTCTGTTGCAGCAGAAATATGGCACGGAACCTTAGATAGAAAAGGGAGTTGGTATAAAAAGATTAATATTAAGGAGATTTTTTCATGACCACAGTTTCAGCCATATTCAAAAGCCACAAAGATGCCGATAAAGCTTTGCATCAGCTTGATAATGCAGGATTTAGTAAAGATTCCGTCAGCTTCGTGATGTCAGAGCAAACACGCGACAGCTATGTTCAGGAAATTAAGGAAAGCACGAAAGCCGATGAAGGCGCGGCAGCTGGAGCCGGTATCGGCGGTCTTGCCGGAGCTGTTGCAGGCATATTGATGGCGGCAGGCGCGATTGCCATCCCAGGCCTTAACTTGATTGTGACGGGCGCACTAGTTTCGTCACTTGCAGGCCTTGGTGCCGGTGCTTTGGCTGGCGGTCTTGTCGGCGGCTTGATCGGCGCGGGTATTCCGGAACATGAAGCCAAGCTTTATGCGAAAGAAATCGAGCGCGGTAATTTCCTTGTCACCGTTCAAACGGCGACAAAGGAAGAAGAGCAGCAAGCCCGCGAGATTTTCAGCCAGAATAGTGCAGATCGTATCGCTGCATAAGCTTTTGATCATTCCCCTGGAAACCCGGTCCGTCATTGAAAAAATGGGGCCCGGGTTTCTTTATGGAATAATATTGTAATTATTTTTATTTAAGACATTATATCGAAGAATTTATATTTTAAGGCGTTTCCATGAAAAATTTTCTTTTGAATATCTCGCTAATGGCATTTTTGATAGTGCCTGCCGTTGCCATGGCGCAGGAAGCGCCGCCCCTCATGGATCAGGTGCCTGAAGAGATTAAGCGTCAAAATATTACCGATAGTAAAATTATCACGCTCAATTACGAGAATGACATGATCGGCGGCGGGGAAGATCAATACTACACAAATGGCGTACGCGCCTCTCTTCTCGATTTAAATGCCGAAGTACCGCACACGCTTTATAAAATTGCCGATTTTATTCCGCTTGTCGATCTGAATGATGAAACCGGCATTAGCTATTCTGTCGGGCAAAATCTTTACACGCCAGCCGATATCGAAATCGGCGGACGTCAGGAAGGCGACCGTCCATGGGCGGCGTTTTTGTATGGCTCTGCCGGGTTAACGACGGTAAGCGACAATCATATCGACGAAGTCGAGATGACACTCGGTATGGTAGGCCCGGCGGCGCTCGGTGAACAAACGCAAAAATTCATTCATAAGCATGTATCGGATTCGCCGACGCCAGAAGGATGGTCGCACCAACTTAAAAACGAACCGGGTTTGATTTTATCGGCGCAGCGTCGCTGGCCGAAAATGTGGGAAACGGACATCGAGGGTCTGTCGATCTCCGCCGGTCCTTATGCAGGTGCGGCAGTCGGTAACATTTATACATACGGCAATGGCGGCTTTACAGTTCAGATATCGCCGAAAGGGTCGGAATGGCAAGGAATGCCGGTGCGCGTGCGTCCCGCAATGCCGGGCAGCGGATTCTTCTCACTCCCCGAAGACGGTCTCGACTGGTCGATTTTCGCAGGTGTCGAAGGCCGCGCGGTCGGGCGTAATATTTTCCTCGACGGTAATACATTTACCGATAGTCAGTCGGTCGATAAGAAATTTATCGTCGGTGATGCCAATGCGGGAGTTGCCACGACACTGGGACGCGTAAGATTGAGCTATTCGATTGTCTGGCGCAGCAAGGAATTTGACGGGCAAGAAGACGATACGATTTTTGGCGTCGCTAATTTGGGCATTAGATACTAAGCCGATTTAATATCGAATTTCTTTAAAATCGCCGTTTGTTTTTTCTGCAATTCGGCAAGATTAAAGCCTTGGATCATTTCATTAAACAGGCGATACCAGTTAATTTCAGCTTTCATATGGATGAAGACGGAGCCGAGGCCGAGCGCGGCGCGGTCCATAAAGACGAATTCGCGCGGGACGGTGACACCGCCGACATCGCGAAGTTGCTGGTGAACTTTTTGCGCGGTTTCCTTGCCGTAAACACCGCCTTTCGCTTCGCCGATCTTGCGGATTTTGTCGTCCATCAATGGTTCGTATAGAAACTTCGCCCAGATGGTCAGGGTTTCGATTTGCTCTTTGCTCAAGTTTTTAAAACCCCAGGTTTCATAGGCATGAACGGCGAGTTTCTGATCGTCGTTTAAAAGCGCGTGATAAAGATCGATCACGCCGCCGACAAAGTCGGGACGGAAAACACGCACGCAGCCGAAGTCGAGAAGATTGATGCTTAAATCCTTGCGGATGGAATAATTGCCGAGATGCGGATCGCCATGGATGATGCCGTAATGATAAAGCGGGACATACCAGGCGCGGAACATATTCAGAGCAATCGTATTACGCGTTTCAATATCTGAATCCTTGAATCCCAAAATTTTTGTGCCGTCCATCCATTCAGACGTCAATAGACGCGATGTTGAAAGATCGTCGATAACTTCGGGCACATGCACATTCGGTTCGTCTTTTAAAATGTCCGTGTAGAGTTTTTGATGGCGGCTTTCGAGTTCGTAATCCAGTTCTTCATTTAGGCGCGCTTTAAGCTCATCATAAATATTGGATGTCTTGATCGCCTTATCGTAACTTTCATAAAGAGAAAAAAGAATTTTGAGTTGATTGAGATCGGCTTGAATCGCTGATTGCATATCGGGGTATTGCAGTTTGCAAGCTACATCTTTACCGTCATTCGTAATCGCTTTATGGACCTGTCCGAGACTGGCCGCGGCAGCGGCTTCTTTTTCAAAAACCTTGAAATTGCTTTCCCAATCTTCGCCAAGTTCCGAGCGCATGCGGCGGCGCACGAAAGGCCAGCCCATCGGCGGCGCATTGGATTGCAATTGCTGCATCGCTTCCGCATATTCAGGCGGCAGGGCTTCGGGAATGGTGGAGAGGATTTGCCCGACCTTCATCAAGGGGCCTTTGAGATTGCCGAGTGCCATCATTAAATCTTCGGCATGTTGGCCGCGCTCGATTTTGATGCCAAGGAATTTTTCGCCTGCCATGCGCATCGCAAGCCCGCCTACAGTGGTAGACACTTTCCCGTATCGTTTGATCTGGGTGCCGAATTGTTTTTCGCTCTTGTTCTTGCTTTTGACAGGGGGATTTTTCTTTTCAGGCATGAAGTAGTTTTAAAGCAAAACGAAGTGCAATGCAAAACACTCAAAGCTTCCAACCAATTCTTGTTTTTGGTAAAGTCTAGGCATATTTCAGAAGGTTTATATGAAAGATTTACAATCAATTAAGGATAAAATCCTGCTCGCCATGATTCCGGATGTCAGCACAAGGGGCTGGAGCTGGGAGGCCGCACAGGGAGCGTCGATGGCCGAGGGGTTTCAGGACGGTATGTGCAAGGCCGTGTTTCCTGAAGGATTATCGGATGTGGTTACGCATTTCTCCGACCTTGTTGACCGCGAGATGATGAAGCAGCTCGATATCATGGATACGACCAATATGCGCGTACGCGAGCGCATTCAAACAGCTATCCTGACCCGTTTTGATGTTCTGGAAAGCATGGGCGCACGATCCGCCACAAAAACCGCCATGTCGTTCTGGGCTTTCCCGACCCGCGTTTTGCAAGGCCAGCGCGTTTTATGGCGCAGCGCCGACCGTATCTGGAAATGGGCGGGCGATACCGCTCAGGATTATAACCGTTATACGAAGCGCGGGCTATTATCCTCGCTGATGATGGGGACCACCTTGGTCTGGCTGGATGACCGGTCGGACGATAAACAGGTTACAAAAGCGTTTCTGGAGCGCCGCATCGAGAATATCATGGAAATTGGCCGGGCAATTGGTACAATCGGGCAGAAGATGCCAGATATGGCGACCAAAGCCTGGACCCGGAATTCATGATACCCCTTCAACGCGCCGCTAATATATTTTTCCTTCTTTTAACTTTTTCATTTCCGGTTTCTGCGCAGGAAAACCCTGCGCCGACGGTTGCGCCGTTTCAGACGGACGCTGCCGCGCCAGCGAGCAACGGCTCCAAGCTGATGGGCATGTACGATGCCGAACGCCTACAAGACATCGTGCCAATGGACAAGGCGCACCGCACGGGTGAACAGATTGCCTCCTGGATCGAAGACAGTATCGTCACGTCGCTGAATATCGATCAGCCTGACTGGAATATCCACCAAAAGAAGGTGGCACCGCTTTTCGATCCTTATGGCTTGCAGGAATATAAAAAATATTTAGACAGCAGCGCTATTCTGACGACCTTAACGTCAAATAATCTTCAGCTAAATGCCGTGGCGGATTCCGCCTCTGTCCTGCTCAGCGAAGGCGCGTTGTCGGGCACTTACCACTGGCTCTATCAAATGCCGGTTATGCTGACCTATTATGACCGAGGAACAAAAACTCTTAAAAACCGCAATGCCCAGATCAGGAACCAGAAAATAATGGTCAGGGTTCAGGTCGGACGCGCCGCCCCGGGAAGTAAAGCGGGAAATGACGATAATGGTATCCTCATCGAGCGCTGGACTGTAATACCCCTAAGATAAAGGCCTAAAACCTGTGATTAAACCGATTCCGGACTTGCCTAGCCTCTGCCGGATTTAGTAGGGTCGGGACAATCAATAACAGACGAGAGAGTAGAAATGTCGCAAACAGCGGTGGCGAATGATGCCCCTAATTCCACAGATGAAAAAGATATTGGCGGCGTTTCAGGCAAACGCCTGCGCAGCTATCTGGACCGGATCGAGCGTCTGGAAGAAGAGAAAAAAGGTATCGCCGACGATATCAAGGATATCTATGCCGAAGCCAAAGGCGTAGGTTTCGACGCCAAGATTTTGCGCAAAGTATATATGCTGCGCAAAATGAATACCGACAAGCGCCGTGAAGAAGAAGAATTGCTTGAGCTGTATAAAGCCGCTGTCGGGATCGACTGATAATTTTAGTTGCCAAAAGGGCTTGGTTGTCTGGAAGGTAGTGCAATGGCTACCATTCTTGACAGATCAAACCGACTTTCATAAAGCTCGATTATTTTTTCAGGGGATTGATCTGCACATATTTCTGCAACGCGCATAAAATCCTTACCTTCTTTCGTTGGCTTGAGAACTTCAGCATTGATAAAAAATGTATGGCTTAGATTGCGGAAAGCTTCATAGCTAAACGAATCTGCGGGATCAAAAATCCGACTGTGATAGCGATCAAGAATTTTCGACTGGCGTGTTTTTATTTCTTCTAAATTACTCATTACACAATAATCCTGTTCAACTTTTTAATTTTTTTAAATCAAATCAAAAAGCAAAACACTTGGCAATAAATTAATAGGAAATTTTATTTCTTTTATTGTGGGCGGCTTTTAACCAGATCGTCTACCACGCCAGGGTCGGCAAGGGTCGAGGTGTCGCCCAGACTATCGATTTCATTGGCGGCGATCTTGCGCAAGATACGGCGCATAATCTTGCCGGAACGAGTTTTGGGCAGGCCGGGAGCCCATTGAATGACATCGGGCGTGGCAATTGGCCCGATTATTTTACGAACGGTTTTAACGATTTCGGCTTTCAGGTCTTCGGTTGCGTCCGCGCAGGGTAGAAGCGTCACATAAGCATAGATGCCCTGACCTTTTAAGTCATGCGGGAAACCCACGACGGCGCTTTCCGAAACGGCTTCATGTTCATTAATGGCGCTTTCAATTTCTGCCGTGCCGAAACGGTGGCCGGAGACATTGATCACGTCATCGACGCGGCCAGTGATCCAGTAATCGCCGTCCTTGTCGCGCCGCGCGCCATCGCCGGTAAAATACATTCCTTTAAAAGTCGAGAAATAGGTTTGTTTGAAACGCTCATGATCTTGATAAACCGATCGCATCATGCCGGGCCAGCTCTGGAGTATTACAAGATTACCCTCAGCTTCACCGTCCAGAATTTTGCCTTCATTATCGACGATCGCCGGAACAACACCGAAGAAGGGCTTTGTCGCGGAGCCGGGTTTGAATGTGGTTGTGTGCGGCAGGGGCGTTATCATGTGGCCGCCGGTCTCGGTCTGCCACCAAGTATCGATGACGGGGCAGCGTTTATCGCCGACGACATCGTAATACCAAGTCCAAGCTTCAGAATTGATCGGCTCACCGACGCTTCCCAATATACGCAAGGATTTACGGCTGGTTTTGGTCACATAATCATCACCTTCACGCAGCAAAGCGCGGATGGCCGTCGGAGCGGTATAGAAAATATTCACCTGATGCTTATCGATCACCTGCCAGAAGCGCGAGAAGTCTGGGTAATTGGGCACTCCTTCGAAAATCAGGGAGGTGGCGCCATTTGCGAGCGGGCCATAGACTATATAGGAATGGCCCGTCACCCAGCCCACATCCGCCGTGCACCAATAGATATCGCCGTCTTTATAATCAAAACTGACCTGATGAGTCAGCACGGCATAAACCAGATAGCCGCCAGTCGTATGAAGAACGCCTTTCGGTTTTCCGGTTGAGCCTGAAGTATAAAGAATGAATAACGGGTCTTCAGCGTTCATGTCCTCGCATGGACAATCGGGGGATTGAGTTGATACAAATTCCGGCCAATTGATATCGCGGTCTTGCATCATCGGTACATCAGCGCCAGTATTGCGAAACACAAAAACGGTTTTAACATCAGGGCAGGACTTCAGCGCTTCATCGACATTGGCTTTGAGCGGTACTTTTTTTCCGCCGCGGCGGCCTTCATCGGCAGTCAATACGACAGTCGAAGCGCAGTCATGGATGCGGTCTTTCAAGGCATCGGGAGAAAAGCCCCCGAAGACGACCGAATGCACTGCGCCGATACGGGCACAGGCCAGCATGGCATAGGTCGCTTCAGGTATCATTGGCATATAGATAGTTACGCGGTCGCCGCGTTTGACGCCCTTTGCTTTGAGCGCATTGGCGAGTTTAGAGACTTCGTCCTTTAGCTCGGCATAGGTGATTTTCTTATCCTGAGAGGGCTCGTCGCCTTCCCAGATCAATGCGGTCTGATTGCCGCGTTTTTCAACATGGCGATCAACGCAGTTGTAACAGGCGTTTAGAATACCGTCTTCATACCATTTGATATCTACATTGCCGTCAAATTTTGCGTTCTTTATAACGGTGGGATTCTTGACCCAGTCGAGGCGCTCTGCCATTTCTGCCCAGAATGCGTCGGGATTTTCGATAGAGGCTTTATAATATTTATCGTAATCGGCGACAGAAGAAATCTTCATCTTATTTTCCCTTTAATTGTTCTGTCAGGCGTAAAAATGCCTTTAACGTTTCTTCACTGACATGGTGCTCAATTCCTTCCGCATCCAGATGGGCGATCTCACTCTTGATATTAAGGGCGCGCAGAAAATTATAAACGATGTCGTGACGTTTTTTGCATTTAAGGGCGAGGGCTTTGCCTTTATCGGTCAAAAATAGCGAGCGGTAAGGCCGGTTAACGACATAGCCTTCCTTGTTAAGGCGCGTAATGATCTTGCTGACCGTTGCGTGGGCAATGCCGAAATATTTGGCTAGGTCGATCACCCGTGCCTCGCCTTGCAATTCGATCAGATCGGCGATCATTTCGACATAATCTTCGGCGGTTTCCGTCTGGTGCGCTTCGCGTACGCGTTCGAAAGCCTTGGCACGAAGCTCAAGCTGCACAAGGGGGGCGGGTTTCTTGGTGTTCATCATAAAAGTCTACCCGATATAAATAACTTGTCAAATTTGTAGCCATGGCTATATTCTGTAGGTATGACAGGAAATATAATGGCATGAGTTCATCATTTTGGCGCCGCGAAGCGGGCGAACCTTCTTTGGTCGAAGTATTTAAATCGATCCCGATCAACCGTAAAAATGGCTGGCGCAAATTCCTGTCCTTTTTCGGCCCCGGCTATATCGTCGCGGTCGGTTATATGGACCCGGGCAACTGGGCTACATCTTTAGCGGGCGGATCGCAATTCGGCTTTACGTTGCTCAGCGTTGCATTGCTCTCTAACTTTATGGCGATTATTCTACAGTCCTTATGCTCGCGCCTTGCTATCGGCTCGCGGCGTGACTTGGCGCAGGCTTGCCGCGACGGCTGTCCGAAATGGATGGTCTGGCCGCTCTGGTTTCTAGCGGAGATCGCGATATGCGCGACCGATCTGGCGGAAGTGATCGGCACAGCGATCGCGCTCAATCTCTTATTTGGCATTCCGCTTGAGCTTGGTGTGATCATTACGGCGCTGGATGTTTTTATTATTCTCTGGTTGCAAAATAAGGGGTTTCGCTGGATCGAGGCGTTTATCATTACGCTGCTCGGCGTGATCGCGCTGTGTTTTGTGATCCAGATCGCCATGGCCGATCCGGATTGGGGCCTTGTTATCAAAGGCTTTGCGCCGACCACCGAGATTATCGGCAATCCGGACATGCTCTATCTGGCTCTCGGAATCATCGGGGCCACCGTCATGCCGCATAATCTTTACCTTCATTCTTCGATCGTGCAGACGCGCGCCTATGGCGATAGTCTGCCAGAGAAGAAACAGGCGCTTAAATATGCGAATATCGATACGACTCTGGCATTATTTTTCGCCCTGACGATCAATGCCTCGATCCTGATCTTGGCGGGTACATTCCACCACGCCGGACAAACAGATATCGCGGAGCTTGATAAAGCGCATGCGCTATTGTCCCCATTATTGGGATCTGCATGGGCGCCGACCTTGTTCGGGATCGCTCTTTTATGCTGCGGTTTGAATTCGACGGTTACGGCAACTTTGGCCGGGCAGATCGTCATGGAAGGATTTATCGATCTAAAGATACCCGCATGGCTGCGCCGTTTGGTGACAAGGTTAATCGCCATCGTGCCGGCGGCGGGGATTACAATCTTTTATGGCGCAGGGGAAACAGGGAAATTGTTGATCCTAAGTCAGGTCATCCTAAGCTTACAGTTGCCGTTTGCGATTGTGCCACTTGTGATATTTACAGCCAGCAAGGGCAAAATGGGCGATATGAAAGCGCCGCTCTGGCTGACAGGGCTTGCCGCAATTATTGCGGTCATCCTGATAGCGCTAAATATAAAAATGCTTTCAGATCTTATTCTTTGATTATTCGGAATGCAGGATTGGCGTCAGGTCTTTCGCTTGCTTCTTCTGAATCTTTCGAAGGACAATGATCGCCACGCCTGCCATCGCCAGGGCGCCGCCGATGATGGCGGACATAGACAGGGTTTCGCCGAGCATGAAATGGGCGGCGACGACGGCTACGGCGGGTTGCAGCAATGTAAAGGCCGTGACCAGTTGTACGGAATTGCGCGACATCAGGCCCTTCCAGAAAAACATCATCAGGCTCATCAAGAAAATCTGATAAAAAAGAACAAAGCCGAGATGAGTCCAGTTGGCGCTCAGTAATTTGGCCACATGATCTTTTTCAAAGACGCAGGATAGCAGACCCGTTACTGGCGCAGCGAGAATGGCGGCATAGGCGGTCATCGTCGGCATGTCGATATCCTGAATCTTTCTCATCTGCAAAGAGCCAAACGCCCAGAGAAGGGACGAGGCAACGGTGAGAGACAAGCCGACCCAGCTGGTGATATTCGGACTGCCAAAAATAAAGCCGAGACCCATAAACGCCAGTAAAAGACCAGCGGTGGTTCTCCAGCCGAATTTTTCAGAGTGGAGTAGCCAGCCCAGAATAATGGCAAACGGAACTTGCACTTGCATAATCAAGGCAACGGTTGCCGATTCCAAGAACCGCAAGGCGACGAACAAGGTTGAGAGATGGGCCATATAATAAAAGAAGGAAAATTTTAAAATTTGGCGAAACTGGTTTTTATTAAGGTTCTGGCAGAAAGGAATGAAAATAAAGCCGGTTAGCAAAAAGCGGATTGTGACCAGCATCAATCCCGGAATTTCATTTGTTCCTATTTTTATGACAGGAAAATGCACTCCCCATGAAATAACAACGAGGAGAGCCAAGAGAATATCGCGTTTTGACATTTTAAATTTTACCGAGCTTACAGATTAGAGCCCATTCCTTATCGGTAACCTTACCAACCGACAAGCGCGATAAACGAATAAGATCCATGCTATTAAAGACTGGGTCGGCTTTAAGTTCGGCGAGGGTGACGGGCCTTGGAAAGGGTTTGACGGGTTTGACGTCGACCATCACGAATTTGCCGGTTTCATCCGTCGGGTCAGGGTAAGCTTCTTTCGTAATTTCCATGATGCCGACAATTTCCTTGCCGATATTGGAATGATAAAAGAA
Organism: uncultured Micavibrio sp.; assembly: GCA_964399985.1. Taxonomy (GTDB): domain Bacteria; phylum Pseudomonadota; class Alphaproteobacteria; order Micavibrionales; family Micavibrionaceae; genus Micavibrio_B. The sequence continues at coordinate 595,939 of CAYNRY010000002.1, forward strand.
CGCAAGATCGCCCTTTTTCATCGTTTTCATGTTGAGGGCGGCGCTATGGTTGCGAACGCCGTCCCAATGGCCTTTTTTCTCACGGACGAGTTGTTCCCATGGATAGACATCGGGTTCGGATTTCATCAGCCAATATTGAATGGTCTTGGATTGGGTCATGAAAGTTCTCCGCGCGCCGGACGGTCCATGATTTCTGCGAGTGCATCCTGAATAGACATGCGGCCTTCGATACAGGCATGAACGCTTTCGGTGATCGGCATGTCGATATCGAAATCCTTCGCCAGTTGCACGGCGGCTTTTGCCGTGGTCACGCCTTCGGTGACAGATTTTCGTTGGCTCAGGATTTCTTCTGCGCTTTGACCTTTGCCCATTAGATAACCGAAAGAGAAATTGCGCGATTGCTGAGATGAGCAGGTCAGCATCAAATCACCGACGCCGCATTGGCCCATCAAAGTTTCACGTTTGCCGCCAAGAGCGACGGTGAGCCGCGCGATCTCGGCCAGACCGCGCGTGACTAGGGCGGCGCGGGCGCTTTCCCCGAGGCCAAGTCCTTCGACAATGCCGCAGGCAATCGCAATGACATTCTTGATCGCGCCGCCAATTTGCGCACCGACAATATCGTCTGATGTATAGAGACGCAATGTTTTAGACGACAATGATTCCTGAATGCGTTTGCCTAAGTGTTTATCGGTACAGGCGAGTGTGGCGGCGGTCGGCTTTCCTTTGACCAGATCGATGGCAAAGCTAGGGCCTGTTAAAATAGCCACAGGGTTCGAACATTGTTCACGAACGATATCTGAAAGTAACTGGCGGCTTTGGATTTCTATTCCTTTCGCACATAGGACCATCGGCTGATCAGGGCGCAGATAAGGCTTCATTTGCTCCAAAATTGCGCGCATATACTGCGCGGGAACGACGTTGAGAATAATGTCTTCTTTGAGTGCTTTTTCTAAGTCGGATGTTGCCCTTATATTTCCTGCCAAAGCTATGCCGGGCAGATAGGTCGCGTTTTCTTTTGTGCGCTGGATAGATTCTGCGAGAGCGTCTTCACGCGCCCACAACATGACATCGTGTCCTGCGGAAGCATAAACCTGCGCGAGGGCGGTTCCCCATGCTCCGGCTCCGATGACGGTTATTCTACTCATGTTAAGCGCTCATCTCCGTGTTCATTTCCTCAAGCGGCCAGCGGGGTCGGGCTTTGACGTCCAATTCGCTAATCCGGCCTGCTTTTAAAAGTTCTATTCCCGCCCATGCAACCATAGCCCCGTTATCGGTGCAATATTCCAGCGGCGGCGCCATGAATTTAAAGCCCTGTTGTTCACAGGTTTTCGTCAGGGCGCTGCGGATCGTTTGATTGGCGGCAACGCCGCCGCAAACGATAAATGCCGGGGAAGCAGCGGAATATATTGATTTAAATTTTTTCATCGCCATCGCCGATCTATGGGACAATGTCTTTGCAATGATGTTCTGAAAGGAAAAGGCAAGGCTGGCGAGCCTGTCTTCCGGCAAAATATTTTCAACGCTCATTTTATCTATCTCATTACGGATGGCGGTTTTGAGGCCGGAAAACGAGAAATCCATGTCGCCGCTATGTTCCATGGGGATCGAAAACGGAAATTCACGCAATGCTTTTTCCGTGCTATCGCATTTCAGCGCAAATTTTTCGAGGTTAGGCCCGCCAGGATAAGGAAGGCCCATAAGTTTAGCCGCTTTGTCGAAACATTCGCCCGCCGCATCGTCGCGCGTTGTCGACCATAATTCATATTGCCCGATGTCTTTTACAAGAAGAATTTGCGAATGACCGCCAGAGACAAGAAGGACTAGATAAGGAAATTCGATATTCTCTATCAGGCGCGGAGAAAGCAAATGAGCTTCCAGATGATTGACAGCAAGAAAAGGTTTGTCGAGCGCAGCGGCCATCGCTTTGCCTGCCATCATGCCGACCATCACGCCACCAATCAGGCCGGGACCGCAAACGGCTGCGATACCATCAAGTTTAGTTCCCTCGATATTCGCTTTTTTTAAACAAGCGATAATCAGTTTATCGAGATGATCGAGATGGGCGCGCGCGGCGATTTCAGGGACGACGCCGCCGAATATTTCATGATCCTTAATCTGGCTTAAAACCATATCGGCATGAATGACGCGGTTGTCCTCTATGATAGCGACACCCGTTTCGTCACAACTCGTTTCAATACCCAAAATCAGCATTCGCAAGCTCTAATACGCTCATCACAAAAAAGCAATTAACCAATTGGATTTTTGACCTATCGGTGCTTATATAGACTTTATGACAGATGAAGCACAAAAGCCTGAAATATCCGGTTCAAAACCCAGCCCGATTCCGACCTTAAATCCCGGTCCCGATTATGAAATGAATACCACTGTCCAGGATTCCAGCAAGGTCATGACCATTGCCATGAGTATTATTCTGGTTGTCGTCATCGTGGGCGCTGTTCTTGCGATCGCGCCCGAGGTTAAGAAAGCAGGCGCTCAGAAAGAAAAGATTGCCGCGCTGGAAGCCGAATTGGCGCAAGCAAAGATCCGGCAACAGGAAACACCGCCATCGCAAGTCGAGACGCAGCTGAGTGACGTCCAAGTAAAAATGGCGGCGCTGGCCGAACAGGCGAAACAATTGCAGGCTTCCGTCGTTAGTGGAGATATGAGCGGCAAGCTTACCCAGATTGAAACCAAGATCAGCCAGATGGCACAGCAATCGCAGATGCTGGGTTTTTCCGGTATGATCGCCCGCGTCCAATCCATGCAGCAATCGCCTGAAGGCTCCAAAATTCTCGAGAATATTGTCGGTACGCTGGCGGCGTCACCGGAGGGTAGCGATGTTGGACAAAATCTGGAGGCTCTACGCGCCAGCGATCCGAATGTTGCGCAAGTGACGGAGGGCGTCGCGCCGGAAGATATGAAAGCGGCAGCGATGCTTATTGGTTTAAGCCAGCTTCGTCATTCCCTTTCGCGCAGCAATGATTCATTCGAGAGCGATCTGGTGCTCCTCAAGAAAACCGTTCCGGCAGATAATCCTGAATTACTCGCCGCAATCGACCGCCTCGCGCCACAGGCTAAATACGGCGTCTTGACACCTCAAGGATTGTCGCAGGAATTTCGCGGCATGACCGGCGAGATCGTATCGGCGTCTTTATCGGGTAAGGATGTTTCTCTACGGGAAAAAGCCAAGGCCAGAATGGCGAATGTTTTTAAAGTCGAGAAAAACGGAGAGAGAGTTTCGGGAACTGAAACGCAAATCGCCATTGCTGCCGCACAGAAACAGCTCGATGCCGGAAATGTGCAGGGTGCGGTCGAAATATTAAATACCTTGAAAGGGCCGGAAAGACAGCAAACACAGCCGTTTCTTGATAAGGCGCAAGCGACATTGATGGCGGGTAACCTTCAAACGACAATTGCCCAGAATGTACGCGCTGCCGTTCAGACATTGATGAATGGCGGGCTTCCAAATGGTGTCGTCAATCCTTACGGTGCAGGCGCAATTACGAACCAGATAAAAACAATGGTGCCGGGTGCTGCATCGGTGCCGGGAGGCGCAGCAGCACAATGATTAATTCTATCTGGTATCTGGCCAAGGTTTTTATCCTGATCGGCGCAGCCGTGTATCTCGCCGTTTTGCCCGGCAGCGTGCAGATCGAATGGCGGGAATATACGGTAACGGTACAGCTCGGTGTTGTTGCTTTGATGCTGTTTATAACTTTACTCTTTGTGGCTTTTTTGACGGGGCTTATTCATGAAGTATTCATGTTGCCTAAAGAATGGAATCGTTCGCGTTTCGAGCGCCGCCGAACTAAAGGCCATCAGGCGATTGTGCGGGCTTTATCAGCAGCCTCTGCCGGTGATTATAAGAACGCGTACTATCTTGCCCATCGGGCGCAGAAATTCCTGCCCGAGAGTGAAGCAGGCTTATCCCTTTTATTACAGGCGCATGCCGCGAAGGGACGCGGACATGAGATCGACTCTGAAACGGCCTTTAAGGCTCTCTTGAAAAATGCGGACACTGCCATTCTTGGCGTACAGGGCCTGATTCAAAAAGCCATGCTAGAGGGAGATTATGCGAGAGCGCTCGTTCTTGCGAAAGAAAGTGCCGCCGCGCAGCCGAAAAACGCTCATTTGATGAAGCCTGTTTACGACCTTGAAATTCGCAATCGTAATTGGGGTGAAGCGCTTACCACGCTCGATAAAATTACGAAGCATAAGATCATGACGGCGGAAGAAATAAAATCAGACCGTGCCGCGATATATATCGTGATCGGCGATCGAGCCCGCGAGGAAAACAAGTTTAACGAAGCCAGCAAGCTGTATAAGAAAGCGTTTGCGGTGGATTCCACCTCAACGCCGGCTGCCATGCGGCTGGCGCGGGTTGATCTCGATATGGGTCAGCGCGTGGCGGCACTTTCCGTCGTGAAGAAGAACTGGGCTTTGACCGCCAATCCACAGCTTTTAGGCATATGGCGAGAGCTTTGCCCGCAGGACAAAAAAGATCAGCGCACGACGGAATATCGCTGGATGGAATGGGTGGCAGAGTTTCATCCGCAAAGTCATGAAGCGCTACTGGCTGTGGCACAAACAGCGATCGATCACGATATGTGGGGTGAGGCGAAAGCCGCTCTGGTACGCGCCGAGAAAATCCGCCCGAGCCGTGATCTGTATTTGCTCTGGGTTCGTTTGGAAGAACTGACAAATAAGAATCCGGAGATTATCCGCCAATGGCTGGATCGCGCGTCAAAGGCTGGCAGCGGGGCGCAATGGATATGCTCCAAAACTTATCGTGTATTCGATCAATGGACGGCGATTGTCGAGCCAGAAGGTTTTTTCAACACGCTGGAATGGCGTGAAACTCCGAATATGGTCGATCCTGCTGCGGCAGAATGGTTGATTAAGAGCGCTTAGGCAATAAGATCAGGCTGCTTTATTTTTAAGCATTAATGCTGCAATGCCAAGCCCGCCGAGGAAGCCGCCGATATGGGCAACCCAGGCGATGGAGCTGCCATCCGGCGCGCCCATCATGCCAAAGCCGATTGTCAACACGATCCAGAGTACGATCATCGGTAATAAATTCTGATTGCTGCCGTTTAATTTACCCGCATGTCTAAGCACGATCAATATCGCGCCGAACAAGCCGCTGATCCCTCCCGAAGCACCGATGACAGGCTCAATGGAGGATGGCGATACGGCAAGATGAGTAAGCAAAGCCAAAGCCGAGCTGGCGAAGAAAATAATCAGCATATCCTTGGCGCCAAGCAGCTTTTCAATGCCTGCGCCGAATGCGATCAATGTCACGGTATTGATAATCAAGTGGAACCATCCGCCATGTAGGAAGTTGACCGTTACGAGCGAGAGCAGCGAGCGGGCCGGGAGTATTTCTTCTCCTGTCCAACGTGCGGAAACGAAACCGAAATCGTTATATATTGCATCTGTATTTAAAGGCAGATATTGCGTTGCCAGCCATAAGGCTAGATGACAGGCGACGATAAGACCGGCCAGATATTTTGTTGCAGGTGGCAAATTAATGAGCGGCGGATGCTGCGGAGCTGGTTTTGGCGGATCCTTTCTTTTTTCAAAGCGGATGACGTTATCGTTTTGCGGGGTTTGGTCTTGCATCATGGATGATTCCTTTGGGGCATCTATGAATATATAGATCACCTTCATTAAATCAAACGGCGCTTTTGCGACAAAAAAATCCCCGGGTTTGACGCCGGGGATTTTGTTTCAAGCTTGTCCATATCTAGCCGGGGTTCATACCGACAAACATAGGCTCGTTCTTCTCCCTATTATATTTGTAAACCTTGTCTTCGTTACCTGTTGGTTTCAGGAAAGAAGCCGGCGTGTATTTGGTAATGAGTTTTCCGGCAGCCGCCATCAGATCGGTTGCTGCTATTTTGCCGTGCTCGATCTGGCTGTGGAATTTGTCGAGGACCTTGCCATAGGCTTCTTCGGCGATCTGCATGCCCATGACGACCATGTTGACGAGTTTACCTGCGTCGGCGACCAGACCTTCGGCAGCGGAGCTGAATGAGAAAAGGGAGCTGCGTTGTTCGTCCTTATTAAGGGCAGGACGTTTGCCACCGCCGCCAGACTTGCCCTTGCGGCCATCGCTGCCTTCGTCTTCATCTTCTTCAGAAGTGCGCAGCGTTTTGATAGCACCGGTTTTAACGTCGATCTCGATGAAAGTCGGGGCCTGGAAGCTGATCGGGTATTTGACGAGTTCCTTGGCGGCCAGATCCTTGCCCGAAAGGCCGGCCTTGATTTCGATGCGAATGCGGGACGGATCGTGCCAGTCATAGACCACGCAGTGGCTTTTATATTCGCCCGGCTGTGGGAAGGCTTTCACCACGCGTTTCCCGGGATAGAAAGGCTCACTGAGGCCTGCCTGCTGGATAAATTGTTGAATATTGATCTGCATTGTACACCGCTCCTTTTATGGATCACCCGTTATGTCGGGCTTTATTGTTTTCTATAATGCTGGGGAAGGTTTAAAATTTGGTAAATATAATAAATAAATTTTTTTACATAAAATTTTATATAATTTTCCTTTTATTAATGATCATAATGATAAAATAAGGTATGATTTGAGGGAATAATAAGAAAAATAAGGGTGTTTCAAATGAATTATAAAGCTTTCGTACTGACTATAGGCGTTTCTGCCGGATTCTTAAGCATTTGCTCTCAGGCAAACGCGTTTAATTCAAATCTGACGAATTTATCGGGTTTCACCGGTGCGTTGGCTGGGATTACAGGTAAACCAAGCGGCACGACAGGAACAGGCACGTCCGCCGGTAAATTAAACCTGGCCAACTATGAAAAATTTGTTGAAAAAGTCGGACCTGTGACACAGGGCACAAAAACAGAATCAAGCGATAGCGTTGTTGGCGGAAGTGGCGGCGGCGGCCTTGGCGGCCTTTTGGGCGGCGGCGGTGGTTTAAATATCAAACTCGGCGGTGGATTCAATATTGGGCTGGGTTCTGGCGGTCTGTCCCTTGGTAACTCTTCTCTAGGCCAAATAGGATCTCTTGGTTCAAATGGCCTAAGCTCTAATCTAAATGCCAATTCTATCGCGTCAGGCGTCACTGGTAATTCAGGCAATCCTTTTGCTAATTATACATCGGCCGTAACGAGCGGCAATAAATCCCATAACATGCAAATGGCAATTCGTGAACAGCAAGGCAATACTTCTTCCAATATGGCCGCTGCTATTAAAGAACAGAATGCCGCAATTGGGCGTGGTGAAATCAGCTATTAAAGCATAAGTTTTTCGTGCAAAAGCCGCCTTCGGGCGGTTTTTTTATGTTTGATAATTACAGACAGGCTTTAATCTTCGAGGCATGCGGGGATTTTTAGAGCATATTCCAGTCAAGCAGGTTTTGTTCACGCTGGCCGTTCTTATTTATGCCTGCTTTTCCTCGCCGACACCGGATTTTGTAGGACCTGCAGAGATAAGTGTTTTTGTTCTGTTATTCCTAAGTCTCAAACCTGATTTTTCGGCAAGCAATGGATATGCTCTAATATTAGCCTGTTACGGCTTATCCGTACCGCTAATTGTTTCTTTGGTAAGTGGTTATGCGCCTTCCGAAATCATACGCGATGTGATTCCGTTTATATTTCTGTTGATGCCTATCCTGTTTTATTACAGGGGCGAAAAGGACACGCAATTTCTTGGCCGTCTCGTGTCGGTCGCCGGTATTATTTTCTCCCTGCGCAGTTTGCAATCGTTCTCTGCAGATATTTCAAATCCTATGCAATGGCTCGGCACGCCACCGGATCTTTTATATCTTTCGAATAGTCCTGAAGTTTTATTTGCAGCAATTTATTTTTTATACAATGCCTTAAGACCACAAGAAAAAATTCTTCATAAAATATTTTATATCTTATTGGCCTCTATACCTTTACTGGCGATGGCGACGTTAATGCAGCGGGCAAGCCTGTTTTACATTATGCTATGCGTTGTGATCTTTATAGGGGTATTAATGTTTCGAAAGCCAAGTTCGGCGAGCATTATAATTTTAATTGCGTTTCCATTTATTTCACTCTTACCGTTTATAGATGATATTTTTCAGCAATTATCAGTTAAAACCCAGATGGTCGGCCTGAATTCCAGAGGCCAGGAATGGCGAGCGGTTATGAAAGAAATCTCTTCTTCTGCTATTAGTTACATTTTTGGAAAAGGCTGGGGAGCAGAATTGGAAAATCCGGCTGTCGGCGGCTTACGCGTTAGCTTCACACATAGCCTCGTATCTTCACTCTGGTTCAAGACGGGATTAATCGGCGTCTTCCTGTCAGGGTTATATTTTTTTAATCTGGCAAAAGCGGCAGCGCCGTTTCTTATCCGAAATCAAAATTATTTTTTTGCATTGGCCGGGCCTTTGCTTATCGGCTTTGTCCTTTATGCGAGTTATAAATCTCTTGGTTACGGATTATTGATTTTAATACTGGCATCTTGCGCAAAGGGCAAAAGGCTTGAAGAGCCTGTCTCGTCTGTGCCATAGATATGGCGATGGCCAAACCTTCCATTCTTTTTATCAATCGTGTTTATGCTCCTGAGAAGGGCGCAACAGGCCGCATGCTCCATGATCTGGCGCTGGGCTTTGTCAACGACGGATGGAGTGTCGGCGTCCTGACGACTGGCCCGAAAGAAATAGAAGGTGAGTTTGAGGGTGTGCAACTACGAAAACTCAAAGCCAGTCCCAAGCAAAGCCTGTTCAATTATATAACGATCTGGCTACGCCTTTTTAAAGCGGTATGGGGCGCCAAGAAAGTCGATATTATCGTAACTATGACGGATCCGCCGATGATATCAATTATCGGGCGCCTTATCGCGAAGAAAAATAAAATAGCGCATATTCACTGGTGTCAGGACATATATCCTGATCTTTTACCGGTTTTAGACGTAAAATGTCCCACTTATCTATTGCGGCGTTTGAAGAGCTTGTCCGAATGGTCGCTCAAGACATGTGCCCGAATAATAGTCATCGGCGAATGTATGGCGCGCCGGATCGGCAAGCCGGATATAGACCCAAGGCGAGTTACGTTTATTCCGAACTGGCCGGACCGTGAACTCCATGCCGCGCAGGAAAATCAGTTTCACCCATCGCCGCTTATGAAAGAAGGCCTTAAGCTCGATAAGCCGTTGGTCGTAAATCATGAGCCGAAATTCCGTGTCCTTTACGCAGGTAATATAGGTCGCGCCCATCCCATAGATACTATTTTGGAAGCGGCGGCTCTTTTGCAATTATCCAATCCCGAGATTGAATTCCTGTTTGTCGGTGAAGGAGAGGGGTTCGACAGATTGGCGGAAGCAAGGCAGCGCCGTAATCTGGAGAATATTCGCCTTCTGCCGACCCAGCCTAAATTTCGTTTGCGGGAAATGATGCAAGGGGGAGACCTTCATCTCATCAGTATGAAAAAAGAAGCGGCGGGGCTTTTGGTGCCCTCAAAGATTTATAGTGCTTTGGCAGCAGAGCGGCCTACGGTCTTTATCGGCCCGGAGGATTGTGAAATTGCCGATATATTAGGAAAATACGGCGCAGGAAGCGTGATCGGGCAAGGCGAGGCAGGAGCGCTGGCGCAAGAAATCCTTGCTTACCGGATGGACGGCAGTAAATGGTTTAATGCTCATAAAGGGGCACGGAAAGGATTTGAAGCTTTCAATGCGGATAATGCGATCCAAAGCTGGATTGCCTGTGCAAGAACGCTAATTCGCTATCCCGCAAGCTAAAAATCTCCGCTATTCTTTGCTTATGTCTTCAGGGGAAAAATCATTAACCGAAGTTTTGAAACTGGCTTGGTCCGGAAAAGTATATGTTTTTTCCGGCTTGGCTGGCGGAATTTTGATCGGAATTTTTTTGCAATTTGCCCTGACGCCTAAATACGAAGCCAAGATGATCATCGGCTCGCCGAGCCAAAGCGGGGAAGAAAGATCCCTGACTATACTTAATGAAAATGCAGCTTCATCGCGCATGATGTCGGTATCAAGCCAGATCTCGCGCGATTATACGAAATTTCAGCAAACTTTTCGTGAAGTGTCCGCTTCCAGAATTCTGGCGAAATATCAGGGATTGTTGGAAACGGTCAATCGCGACAAGTTGTTTGGGTTTTCATCGGGACCGCAAATAGAAGATGCGGCATCCTTATCCGCCTATATAAAGCGGAATGTGACAAACGATCCTCTGGGGGCAACCAACAGTCAGATTATCACCTATCGACATCCAGATGCGGCTTTTGCCGAGAAATTTCTGCGCCATCTTCATAAAGTGACGGATGAAATGATCCGCAACGATGCACGCCGCCAGACCGAAACCAGAATTGCGTATCTGCAGAAAGCCTTGCGCGAGATAGAAAATCCAGAACATCGCAAAGCGCTGACAGACCAATTAATGCTGGAAGAGCGTCAAATGATGGTGATCAGCATGGATCAACCTTTTTCCGCCGAGATTGTCGAGCCAGCATCGGCCTCGCCTCGGCCAGTATGGCCGCGATGGAGCATCATTCTTCCGACATGTATTCTAATCGGCGCATTTCTCGGCTTTCTTGTTTTTACGATCAGGCAGGATAAAAAAATATGATACCGGTATCGGTTATCGTCGTTACCAAAAACGAGGAAGAAAAGCTTTCAACTTGTCTGGATGCTTTAAACGGTTTTTCGCAAGTTGTCGTTGTGGATTCTGCCAGTCAGGATAAAACAGCAGATATTGCCAAACGCGATGGCGTCGACTTTTTCAATTTTATCTGGAACAGGCAATACCCCAAAAAGCGCCAATGGTGTCTGGATCATATTAGCCTGCGGCATGACTGGGTTTTGTTCGTCGATGCCGATGAAATCGTAACAGATGGATTAAAAGATGAGCTAACTGATTTATTTTCCAAAGAGCCTGAGCATTGCGGATATTTTATAAAATCGCGTTATGTGATGAACGGCAAGATTTTACGACATGGACTGCAAAATAAAAAACTGGTTTTATTCGACAAAACGAGAGTCGAATTTCCTCTTGTTGGCGATCTTGATATTCCAGGTATGGGAGAAATAGAAGGTCATTATCAACCGATTATAAAAGCCGATGCAAACGATTGTTCGATTGGTGAATTAAAATCATATTTTATTCATGATGCGCTGGACGACCAGCGTGCATGGGAATTCCGCCACCATAAATATGCGAGATGGGAGCAAGGCATGAATGAGAAAAATGCTTGGCCCGATGATCCAAAATTATTTCGCAACTGCGCAAAGAAAATGCTGCGCCACAGCAGGTTTCGCCCTCAACTTATTTATTTTATAAGTTATGTTGTGTTTTTAGGTTTCCTGGATGGTAATGAAGGCAGAAAGTTTGCAAAAATGAAAAAGGATTATTACGCTCTCATAAATAAATAATTCAGGGAGTATGCGAATGAGTCTAATGAATAATACAAAAAATAAAGACTATTCTTTGGGCGCTAAGTGGAGCGTTGGAATATGTGGGGCTTTTTGGCTAAGTGCAACGGCCTTTGGAATGACTGTTTCAGGTACGAAAATTGAGGATGTACCAAAAATTATAAAAACAGCTGCAACGGATGTCGATCATTCATTGCGAGGATTAGTAAATAATAATCTCTCCTAAGATTTTATCTTCCAATAAGCTTTTGGAAATTTTCTCCGAAGCTCCCAGTTGAAAGTCTGGAGCAAATATAAGGCTCTGTTTCTGATGGGGGGGAGAATATTTTGATTATGCCGTATAATAAACTGTTCCATACGACCTAATCGGGCTTTTTGTTGGGAAATGCCACCGCTTTCAAAAATACAAAATGGTATTTGCAGACGAAGCTGATTGTTTGTTTTCTCGAGAAAACGGAGGGTAAAATCGTAATCTGCAGAAATTTTATAGTTTAAATCATATATAAGTTTTCCGAGGGTTTCGCGCTTATAGATCATAGCTTGATGATGCGTAAACATACCTAGCGATATGGAATCATGGGAGCGCGATGGTTTATAATTAAGCTGTCCATTCGTTTCTTCCCATGAGTCGCCATAAATAAACTCAGGTTTGGAATGGGAAATGGTAGATTGAATTTTCGCCAATATGTCAGGATTAGACAGGCAATCGCCTGCATTGAGAAAAAGAATATAATCACCTTTTGCCATTACGATGCCTTTATTCATGGCGTCGTAGATGCCTTGGTCGGGTTCTGAGATCAGCGCGGCATTGTAAGATTTTAAGTCTTCGATTGTTCCATCAGTCGAGCCGCCGTCGATAATGAGCCATTCAAAATCTTTGCATTCTTGCCCAGATATGCTTGCGGCGGTCCGGGTAAGGCCCTTGCGATTGTTTAATGTGACAGTGACAATGGAAAAGAGCATGAAAAAATCATACTCTTTTCCGCTGAGGGGATAAACCTATTGGTTATGAGCAAAGATCTTTATTCATGATAAGTTTCAGGCCTGGAAAACGACCTTGGATTGCATTAAAGCGCTGAACGGAATCGGCAATTTCTTTAGGATGTGTGCGCAATATCGCATAGGTTGCTGATTTGATATCCTCTTCGAAATAGGGATGCGCCATGACGGCTTGGTTAAGTTCAACCGCAATGCCATTGATAGGGGCATCGGCATTCATAACGATATCATTCACATCAGGAATGCTTTCCATTGCGACAATGTCCGCTGGAATACCAATCCCTTTAAAATTAAAAAGAGTTTTAAACCTGAATTCAGTAATGCCAAAACTCTTACTTTGGCGACTTTTATATTGATAGCCGCCACGTTCGCGTGGTGTCCTCAAAATGTCGAGTTCCGGAATATCCTCAAGATATATTTTTGCTGAGTCAATGATGCTGGCCCCATGGAAAGCCGGAGCCACGCCAACCCGAATATCCAGATCGTTGAAAGCCGCTTTTCTGAAAGTGTCACGAAGGCAGCCGCCAAATAAGACGGGATTATCGAAACCGGCATCTTGCAAAAGATTTAATCATTCGATTCCGCTTTCAGGCGGGGACATGTCAAGGGGTACGGGTTCGTATGTCATATTCAGGCTCTTTTACTCAGTTAATTACGGGCGCGCTTTCTAACACAAAGAGTGTTTTAAAAGCAAATTTAACGATCGTTCCTGATGTCGTCCGCGAATATCGCAGCGGTGGCCACATTGGCAAGAATTTGCGAGATATCTTTGGCGCCGTCTATAAAGCTAAGAGGTTTGGGGTCGCGCGGGACAACTATAGTGCTGCCGGGTGGGACAAAGACGGCATTATGATTCCATGCGCTGACCGCCAAAGGCTGGGCGCTGCCATCAGGATAGACAACAAAAGCGCGGTCTTCATCGGCATTGTAGCTCATGCCGCCCGCTTCGTTGATATATTCGCGCGGTTTTTTCTCGGTACGGAATTGCAGCGCTGCGGGCGATAGCACTTCACCTGCAACACGCACCGTTAGGGGACGTTTAGGGATGTAAATACGGTCGCCGCTTTCAAGTAATATGTCGAGTTGTGGCTGGGATTGCAGCATGGCAGGGTCGGCCTCGATGGTGATGCGGCCCAAAGCCTCGGTTTGTTTGAGCTGGCTGATCAACTGGCGAGCCGTCGCGACCTCTTCGGGATCAGGTTTTTTGTCTTCGTTTTTTTGCGACAGCATATTGCCGAGGCGTAGTTCGAGATCCTGTGCCTGAGATTTAAACCGCATCTCTTCACGTTTACGTTCCGACTCTCGGCTGAAAATCGTGCCAGCCGGATAGGCATCGTCCGTCAAGCTGCCAGCGCGGGCCAGCAATTTCCCAAGCGTGTCGCCGGGTTGAAGATCAAACGTGCCGGGATTTTTGACTTCGCCGATCAGCAGAACGTGATTGTCTTCGACGCGGCGGAATTTCTGATTCACGCGGATCGTGTTGCCGGTTGATAAACGGATAGTGCGTGGATCGATGGAGGAGATATCATAAGTTTTGCGCTCGGAGCGCGATCCTTTCGGGGCCGACGTCACTTCAACATCCTGCGTATTTCCTTCAAGCGAGGTGCCGCCTGCAACAGCCAAAACGGATTCAAGGTCTGCGCCTTCTGCAATAGGATAAGAACCGGGTTCGCGAACGGCACCGCGGACAAAGACAGAGCGCTCGATCAGAAATTTGCGCAGGCTTTGTGAAATTTTCGGTGTTTTACCTTTCGGCTCGCCGGCTCCAAGAGAGGCTTCGATCAATTGTGCATCGGGATCGGGTTGGCCGAGATTCTCGATTTGATCCTGAGAAAACAGATATACTTTATCACCGTCTTCAAGTTTTTGATCATGTTCGCCGTTCAGAACCATCTTAGGCATAAAGGCGATTAGTTTTTTCGACATGCTGGATTTATTCCAGTGCTCGATGATACCAATCAACGGATAAGTTTCGGGGCCAATGACGGAATTATCATAGAGAAGGGCGGATAAGGTTTCGGCATCGGAGAGAGCATGAATGCCGGACTGGTTCGCATTGCCGATAAGCTGAACGGTTCCTTGCCGTTGCTCTTTACCACGCGCGATATTCAAAATATCGCCATCGCTGAAGATGCGGGAAGACGGATCGCCGACTTCCTCAATATATTCCATGCCCTTATCGGTAATATCCATGCGCAAAAACCGGTGCGCCGCAGGCGACATCACGCCGCCAGCCATGCTGAGAAGATCATTCATGGAAAGCGTCTGGCTTTTTTCTTCCGGACGATCCCAATTGGCTTTTAATGCGGGAAGAATTTCATAAATGCCCGGGCGTTTGACATCTCCAGCTACGGCGATCGTCGGGCCCACTGGCTGGACGATAATTTTATCGGCGTTTCGGAGACCGATATCGATACCGTCGCTACCATAAACGAGCAGGCCATAAAGATCGATCAGCATGGTTTTGCCCCCGCGTACCAAGCGGATTTGGCGCAGGGTGCCGGTTTTATCGATACCGCCTGCCGACATGAGTGCGTCGAGAATAGAATCCATATTGGTCAATGTCTGGCGGCCCGGATTTTTGACATGACCAAGAACAAGGACATTGATCTGGCTGATTTTTGCCAGAGATAGAAACACATCGGTATTATAAAGTTTGGAAACTTCACTTTTGACTTGGGCACGCACATCGCCGAGGGTTCGTCCTGCGGCGGGAATAGGCGAAAGCTCGTCTATGACCAACATTCCTTCAGACGTAATAGTGGTTGTTTGGCTGTCCTGTTTTTGTCCGCGCATGATAACGGAGACTTCATCACCAATGCTTAAGACGAGATCGTCTTGGGCTGCGCCTCTGGAAGCAGTTTCAGGCGAAGAGGATTTGGAAGCAAACATATCATAGCCGAATTGGCTGATATCATCGACAATGCGGCTGGAATACATTTGCTCCAAAGGAGAAAGCTGTCCTGTTATTTCTTCTTTAGTTTTAACAGCGGAGGGTTTCTTTTTTAATTCCTGCTCAACGTCTTTGACGGTCAGAAGCTTCGGTTCGATGGAAATATCTTCGCCGACGAATGGGGCGATTTCATTCATGACCAGACCATCTCGCGCATACGCAGGTACTCCGCTTAATACAGCGGCTGTTAGCAGCGCAGTTATGATGATCCCCCGATCGCGCATATTTCAAATTCAAGTTCTGGTTGAAAGAAGGCACGACCATAATAAAAAACCCGGCGCTTGAACAGAGCCGGGTTTAAAATTTATGATTTTATTTCTACAGCGTGGCTGCAGGGCCGTATTCGTTGTTTTCAGGTTTGCTTTTTTGGCAGAAGAAAACAATCAAAACGATCAGGCCGATGAGGGGTATCAGGGAAATTAGTAACCACCAGCCGCTTTTGCCAATATCGTGCAAGCGGCGGACACCGACGGCTAGTCCCGGCAAGAAAAGGCCTAAAACAACGATCAGATTAATGATTCCGCCATCACCAAAGATCATGGCGTCTATAATACCGGCAACGATACCGGCTAAAAAATTAAAGAGCGCGAAAAACCAATATTCAGAACGGCTGGCGCGCCCGCTAAAGGTTACATATTTGTCCTGCACGCAGGTAATGATTGCTTCTTTGAAGGTGGCCATATGATAAGGGGATCCTTGATTGAATGTTTATTTTCGCGATTTTACAATAAATAGTAAGAAATGCAGACTTAAAACTTCAATGGCTCAATCAATTTGACATATAGTTTATCTTTTCCGCGTCGCGTCAATATTTATCGGATCATTTTTTGACACAAGGGAGATAAATTTCTACTATCCGGCTTATGACCTTAAGAAAAACTTTTGAGAAGAGTGTTTCTGCTCAAAATCATTTTCCTTTAACGGCTGATGATTTTAAAAATGAATGTGAACCTATTCTGGCCTTTGTTGCGGAGTGGGAAAAGGTATACGGTTCAAAGCTAGTTTACCAGACAAGCCGGATTTCCTTTCATGATTCTCCCATGATGTCTAAAACTCTACATCCGCAAGGCGTTTCTTATATCGTATTCAAGTCAGAAAGAACGAAAGACGAAAAACAAGAGGGAGAGTTTTGCATTTCATTGGACGCAAGTGAATTGATGGTTACGGTGCGCGCATATGATTTATGCAGGCATATTCAGCCAATGAAATCTTATGAGGCGCTTGAAGCTCTGGCCAAATGGCTGCCGCAGCATGCAGAGGCAACGCGGCATAAAACCATTTCTTTAATATTTGATAAAATCGAACCCTTTTTTAAAGAAGGTAAATTGCTCGTTGAGCCAATGATGCTGCCCCGGGTGGCTTAGTTTTACTTGGTGCGAGGCAAAGAACGCTTCTTCCAGATCTTCTTATAAGAAATAGCCTATATTAAATATTTATGGGCCAGCGTTGTAATGGTTCTAAAGTTGCGGTTTTCAAGCATATTTGGATGGGTTCCAAAAAATTTACATTTTTTTAAAAAAGATGTTTGACAATGAATATCCCCCTGTATATAAGGGCGATCTCTCGCGTCGCGGAAGACTTTGAAGTCACTGATAACAAAGACTTTCTGCAACGCAGACCCCCGAAAAAAACTTAGCTAAAGTTTAAATTAGGGGTTGACTGAACGGGAACTTTTCTTTAGGGTCCCCAAATCGTCGAAAAGTTAAAGACTTTCTCAGCAAATGAGACTTCATTTGCCCGAAATATTTTTGACTGTTTTCGAAGGTAAACTAAACAGAGTAGCGGACTTAAACTGCGGTTCTTGAACATCGTGAACAGAAAAAACAGATTCGCAGGCAGCAGGCTGAACTCGTCATATCGACGCGTTTAAACAAGGTCCTGTTTTGCCGAAAAGCGAATCTGCTATGCAGACGTTTTCAAATATTTTTCTGACGAGAAATATTTGTATTTTATATATAACGCAAAGCAGGTCTTAATTAATAAACTTGAGCAATGACTAGTATCATTGAGCATGGAATCAAACTTGAGAGTTTGATCCTGGCTCAGAACGAACGCTGGCGGCAGGCCTAACACATGCAAGTCGAACGCCCAGTAATGGGAGTGGCGCACGGGTGCGTAACGCGTGGGAATATGCCCTTAGGTACGGGACAACGTCGGGAAACTGACGCTAATACCGTATAATGTCTTTGGACCAAAGATTTATCGCCTAAGGATTAGCCCGCGTTAGATTAGCTAGTTGGTGAGGTAACGGCTCACCAAGGCTACGATCTATAGCTGGTCTGAGAGGATGATCAGCCACACTGGAACTGAGACACGGT
>CAYNRY010000003.1:0-437549 GCA_964399985.1 uncultured Micavibrio sp.
TTGACTGGGGCGGTCGCCTCCTAAAGAGTAACGGAGGCGCGCGATGGTAAGCTCAAGACGGTCGGAAATCGTCTTCAAGAGTGCAATGGCATAAGCTTGCCTGACTGTGAGACTGACAAGTCGAGCAGAGAGGAAACTCGGTCATAGTGATCCGGTGGTCCCGTATGGAAGGGCCATCGCTCAACGGATAAAAGGTACTCTAGGGATAACAGGCTGATAGCGCCCAAGCGCCCACAGCGACGGC
The DNA here is from genome assembly GCA_964399985.1 of uncultured Micavibrio sp. Lineage (GTDB taxonomy): Bacteria > Pseudomonadota > Alphaproteobacteria > Micavibrionales > Micavibrionaceae > Micavibrio_B. Next base: position 245 of record CAYNRY010000003.1, read on the forward strand.
GCTGTTTGGCACCTCGATGTCGGCTCATCTCATCCTGGGGCTGGAGAAGGTCCCAAGGGTATGGCTGTTCGCCATTTAAAGAGGTACGTGAGCTGGGTTCAGAACGTCGTGAGACAGTTTGGTCCCTATCTACCGTGGGTGTTGGATACTTGAGAGGATCTGTCCTTAGTACGAGAGGACCGGGATGGACGCACCTCTGGTGTACCTGTTGTCACGCCAGTGGCATCGCAGGGTAGCTATGTGCGGAACGGATAAACGCTGAAAGCATCTAAGCGTGAAACCGACCTCAAAACTAGGTATCCCTATCAGAGCCGTGGAAGACCACCACGTTGATAGGCTGGATGTGGAAGAACCGTAAGGTTTGCAGCTAACCAGTACTAATTGCTCGATCGGCTTGAATTCCACGCAACGGTTTTTGACTGTTGTCGTGATTATTACGCGCAGTGGTAAGGTCACTTTTAGTGAACGAACCAAATGACTGTGAATATGAATTCGGCATAAGATAAATCTTATGAAGCCAGACAAATCTAAAACTGGTTGTGTTACTTTTTTCTGTTCTTGAATGATTTGGTGGTTTTACCGAGTGTGCAACACGCCATCCCATCTCGAACTGGACTGTGAAAAACCTCAGGGCTAATGGTACTATGGCTCAAGCCATGGGAGAGTAAGTCGCTGCCAAATCTTTCAAGCACAGAAGAAAGAGTTTACTAACTAACGATTTTAAGAATTCAAAAACCCGCCTGGTCCCAAAGCCCTGGCGGGTTTTTTTATTATTTGTTTTACCCCCAAAGCTAAAGCTATCAGGGATTAATATGCCGACGATTGTGGCAGTCTTTGCTGGTTTCATGGCCTGGGTAGCAAGTATCCAGATTAGGCACTTCAGCACCCGGATAGCTGCCACCTACGCAGGCCGTAAGACAAATAGTAGTGAGAGCCAATAATAAAGTTTTCATACAAATAATACCTTTGAAACATCTTCGGTAACAATACAAGGTGATGCGTTTCTCCGCAATGCCGTTTGATAATACTATCTAGTTCTGCGCCGGACCTTTCGGGCGATCACTATCTTCTTTCAATTCTACATCGCCCCAGTTTTCAGGCGGGTTTATCGCTTCCTGAGCTTCTTTCTTAGCTGAATTATTTTCGTCTTCTTTCTTTGGCATATTCATCTCCTTATCATTAACAAACAAGATTAAATATTTAAGGTTCCTTTATCGTCTCTGGCTGCCTATCATGCGCAAAAACGAGGTAAGAAAATGGAGATATCAAACGGAAGATTACCAAAATGGACTTGGATCTGGCCTTCTCTCGGTCTTTTGCTTCTGGCGTTAACATTTTCTCTCGAGATGAATTTACTAGCTGTCAGTATTTGCGGTCTTGTTATCTTCGGTGTCGTGTTCGCTGCAGTTTACCATGCCGAGATCATTGCCCATCGGGTCGGAGAGCCTTTTGGAACGTTAGTATTAGCTCTATGCGTTACGGTTATAGAAGGTGCTTTGATTATATCATTGATGCTACTTGGTCCTGAGAAAGCTACTTTGGCCCGGGACACTGTTTTCGCAACCGTGATGATTATTTGTAACGGTCTCGTGGGCCTTTGTCTTCTGGCGGGCGGTCTTCGGCATCATGAGCAAGGATTTCAATTACAAGGTGCTATGGCCGCATTAGCGGTTTTGATTGCTCTGACTGTTATCGTTCTTTTATTGCCCAATTATACGACAACAGTATCGGGCCCTTCCTTCAGCAACGCACAGCTTTTATTTGCCGGTCTATGTTCGCTAATCCTATACGGTTCATTCGTTTTTGTTCAAACGATCCGGCATCGAGATTATTTTCTTCCCGCTAATAATAAGGGAGACGAGGATGCACATGCCGAACCGCCCTCGAATAAGACAGCTCTTACCAGTCTTGGTTTGTTATCCGTTTCATTGATAGTGGTCGTGGGGCTAGCCAAGGCGGTTTCTCCCGCTATCGAAATGGGCGTAATGAAGATCGGTGCGCCGCTAGCGACTGTCGGGATTATTATCGCGCTACTGGTCTTGTTGCCGGAAAGCGTGGCTGCGTTTCGAGCGGCGCGTGCCAATCGGTTACAGACATCCATGAATCTTGCCATGGGCTCGGCTCTGGCCACAATCGGTCTTACCATTCCTTTCGTAGTTCTTATTGCCGTCATGTTTGACCTCAAACTAATTTTAGGAATAGGCGAGAAAGAAGGAATTCTCCTCGCGCTGACATTGGCTGTCAGTATGATCACGATCGGCACAGGGCGGACGACCGTTTTACAAGGAATCGTTCACCTTGTGATATTCGCGATGTTCCTGTTTATCACGATCATACCCTAGAAATTATCTTTATGGAGCGAGGCATTGCGCTGCAATCTTGATGCCGGCCGCCATGGCTCTTTCGTCAGCTGGGCGGCTCAAATCAGGTGTCGCAGGGGTTACTCCGGCTTTTACATTGACCGTTGCGCTATCAATCCCAAGCGCGTCAGCTCCAGTTACGCGAGCGCCACTGCCTTGCTTGACGCTGTCGACAATCATGGTCGGATTACCGTTTTCAGAATATGTGGCGGTGGTGTGATTGGGTCCGCTTTGTCTTACCTGCACATCATCGAAGCCTTTGATAGGCGTTGCTTCTGTTTTTTGCTCGACACATGCTGCAAATGATCGACGAGCTTTACCTTTAATGTCATCCATTTAAAAAACCCTCTTTGAATTCACATAATATATTGACATCTGCTAATAAATGGTTAAATTGCCTCAAACTGAGTAACAAAAGGAGTTTATCTAATGAGTAACGACAGCCGACTATCGCCGACTGCCGCAATTTTTAAAGCAGCCGTTCAGCATTCAGCCGAAGCTGCTATAGAAGCCTATGCTGAAATTAATCAAAATTTTCATTTAGGCATGGAAATATCTAAGGCTGAAAAACACCGCCTTATCGTTGAAAGTATTAATCCCGAAACTGAGCAAGAGCATCGCATAATTGCCCTTATCCGCAGAGACCTCGGACTTCAATAATGCTGTTTTAGGTAAGTGATCAAAGCCCGGAACGATTACCGGGCTTTTTTGTTGGTGCTGTCATTAATGAAAGGTATTCCAATGAAAAAAATTTTTACACTCGCTATCGCGTCAACTGCTTTTATTCTCTCTGCATGTGCCCATGAAGAGCGCCCAGATACACGCGCGCAATCCTTCATGCGTGCCGACATAGACGGCAACCAAAAGCTAAACTTGGGCGAATACAAAGCTTACCTGCAGATGCAGGCAGATATGGGTGATGTAAGAGCGCAGAAATCCCTGTCTCATGATCAGGTGAACCGCGAAAAAGCGATTTTGCTGAAATTCCAGTCGCTGGATATGAACCGTGATACTTTCGTCGGACGTGAAGAACTGGATTTTTAGTTTAAGCGATAATAAGATATGATGAGCAAGCCCGGATCATATCCGGGCTTAATCTTTTGAATAAAATATAATGCTTGTATCAAAAACCTTTTATATCATGCGCCACGGGCAATCCGCCGATAATGCGGCAGGGATGATTTCCGGTGCCGGAAGCAATCCGCATTTAACTTTAAAGGGATATAAGCAGGCGGAAATGGCCAGTCTGGTCTTTTCCGGTCTTGATCCAAAACCAGATTTAATTGTTTCAAGCGGCCTTACGAGGGCTCATGTTACAGCCTTGGTCGTGACCGGTTTGATCGAGATCGAGCAAGACCCTGATCTAAATGAGCGCCATCTTGGTGAACTGGACGGTAAGATCACGGAGATAAGCCAAAAGGAAATGAAAATCTTACCGGGTGAAGAAAGCTCGGCTGATCATGCCGGTCGTGTACTGGCCGCTATCAATCGCCATTTTCAATCAGGCGAAGTGCCGCTTTTTGTCTGTCACGGAGGGACGATCCGCCGCGTGATGGAAGCGCTGCAACCGCAAAAAAAGCATGAAATTGAAAATGCGCGTATTTATAAATTTTCATGCCATGATAATATATGGACTATTACTATTTATTAGAGGGACTTATGCATCCATTAGCCGCCCATATCCGCAATGTTCCAGATTTCCCGATTAAGGGTGTCATGTTTCGTGATATTTCGCCTTTGCTAGAAGGTTATTTCAGCGACACGATTGCCGCGATCGGCGGGTTGCTGACGGAACATGAAATGAAGGATGTCGATCTTTTTGCTGGTGTTGATGCGCGCGGATTTATATTTGCCTCTGCTCTAGCTGATCGCTATGGCAAGAACTTCAAAATGATCCGCAAGGCAGGAAAAATTCCACCACCATTTTCCGAGATGGCCTATTCAACAGAATATTCGACATCGGGAATGCAGGTCATGAACGGGCAAGGGCGGATTGTTATCGTTGATGATGTGTTGGCAACAGGCGGGACAATGACGGCATCGGCGGATTTGTGCAAGCAGGCCGGCTATGAAGTGAAAGCCTTATTGTCTTTTATAGACCTGCCATTCGTTCATAAACATTCCTATCAATGGAATGGACTAAAAGTACGAAGTGTCATTACCTATCAAACGCCTGATGGGGCCTAAACGCTGATTGTTCGAATTGGCGAATGGCTGAAATTAAAGCCATGCTCTTTTTCCCACGGTTCAACCAAAGAAAGATCGAATTTATCCTTGATGAATTCTTCCGGCGTCAGACGATAGCTAATATCCGTATGTCCTAAAAAATTGACTGGTACGAAGTTTCTCTTCTCGACCAAAGCGGCACTTGCCCGGCGATGTCCGTCAAATATAAAGAATCCGTTCTCGTTACCTGCAAGCGTGATCGGGAATTGTTCGTCAAAACCCTCATCTCGAATGGAATGGATCAATTCCTGTCCTTCGCGGTCGGAAAGATCGGGTACGGGGCCGGTCGGGAACATGCTTTTCGGGCTTGCCCAGAATTTATGGATCGGAGCCGAGGAAAAATAACGCGCGGCCTGACGGTCGATTAAATTGACAACGGCTTTGGGACTGGCATCTGTCGTGTCGATCACAAGATCGAAATTCCTTTCGTCCTCAATATCGACGCCATAGGTCTGAATAAAACGGCGTCGCTCGCTTTCCCTGCGGGATTTCAAATTCTGGTAGGTGTCTTCTATGGAGGATCTGTTTTCGGATGTGCGCTCAAGATCATGAAGGACACGGCGCGCAGCTTCAAAGCCTTGCACGGTCAGCTTGATTTTCAAGGAGCGTGGCAGGAAGAACCAGGCCATGCGGGAATCGACAATCAGATCGTCATCAGACAAGGCAATCCTACCGAACATGGAATCGATTTCACGATCGATGGTCGGATCGGTTTCAGAAATAAGATTGAGTTCTAGGGTTGTAATGCCGCGCTGCTGGGCCAGTTGACGCTGAGCATCGCCTGTCGAATATTTGTTACATTTCCAGAGTGAGCAAAGTTCTTTGGTAACGGTACTTTTACCGCTGCCGAGCTTGCCGGTGATGCTGATAAGTTTGGACATTCACTTGAGTAATATTTTTTACTAAAGTTATCAATTCAAATCCCTATTGACATAATTTTGTAAGGTCGGCTATATAGTCTTCTTTGTAGGAATTTAAAAATGCGAATTATCGAAGATATTCAAAATGGTGAATATAAATATCCGGCTCGATGCCTGACTAAAGTATTTAGCTTGTCTGTCGGATTAAGCTTTTTTGCAACGCAATGTTCCCCCGAAGCTGCCAAGCCCACTATCGCTGTTAAGAATGTCGAAGTAACAGCAGACCAGATTAGCGGTGTCGATCCCTACGCTCAATGGACCGCATGCATTCAACACCAAGCTGCGGTCGCCAGAAGTATTTCTTTGCCCTTAGCAAGATCAGACGAGCCATTAGCTATTTGCCCGAAATTCCTACCTCACCATAACCTTTAAAAATGGCCTGGAATCTGCATCGAACTAGCCGCAAATAAAATGAGGCTATTACGATGTCTATCTCGGGATTGAACGATTTAATCCAGCAAAACCTATATAAAACCTGGGTTAAATCTCCGGATGAAGAAGCCAAAGAGAAATTCCGGCAGGGCCTAAAAGTCCCTTTAGACCCGGCAAATTCTGCCGGGCCGTCGGAAGCGATTACCGGTGCGGCATTATCCGGCAATACCACGGCTACTACACTGTGGCAAACACAGGCAATCGCGCAATCTTCAGAAAGCGAAGCAATAGATGTGGAGCCGGAAGAAGTTACCGTTAAAAAGAAAAGCGTTTCCGAAGAGTTTCTGGAATATATGGACAAGACGCCAGAAGAGTTGATGCGCGAAGAGATATTAAAGGAACTAGGCTATACGGAAGAAGAGCTTGCCTCCCTTGACCCGAAAGAGCGCGCGAAAATAGAAATGGAAATCAAGGAACGGATCGAAATAAAAATTGAAGAAGCCATGCGTGAAGAAGGTGTCGATATTAAAAGCAGTAAAGGCAGGCTGTTAAATCAGGATGCTTCTATGGCTGCTATTGCATAGCAATACAGGTTTTTTTGGTAAAGTAGCGTTCTTTATCCTATCATTCATGCCATTAAGTTATAAAATATTTGACCCTAAGTGCCAAAGGCATGCGCATGGCGTATTCCAAAATCGTGACAGATATACAAGCCGCAGATCCTAAAGACTTTCTAGATGTCATGTTGTCAAACAGTAACAATATGATCTTCGTGAAAGACGAACGTTTCAGGATTTTATACGCCAACCGGGCTTTCTTGAATATGTATTCACCTGAACAGCGGGACTCAATTATCGGTACGACGACGATTGAGAGTTTTACTGAAGAAGAAGCTGCGGTTTTCTTGCGTGAAGATCAAAAAGCGTTTGAGCAAGGTTCTGCCGAATTGATTGAAGAGTTGGCGGATTATAAGGGCGTCAAGCGTATGTATCAAACGCATAAGATACGCTATACGGACAAGCGTGGGCGAATGTTGATGCTGGGGATATGTAACGATATCACACATTGGTCGGAACGGGAAAAAGCGCTGGCGCAAAGTAATCTGGCGCTTGAAAATTTTGCAGCTGTAGCCGCACATGATTTACGTTCTCCTATCGGGTCAATCCTGTCAGCTATTGAATTTATAACGATGGATAAAGAAAATTCATTGACGAAGCGTTCGATGGATATTCTGTCTATGATCCAGAAAAGCGCCGAAGGTTTGGTAACTCAAGTTGCTAATATTTTATCGACCTATAAAACAGGCACTTCAAGTCAGCTCGAGTTAACCGATGTCGATGTCAGTGTCATTTTAGAGGAAATAAAATTCAATATTGGCAATGAGATTAAGCGGCATGATGTCACGATACGATCAAGCGCACTGCCTGTTATAAGGTCGGACCGGCATTTTTTTAGGCAGGTCCTGCATAATTTAATCGAAAACAGTATTAAATATAGGTCTTCTGAGAAGCCTATTATCATCATTCGCTATGAGAAATTAGGAAAAGAACATGTCTTTTCTATAGAGGACAATGGACTTGGTTTAGGGAAAAAAGGCATCGGCAGGATTTTCAAACTATTCGAGCAGCAGGATGCCGACCAAAAAGGTTTGGGAATCGGTTTGTCGCTGTGCAAGAAAATTGTCGAATTGCATGGTGGCGCTATCTGGGTTGATCAATCTTATTTCGCGGGATGCAAAATTTCTTTTGCAATTCCGGAATAGGAATTATAAATAAAGACTTGTTGAGTTTATGGATCGATATGCCTGCTTATTCTATATTTCCTTATGATGATTCGCGCAGCGATTTGCTGAGCCATCAATCTGATTTAAGAAAAGTTTTTGCCACGGAAGCTAACCGGCTTTTGGAAGAATTAGAGGCTATTTCTCCTGAAAAAACGGAGCTTCGGAAGTCTAGAATGCGGGAATATTTTTCGCTGCATGAATGGATTGATGAAGAAGATCAGAAAATAGATAGTCTTCTTCGGTCTATAGATTTCCATTAAAAAAGGCCGGTATATTACCAGCCTTTTTCTTATTTTGACTTTTCGGATTTTTCTTCACATCCGCATTCGTCATTCGTACATACACGCTCAACCGGCGCACCTACGAAAACATTGCCGCTTGTCGGATCGCTGGCTGGAAACGTATCTTTCAGCTCTTTATCGAGTTTTTTTTCATCTTTTAAATTTGGCATAACTTCACCTCATTGCTCTCTATAACAAACAAATCTGTAAGCCAAAGGTTCCTGCTATTTAAATTATTGAATTAGTTGGATTTTTCAATTTTTTCGAGACGAATAATAACGCGGCGGTTCTGAGCCTGATTATCGGGAATGGCTTTCCCTTGAGCATCGCGATTAGGAAATTTCGGGTAAGTGTCAGCATAGCCTGATGCCCGAAGCCTGTTGGCCGGAAAGCCTTGATCGATCAAAAGGCGGACAACGCTGGCTGCACGGGCTGTAGATAATTCCCAGTTAGAAGGAAACTGTGTCGTTTTAATCGGCGAGTCGTCGGTATGGCCTTCGATAACAACACGATAATCCTTGTATTTCTCGTCTTTAATAATCGCAGCAATCGTATCCAGAATGCGCTTGCCATCGGGATTTAGAATAGCCGCGCCGCTTTGAAAGAAAGCCGAGCTGCTCATTTCGATTGTCGTGATACGATCCCCGGGTGTTATTTGGACATTGCGATTGGTCGAAACGATACCAAAAGGATTAGCTGTGTTTGTCGGCAAGATGCCGTTCCCGCTCGGTAAATTTTCATGAGTGGCTGTCGGGTCTTCTATCTCGCGTTGATAAAAATCTTCAGGATTGGCAAAGACTTTCTTCACCTCTGCCTTGGCTTCTTCGAGTTTGTCATTGCGAGGCTGAGACACAGACAGAAATACAGCAAAGAAGCACAGCAGTAGCGTAATCATATCTGCATAGGTCATCAACCAGTCATCCAAGCCTGGATCGTGATCGCTGCTTCTTCTGTATTTCGATTTGCGCATTTCTATTTTTTCAAAAGGCCTTGAATTTTAGTATCGATATCATAATGGCTTTCAGGGCGCAGGAAGCTGTTGAGCCAATCCTGAATATAACGGGGTGTCTTATTTGCAACGAGAAGGACCATGCCTTCTGTGATAAGTTGGTTGCGGAAACGTAGCCCTTCCTGCTTTTGGATAATTTTTGAGGCAGCAGGAATATAGACAAGGCGTGCCGTGACAACACCATAAAGCGTAGCCAGAAGAGCAACAGATAGTCCTTTGCCGACACCGGACATATCACCGGAGAAGTTACCGAGCATGATTACCATGCCGACCAATGTGCCGACCATACCAAAAGCCGGGGCGTGGCTGGCCATGGCCTGTAATACGCGTGCAGGAATAGTGTCGCGTTCGTATGTCGCATCCGCCGCGGTTTCCATCATCGTGCGAACTTCCTCGGGAGAATAATTACTGACAACCATGTCGAGGCCGTAACGAACGAAGCTGTCGTTTTTTGGATTATTGAAGTTTTCGTCTTCAAGGCCACGCATGCCCTTGGCTTTGACAATTTTAGCCCAGGCGATTATTTCCACCATATCATGGTGCAACGTTTCATGGGTTGCAGTTGCTTTCATGAACATATGACCAATGCTTTTTAACGCGATGACGACGTGATTGGCCTGAAAGCTCATAAAGGCAACGGCCAAAGAGCCGCCGACAACGATGAGCAAGCCTTCAAGGCTGATAAAAGCCAAGTAATTCCGTGTGCCGATCAGGATGGCAAGAATAATCATCAGGGCGCCAAAGGCCGCGCCGATAATTGAGGCATAGGAAAAAGGGGAAGTTTCTTGGTCTTCTAGCGTCATGATATGCTCGTTATTCTAACCGCATCAAATGTTTAAGTCGTCCTGACTTTAACATTTATTTATGCCAGAAAGAAATTAATCATATCTTAAGTCGGTGGCTTTTCCGTGGAAGACTTTATAGGCGAAAAATGTGTAGGCAAGCAGGCATGGGATCACAACCAAGGCCCCGACCAAAATGATCATTAGCGATTGCGGCGCGCTGGCCGCGTCGACGATCAAAATTCCTTTTGAATTGAGTGTTTCCGGCACGATAAACGGATAGAAGCTATAGGCGAGGCCGATAAAACACAATATAGCGGTTGCGATTGTCAGGGCAAACGGCATCCAGCAATGGCGGTCATTTGCCTTGGGAAGCTTTGACAGAATATAGAAAAGGCCGATGATGCAAGCGCTTGTCAACACAGGAATGGGGGAGAGATAAAATATCTCCGGCAAAGAAAACCATTTCTCAAAAATACGCGGCGATACTAAAGGCGTAGCAAGTGACACCAAGGTGATCGCGCCAATAGCGCCAACCAGACTCATCTTTGCCCAATGCACGGCGCGGCGTTGTAGATCGCCTTCCGTTTTCATGATCAACCAGCATGCGCCGATCAAAGCGTAGCCGGAAGATAGTGCAAAGCCGGTGATAATCGAAAAAGCAATTCCCTTTAGGCTATGATCGAAGCCCATGACATAAGAGCCGAGCATATAGCCTTGGGACAGAGAGGTAATCAACGAGCCGCCGAAGAACGACCAGTTCCAGAACCTGCGATGGCTTGTATGCGCCTTTGAGCGAAAGTCGAACGATACGCCGCGAAAAATGATGCCGGTCAGCATAATGGCGACCGGTATATAAAGGCTTGAAAGAATAACGCCGTGTGCCAGCGGAAAGGCGACGAGTAAAAGGCCGACGCCAAGTACCAGCCATGTTTCATTCGCATCCCAAAACGGGCCGATCGATGAAATCATAATGTTTTTTTCCTGATCATTGGCCCGCGACACCAATAAGCCGACACCAAGGTCATAGCCGTCAAGCAGGGCGTAAACCAGCATGGAAAAACCCATCAAAAAAGCGAATACGAGCGGTAGCCATTGGCCGCTGGAAATAATCTCGTTCATGTCGTTTCCTTATCTTTGGGTAATTCTTTCGCAAGCGGTGCGCCCCATGCGCCCAGCGTGTCATCATTTGTCGGCCCTTCTTTCTCATTTTCATGAGCATGTGACGCCATATAAAAAACAGTCGTTATAAAGGCGAGTAGCAGAAAAGCGTAAACGGCCAAATATCCGGCAAGTGATGTCATAATCATTGGTGAGGAGACGGGAGAAATCGCGTCTTTGGTTTTAAGAACGCCGTAAACGAGCCAGGGCTGGCGACCAATTTCGGTGACATACCATCCGGCGATCGTTGCGATTGACCCTGAAAATGTCATGCCGACCAATACGCGTCCCCAGAATTTAGAAAGAGATTGATTTTTACGGATATGAAGCCCCGCCAACCATGAAACAAGCAGCATTAAAACACCAATTCCGACCATAATTCGAAATGCCCAGAAAACAGGTGCCACGGGCGGATGATTGCCTTCGAACTCATTCAGGCCATTGATTTCACCTGCGCTATCATGAGCCAGAATGATGCTAGCAAGTTTCGGGATTTCGACTACCCATTTATTGGTTCTTTCTTTTTCATCGGGCAGGGCAAACAGGATAAGGGGTGCTTCGGTTCTGGTTTCCCAAAGAGCTTCCATGGCGGCAACTTTCGCAGGCTGGTGCTCTTTCGTATTCAGGCCATGCAAATCCCCAACGAAAATCTGAATTGGGATTAAAATAGCAGCCAGATAAATGCCAGTTTTAAGCGTTGCTAAAACAGCGGGGCTACGATCTTGACGCAGCCAGCGATATGCGGATATGCCGGCCATAAAAAATGCAGCCGTTAGCGCCGATGCCAGCAACATATGAGTAAAACGGTAGGGGAGAGAAGGGTTGAAGATAATTTGTACCCAATCAGTGGCCATAGCTTTGCCATCTACCATCTCAAACCCGACAGGTGTTTGCATCCAGCTATTAAGCGCCAATATCCAAAACGCGGATAAAGTCGTGCCGGCGGCAACTAAAAACGTGGCTAGATTATGAACCCATGGTTTTACGCGGCGAAAGCCGAAGAACATGATGCCAAGAAAAGTTGCTTCCAGAAAAAAAGCAGTCAGAACTTCATACGCCAAAAGTGGTCCGGCGATATTGCCGACAGTCAGCATAAAGCCCGGCCAATTGGTGCCAAACTGAAACGACATTGTAATGCCGGTGACGACGCCTATAGCAAAGCACAGCGCAAAAACTTTAGTAAAAAAGAAATACGCATTCATCCATTTATAATCTTGAGTCTTTTGAAATCGAAGTTTGAAGAACAGCAGAATCCAGCCAAGCGAGATCGTTATGGTTGGAAAAAGGATGTGAAAAGTGATGTTCGCGGCAAACTGAATACGGGAGAGAAGGGCTGGGTCAAATTCCATGGGCATTGCCTCGCTAATCGGATAATAATAACCGGAACTTACGCTTTAGCAGCGCTTTTTCAATATATTTTTGTATATAATTTCATGCTAATCTCGTCGGATTGCATTTTCTTGATTTATATCAAGTGGGGATATCGATATGTGGTTTTTATGGGCGCTGGGTGCCAGTTTTTGCGCGGCGATATTGGCCGAATGCAATCGAAAATTTCAACTCGAAGCGCGTGTGTTAAATGCATGGCGGGCAAGCTTTGCCGCGATTATGATCGCTTTTGCCTGGCCGATCATGGTGTGGCCGGATTTAAGTGTAAACCAGAATTTTTATACGGTCGCCGGTGTTGACGGAATCGTTACTGCCATTGGCATGATTATGTTTTTATCCTTGGCGGCAAAGAAAACCGGGCGTGTTACTTCCATGGTTATGCCCATAGCGGCGATTGGGGCCTTTGCGACATGGTGGCTAATTGTACCAAGTCAGCGGATCAATTTGATGGATCAACCAGTTCAGACGATGATCGCGATTTTTTCTCTGCTGATTATTTTTATCTCTCTGCAAAAAATTCGCCGTAACGATAATTCATGGGAATCCTTTGTGATCGTCTTGCCGGTCGGCCTGGCGTTCGGGATGACGGATGCGCTGACCAAATGGGTTCTTTATGGAGCGCATGGTATGTCAGGTCTTGCGATCGCATATACATTTTTATCGATGAGTGTTTGCGCGGTTATTGCCTGGGCGGTGGCAATGCCAAAGCCTGCGGGAGGGCGAGTTGCCTCATTCTTAAGTGCGCCTATGCTTTGGGGTGGCTTTTGGTGCGGCTTTTGGACAGCCGGCATGTATCTAGCCTTGACGTTTTCCCTGACTCTGGCGGATAATCCGACCTATCCTGGAATTGTTATGGCACTGACGCCTATCTGGCTTTATTTGTTAAATCAGCTTCGTCAGACGCACGATGATGTCAATCCCCTGGCAGGCCTGGCCATCATCGCCGGGGCTGTTGGCCTCCTTCTTTCAACACTTTGAATTTAAAAGAGAATTATTATCTTTTAACGCTTGCGTTCAAAAGCAGGGTAGGGTACAAACGCCTTCGCTCCAGATATCTTAAAGAGTTACCAATCTATTTTCTTTTCATTGATCGCGGGATGGAGCAGCCCGGTAGCTCGTCAGGCTCATAACCTGAAGGTCGTCAGTTCAAATCTGGCTCCCGCAACCAATTGATTTTATTAAATAAAATGAAGATTTTTAAGGCTCAGGAATAAGCCTTTTATTTTGTCGTTGCCGCACTGTTGCCGCGAATTTAGAGTTCATGTTTAGCTTGAAGCCTTAACTAATCGGATAACGCGGCTTATCTATGAACCTCAAAGTTAAAAAGTTCAAATCTGTCTGGGCGGCTACTTTTTCTAGCTTATCAGGCTAATGAATTTCCCTTTTCGGCATTAGTCCGAACACTTTGCCAAGGGCATTGGCCCGAAAGGTGCTGGGCAATCTCAATAACAGATTCAGTGCCGGGTCCTCAGTTTATACGTCATGAGCATTTGATGCATTATGCGGCATCCATTGATTCGCTACCGGAATTAAGTAATGATGGCTGCCGAGAGTTGTAAGGACGGTCTGGCGACCTTAGACATGGGGGATTTTTGAATTTAGAGCAGGAGGTTAACAAGGAGCAGTTACAAACAGATGATAAGCTATTTTGGGAAACTGGTCAGGCCTTAGGTTTCCCCATTCGTTTTAGCGCAGTTCTCGCTCACCTTCGTCAAGATATGCGGGATGACTGGTACTTTGACTGTTTACAATATAATGACTTGTTCAAAAGCGAGCGCCACGTTAAGGACACAATTATCAAATTACTTGCGGAGTGGAATGGGCGATACGAAGGCAACAAGAGCTTTGTACGGGATATTCCAAAGAAGGGATACGGGGAGCGCTACGGCCTCGAAACGGACTTTTTTGATCGATTTATATATCAGGCGATTTGCAGCTTCTTGATTCCGTATTATGATCCTATCCTGGGACACCGAGTTCTCAGTTACCGCTATGAGCCATGGAGAAAAAAAGAAAAATATCTGTTCAAGAACAAAATTGAGCAGTGGTTTATCTTTGAGGGTGTAACGCTTACTTTCAAGCGCTCAAATAAGTTTCTACTTGTTACTGATCTTAGCAACTTTTTTGAGAACGTGTCGCGCAACCAGATTATCAATGCGCTTGAAGGCTCACTCAGCACGATAAATGCGCCTGGTCCTGTGAAATTGCAAATTCGGAACGCAATTTCTACGTTGGACAAGTTACTGTCTCAATGGACGTTTAGCGGTGATCACGGACTTCCTCAAAACAGGGACGCTTCGTCTTTTTTTTCTAACGTGCTGTTGTCAGAAGTCGACAGGTGTATGGCAAAGAAAAATCACGATTACTACCGCTACGTCGATGATATTCGCATAATCGCTGACACTGAAGCCGACGCCCGACGAGCATTGCAGGATCTTATAAGAGAGCTTCGCAAAGTAGGAATGAACATCAATGCCGCTAAAACGGATATTCTCGGCCCGGATACTTGCGCTGACAAAATCTCTATGTACTTTCCATCGATAGACAGTCGTACGACGTCGATAAATAATATGTGGCAATCACGAAGTCGAAGAATTGTGACTCGGTCTATTGAGTATATAGTTAAGATGCTTATAGAGTGCATAGATAATAATGATACTCAATCCCGACAGTTTCGCTTCGCGGTCAATCGGCTATCGAAAGTGGTAGAATCCGGTGTTCTATTGGTGGATGATAGCCTTAGAAGGAGCCTTCTTGATATTCTCCTCAGTAGCTTATCAGGCCATGCTGTTTCTACGGACCAATACTGTAGACTTATCTCAGTCTTAGATACGTCCGGAGTCTGCAATCCTAGCCTAGCGGAGTTCCTTTTGCACGAAAGAGGCGCGATACACGACTGGCAAAACTATAATATTTGGATATTATTAGCCACTAGGCGGTATAAAACCCCAGAGCTATTGGATCTTGCTGCCAATAAACTTAATGAAAGCATGACTTCAGGTGAGGCTGCGGCAATCTTTATATGGCTACGCTGTGTGGGTGAGCCTCAGCTCATACAGAAAGCGGTCGAGGGTTTCTCCCATGATTGGCCGAGCCAGAACACGCGCTATCTTTTGATAGCTACTGATGTTTTGCCAGCTAGCTCAACACGTTCGCTGCATGGGCGGATTGCAACTAAATTGATGGGGACACTGTCTCGGTCTAAAGGTTTCGAAAACTCTGAGGGCCTTCCTTTTTCAGATCGTGAGCCAGTTGATGTGTTCGATCTGGTGGAAGAGATTTCGGGATATGACTGAAATAAGCACGCGTCCTTTGATATTCCTAAAAGATTTTACCGGACAGGGCCGCGATCGATTTTTCTGGCTCGTTGATGCTGAATTGGTTGAAGTTAGCGCTGCGGAAATAGTCGTATATTCTGGCAGAATTATCTGCCACGACTTTTGGTCGATGCGGGATACAATCTTTGATCAAACAGGCGCTTTGCCTTCACGATTTGCGGATCTCGATGAGCTCGGAATTGCAATAAGTGGAGATTCCGATGAGCGAAAAAGGCGGGAGACTACCGATATAACCTTACGTCTATCGGAGAGTGGATTGCCTGATGAATTGTGTATCCGGTACAAGCGTATAATGCATGGTAGTGAGGAGTTTGATGCTGATATTTTACTATCTGTGGCCCAAGCCATGCAGAGAACCTATGAAACTCTCATGGCAACTGCCCATGCCAATGGTGAGCAAGAGCGAATTATAAATATCGAGCTTCCGGCTTCTAGAGTTATAAACCTGGCGATGGCTAGGGGAATAAACATTGACACAAAATCGCTTAGTGAGATGAGGTCAGAGGCTGACCACGATTTCTTTTTATCGTTGAAGGATTATTCTGCAAAGCACGGGATGGCATTAGAGGTGCCGTCCGACAAACAACTTCAGAAAAAATTAGATGAGCTGGGTTTTGATCAAACAGGTGTTTCAATTGAATACATCTTGCAATACCTGCCGAGCGTATCGGATTTCGGTTTAGATACGATTCGTCTTAGAGAAGCAAATATTGCTCGCCGTATATTAACAAGTCTAAGGTTGTCGACTGAATGTGTTCGGCCAATTGCAGATCTAAATGGAACCCGAACGTCCCGCATCTATTTGCGAGATCCTTCTCTTCAGAACATAGCGAAAAAATATCGTCGCGTTATAGCGGCCAGAGAGGGTTTTCGGCTTTGCTATGTGGACTATGACCAGTTTGAAGTTGGAGTTATGGCTGTATTGTCGGGGGATCCCGAGCTCCGCCGTCTCTACGTCGCAGGAGATATGTATGTAATCTTTGCAAATGAATATTTGGGACTACCGAATAATAGAAGAGCCGCTAAGCAGCTCTTCTTGTCGTATGCATACGGTATGACTAGAAAGTCGCTTATTGATGCGGCAGTTTCGCTCGGTGCAGAACGGCACCGGGCAAAATCGGCATTCAAAAGGTTCCATATATACGAAACCTGGAAAAAGACGGTAATAGATGAGTTTTCTAGCTCCGGAGTTGTGGGAACGGTGATGGGCAATTTTTATCGCAGGCACTCGTCCGGTCAGCTATCTGCAAAGGAATCTCGTTCAGCGATAAGCCAAGTGATTCAGGGTACGGCTTCGTTGATCTTCAAAAAGGCAATTTTAGCTCTCGAAGAGATTAGTGATGCGCATCTTGTTTTACCTATGCACGACGCTATTTTGTTTGAGTATAGGTCGCAAGACACTCCGCAAGCTGTAGTTGATATGTTTCAACGTGTGATGACGGAGCACTTTGGGGGAGCTCTCGCGGGAAAGGCTTCGGTCGGTTCGTTTTTTTCAGACTGACAGTATTAAAATCTACGCGTAGTTATGTCTCAGACCTGTCAATTCACGACCTTAAAGTGTGAGGATAAGTCCATATCCAGTGCCAGAATGTTCACTTGTTGCCCTATCTAAAGTGTTTTAAAAGGGACTTCATTTATGTCCGGAATCATTCAACACGAAATCCCGCAGCTTTTTCAGCGCGGCTTTCTTATTTCAGGAAATGCGAAAGCCGAGCAGATTTTCGTGTTTCGCAAGGGTGGTTCCACCTTCATATCAAATATTAATCGTTCAGGCGCCGAGCGCTTCTTTTATTCTGAGCCCTCTGAAAATGGTGAGCGAACTCTTGATGACGAGATTACGGAGTACGAAAGGCGCCTTGCCAGGCTTGTAAATGAACTGCGTGCGCTTGAAGCTGGGGCTGTAGCCAATGCCGAGGCAGCGGCAGAGGTAATAGCGCACTTGACCACACGTAACGCGCATCTAAGAGGTGCCTTTGCTCACGGGTTTCAGACATTTGCGTCAACAGCGCTCGATGCTTTCAGTGACGAAGAAACTGTTCGACACATGTTGGGGATTAGCGGCGCCTCAATTTCTACCGCATTTCGAGGGAAGTTGAAGGAGATCATAGAGCGTCAGCCAGCGCTCGCCGCGCTAGGGGTGCCCCCAGAGCTTCTTGAGCGAATTTTATTCGCGGCGGTGCGAGAGGGTTTCTCTCCGTTCTTCAAAGAGCAAAAAACATTTATCGAAACTGTTCTGAGGCAGCTTTCCGCGGACGCGCCAGCGCAAGCCAGAAAGGGACACAAACAGGCACTTTCCAACTCGATGGTATCCAAATATAGGGTTGCCCAGCTTAGCGAGCTTGAATGGCGCGTGGTCGGCATGGAGCATGACGCCATTCTTCCTGACTGCGTTGCGCTCGCGGTTGGGAAAGCCGGAGACGCTCAGCCGCTCATGATGGCGGGCCGCGATGAGGTTGAAGCTGTGCTTCTCCCGCTGACCTCCCGCTCCATCCTTGCGGGCATCAAACCCGGCGCGTCTATCCCTGACATCTCGACGTTCAATGCGGATGCAGCGGCGTGCAGCCACACGTATTTTTTGAGGGCCTCTAAGTCGAATGATGACGCAGCTTTGATCGAGAATATTGGCACCCGTTCCATCACCGTTGTCGACGATGCAGTCAAGAAAGCCCTACGCGAGAAACAGCCTGTTCCGCAAGCCGATCAGGAAAATTTCATAGCCAAACCGCAAGACCTCGCCGGTAAAAAGTTCACCTTCGCGGCTACGTTTATCGGTAGCTTCGACGCCGACACGATCAAGAACATTAGTGACACGCTTTCTGCGATTATAGGCGAAGCGGCTTGGACGATGCCATTCGACCGTCTCGACGGCATAACAATCGCCGACGACTACCCGGCGGCTCTTGCCAGCCTTGATCGCGGCATGGAAGACGCGGCCCCGCTCGAGGCTCGACAGGACGCACTTGGGACAGGGATAGCTCAGGCGCCCAATGTCATACGCGATGGGATTGTAAAGGGGCACATCGTCCTTAGCAGCATTGTTGCTCACGCTCTTGTCGGGGATAATGTAGATCACCGTGTGTGGGCTTCTTGTGTCCTTGGCAATCAGTTAGCTCATATCGGTATCACACAGGTCTTTGACGAAACGCTGCCAAATGTTCTCCTGAGCCGCGCGGCGGACGGGCTAGAGGGTGATCTCCAACAATGCACTTACCCGGCTTGGAACGCTTATTTTGCGTCGAGAGCGACTGCGCGCTTCGATGCGAACAGATTAAAGGATGTTCAGAGCACAGCATTGATAGCTTTGAAGGACTTCTTCGAGGAGATCGTTAGAGAGAGGATTGCCTACCGTCATAGCAGCAACCTTCAGATACTGATGATGGCCTGCTTTCGGAAGCTGCCCTTCCTTTTGGAGTGGTGCGCAAATGTGATCGGTCATGCGCACGGTGCTGAAGACGAACCCCTTAAGGATGCCGATGAGCTGAAGGCCGAGCTTGAAAACCACGCTCTTCTCGGCTGGTTTTATGATTTTGGCCGCGATCTTCAAACCCTTTGGAACCGGCGCGGCGCATGGAAATCATATGATGAATTCCTAGCTCTTAACCGTCACGCCGAGCGCCTTCTCTGGTCAGTCAGCATATTCCCATTGTCCACTCCACAAGGGGGATATCGCGTCGAGGTGCCGTTGTATGTCGATGCAAAGACTCTTGGACTAGAAGGCTAACGTTTGACTGGCAACAACAATTGAGCGCAGTTGGCGATAATAGAGCAACCTGCGGCGAAGCTTTGGGAACGTAATTAAAATTTGATGAAATATTTTATAATCTGTGTCAGGCCTAGACAGGCAGCTGGAAACTCACAGTCGGTCCAATGTAGCAAACCTTGCGGCAATGCCTAATTCAAATTTTTCGAAACTGTACCGTTTCGTACCTAAAAACCAAAACAGTAAAAAGCCATCAGGTGATGCCACAAAGGCTCCCCATCCTTGTCACATTTCCTAAATTCTGGATTTTTTCACGTTTTTGATGCTCATGGAGTTGCAATCTACGACCATGTCGAGCAATGTATTCGTGGACCATCCACAAGGTGGTCTGGGGCTTTACAACCTCACCTAAGCGGCAATGACACTGCCGGAAATTGTGTCGTCACTCGGCCTATGGCCTGGGTGGCGATGTCATGTTCAGGGCGCAAGCTTAAAAGCATCGCGCCGTTCTTAGGACGGTTGTAAACACCCAGACCACCAGGAGAAATCTTGGTGGTTTTTACATAGGAGTTTTAAATGGCCGATATTCTAAAAATGGAAAATGTTTCAAAGAAAAAGAAAATATTATTTTTGGTGGGAGTCAGTGTTGTCTTGGGAATTTGTTGGGGAGATTCTTTATCGCCGCCTCGCGAAAATCTAAGCAGAAATCTTGATTATCCACTTACCCAGACTGAGAGAAATGTAATAGATATTCTTGGCGATGATGAAATAGAAAAAATTCTTTCAAACTCTTCGACTGAGTTCTCTTTATCAGAGCTTGGTATAACCGAGACAATTAGTTCTAAAGATCTTCTCGCTACTTATAAACGTAACGAGATTGCCGCCGACAATAGATTTAAAGGAAAATTCTTTATAATAAAGGGAAGCGTTTCTGAAATAAGCAAAGATTTTAGCAATTCACCATTCTTGCAATTGAATACAAATAATCAATTCAGCAAAGTGCATGCGTACATAGATAAACACGAGGTCGCAAATTTAGCAGATATCGAACGTGGAAATAGAATATCTCTAATTTGTGAAGGAAATGGGATTGTGATGGGAAGTCCAATCTTAAAAAGTTGTCGTTATGCTTTCTCTTATCTGAAGATAAAAATGGTACAGCTCGTTGAAGAGTTCTTGGACGGCCAAGAATCAGACTCGATTAAAACTGCAAGTTATGTATCACTAGGAATCTTTCTTGCAAGAAACCTCTCTAGTGGTTCCATATGTCATACGGCAAGTAATAATGAATGTCGAAAAAACGTAGTTGATACAGCGAATAGTCTTCCCAAAACCCCTGAGAAAAAAGCAGAATACGTGGCTGTTATCAGAGAGCTACGGAGTCATAACGTCATTTCGGGTGATCTTGAGGAGCGAATGCTGAAGCCAACTAAGTAACTTTCCTTATTTTCGCCTCTCTGTCTGCTTGCAGAATTCCTACCAATGTTGTGCGGCAACGATACGGCAATACATATCTATTTTGGAGATATGTAATTCCTATGTCATTGATGTCGCTAGATATAATGAAGAAGATCCCATTGAGGCCGTGTCCTTATAAACCTAAAATGGGGTGAGAGCCTCGATAACACGAAATTTAATTAATAATTCAGGAAAACCATTATATTTTCTGCCTTAAGCCTTTGTAGAAAATTCTTATTCCGATATCTTACGACAACAAGAAAATTTTGTGAGATTATTGAAATAAGGCACGCGCGGCATGAACCAAGAACAAGCGTTTCTCAACGAACTTGATGACAAGCTATGGAAATCTGCGGACAAAATGCGCTCCAGCATGGATGCCGCCAACTATAAGCACATCGCCCTTGGCTTGATCTTCCTGAAATATGTTTCGGACGCATTTGAAGAGCGCCAGCAGGATCTGCGTCAATTGTTCCAGGATAACCGCGTCGACAATATCTATCACCTGCCGCGTGAAGATTACGGCAGCGATGATGAATATGAGGCCGCGATTGAGGCCGAGCTTGAATTACTCGAATATTATCAGGAAAAAAATGTTATTTGGGTGCCGCCGCATGCCCGCTGGAAATATTTACAGGAAACTGCCGCCCTGCCCATCGGCAGCGTTCTTTGGCAGGATGCCCAGGGCAATGATGTTAAACTGCGCTCCGTATCATGGCTGATCGATAACGCCCTTGATGAAATTGAAAAAGAAAACCAGAAGCTCAAAGGCATCCTGAATCGTATCAGCCAGTACCAGCTTGAAAACGACAAGCTCATTGGCTTGATCAATGCCTTCTCCGACACCAGTTTTTCAAACCCTGTTTACAAGGGCGAGCGTCTGAATCTGCATAGCAAGGATATTCTCGGTCATGTGTATGAATATTTCCTGGGGCAATTTGCCTTGGCGGAAGGCAAGCAAGGCGGCCAATATTACACTCCCAAAAGCATCGTTACGCTGATTGTTGAAATGCTAGAACCCTATAATGGTCGTGTGTACGACCCTGCGATGGGATCCGGTGGTTTCTTCGTATCTACCGACCGCTTTATCGAAGAACATTCAAAAGAAAAACGCTACAAAGCCTCTGAACAGAAAAAACAGATTTCCGTGTACGGCCAGGAAGCCAACCCTACCACATGGAAACTGGCCGCCATGAACATGGTTATTCGCGGTATTGATTTTAATTTTGGCAAGAAAAACGCCGATACCTTTCTTGATAACCAACACCCGGACTTGCGTGCCGATTACGTCATGGCCAACCCACCCTTTAATATTAAGGATTGGTGGCACCCGAAGCTGGAGGGTGACGCACGATGGAAAATCGCGGGAACCCCGCCGCAAGGCAACGCCAACTTCGGTTGGATGCAGCATATGCTCTATCACCTCGCCCCTACGGGCTCAATGGCGCTTTTACTTGCCAACGGATCAATGAGCTCCAATACCAATAACGAGGGCGATATCCGGAAAAATCTGATCCAAAATGATCTGGTTGAATGCATGGTTGCCCTGCCGGGCCAGCTTTTCACCAACACGCAAATTCCGGCCTGTATTTGGTTTTTGACTAAGGATAAAAAGAACGGTTTGCGCCTCGATCAGAAAAAACGCGAACGCTCCGGCGAAACGCTTTTCATTGATGCCCGCAATCTCGGCTTTATGAAGGACCGCGTCCTGCGTGACTTCACCAAGGACGATATCGGAAAAATTGTGAACACCTTCCATGCCTGGCAGATGGGCGAAGGCTATGCGGATGAAGCGGGCTTCTGTTTCTCCGCCAAAACAGAAGATATCGCCAAAAATGATTTTGTTTTGACACCGGGCCGCTATGTAGGCTCTCCGGATCAAGAGGAAGATAGCGAACCCTTCGCCGATAAAATGGCGCGTTTGACTGCACAACTCAAAGATCAATTCGCTGAAGGCGATAGGCTGGAAGCGGAAATCAAAAAGAATTTGGCAGGATTGGGATATGGTTTTTAATCCCGAAACATGGATAGCCGTGGCGTCAGCCATTACAGCCGTTTGCGCCCTGAGCGTAACCGTTTGGCAAGGCCGTCAAAACTATAAACACAACAAAATGTCTGTTCGTCCGAAACTATCTGCCTTCGAAAGCTATGACGATGACGGAAAAACACGACTCGTAGCATTTGAACTTATTAACTCAGGGTTTGGTCCCGCCATTATTAAAGATTTTATCTTGGTTTATGACGGGAAGGAAGTCTCTAAAAACAATCGCAAAACATATGAAGATTTCCTGCGCGGAAAAACAAAATTCTTTACTGATTTAAATATTGTCTCATTCGTTCCCGGCTCATCACTCTTAATGAACGAGCGATGCGAAATATTCTCCTTTCGTCATACACACGGCCAGGATGCCTTATTTATTGATAAGCTAAATTTGCGAGTCAATTATCAGTCTATATATGAGGATGAAACCTTTATATACGATTCACAGAAGGATCGTATTCATCAGGGTAAAGAGAGCGTTACTTCTTCTCATAAAGAAGGAGATGGGCCATGAAGCCACTGCAAATTAGTAAGCTTGGGAACGTGTGTGAGACGATATTCAGCGGGGGAACTCCTAATACTCAAAAGTCTGAATATTGGGGCGGAGATTATTGCTGGTTATCTTCTGGTGAAACAAGAAATAGCTTTGTGCGCATCACCGAAAAGACAATAACAAGATTGGGTGTCGATAATTCAAGCACCCGACTTGCTTTAAAAGATGACATCGTCATTGCATCTGCCGGACAAGGACATACGCGCGGTCAAACATCATTTTTACTAATTGATTGTTACATTAACCAGTCTGTTATTTCTTTAAGGGCAGATAAAAAGAAAGTTCATCCGCTATGGCTATTCTATAATCTGTCAAACCGCTATGATGAGATGCGTCAAATATCTGACTCACACAGCAGCAGAGGAAGCTTAACGACGGCTCTTCTAAAGTCCATGGATATTGCATACCCGTCTTTAGAAGATCAGAAAAAGACTGTAAAAATTCTGTATGATCTGGATCAAAAAATCGAAAATAACCGGCGGATGAATGAGACGCTGGAGAGTATGGCGCAGGCGATATTTAAGAGCTGGTTTATGGACTTTGATCTGGTGAAGGCGAAAATTGCGGCGTTGGAATCCGGCGGGGGCACGGAAGATGCCGTCATCGCTGCCATGCAAGCCATTAGCGGTATGAGCGCAGAAGATCTGGATACCCACCGCACCCAGAACGAAGCCGCCTATGCCAACCTCAAATCCGCCGCCGAAGCCTTCCCTTCCGCCTTCATCGATTCCTCCTTCGGCCCCATACCGGAGGGATGGGAAGTAAAAAAAATAGGCAACGCCGTTGATACTATTTCTAAAACCTATCCGTTTAGAAATGTTAGAGAAGTCATATTTCTTAATACGGGAGATATTTCAGAGGGAAGGTTTCTTCATGAAAATAAGTCAGATCCTGAAATTCTTCCCGGACAAGCTAAAAAGTCCATCCAAAAAGAAGATATTCTATATAGTGAAATTCGCCCAGAAAATAAACGCTACGCATACGTTTATTTCGATGCTTCAAAATACGTTGTTTCAACAAAGTTAATGGTTCTGCGCGTCAAATCAGATATACCTTCTATTTTTATATATTTTGTTCTTACGCGACAAAATAATATTGATTACCTACAGATGATGGCAGAATCACGTTCTGGCACATTTCCACAGATCACCTTTGATATAATATCTAAAGTTAATTTCTTGGGACCAGAGAATAATGATCTCATAAAAACATTCTCAAAGAATATTCTCGAGCCTATATATGCAAAGATAGTGGCTCACGAAAAAGAAAATAGTTTCCTTATAGAAATACGCGATACTCTTCTTCCAAAATTTCTTTCTGGAGAAATTGATGCTTCTAGTATGTCAGATACGGAGACGGCATGACGCATCAATCGTTCGAAAGTACTATAAAACCGTTCCGTGAAGTCGATAAAAAGCCCATTCTTTTTATCGGAAATGGCTTTAGCATCGACTGGTCGCCTAATGTATTCCGCTACCAGGCTATTCTTGATCAAGCCGATGAAACAGAAGCCTTTGCCGTAGCCTCTGAATTTGCGCGAACGGTATTTGAGAAGCTTAACACGAATGATTTCGAAGCTGTGGCAAAAGCCTTAGCGACAGCGTCCGGAATATCTGAGCATTATCAATCAAATGACCGCGTCACCGTCGAAAGAATGAAGGAAGATATTGGACATGTGCAGAATATTCTGGTTGATACGATAGCGCGTCACCATCCTGCAAATTCTTTAGCGGTTACTGATGCCCAGTATGAGGCTTGCCGCGACTTCCTAATTAATTTTGGCTCCATATATACTATCAACTATGATCTTCTTTTATATTGGGTGATTAATAAACACCTTGAAGAACTAAAATTTGAAGATCGATTTGAAGATCCCGTGACTAGCACACTGGAAGATGGCGAAGAGTATTATGAAGAAGACTATGTGAGGTGGTCATTGGGCAATGAAGCCAAAGCCTCTCTCTTTTATTTACATGGCGCACTTCATTTGTATGATGCCGGATATGAGGTCAGAAAATATTCGCAACGCCGGACAGGAATTAATCTAAAAGATCAAATTTTGGGATCGCTTAACAATGGTCTTTATCCACTCTTTGTATCCGGCGGCGATAGCCTAGAAAAAATGGAAAAAATTAGCCATAGCGGTTATTTATCTCGCTGCTATAGAAGCTTACAAGGGGCTAACGGTACAGCCTTCGCTTTCGGCATGAGCTTTAAATCTAATGACGATCATATTCTGCAAGCAATTGCACAATCTACCATTTCAAAACTATATGTCAGTGTTCGTGGGGATATTGATGATGGCCAGCACGATGATCTTAAAAACGCGATGGAGCGATTAAAAACTCTCCGTGAGAATAGGATTCGAAACTCCAGAAAGCGCATAAATATTGATATTGAATATTTTGATGCCCCATCCGCCGATATATGGGGCAATCGCAGAGCTGCTGAAAATCAACAGGCCGTGGTGTAGCCATGACGATGTCCTGCCTTTCCAAAGCCAGAGTTGCACTCTCCAATTACGGAGACGATTTCAGTCTGTCCCGCACAATAGATGCTGTTGAACAAAACTACACAGAGGGGCTGATGGGGGCCTCTATTGGACAATGCAAAAATTTGATTGAATCCCTTTCAAAAACCATCCTAGATAGGAAAACGGTTACGTATGAGGCTGGAATAACATTTCCTCAGCTTGTTAAAAGGGCTGTCAGAGAAATAAATGTGGGCGGCGTAGGGAATGATGACCAGAAAACACATGAAGCCTTCCTAAAAATCGTCAGCAGTATTTGTAACAACCTTGATAATATTGCGGAGTCATTGGCGGCCCTAAGAAATGACTATTGTCCAGAAAGTCATGGGCGGAGCGCGGAGCACATCGATCTCCCAAAAGAGTATGGTGAATTTATAATTTTACAAGCTGATAGCCTTTTATCATTCATAATTTGCTTACTTAAAAGGCATGATGAATTTAAGCCAGCGGTGATATTTTCTGAGCATGAAGATTTTAACAATCATCTTTATGAACAGTTTGGTGAAATTGATATTCATGGAGACTTATATCAAGCTCCCGAGATACTTTTTAACCTTCATCCCCAAAAATACAAAGATTTCCTTGAAGAATTTAAAGCCAATGAAGGTAAAGATTCATGATTAATGAACAACTTTTAGAAAAAAATTGTCTAGCTTGGTTTGAGCAAAGCGGCTGGGAAGTTTTGCATGGGCCGGATATTGCGCCGGAAACGGCAAAGGCTGCGCGGACAGATTACCGCGGGGTTCTATTAGAAACTATCCTGGCACAATCGATTGTGCGGCTGAACCCGCATCTGCCTGCGGAATGTGCCGAGCAGGTTATGGCGCATCTGAAGAAGCCGGAGAGTCTTGATATCATCGCCAATAACCGTGATTTTCACCGAGTGCTGTTGCAAGGCGTTCCCGTAACCTTTAAGAGGGATGGAAAGCTGGAACACGACCATGCCCTCCTCATTGATTTTGATAATATAAAGAACAACAGATTTCAGGCTATTAATCAATTCACGATCACCGGCACGAAGCAACCGCGCCGTCCAGATATTATCTGTTTCGTGAATGGCATGCCGCTAGGTGTGTTGGAGCTAAAGAGCCCGTTTGATGAAACTTGCGATGTTTGGGATGCCTATCATCAAATCCAGACATATAAAGAAGAAATCAGCGATCTTTTTATCTATAACGAGGCCGTGGTCATTAGTGATGGTTATAATGCGCGCATCGGGTCATTGACCGCAAATCAAGAGCGTTTTATGCCCTGGCGCACCGTTAAAGATGAAAACGACCGTCCGATGGTGGAGTGGCAGCTTGAGACTATGGTGCAAGGATTCTTCGACCGCGCTCTTTTCCTTGATTATGTCCGCTATTTTGTTCTTTTTGAATCTGATGACGGAAAAATTATTAAAAAGATTGCGGGTTATCACCAATTCCACGCCGTGAGAGAGGCCGTTAGAGCTACTGTCGAGGCCTCCAGAACGGGCGGCGATAAGAAGGCTGGTGTTGTATGGCATACGCAGGGATCAGGCAAAAGCATTTCCATGTGCTGCTATGCTGGGATGCTGCTTCAGCAGAAAGAAATGAACAATCCCACTCTTTTGATTGTAACGGATAGGAATGATCTGGACGGGCAACTATTTAAGACATTTGGCAACGCGCAAGAGCTTTTGAAACAACAGCCTGTCCAGGCTAATGATCGGGAGGAGCTACGCCGGTTGCTGGCGGAGCGTGAAACCGGGGGCATTATATTTACCACAGTGCAGAAATTCTCGCCGCTGGATGGGGAAGAGCAGCATCCTATCCTGAACAAACGCCATAATATTGTGGTGATTTCTGACGAAGCGCATAGAAGTCAATACGGCTTGAAAGCTAAACTTGGAAAAGACGGAGAATATAAATTTGGGTATGCAAAGCATATGCGCGATGCAATCCCCAACGCCGCGTTTATCGGCTTTACTGGCACGCCTATTTCCTTTGAAGATAAGGATACGCGCGCTGTCTTTGGTAACTATGTGTCAATCTATGACATCCAGGATGCCGTGGATGATGGTGCGACCGTTCCCATTTATTATGAATCACGACTTGCTAAGCTGGATCTGAACCGGGCAGAAATTGACAAGCTATCTCAAGAAGTCGATGAAGTTATTGAGGATGAAGAGGATTTAGGTGCACGTGAAAAAACTAAGGGGGAATGGAGCCGCCTTGAAAAGTTGGTCGGCGCTGGCCCACGGATCAAACAAGTAGCCGAAGATATCGTAAACCATTACGAAGCGCGCAATGCGATTATCGATGGAAAAGCAATGATTGTAGCGATGAGCCGCGAGATTTGTGTTCATTTATATAATGAGATCATCGCACTGAAGCCGGAATGGCATGATACCAATCCGGAAAAAGGAGCCATTAAAATTATCATGACGGGGTCGGCCTCTGACCGGGAACTATTAAGGCCTCATATTTACAACAAGCAAACCAAAAAGGGGCTCGAGACTCGATTTAAAAATGTGAATGATCCGCTGCGTATCGTCATCGTGCGGGATATGTGGCTTACGGGATTTGATGCCCCGTGCTGCCATACCATGTATGTCGACAAGCCTATGAAGGGCCATAATTTAATGCAGGCTATTGCGCGAGTGAACCGCGTTTTCAAAAATAAGCCAGGCGGACTTGTTGTGGATTACATTGGTATCGCAAACGAACTGAAACAAGCTCTGAAAATTTATACGGACGCCAAAGGTAAGGGGGAGCCTGCTTTGCGTGCTGAAGAAGCTTTTTCTGTGCTGCTTGAAAAAATGGATGCAGTGCGTGGCATGTTTGCAAAGACTAACATGTCTCTAGGCTTTGATTATTCAGGATATGAAACACAGGCGCATAAAGTTTTGGTGCCCGCCGCAAACTATATATTGGGCCTTACCGACGGAAAGAAGCGGTTTCTTGACTTGGTTCTTGCCATTACAAAAGCCTATTCACTATGCAGTACGCTTGATGAAGCAAAAGATCTGCGAAAAGAGATTGCTTTTTTCTCTGCTATTAAAGCTGCGATCAGCAAATTCACAATGGTTGATCGTAAGCTAAGCCAGGAGGATAAAAACTCAGCTTTAAAACAGATTTTGGATAATTCTGTTATTGCAGAGGGTGTGACAGATGTATTTGCCCTATGCGGTCTCGATAAGCCTAATATTGGCCTTCTTTCTGATGAATTCTTGGAAGATGTCCGCCAGATGCCGCAACGAAATCTGGCGATCGAGCTCTTAGAAAAGCTGCTGAACGACAGCATCAAGTCAAAAACAAGAAATAATGTCGTGCAGGAGAAGAAATACTCTGAACGACTGCAGGAAACGCTACGGAAGTACAATAACAGAGCTATAGAAACAGCTCAGGTTATTGAAGAGCTGATCCAAATGGCAAAAGATTTCCAAAGGGATTTAGAGAGAGAACAAAATCTAGGCCTCAATCCGGATGAAGTTGCCTTTTATGATGCCCTTGCCAATAATGCCAGCGCCGTAAGAGAATTGGGCGACGATACGCTTAAGAAAATTGCTATCGAAATCACAGAAAAATTAAGAAAATCAACCACTGTCGACTGGCAGGTCCGGGATAGCGTCCGCGCACAATTGCGTATTCTTGTACGCCGTACGCTTCAACGCTATAGGTATCCACCTGATCAAGCAGCTGAGGCCATTGAGCTTGTTTTAAAACAGGCAGAGGCGTTGTCAAATCAATGGTCGGCTAAATAAATAAAAGTTCATGCGGCAACAGTGCGGCAGTGAAAAGAAAAAGCTGAGATGGACCCCTGTTTAAGCTCTTGTTCTGCAAGGGGAATAATGCTCTCGGGTACCCGAAACTTGTTTTGGCCATACACCACACGGCCAGCGGTTCTAGTCATCAAAAGTTTGCAGGTTTTAAGTCAAATCGCTTATAAGCCGCATTATGAGTAAAAGAAAAGACCTGGCCTTAAGCTTTGCAGGCGCTGTGGGCGCTCTTGTTGGATATGTCGCAATCGGGGCAGCCTATAACCGATTTTTTCTCGATACCACGGAAACCTATTACGCCAATCAACACCTGGACGCCTCTACGGCCCTTACAGCGCTTTTTAAGCGAAATGCAGACGTACGGGTAGTGGAGCTGGGCAGCGCCTCTGGAAAGGTCTATTGCGGCCTAAATTTCGGCATGTGTAGAAGCGAGCCAAATTCCTCAGGTTTAAAATCCTCAGACGAACGTATGGTTACCCCAAAATCATTAAAACTTTGGTTTGGATCGCCAAAGGTAATTCATTTTAGCAAGCTGGAAAAAGGTTATGCGAAGCGTCAAATTGACGAGGTATTTCAGAAAGAGTTAAAAAATCCAGCGGTGACGGATGAAATGTTTTTTACGTCAACCTTGCTGCACGAGCTAGGACATGTCGAGGCCAGCAAGCTTCCGGGAATGGACGGCCAAACGCTCCTTACTTCACAGAGAGAGCTCTTGGCTGACTTAAATGCGGCACCCTTTATGGCTGCTGAATATGGAGAGACGGGCTCTAGGCTAGATATCGCCCTTCGGAGCCTAAATTACGTTGATTTGAACCATGATACCTCTTTAGACCTTCAAAACATCGTTGCAGGTAAACCTCCTGTCGATCCGGTGAAGAACCTTCAGTCCTGGAAGAGCTTTTATGATTACGCTACCGCGTGTATTACCGTTGCTCAGAAAACAAAGCCCGATACCCATGCGCTGGATGCTATTAAAAGCTGTAAAATACCTTTGCCAGAGAGCGCCGATCCTGAAATCACCAAGTTAACCCATCGCCGGGCAGCAAATTTTCAGACCTCCTACGATTTCCTGTTCGGAAACTAACTATCTAAGCGGGACAAGTTGGCCGATTATTGACAAAATTTGGCCGAAAAATCGGCGCGGGTTTTGTGCCGTCTTCTACTGTTTCTCTACTGTTATTCTCTGGTGTTTTTTCTGGTGTTTTTAATCATCGCAACTGGTGCAGAAGCAGGTGCAGAAGTGTTTTCTCTAATCCAAATACGATTGCAGAATCCATCAGGTCTTCTGCTTTCGAAAAAGGCGCCGAGGACCGTACAGCTATTTTTCTTGCCTAATTATCGGTTGACCCTATCAGCCGCACCCCCATGGTCACATATATGTAGTTCTAGTTAGAGCCAAAAGAGGGCCTAAATCATTGATACATGGGAGGCAATTCTACGTAGATCATGCTTTGCGCGCGGCTTGATGGTTCTAATTAGAAACAAAGCGTCACTTTATGGTTTTATCAGGAACCATCGATTAATTTAGCTTTCGATTATCAATCTCCATCATTGCGATCGTATCTGAAAGGACATTGAACGGCTTCGCCTTTCCTCTTCTACGACGGACTTTAATGGCAGGACAGCTTCCCCACACATTAGAAGGGTGGGGGCTATCAGGTGACGGAAGAAATGTGATTTCGAACTCGGAAGCCATTCTTGTCGTAAATATACCTTTCTTGTGATTTATAATAAACTTCGCTTCTTGTAACTCCTTCAAGGCATCGGAAATTGCTTTCCTGCCAATCTTAAGGTTTGTTTGCAACATGGTGTATGACCCTCCCAATCTGCCGTTGTTGTGACCGTTGTGAAGGAGAGCAAGTTCTAACAATACCTTTACGGAATTTCCCCTGAGCATACGAAAGTTTGGATGCTTCATGACACCATGCGGTAATTTAAGATATTGCGATCTATCATACGGGGTTCGACCATTAGGAAGAGGCTTAACCTTTTTCATTGCCTTCTCCCTTTACAATATTTTTTAGCCCGCTTTCGACAAAGGCGTTCAGGTCTGAGATGCGGTACTTTGCAAGACGTCCGATTTTCACAAACGGTAAGGGATATCTCTTTGTGCAGGCCCAAATCTCAAGAGTTCCTTTGCTTACGCCAAGAAAGTTTGCGGCTTCTTCTCTGGTGAGCAATCTTTCGTTATCTTTATTCATTATTACCTCGCTAGTTGTTGATAGCTGGAGGTTAGCTAGGCTTTATTAGCTTTTCACGGGGCAAATAAAATTTTTAATTTGCAGTCAAAGAAGGGGCGATAAATCGATTCTTGACAGAGATTCGAGTGTTTTGTTTGAGACTTTTGGAACTTTTATGCCCTTTAGCCACCTGGAAATAGTATCCGGATCAACTTCCCATTTCTCAGCGCACGAAAATATTGCTCTTTCTCTTGATATTTTTTCATTTCTTAGTAGCTGAAAATAACAAGCGACCTTGAATCTTTTATTTAGGTCTGACTGGGTTCCTCGCTTTTTCTTTAAACCGAAGGCTTCTTTGGCAGTTTTCCCATCTAAGACCTCTTCTAGTTTATTGGCGATCCACAGTTCAAGTTCTTTGATCATCGGCTTACTTCGCTTAACTCGGCGAATGTATTCATCTATAAGCATTGCGCCAGTAGAGTAATCGGTCTCGCCTGACGATATTGCCCTCAATATCGTCTTTTCTGAAATTAGAGTTGTGTCATGAGTGTCATCTACTATTTTCCGCCAAATAGGAACAAAGCTTTGCCAACCGTCGTCACCCAACTTCAATATGAAAGAGTCGACTGCAGGCAGTAGCATTTCGAGGACTGTTTGGAGTTCATTAAATTCGGCCTTGTTATCATTCGGCATTTTGCACGCCTTTCGAGAATATAGCTGTCGACGCCTTCTCCATCGACGCTCTGACCGGATCTAAATGTAATCTCGAGTAAATTTGTGTTGCCTGTTGCGATTTATGGCCAAGAGACTTGCCTATAATTGTTAAGCTAGCTCCCGTAATTGCTTGATAGCTTCCAACTGTGCGTCGGATGTCATGGAGTCTTATATCGAGCAGACCTATTGGCAGATTTATTTGCCGTTTTTCAGCCTCTTTGACGACAGCGCTGTAAAGATGAACGATGGTAAAAACATAGTTATTTTTTTGCCTAAGGTTGTAATCTACCTCGTCAATTAGGTTCGAAAGATCTGGACTCCTTCTCCAAAGATCAAACGTCGCTCTTAATCGAACTCTTTCCCATGCTTTTTTGGGATCTGCTAGATGGCCCGTGCCAATATCACTTGGAAATACCCAAGGAGAATTAGTCAGTCGTTTTCGCTTTTCTAGAAGTTCGATTGCTTGTGCGATCAGGGGAACCGTAACCGGCTCCCCATTTTTTGTATCTGGTATACGCCATTCGGCCCGATCCCAGCTGATTTCGTCCCATTTCATAGCCAGGACATTAGACTTTCGCGCTCCTGTCATTAACGAGATCAGAATATAGTCTTTGGCTGTCTTATTTTCTTCGACTTCAAGAGCTTTGAAGAGCAGAGGAAGTTCATCTGGTTGGATAAATCTATCGCGAGATTTTTCGCGAAATTTCTTGATACCTTGCGCTGGATTGCGTCCTTCCCAGCCCCATTCGATAGCTTTGTTAAATATCCCGCGAATTCTTTCTAAGATACGATTGGCTTGATACAAGCCATTCTGGTCATGGATTTTGTCATGTAGAGAACGGACCTCATATTGACTGATAGTGGAGATTTTGCGCTTAAACCAATGTGAAAGGTATTTGTTCACTTCGCGTTGATCGTACTGCCAGGACTTTTTATGACGTTTGCTGTATTTGTTAAGATACTCATTAAAAAGTTCACCAAAAGTAATCTCTGCTCTCATTTTATGCTTTTCGAGATTAGGATTCTGTCCGTCAGCAACTTTAGCCTTAATCTCAAGAGCCTTTTTTCTGGCTTGCTCGATGGAGATATCTGGGAAACTTCCAATTTTTATCCTTTCATCTCGTCCGTTGATACGTTTGCGAACGAAAAAGGTAATTGCTCCAGCTGGAGTAATATAGAGGCTTAAACCTTTTTCTTTGGTATCTTTGTAAGTGTCCATGCCCTTGAGGGGGGGAGGAAGCTTTTGAATTTCGGTTTTGGTAAAGTTGAATGTCTTTTCCATGTTTGTCCCAGCAAAAGTTTTTGGGGGTATAAACGGGGGTACAATTTCTAAGCTTTTGGGCTTGCATTGTGTTTGCGCCGTTGCCGCACCATTGCCGCAGATTAGGGTAAAAGACAGTAAATTTCAACAAATTCAGTAAAGCCCGAATATGCATTTTACCCTTATTTTATAAGGCTTTATTAAGTTTCGAGAAGTTCAGTAAAAACTGGGAAAATATGGCTCATAACCTGAAGGTCGTCAGTTCAAATCTGGCTCCCGCAATAAGAAAATTCATAAAACCCTAATGGGCAGCCCTTAAAAACGCAGCTTTGCTGCGGTTTTTGGCTATATGGCTGAAGGATGCGGTCCGCCGGTACAGCCGCCAAACGCCGCCATTTCTTCTCCAGAAAGGGGGGGGGGGGGCTAGCTAGCATGGAACGGGCAGGCAAGCGTTAACCATGGAAAAGATGTTAGAAAATGCAGCATCCTTGTCCAAGGAACACGGCCTGCAATCAAATGATGGCAGCGCGGGTTGGGATCCCATATACGTCGTAACATTGTTTTTTCGTACCGAAAGTACTTAGCTTTGTAGGGTTATCAATTATGAAGTTTGATTAGCCACCAGACATGGGGGCAAATAAGACAAGCTCTTCATTATTAGATACTACATAATCTCTTGAAACTAAATTGCCGTTAACAGAAATTCTTACAATCCCATCTTTCTTGAAAAAAAATGATTTATATCCTTCTTCGCGTTTCTCAATCTGGCTAAGAATGCTATCAACCGATACAGATTCTGAAATATCAAGATATTCTTCGCATTTGCCCATTTCATCAGCTAGCCATGAAACATAACTTATCTTCATTTAACTCTCCTGTTGATCTTGTTATCATTGATAATAATTGATGAGTATTGTTTCTTAATTACATTTTCTTTTTCTAGTTTATTTAAAGCTTTTGATACATTGGATCTTGTGGTGCCCACGGCATCTGCTATCTCTTGCTGACTAATCTTAATTAAAGCTGTTTTTGAGTTAAGCGATGATAAATAATTGAAGACTGCTCCTTCTAAATTATCCGGTGGAGCTGATTGCGCAGTCTTTGATGTATTTTTATTTTTTTCAGCAATTATCGTCAAGAAATCCCAAAAAACTTCGAATGTCATATTTTGGATGGAATCTATATAGGACGTTCTTGGTATTGCAATGACTTCAGAGCGTGTTCTTGAAATAACGGAATGATCTCTCGGCAGCCTATCTATAAATCCTATTTCACCAAATATATCCCCTTGTTCAAAGTCGAATTTATTTAGCTCTGTTCCATCTACTTGGATTTGAATTTCTGAAAAAATTCCTTTGATAACAAGATAGATGTCTCGTGAAATATCTCCTTCCATATAAACAAATTGTTTGGGAGAAAAATTTAATATTTTAGATTTAGAGACGATATAATCTCGAGATTCTTTTGGCCACGAGCGAAACAGCTTGGATTGGCTAATTAATATGTTTTTCATTGAAAGGATTTTTCCCAGAAAACAGTTTCATAGAACATAAATTTTGGCTCTACATAAGACTTCAGATTGGATTTAATTATCTCTAATAAGCTGATTGCATCATTTTTCTTTTGATCTATTCGATTTTCTTCTAAAATTTTTTTAGAGCTTTCTCTTGTATGTTCACTGACATCCATTAATTCCAGAATATTATTATAAGTTCTGGTTTTATAAAACATCGATTTTGCGGTATCTATAATTTCTTGTCCGAGCTGGTCACTAATTAATTTTAGACTTATAACATAATTAACTGTTGATCTGATATTCACCATTGCTTCTGACAATGATGGATAGTTAATTTCTTTAGGACCATAGAAGACAGCCACTTCATCATCATCTTCTATTTCTCCTGCTTTATATTTTTCAAAAATAGCGCCGTGTCCTATCATCCCAAATTCATGAAGCTCACTTGCCCTCAATGCGCCCATACTTGATGATCCATATACTCTTACTCCCTTTGAGATAAGGTATAAAATATCTTTATGCCAAACAGATGGGGTTGATTCAAAAAAACCATCAATCAATACAATCTGGTTGGGCTTATATTCATTGAAGGCTCTAACTAGATCCCCTTGACAGGCTGGCGGCATAAAAATACTAGTCGGAATTTTTTGATGAATTTCATGCTGTTTAAGAGATAAGCCGCTAAATATAACTATATCATTGGTTAATTGCATGATGCTAATCGTCTCCCTGGAGTAACTCTCTCAGATCCTATCCCTTCAAGATATGGGATGAGTATTTTACAAACAGGTATAGAGAATTCTTCCCGTGTTAAATCAATGGATACGACCTCATTGATGCCCGTTTCTTGCAAAGATTTAAGAAGGATAGTCAGGTCACCCTCAATATTATCGGTCTCAAGGCTTGTTCTGGTCTGGTAATCAACCACCTGTTTACTACATTTCCTATTCCAACTATTGTGAATTTCTTTATTTAAAAAATGTTTGTATATATGAGAATATTGATCATCTCTTGATCCTGATATAAATCCGGCTCGACTTTGGGCCGCTTCTGTCAGAGCTCGTGATAGGGCTACATCTTTGCTAAGATGTGTGCCGCTTCCAAAAGAGGGTCTCACAAGTCGATCAGGGCGATAAAAGTTCTCTAAAACCTCACATATGTAGGTGGGAATCCCTATGTCCGAAGTAATATCCCAAATAGTACAAGTAAGTTCTGCGCTTTCTATTTGGTCGATGAATGTCAAACATTGATGATTATCAATAGTTGATTTTTTAACAATCTTGGATGTTTTTATATTATCGCTACTCGCCCAAAATAGGGCTAAAGCATCTCGCTCTATCACTTCGCAAATTCCATGTATTTGTGCTTCGCTTAAAGTATTACCGGATGCGAGGCCATTACTATCGGCTAAAAATGCGGATCTTGGCCGTTGAAGAATTGTGAAATCAACTGAGACAGCGTCATACGGAGTCCAAATTTCTTTCTCGTTCATCATATCATGGCCCGGAATCCATAGTAATTTGTCAGACAGATTTATTTCGCGGCGACTGCTTGTAGGGAGGCCTCGAATATCAATGATCTTCTTTTTCCATTCGATATCCTCATGCGCCATATAAAGGCCACCAATTTCTATATTTTCTGCGTGATAGCCTTCGATAGCCTCCATTGCTGCCGAGACCTTCGCTGCAATTACTGTCTGTCCTTTGCCTTGCGAAACAGAAAGGGACTTAGAGTTCGGCCGTATGGCGGAAATTACAGGTATTCCTATTCGATCAAGGCCAGTGATATTGGCAAGGCGTGTAATGCCAAAGACAGGAAAAAGGCCCATGATTTGTGCAAATGTTTCATCAGGATTGCGTGTTCTATGGGTGCCGTCCTTATAAATTTTGCTGGTCATGGGCCTTTAGAATATCAACCGTATATTTGGATAGATGATTGAATTGTTAATGAAGTATCTACTACAGTGCCGGTGCTTTCTAATTTTGATGATGACAGCTTAGTTTTGCTCCATTCACCTCCAGATAGCGAAATAATCTCACCAGATGGTGTCTTAACAAGTCGATTCATTAAACCTCCATGATTCACGCGTTAAATTATATATCTCAATTATTCACTTAAAAGTTGAATTTTGTATTAACGAGATTTTTGCTGCCACCAACGATTTAAGGCTTAATGCAATTGAAAGCGAGGAAAGCATGAGAGATTCAACCGTATACGATAAATTAATTACACATTTACTTGATTCATTAGATTCTGCTTATGAGAAAGCTCTTTTAGTGGGATTTAACGAAAATATATTGCAATTATTTAGTTTGCTCGCGTATGCAATAAAGAACGATATCTCTAAGAATTACGATATGTATCGTGATAATTCTGAATAAACCCACATTTCCGAATTAT
This sequence comes from uncultured Micavibrio sp., assembly GCA_964399985.1. Lineage (GTDB taxonomy): Bacteria > Pseudomonadota > Alphaproteobacteria > Micavibrionales > Micavibrionaceae > Micavibrio_B. The sequence goes on from CAYNRY010000003.1 coordinate 37,958, forward strand.
TTAAGGCCAGTTTTTGCGCTCTTCGAACTAGGCGCTTAATGTTTGAAAGGGGTGATATATGTTTTTTCGATTTTATAAGGTAAAGATAATAAAGAGGTAGGCGGCCATATCTTTTTTCATCTTCGGCCGCTTGGATAGATGCTTCTATCTTCTGAATAGACTTTTTATTTCCTGCCAAAACTTCTAAATATCCAAGCATTGAAAATAAAAAGTAATTTAGGGTAGTAACACGACTCTCTTTTGCAATTTTAAGAGCGCTTTTTAAATGATTATAACCATCTTCGATAAGTCCTAGTCTGATTGCACCATCGGCTAAAAAGGCAAGACTAAATACCTTTGTTAGCGAATTAGAATTATTAATTTTCTCGGCTGCTTTTTGAGAAAAGTCTAGGAATTTAATTTTGTTACCTAAATAGGCAAAATTTCGGGCAATGATTGACGATATCAATGCCTCAAAAAGATAATTTAGTCCAAATATATGCGCCTTCTGGTTAGAAGCGAAACTAAGTATTTGTGTGGCAAAATTATTTGACTCACTAAATTTCCCCATATCTGAAAGTATGCCAATTCGGCGCAATAGAAAAATAGAGGCATTTCCTAACGAGTTTTTATTTACTGAATTATCGGAAAAATTATAATTTTCGTCTATGATTTGAAGAGCTTTTTTTAATTTTCCGCTATTCCAATAATATAAACTTATTAGATTTAAAACCTCCTCTCTTCTTCCTTTTGATAGAGAATGTTTTTGATAGGCATTTTCTAAAACAGCGATATCTTTTTCTGCGCTATAAGATAGGCCAAGCAAGAAAATAATTTTTCCTCTTATGATACTCAGTTTGATTTCCCGCGAAATTGTTAGCAGATCTAATTCATTAGCCGCTTTAAATGCCCTGTCAATCAACGTTAGCGCAAGCTCTGGTGTAAATCTGGAATAGGCATAAAACGCCCCTTTTATTGAGCATTTGTATAATAAATTCCAAGATTTGGATTGTAAAAAGTGATATGTAGCTTCGTCATAGTTATTGGCTGATATGGTGCTACTTATAGCTTTGCCTAATATATGATGATGTTTACGTCGATCATTTAGGTTGATGGCGTTAAATATTATTTCTTTCAGAATATCATGACTGATGCTGATGTGACTCCGGTTTATATCTATAAATCCAATTTTTTCGAGAAAATTTATGTTTTTTTCTGATGGATTGTATCCGGCCAAATATTTTAGATCATCAATATTTATGGATTTTCTTAAACAACAGAAAGCCTCTGTTAGCCTCTGGGCATCTGATGGCATGGATGCAAATTTTTCAAGTATAAGTTGCTTGAGATGCGAGGGGTATTTACTAGAGGAGATTTTAAGGTAGTTTTGTTCTAAGAAAAAACTCACATAAAATATATTACCATTTGTAAGCGCATATATTTTTTGTACATTTATGTTTTTTCTGCTTTTAAATTTTTTTTCTAAAACTAAAGCTTTTATAGTGTCTTTGTCGAGATTTGATAATTGAATGGAATTTTTATCAATAGCAACCCTACTGCTAATAATAATTTTTAATTTTTCAGGCTTTATTAATCGGATTTTATCAAGCATTTGATTACATGCAGGGGATGCCCATTGCATATCATCTAAAAAAAGGACTGTTTCTATAGAATAAGAAGCAATCAACTTTAAAATTAAAGATAAAATCTCGCTATGGATGTCCCTTGTATTTTCATCTTCCTTGATGAAGTTAACGAGTAGGGCGCTTTCCTGCAAAGTAAGGCCTGAAAAATAACTTATTGTGCTTATTTGCGATTCTAGAATTATATTTTTGGTGAGGTCGTAACCAAGTATGATCTGCTTCAAGATCGAAATAATAAAATTCCCTGAGACGCCTTCGTCATCGGTAAATTTATAACTAACGATAAACCTCTTGCTTGTTTCTTGCCTTAGTATCTTCTTGACAAGAAAAGTTTTTCCGGTTCCAGCACTGCCTGATATAAATATCTCCCCATATCCGGGACCATGAAGCAAGTTTATAAATTGCGCAGTTTCTTTTGCATGGATGATCGTGCCATATGCTTTACTTGCAGTTTTATTCATTTATCATTAGAGCAAGTTTCACAAGTTGGGTTTCTAGAAAACGATGTTTTTAAAAATGATGTATTTAATGCACTCAAAGAAATAAATTTACCGGCAAGACTTTCTCCCAACCCGGCAATCTCCTTTATAACCTCTGTTGCCATCATAACTCCTATAGTTCCAACGACTGAGCCTAGAACTGGAGCCTCAGTGCAAGCAGGAGCTTGCTGGTTGTCTGGCAGGGGAGGGAATAAACACTCGTAGCAAGGACTTCCATTTTTAAATGTAAACAATTGGCCATTCATTGTAGAGACTGCACCTGAAATCAGGATTTTTTCATTTCTAATCGCAAAGCGATTTAAAAGATACCGAGTCTCAAAATTATCGCTGCAATCAACGATAATATCGAAGTCTGCAAGTAATTCGGAGATATTATCTGTATTTAATCTCTTGTTAGTTGCCTGAATTTGGACGTTAGGATTAAATTTTGACATTCCCTCAGCCGCCGTTTGAGATTTTGAAGCCCCTATATGTTCTGGCGAATATAAAAATTGCCGTTGTAGATTTGATATATCTATACTATCTGCATCAATTATTTTTAAATATCCGATACCAGCTGCTACAAGGTATGTAATAACGGGGCATCCTAATCCTCCAGCGCCAATAACTGCTACTTTACTTCTTTGGATTTTAATTTGCCCCTCTATGCCAAACTGGCTTAATTCAATATGGCGAGTATACCGTGAGATATTTTTGACCTTTTCTTGCATCACGTCATTCGGCTTTGGTGTTTTGTTTTTTTATGAGTTTGATCATTGCCAAAACTGTTTTCCGTGCATCAGCATTTTTGATTTTTGTATAGGCATCGATCAAATCTATAATTTCAGACTCAGGTATTTGGCTCCCTGATGGCTTAAGCGCTTTTGAAAAGAATGGGTGCTCATCTATGGGTTCTGAAGTTTTAATTAGTTGAGTAATTGGAATATCTAAAGCGTGAGATAAACTTTGTAATTTATCAAAGGATACCGAATTTTCACCTTTTTCATATCTTGCTACTTGCTGATGTGTAACATTCAATCTCAGAGCCAAGTCTTGCTGAGTAAGATTCTTCATAATTCTTGCGAATTTTATCTGGTCACCAATTTCGGATAAAGCAATTCGCTCTTCAATGGATTTCGTTTTTTTCATGGCTGATTTTAAGATGGCTAAAATGGCTGTATTAGGAAAATTAACACAAAATTTTAAAATCAAAAAATGATAATTTTTATCTATCATAATACGAGAGTGTGTGTATATTATCACGTATAATGATAGCAAGAAAAACCAAACAAAATTCTGCAATTAATATGACTATTCAAAGGGATGTCATTTTACTTGAATCGATTGTTTTTCAAAGTAATCGGCCGCTTCATTTTGATAAGCTTGATCCCAATAGTGAAAAATATGATCCCAGTTATGAGCAGTCTATAAAAAGAACAGAAGTCATTAATGTTTATATTATTGAAGCTATCTTAAGGCAAAGGAATGTCGATTCTGAAAGTTTTAACCTTCTATGTAAAATTGAAAACGATTTTTTTTCAGGAGAATTTTATCGTGAGGTTATTTTCGGCAGAAGCAGAGCCAATAAACTTAAGGCAAAAAAATTTATCAGAGCGCTCTCAAGAGATATTAGGCTCTTGAATCTTTTCGAAGATTCCATCGACTATGCCGCTGTGATCAAAGATATGGGACTTGTGAATGTCCCAATACAATTCACTTCACTAGTGAATTCACTCAAAAATTGGAGAGATGAATTATCCAATTTAGAGTGGGATTAAGGAGGAAGGTTGCCAGATTGCATCTAATTTTCTCTGGGGGGAGAGATTTGGGCAATCTGGCAATTCCTTATATCTCAATTAGGAACCAATGCGCCAGATATCATCAACTGTATTACGATAGGCTCACAGAATAATATAATACATGCCAATGAAGGAAGTGATATCGTTCACCTTGGCGAAAGCAACACAATTGCATCCGTAGATCGAGATAGGTCGGGTGCCACTTATAGTTCGCATGCTATAGCGGCATTGATGGAGTTGCCGGATTTCATGTAGATCTGATGATAGCAAATGGCAATCTTATAGCTCAGATTAGATTTGTAGATATACGATTAGTATAAGGCAATCATCAACCGCTTCTAATCAGCGAATTTTAGTATTGTTTTAAGAAGGCCAGGAAATTTGCCGTTAATCTCCTCAAGCCTGACTATACTTAAATTTTCTACCCCGTTTTTCTCCATACGTATTAGACCCGCTTCTCTTAGAATGCGAAAATGATTAGAGAGGGTCGATTTTGCGATTTTGGGGCAGGGAGCTGCCTGACAGCATGACATTCCGTCAGAATTTAATAGACTTTTCAATATATTAACGCGTACAGGATCCGATAGGGCGTTTAATATGCCCGATAAGGAGATGTCGTCCTTTGAAGGGTGAATAAATCTAACCATGAATTTAATATACATCATATCTTGACATCATTCAATAGTTCAATATTATTGAACTATAGGCCAATTGAATTATTTGGAGAAGGTCATGGAACTATACAAAAAATTTGTCAAAAGCGAAGATAAGTGGACTTTTACAGACTTTAATAAATTTTCATTTCATACCCTTCACCAAAAATTTAATCAAAAAGAGACGAGTTCGTGTCTGATGAGAGTGAAGCGGCGGTTATTAAGTATGTAAAAATGCTGAGCGCAAATTCAAATTGATCGTAGGAATGGGCAATAATCAAATAGGCCAGTGTATTCGAATTGCAGAAATATTAGATAAAATATTCAAAATCTTGAGAGGTATAAATGAATAAGAAAATAATTTTGGCCGGATTTTTTGCTGCGGCATTAATGGCCGGAGTTCTTACAGCTTATCAAAGCCCTAATGCTGACGCGGCGGTTTCATCAGAAGGCGCCGCTCCGCCGCCACAACCCGTCGTTGTCACAACTATGGAAGAAAAAAAAATCCAGATTTGGAAAGATTTTACAGGCCGGTTGCAAGCTGTCGACTATGTCGAAATTCGACCAGAGGTTAGCGGTAAGATACAGGAGATCCGGTTTGAGGACGGCCAGACTGTCAATAAAGGTGATATTTTAATTGTTATAGATCCTGCTCCTTATCAGGCTGCATTGGATAAAGCGAAAGCAGATTTTCAGGCTGCAAAAAATCAATATGAATTGGCGCAAAAAGATCTCGCCAGGGCGGCTGATCTGGTAAAAACCGAAGCGATTTCAAAGAAGATTTACGATGAGCGCCAAAGCGGGGCGCTTATTGCGAAAAGCCAGATGGAATCGGCAAGGGCTCAACTTTCCCAGGCGGAGATAGACATAGGTTATGCGTATGTAAAAGCGCCAATATCCGGACGCGTCAGTCGCGCTGAAATCACGGTTGGTAATTTAATACAGGTTGCCAACCCGCCTGTTCTAACGACTATCGTCTCAGATGAAGGGATTTATGCCGATTTTGATGTAGATGAGCAAACATATCTGCAAGATATCTATTCTGCCGCTCCCGATACCGAGGCTCAAGTTAAAGTGCCGGTAGAAATGGTTTTAAAATCAGGCAATGCAAAAACATACAAAGGAATTATCAGAAGCTTTGATAATAAAATTGATCCAAAGTCTGGAACGATTAGAGTTAGGGCATTCTTTGATAACAAGGATCAGTCGCTTTTACCTGGTATGTTTGTGAATGTAAGGCTTGGTAGCACAGGTTTGAAAGATGCTCTGCTCGTATCGGAAAAGGCAATCGGTACGGATCAGGATCGTAAATTTGTCTATGTCGTTGGCGAAGGCAATAAGACTATCTATCGAGAAATTAAGCTTGGGGCATCGATCAACGGACAAAGAGTGGTCCTAGCAGGTCTTAAAGAAGGCGATAAGGTTATCACTGACGGAATTATTAAGATAAGACCGGATATGGTTGTCGAGCCTAAACCTTTATCGCCGGTTGATCTTTCTAAAGCGCAACCTGCAGCTCAATAATTGAAACTTATTTAGAGTAAATAATATGAATCTATCCAGATTTTTTATCGATCGGCCGATATTTGCCGGCGTGGTGTCAGTCTTAATCTTTTTAAGCGGCTTGATTGCCATGTTCCAGCTTCCGATTTCCGAATACCCGGAAGTCGTTCCGCCAACCGTGGTCGTTAATGCTCAGTTCCCTGGAGCATCTCCTGCTATTATTGCAGAAACCGTCGCAACGCCGCTCGAAGAACAGATCAACGGTGTCGAGAACATGTTATACATGTCCTCGCTTGCTTCTGCAGACGGCCTGTTGACTCTAACAGTTACATTTAAAATCGGGACTGATCCAGATCTGGCGCAGCAGCTTGTTCAAAATCGGGTTACGCAGGCTCTAACTAGATTGCCAGATATTACGCGCCAACTTGGAATTACCACGACAAAGAGTTCGCCTGATTTGACCATGGTTGTTCACTTGAAATCTCCCCAGGGACGCTATGACATGCTTTACTTGCGGAACTACGCAACGCTGAATGTCAAAGATGCTCTTAATCGTATCCAAGGGGTTGGCCAGGTTCGTCTTTTCGGATCGGGTGACTATGCAATGCGTATCTGGATGAACCCGGATAAAATCGCAGAACTGAATATGAATGCGACAGAGGTCGTCAATGCTATCCGTTCCCAAAACATTCAGGTTGCTGCCGGTGTCATCGGCGGGCCTCCTTATGACAGTGGCGTTGAACTTCAGATGCCTATCAATGCTCATGGACGCTTACAATCTCCGGAAGAATTCGAGCAAGTTATCATCAAAAGAGACCCTTCAGGCGCCATTACACGTTTGAAAGATGTTGCCAGGGTTGATCTGGATGCTCAGCAATATGGCCTTCGCTCATTGTTAAATAACAATGCTGCGGTGGCTATACCTATATTTGCGGCTCCGGGTTCTAATGCGTTGCAAATATCCACCGATGTTCGAAAAACAATGGAGGAGCTCAAGAAGAATTTTCCAGACGATGTGGATTATTCGATCGTTTATGACCCTACCGTTTTTGTCAGGGATTCCATCGAATCCGTGGTTCATACCTTATTTGAAGCCATAGCTTTGGTCGTGCTTGTTGTAATCGTATTTTTGCAAACATGGCGTGCCTCGATCATTCCACTATTGGCCGTCCCAGTATCAATCGTCGGTACTTTTGCGTTTATGCATCTTTTCGGCTTTTCTATTAACGTCTTGTCCCTGTTTGGCTTAATCCTGGCTATCGGGATTGTTGTTGACGACGCGATTGTTGTTGTTGAAAACGTCGAGCGGAATATCGAAGAGGGGCACACGCCTCGTGAAGCAACGCTTATTGCTATGAAAGAAGTTACCGGTCCGATTGTTGCGACAGGTTTGGTCCTGACAGGCGTCTTTGTGCCTATCGCATTTATTAGCGGTCTTACGGGCCAATTTTACAAGCAATTTGCCATGACGATTGCAATTGCGACAATCATTTCCATGATAAATTCTCTAACCTTAAGCCCCGCTATGTCGGCGATTCTTTTAAAAGGTCATGGCGCAAAGAAAGATGCGCTGACACGCGCAATGGATTTCACATTCGGCTGGTTCTTCCGCGGCTTTAATAAATTCTTCCATAGAAGTTCAGATCTTTATAGCAGGGGCGTCGGCAAATCATTAGCGCGCAAAACAGTTATGATGCTGATTTATGGAGGATTATTGGCCTTGACCGCTTATAGCTTCAAGCTTGTGCCCCCTGGTTTCGTTCCGGCTCAGGATAAGCAATATTTGGTAAGTTTCGCACAGTTACCCCAGGGTGCAACGCTTGAGCGTACAGAAGAAGTCATTCGTAAGATGGGCGAGATTGCCTTGAAAGAACCGGGTGTGGAAAGTTCCATCCAGTTTCCGGGATTATCAATTAATGGTTTCGTAAACAGCGCAAGCGCTGGAATTGTGTTTGTCAGTCTGAAGCCTTTTGAAGAGAGGGAAACTGAAGATCTTACAGGTTTCGCTATCGCTCAAAAATTGAATCAGAAATTCGCCGCTATCGATGATGCCTTTATTGCCATCTTTCCGCCGCCGCCTGTACAAGGCCTAGGAACTATCGGCGGGTTCAAGCTGCAGGTTGAAGACCGAACAGATCAAGGCTATCAGGCGCTTGATAACGCCATGAAGGCCGTTCAGGCAAAAGCGTGGCAGACGCCTGAACTGGCTGGGGTTTTCTCAAGCTATAACGTCAATGTCCCTCAATTATTTGTCGATTTAGATAGAACAAAGGTACAGCAAATGGGCGTTTCCGTTACAGACGTCTTTGCAACGATGCAAACTTATCTTGGGTCTATCTATGTGAATGACTTCAATCAGTTTGGCCGCACTTATCAGGTGGTGGCGCAAGCTGATAAAGAATTCCGGGCGCGGCCAGAAGATATCAATCGTTTGCAAGTCCGTAATGCGGAAGGGCAAATGATCCCGCTGGGGAGTGTTGTAGATGTACAAGAGACATTCGGTCCGGAAACAGCGTCGCGCTATAATGCATATCGAAGCGCAGATCTTAACGGGAATGCTGGTGTGGGTTTCTCAAGTGGTGAGGCTCAGGCTGCAATTACTAAAATCTTAAAAGAGACACTTCCGCCTGGCATGGATTTCGAGTGGACTGAACTTACCTATCAGCAAATTCTGGCTGGGAATACGACCATGCTTGTGTTTCCGATCTGTATTCTGTTGGTCTTTTTGGTATTGGCCGCTCAATATGAAAGTCTTGCGCTGCCTTTAGCTGTCATTCTAATTGTTCCGATGAGTATTATGTCAGCTCTCATTGGCGTTCATTTAACCAATGGCGATAATAACATCTTTACACAGATCAGCCTGTTTGTTCTTGCTGGGCTTGCCTGTAAGAATGCAATTTTGATTGTTGAATTTGCCCGCGAACTCGAACATCAGGGCAGGGGAATTGTCGAGGCGGCTATTGAGTCCAGCCGCTTAAGGCTGCGCCCAATTTTAATGACGTCTTTTGCCTTTATTATGGGTGTGCTGCCTCTTGTGGTAAGTCATGGTGCCGGCGCTGAAATGCGTCATGCGATTGGTATCGCGGTCTTCTCCGGAATGCTTGGCGTCACGTTCTTTGGAATTTTCTTAACACCTGTTTTTTATGTTTTATTGCGAAAGCTAGAAGCATCACTTAGCCGCAAGCCCGATGGAAAGGCTCATTCATGAAGTATATTTTATTAGTTACCACATCACTTATGCTAAGTGGCTGTCTTCTAACTCCTTCGGAACACGGGACTGTCGATGCGCCGGAGTTCTGGACATCTTCTGTGCAGAATGTCGAGACGGCCGCACCGGAAACGCTGCATAACTGGTGGAAGGGATTTCAAGATCCAGCTTTGAATAATCTGGTAGATTTAGCATTGAAGGGCAGCCCGGATAGAAAAATAGCTGAAGCCAGAGTCTTGGAAGCGCGTGGTATAAGTCGCTCCGTAACTAGCGCTCTTTTCCCTCAAATTGGTGCTTCTGGATCGGCAGGACGTGCGAAAGACTTCAATACAAATTTCAAGGCCGGAGAATTATACCAAGCGGGTTTCGATGCATCCTATGAAATTGATATTTTCGGGCGTAACAGAAATAGTGCAGATGCGGCAGGGCTTAATTTAGAAGCAAAAACAGCCGAATATCACGATGTAAGCCTTACTTTGGTGTCGGAAATTGCCAGGACCTATATTGAGTTTAGAGCTGCTGAGAAACAAATGCAAATCGCACAAAAAAATCTTGAGTCACAGCAAAAGACTCTGGATTTAATCCGCCAGCAAAAAGAACTTGGCGAGGCGCCTCAACTCGACGTTGAGCGTTCTGAAGGACTCGTTAATACTACTAAATCAGCTATTCCTGAATTCAGTCGTCAGGCTGATAATGCAAGACTTCGTTTGAGTGTTTTAACTGGAGAATTACCTGAAAAAATTAAGCCGCTATTGCCTGAGGGCCAGCATGTAGAAATTAACATTAAGCCAGTTTTGTTTTCGCCAGCTCAGGTTATTGCGCAAAGGCCGGATATTCAAGCTGCGCAATCAAACTTGGAAGCTCAAACGTCGCTGACTAAAGCAGAAATTTCAAGCATCTTTCCAACGATTAGCCTGAGCGGTTTCTTCGGCGTTGCAGATACAGCTCTTATTAACTCGACGAATATATGGTCGACCGGAATTTCTGCTGCCGTATCCCTTTTAGATTTTGGCAGAATTCGCGGTAATATAGATGCGGCAAAAGCCCGTGAATTACAAAGCTTCGAATTTTGGCGTAAAACTGTTTTACAGGCTATTACCGATGTGGAAACAGCCTTGACCGATTATGCGCGCATCAGCGAAAGAGTAACTACGCTGCAACTGGCTACAAAGAACGCGGAGCAATCTCTGAATTTATCTGAACAGCTTTATAAAGAAGGGGAAGTTTCGTTTTTAGATGTTCTGGATGCTCAAAGAACGCTTAATAATGCAAATGCTGAAGTTGTGAGTGCAGAAGAAGCCCAGTCCCTGAGCTTGATTTCTTTATACAAAGCCTTGGGAAGTTATTGATTGCAGACGAAGCATATTAGATGCGCTTAGCTTAAGCTTTCGAATAATGAGTATTAGGATGAAACCATTTCTTTAAAATCTTCGTAACGAATGGCATTATAACCCAGGTCAAAAGGATAACCATGGCTGTCGCCATGATGAGAGCTCGGAGAACGACAGGCAGAGCATGTATTAGGTTGCCTATAGTCAAAGTCAAGAAAAGACTTGTGGGGAATACCCCTATTAATGTAGCCACGGCCATTTTCCATCGAGGCGGTGGAGAGCCTGGGGCGCGAAACCAGGCTTCGAGGCCGTTAAGCTCACGGTATTCGGGTACACCTTCGGTCACGCGTGAAGCATATTCTTCCCAGTCTTTGAAAAGATCGGAATTATAAAACGCATCGCGTTCGGCATCATCGTTGAAGGTTCGCAATATTCCGATATCTCTTTTATGCCCACCGGGGATAGATGTAATCATGCCCGCGCCGTGAACGCCCCCATGAATAAAAGATTCTCCCAGAAAGCGGCGTAATGCAGACTGAAATTCCTGCTCTTTACCCGGTAGCATGCGGCGTGTGATAGCGATATGTATAGACATTTTGTTTTATCCTTTTAAAATATTAGTAAGCAAAGCAGCCGCAGCCCAATGACCACGGGTTTTCAAAGCTTGGTTTGTTTTTGTTTTCATCTAGGCCCAGCCAGCGAGACAGTTTCCCGTCATGCCCCGCGCCTTGATGATTGTGGCCGCAGCCGTGAATCGCACAGTTCGAGGTCACCACAGTTCCGCCTAGATTGATGTCGGCTGTCTGGTAACCGCCGAAGCGCTTAACAGGTGACCAGTCGGGGCTGACGGGTGGCAATGGCGCGTCATGTGATTTGAAATCATCAGCGGCATACACAATCTTTCCGCCGACAACTGTCATGACGGACGTAATGTCTTTGATAGCTTCATCGGGGATCGTCATGAAATCATGTGACAGGACGGCGAGATCTGCGTACATGGCAACGCTTAATGCGCCTTTGGCTGTTTCCTCGTTGGACTTATAGGCGCTGCCCAAAGTCCAGAGGCGTAAAGCTTCTTCACGGTTCAGACGATTGCTGTCACCATATAAGGATAAACCTCCGACGGTTTTCCCTGTGACCAGCCAGTAGAGAGAAACCCATGGGTTGTAACTGGCTACGCGTGTCGCATCCGTGCCGCCTCCCACAGGAATACCCATATCGAGCATTTTTCTGATAGGCGGGCTTTGCGATGCGGCTTCCTTGCCGTAACGATCAACGAAATATTCTCCCTGAAACGCCATTCGGTGCTGGACGGCGATCCCGCCATTCAGGCGTTTTATCCGCTCCATGTTTTTCTCGCTGACGGTTTCGGCATGATCGAAGAACCAGCGGAGATTGCCGAATTTCGTATCCTGATCGATGCTTTCAAAGACATCAAGCGCACGGTCGATCGTTCCATTGTAAGTCGCATGAAGGCGGAACGGCCAGCGTTGTTCGACTAAAAACCGGACCACATCGCCCAAATCTTTCTCCATACTTCTGGCCATATCTGGGCGCGGTTGCAGGAAGTCTTCAAAATCGGCTGCCGAAAAAGCGAGCATTTCACCAGCCCCGTTATGGCGCATAAAGCCGTCGCCGCTATAGGGTTTTACCATGCCTGACCATTTCTGGAAGTCGGCAAGTTCGTGCCCCTTGTTTTGTGTGAAGAGATTATAGGCGATGCGCACGGTCATCTGGTTATCTTTATGCAGTCTTTCAATGACGTTGTAATCATCTGGGTAATTCTGGAAGCCGCCTCCAGCATCGATTACGCTGGTAATTCCAAGGCGATTAAGTTCGCGCATGAAATGGCGCGTTGAATTTATCTGGTCGTTGATAGGCAGGGCCGGGCCTTTTGCTAATGTAGAATACAGGATCATCGCGTTCGGTTCCGCAATCAGCATGCCTGTCGGGTTGCCATTGGCATCGCGTTCGACGCGTCCACCAGCCGGATCAGGAGTGTCTTTTGTAATTCCGGCAGCTTTCAAGGCGGCGCCATTTAAAAGCGCGCGGTCATAGAGGTGCAGAATAAAGACAGGCGTATCAGGCGCTGCCGCGTTGATCTCGGCTAATGCCGGCATGCGGCGTTCCTTGAACTGGAATTCGCTCCAGCCGCCAACCACGCGCACCCATTGCGGGGCAGGCGTATTGTCCGCTTGTATTTTCAACATCAAAAGGGCATCGGCAAGGCTTTTAACACCGTCCCAGCGCAGTTCCATATTGTAATTCAATCCGCCGCGGATCAGGTGAGTATGAGAATCGTTCAAACCCGGTATGGCGCGCCTGCCTTTCAGGTCGATATATTTTGTCTTGTCGTTTGCCAGTGAGCGGATTTCCTTGTCGCTGCCGATAGCGGCGACCATGCCACCTGCGAAGGCCACAGCGCTTACTTCGGGTTTTGTCTGGTCCAGGGTTGTAATTCTTCCGTTGAAGAGAACAGTGTCGATAACAGGTGATGACATGGCGAGAACCTCTTGGGTAAGGAATGGAATGGTGGAGCCGGCTAAAAGGCTTGCGCCGAGAAGGCTGGTGTTTTGCAGAAAATTACGGCGGGTTATTTTTGAATTCATGAAACAGCCTCCTGCATCATCCAATTTTTTATATCCGAGAAATCGGATTGTGTCAGTCCGTGTCCTGTCGGTTTCATCCTGATATCCACTTTTGCGCCGGCATCTTTAAGCATCTCTGCAAGTTTTTGCGAATTATCGGCCGGAATGATCGGATCCATAAATCCGGAAAGCATTAGAATATTCTTCCCTTTCAGGTCGGGTAAGCTTTTAGGTTCAAAGGGCACCATCGCACGCAGTAGCACAGCTCCTTGCAAAATCTCAGCTCTGGCAAACAGGAGGCTGGCTGCGATATTTGCGCCGTTTGAATAGCCCAGCGCGAAGACAGGCTGGTTTCCAAATCCATAACGGGTGCGGGCGTCTGCTATAAAATCGGCTAGTTCATCAGTGCGGAATTTTAAATCTTCCAGATCGAATACGCCTTCTGCCAAACGGCGGAAGAAGCGAGGCATTCCGTTTTCCGATACTTTACCGCGCACGGACAGGATTGTCGAAGCGGGGCTAACCGCTTGGCCCAGCTCGACCAGATCCTGCTCGTCGCCGCCTGTTCCGTGGAGTAAAAGCAACACAGGCAGGCTGGCATCGCCCTGTATAAAGATATGTTTAAAGTCTTTTTCCATGGCGATGCGCCTTTCGTTTTTTAGAGTGTGGGCAGGACCGCAGCGATTTCGGCGCGATGCTGTTCGTATTGGGCAGGAAGTTTCAAATCCTGACCTAGAGTTGCTATCGGCTCGTCGATATCAAAACCGGGATTATCGGTTGCCAGTTCGAACAAAACACCATTAGGCTCGCGGAAATAGACCGAGTGGAAGTAGTTACGGTCTATTACTTGCGTCAAATGCATGCCGGCTTTAGCAAGCTCTGCGCGAACCTGAAGCTCAGATTCATCGTCGCCGACTCTCCAGGCAACATGGTGGATCGTGCCTGCGCCCGGTGCGCCTTTCCACATGCCGGGAATGGCACGCAGATCAACAATTTTACCCAAGCCTTCTCCGTCCGCCGCGTAACGATAACGACTGCCGTCATTGCCGACCAGTTTGAAACCAAGCTGTCCTGTCAGCAGGGCGGCTGTTTTTTCGTGATCGTCGACCCATAGCGAAATGCTGTGGAAGCCGCGGATCGCGACATCTGCGCCAATTTCGTCTGTCGTCCAGAGATGATCGTCCGGAAGATTATCAACGCCCACCAGTTCCAGCATCAGACCGTCTGGGTCCTCAATGCGAATGACTTTCTCGTCAAAACGCGCTTCAGGTCCTTGGTATTCGATACCTAGCTGATGGAAACGGTCGATCCAGAATGAGAATGAAATTTTCGGAACGGCAAAGACGATTTCAACCGCCTGTCCTGTTCCCGCGCGACCTTTCGGAAGATCGGGATGCGGAAAGAAGGTCAGGATGGTGCCGGGTGATCCTGCGTTATCACCGAAATAAAAGTGATACGTGGAAGGATCGTCGAAGTTGACTGTCTTTTTTACAAAGCGCAGACCAAGAACTTTCGTATAAAAATCGAAATTTTTTTTCGGGTCGCTGGCGATCGCTGTGATGTGGTGTATACCGGATGCAGTTTGCATGGTCGTTCTCCTTTTTTAATTTGGTTAGGCCAGTTTTCTGGCGAAAGCCAAAAGATCCTGATTGATTTTATCTTTTTCGGTAGACGGAATAGCGTGGGCTCCGCCTTTGTAGATTTTAAGTTCAGAGCCTTTTACGATCCCTGCAGCACGGCGTGCCGTGATATCGATAGGGACGATCTGGTCGTCATCACCATGAATGATCAAGGTCGGGATATCGAACTTGGCGAGGTCTTCAGTGAAATCGCTTTCAGAGAAGGCGGCGATACAATCGAGTACGGCTTTCAATCCGGCTTGCATACCTAAAAACCAGAAGCTTTCACGTAAACCATCGCTGACTTTTGCGCCTTCACGGTTGGCTCCGTAGAAAGGCATGGTGAAATCCTTAAAAAATTGTGAGCGGTCTCTTTGAACGCCGTCTCGAATACCATCGAATACAGACATAGGTAATCCGTCAGGATTTTTATCTGTCTTCAACATGCCCGGTGTGACCGCACCGATTAATACAGCGCCTGCTACACGGGATGTACCATGGCGTCCGATATAACGGGCGACTTCTCCACCGCCTGTCGAGTGGCCGACCAAAATGGCTTTTTTTAGATCTAGCTTTTCAATCAGCTGCGCCAGATCGTCTGCATAAGTGTCCATGTCGTTGCCGTTCCAAGGTTGATCCGATCTCCCATGACCTCGGCGGTCATGGGCTATAACGCGATAACCATTTGAAGCAAGGAAAAGCATCTGGTCTTCCCAAGCATCTGAACTGAGGGGCCAACCATGGCTGAATACGATAGGCTGGCCATTGCCCCAGTCTTTATACAAGAGAGAAGTGCCATCTTTGGTTGTAAATGTAGTCATTTTAAATCTCCTTGATATTGTTTCTATTATTTAACTTTATGAGGGTATGCAGCGCGTTGCGGGTAATCGTGCAAAAGGCTGGCCGCATAATCGATACCCATGCCATAAGCGCCGAAATGCTCGCGGGCGATTTTTGTTGTGCCTTCATAAGTTTCCTGACGTGCCCAGTCACGCTGGATTTCCAGTGTTAATTGCAACGAACTGATGGACACGGCTCCAGCCTGCTCGGCGCGGCGAATGGCGGCGTCATGGGCTACTAAGGACGTGCCGCCGGAGGCGTCCACGTTCATGATAACCTCATAACCTTCGCCAAGTGCGCAAAGTGTCGGAAAGATAAGGCAGGCTTCGGTCCAAAGAGCTGCGATCACCAGTTTCTTGCGGCCCGTCTTTTTAATGGCTTCAACAAAGGCTTCGCTGTCCCAGCTATTCATGCTGGTGCGCTCGATAGGGTCCTGTTGCAAAACATCCATCAGCTCGGGCCAGATATAGCCACTAAAGGATTCAGTTTCGACAGCGGTCAGGATGGTCGGGATATTGAACAGCTTAGCGGTCTTCGCCATGGCGATCGTATTGTTTTTCAAAAGCTGTCGATCGATGCTTGTCACACCGAAAGCCATTTGGGGCTGGTGATCTATAAAGATAAAAACTGAGTTGTCTGCAGTTAGAAGTTTGTCTGAAGTGGTGGTCATTTTTAGTCTCCTTAAACGTCGATTTGGCTTAATGCCGTTATTCGTGTTTTAAGTATGGATTAGTTCTTAAAAAATGATAATCTGCCTAATTGGAATAACACTATTCGAAAAAATGGAATAATGGATAAGATCGCAAATATGGAGGCTTTTGTTGCTGTTTCTCAGGTGGGAAGCTTTGCCGAAGCTGCTAAAAAGCTTAATTTGGCTAATTCAGTCATCAGCAAACGCATCAAAGATCTGGAAGATTATTTAGGTGTACAACTTATGATCAGAACGACCAGAAAAGTGATGCTTACTGAAGCTGGGCAAGATTATCTTGTGCAAGCGCAACGACTATTAGATGAAATAAATGAGATTGAATCCGGATTCCGGCGACAAACTAAAAATCCCGTCGGCATCATTAAACTAACTGCACCGCTTAGCTTCGGGCTTCAGACGCTCGCACCGGCGCTCGCGAGCTATCTGGAGAAATATCCGGAAGTATCAATCAAAACGTATTTATCTGACAGGCAGGTTGATCTTGTTAATGAAGGCTATGATTTGGCGATCCGAATTGGTGCACTTGAGGATCAAAACCTAATCGCAAAGAAGCTTGGGAAAGGCAGGCGCGTCGTGTGCGCAAGCCCCGCCTATTTAAAAAAACATGGTAAACCCAAAACCCCAACGGATCTTAAAAATCACAATTGTCTTAGTTATTTAAACCTGGCCGAAGGTAAGTCTTGGCCCTTCGTGGTTGGCGGGAAGCGTGTTTGGCAACCTGTTTCCGGAAAGCTCTACTCTGATAACGGAGACTTGCTCCACCAAGCTGCAATTGCTTCATGCGGTATAACTCTCTTGCCGACTTTCATTATTGAAGAGTCTTTAAAGCAGGGAGCTTTGGATATTGTTTTAGAAGAGTATGAAGAAAGGGATTTTGATATGTATGCTGTGTATCCACGAACAAAACACCTTTCAATAAAAATTAGAACGCTAATTGATCATTTAACAAGGCTTTAGCGACTGCAAATAGCCTAAAGGACTGCGAGGCTCAGTGACTGTAGATAACGGTCAAGCTAGTCACAGGATTTTGCATTCAAATAATTCGTCCAATTTTTTAAAACTCCGCGTTTATTATTTCCAATCCAGGAAAGGTCGCCCAGAAGCCAGATATGATCGGTGTCGGAATAAACTTTGGTTTCAACACAACCGCCTTTGGCTTTGATGCGCTCTGACAGTTTATCCATATTGAATTTTCCTACATACTGATCTTTGTCTCCCCATAACAAGAGCATAGGGGGTTGTCTGCCATCGACAAAAGTTGTGGCTTGCATTTGTGGATAGTTGGAAGGTGGCCCGAACATATCTTTCAGATCGTCTTCATGAGGGATAAAAGCGTATGGACCTGCAAGACCAACAAAATCTTTTATAACTATTGATCGATCTTTATTTTGGCGCTGAAGATAGCGAGCATCTGTCGCTAGCAGGGAAGCGATATGCGCTCCTGCGGAATGGCCGGCAATATGAATTTCATTTTTATTTCCACCGTACTGCTCAATGTTGTCATAGACCCAAGATAGAGATTGAGCGCCATCTTCAACAAAGACAGGAAATTTAACTTCCGGGTATTTGCGATAGTCAGGAATGGCGACCATATAGCCTTCTTTGGCAAGAGCAGAGCCGACGAATTTATAAAGATTTTTCGAGCCTTCTTCCCAGCGTCCTCCATAATAGAAAACTATAACGGGAAACTTCTTGTCTGGCGCAGTATCGGGGGGCGTATAAATATCCAGGCGTTGCCATTTTTCTTTACCGAAAGCAATATTTTTGACAATTTTAACGTCATCAAAATATGTGGGTGCATTGACAATAGCCATATTTATTTGAGTACAGGCAGATGTAAAGAGGGCCAGAGATAATCCTAAAAGACCAAGTATTCTTTTCATTTTGGGATTATCCTGAAGTAAGCAAACGAAGGTAGAAGGCGTAAAATCTTCATCATCCAAGTAAAGCCACGAGGGAAATGGATTTCAAATTTTTTACTTTTTAGCCCATCTGCAATAGCTTTAGCGGCCTCTTCGGGTTCTATTATCATCGGCATGGGGAATGAATTTTTATCCGTCATGGGCGTTCTAACAAAACCGGGATTAATCAAGCGGATATCAAGACCAAGGGGGGTCATTTCAGCCCGCAGACTTTCGGTTAAATTAATTAGGGCTGCCTTGGTCGCACCGTAAGGTTGACTGTTCGGCAGGCCGCGATAACCGGCAACACTTGCGCAGATACCTATCTGACCTGATTTTTGCTCCAATAACAAAGGTAAGACAGCATAAATGAAGTTAAGTGTGCCATTTAAATTTACATTTATGATGTTTTGTATTGATGTTATATCAAGCGCATCCAATTTCATTGGTTGATATGTTCCTGCCAGAAACAATGCGCTGTCTATATGGCCGAAAAATTTTGAGACTGTTTTTGCCGCTCTTGAGAGCATGTCTGGATCTGTTACGTCGCAGGGTAGGACAAGATGATGAGACGAAAGGCTTTTGCTGAGATTCTCAAGTTTTATTCCATCACGAGAAGAAAGGACGAGCCTTGCTCCACGACGGTCTAATTCTATAGCCAGCGCCCGGCCAATGCCGCTACTGGCGCCAATAATCCAGATATTTTTATTAGCGTAGTCTTTCACTTACTTGTCTTTTTGGATGGAAATTGTGATCTCGCCTACTTTAATCCCGAATTTCTTCATCGTTGAGCGATTGATGATCAAATCATCCGTCATCAGATACATCCAATCGTCAAAAGACAAGTTTATTTTGCGGCCACTAACATCAACCGTCATGACGTAATTCCATTTAATCGCATTACCTGCACTTTCGCCAGGGGCGTCACCGATGATATCGGCTGCTGTCCCGACAAAGCGGTTATCGGAGAGCTTCTTAATATTCCAAGTGCGGTTCTGCGTTTTGCCATCATCATAAACGAAATATTCTTTAAGTGTTCCCTTATCACCCTCCCAGCTTCCTTCCATTTTTACGACGAAGCTTCGGATGACCTTGCCGCCACGGTCTTGAATAATAGCGTGACCGGTCAACGGGCCATTGAAGAACTCGTCGAATTTCATGACTGGCGTCTTGCCAGCATAAGTTTTAACATCAGGACTACATGAACAAAGCATACAAATCACTCCCATCAGTGAAAAAAATTTAATCAGATTCATAATTTAACCTTCAATATTTAAAAGATTTTTACGCATTTCAGGCTCGCTTGTTTTCGATCCCAACCAGATAGAAAAAAACTGTTTGCTAAAAGATGGGTCGGAGATGCGGCCTATCTCACTTCCATCTTTATAAAAAATAGTTGTGCCTTCTTCATTTAAAACACCCGTTAATTCCGTACCGTTTTGAACATCAGGAAAAATGGCGAGCATTTTGTTATGCCAGGCAGCCAAGGTAACTTCATTGTTAAATCCCTGATCTCTGATTTCTTCTATCGAGATGTCGGCAATTGTTTTCCCTTTGAGGCTTCGTAAATAATTTAATTTAAGCGCCAGAGGGCGCTCGGTGGTTAGTTTTCCCCGCGGAGCGTAAAGATAAGCATTATAAACACTTAAAGTCATATAGGTCAGATGTGCCTGGCCGACAAGCTGGGCTTCGGGGACGGATTTTTTGATAAAATGGGGCGCAGGGGGCGATGACGCTAAGGCAGGATTTATAATCATTACCACGATTAATAAACTAACTACGAGTTTAAGCATGCTGCAACTCCACCTGCATGACGTTAGTGCGGCCCGTGCGGAAGCTTGCGATGCAGGCGGCTAGATAAAAGCGCCACATGCGAACAAAGCTTTCTTCATAGCCTAACGCCATGATTTCCTGCTTTTTTGAGTCAAAGGATGCAAGCCAGTGCTCTAAGGTCGTCGCATAATCCTGGCCAAAGTCAAACCTGTCATTAATACGCAATCCTGATTTTTTGGCTTCCATAGCGAAGCGATCCGGACCGGGCAGCATTCCGCCCGGAAAGATAAATGTGCGAATGAAATCATTGCTAGTGCGATAATTTTCAAAAATCTTATCATCAATAGTAATCGTCTGGATGACAGCACGCCCTGATTTTTTGAGCATGCTGCCGATTTTATCAAAATATGTTTTCCAGTATTTTTCGCCTACGGCTTCAAACATTTCGATGGAAACGATATTGTCAAATGTGCCGCTTTGAGCGCGGTAATCTTCCAGAACAATCTTGGCCTTATTGTCGAGACGCGAGGCTGCATAATCATGTTGCTCATTTGATAAAGTAATCCCTTTTATTGCAAAATCCCCTTTGCTTGCCGCGCGCTCTGCAAAGCCACCCCAGCCGCAACCGACTTCGAGGATGGAGCCTGAATTTTGATTTAGTTGTCCGAGAATACGGTCATATTTATTATGCTGCGCCTGTACCAGGCTTTCATCTGGCTGATTAAATAGCGCAGAAGAATAGGTCATTGTCGGATCAAGCCATAACTTATAAAAATCGTTCCCAAGGTCGTAATGTGCGCTAATGTTGCGGCGACTACCTTTGATAGTATTAGAGCGCAGTATATAAGAGAGGTTGCCAATTTTCTGGGCGAGAGTGCTTCCATATAGAAAGGGGCTCATGACATGATCATTGTCAATGGCGAGAGTAATAAGATTTTCTAGATTATCTGACTGCCATCGTCCGTCACGGTAATCCTCAGCCAGTCCCGTATCACCTTTAAAGGCAAGATTTGTAGGAACGCGCCAGTCGTGAATTTGTATATCTGCATTTGCGCCAGGGATTTTCCCGCTGAATTTATAAGACTGGCCATTTGGCAAAGTAAGTGACAGGCTGCCTTTCTCAAGCTGGTCAAGGCATTTAAGTAAACGATCGGTTATGAGTTTATTTAGCATATCATTTTCGTTTGATTTGTTGGTTTAATCATAAATAGAGCGTTAGAGACATTTCGCCCAATTACAAATTTTTAATGTTATCTGTAACTGTAATTTTTTCTTTTTTTTGCAGAGGCTTAGGTACATAGCGAATGCCCTTTGATACGAGTTTTAAAGCCTGCCAGTGTATAAGAAATATAGCTTTCAGGGTGACTAGCGGATAGGCCCAGAAAGCATGGGATAAATTCCTCTTTGTCATGGGTTTTAGTTTCCCTGTCAGGGCAGTGGCTAATTGCAGGCTGCCATCCTTATTGTAATGGTCGATCCATGCACCAAAAACATCTCCTTCCGTTTGGAAACGAAATTTATAGATGCCTTCGCGTTCAAGAAATGGTGAAACATGGAAAAATTTTTCTCCTTGGAGCCAGTCTTGCGATTCTATCGCCTTACCGTCCTGATGCTTACAAAGGTAAGAATGCGTTTCGCCGAATGTATTGTTCACCTCGCATAAAACCGCGAGCAAACTCTTTTCTTTATCGAAACAAAGCCAGAAGCTGACGGGATTGAAAACATACCCCAAAACCCGGGGCATGGTCATTAGAATGATGTCACCATCTGATGGTATGTTCTGCGATTTAAGAATAGAAAAAATCCAGTCTTGTAAATTACCGCTATCACGGTTGCCATGGTCCTTGCGATAGAAGGAAAGCAATCCTGTACGGTCAACAGGAAGGGGAAGTGAATCTATGTCTGCAACTGGAATTGCGAGATAGTAAAGTCCATAAGTGAAAGCATTGATTTTTGGTAAAAATCTCTTATGCATCACTTTTGCAAAAAATATTTGCGGATTTATCTCCATGGAATTTTTGCGCCCAATTTAGTAGCGACAGCAACAGCGCTTATGAGGCCATCTTCGTGAAATCCATAGCGTTGGTAGGCGCCGCAATGCCAGATATTATCTAACCCTTGAATGCTTTCAATTTTTTGCTGGGCGGCCAGCGTGTCTTGCGTAAAAATGGGATGTTCAAAAGTATACTCGTCATATGTAAGAGAAGAGCTTGGCTCGCGTCCCGGGTTTAATGTAACGAAGATCTGCTTTTCAGTATCGAGATTTTGCAACTGGTTCATCCAGTAGCTCAAGGATACCACGGGTTCCTTATCTACGGGTGTCTCCGAATGGTAAACCCAGCTGGCCCAGCAACCTTTATTCCTTGGCATAAAACTTTCATCACTGTGAACTACGACGCGATTTTTCTGGTAGCTGAAGGTTCCTAATATAGAAGATTGTTCTGGACTTGGCTGGGAAATCAGTCGTAGGGCCTGATCCGCATGGCAGGCAAAGATAACATGATCATAAGCTTCCGAATGTCCTGTGCTGTCTTCAACGATTAAGCGGTTCTCTATGCGCGAGACTTTTGTTACGCCACAATTCATGCGGATATCGTCTTGAAAAGAAGAAGTGAGGCGCTTCACATACTCGTGGCTACCTCCATCGACTGTATACCATTGTGGATGAGAGTTGATGGTCAGCAGTCCGTGATTTTTAAAGAAGTTTAAAAAAGTACTTGCTGGAAAATCCAAAATTGTTTCGGTAGAGCAGCTCCAGATGGCAGCTCCCATGGCTTGGAGATAATAATGTCGGAACCACTCTCCCATTTCCATGTGATCCAGTAACTCACGAAGCGTAGCGGTCTGATGACTTTCAAGGTAGGTGAGGGCATTTTTATTGAAACGTATAATGTCGATAATCATTCCCCAAAAAGCGGGCCTAAAAAAGTTTTTTTTCTGTGCGAACATACCTTTGCTGCCATATTCGAGCCAGGAATTACCTATGCTGGCACCGAAAGACATATCGCTTTTAATAGTTGGTACTTTTAACTCTTTAAAAAGAGATGTGAGATTTGGATAGTTTCTGTGATTGAATACAATAAACCCTGTATCTACAAAAACGTCTTTACCCTCATCCGGGATTCTAATCGTGCGACTATGCCCGCCGATATAATTATTTGATTCATAGACAGTAACATCGTGCAGGGGCTTTAAAAGCCAAGTTGCGCCAAGTCCTGAAATTCCAGTTCCGATAATTGCTATTTTCATGAAGGTAATCTAGCAGGAGGAAGACTAGTCTTCCAGAGGCCAGCGAATTACAAAAATGTAATGTTGTGATCTAGAAAATAATTTCAAAGGTTAATCCCGGATTTGCATCGCCAAGTATGATCTTTCCTTCATGCAGATTGATAATTGCCTTGACTAGGCTTAAACCCAATCCATTGCCCTTGCCGCCGCGGCTTGCATCGGATTGATAAAATCGATCAAATACTTTTTCTCGGTCGCTTTCTTTGATTCCAGGGCCATTATCAGAAATGAGAAAGCTCACATGGCCATCCTTAGATTTAAGCCGCAAACCGACTTTTCCGCCGCAGGGGGTATATTCAATTGCGTTGCTCAAGATATTGGCAAAAGCCTGAAATAAAAGATCACGGTCGCCTGTTAATGTTATGTGATCTCCCTGATAAGTGAGGGTAATAGATTTGTCTTCTGCTAAAGGTTCATAAAGCTCTATGACATCGCTAATTATCGTATGGAGATCTACGCTTTGGAAGCTAAATCTTTGTTGCCGCGTTTCGATACCGGTGATGCGTAAAAGGGCGTTGAATGTCCTGAGTAGGCGATGGGTTTCTTCAATGGCAGCATCACAAATGTCGCATAAGTTTTGATTCTTTTGCTCGGGAAGTTTTCGACGCATGATTTCAAGTTGGTTTAGAAGTCTGGTAAGGGGGGTACGCAGATCATGCGCGATATTGTCGGATACATGGCGAATACCTGTCATTAAGTCTTCAATGCGTTCAAGCAGAGAATTTAAAACATAAGCCATGTTGCCGATATCGTCCCAGCGCGCATTTATACTAATACGCTGGGATAAGTCACCGGTCTCCATGATGGATTTTGCCGTGGCGGCTATACTGTTTGTACGATTGACGACAAATGTACTGATCAAAAAACTGACGATTACCACGATAGACACCAGCGCAATGGTAATAAGGCTCAACCATTGTAATCTTTTATAGGCGCGGGCTTCTTTTGTAATATCGATCCCTGTGATTAAGGTGCGCCCGTCATCGAACATATGCACTTTCGCAGCAATATTTCTTTTATCTATAGCGAATAATATGACGCCTTCCGTGAGTACAGATATTTCCTGTGGCAGGGATAGAATATTTCCTGCCAGATTGTGATTATCGGGACCGCGCAAAAGATAAATTCGAGATGAGTGATGAGATAACTTTTCCAGATCGGACACAAGGTTGCCGGACCCATCGGCAATGATAAGGTATTTAAGCTCTGTTTCAGCTACGTCGACGGCACTTTGAATGTAGTGATCGCGATTAAAATAGTAACTGAAATATCCCAGAACACAGGCTGACAGTCCCAGAAGAATCATGAACAGGAGCGCCATTTTAGAACTGGAACTTCGCCAGTAATTTCTGGTGTCAGTCTTCGACAAGATAACCGGCTCCGCGCACTGTTTTAATAATCTGCCTTTCGAAGCCCTTATCGATTTTTCCGCGCAGGCGACTGATGTGAACATCGATGAGGTTTGTTTGTGGGTCAAAATTATAATCCCAAACAGATTCAAGAAGCATTGCTCTTGTTACAACCTGTCCCTTATGCCGCATAAGTTGTTCCAGAAGGCGAAATTCACGGGTTAAGAGATCAATATTAATGCCATCTCTTGAAACTCTCCGTTCAATCAAGTCAAGGTCAAGTCCGCTTGCCGTGAGATGATGCGAATTATCTATTATTACATTTGCCCGACGCCCTAAAACTTCAATTCTTGCAAGAAGCTCTTCGAATGCAAAAGGTTTGATAAGGTAATCATCCCCGCCTGCGCGCAGCCCGCTGACCTTGTCATCCACTTCACCAAGGGCGCTTAATATAAGGACGGGAAGCTGGTTCCCTAAGGCGCGTAAATTTTTGATAATCGAAATACCATCCATGCCGGGTAGCATGCGATCAATGATAGCCAGATCATAATTTTCACTACTCGCTTTTCGAAAGCCTTCCGTGCCTTCACAGCAGCGCTCCGCATGATATCCCTGTTCGTCAAGGCTGCGGACGATATAGTCCAATACCTGATCGTCATCTTCGATGCATAAAATGCGCATAGTCCAGCTTTGGTTTTTCTCTTGGGCTTATGGGGGCAAAAACTACACTAAAGGGCAAGAATGCGCAATTTGCCATCCGAAAGCTATTTAATGGCGTTTCAGATAAATACGAGGGAAAAACTTTGATATGTGGCTGTTTATTAACGGGCCAAATGCTTCTGACTAAAAAATATGACTCTTATTGATCATATTGCCGACGCGCTCAAGGATGTGGTCTTGGCAAGTAATTGATATATAAAGGTAAAAATAATAAAAAAACCCCTTGCATTCGTTATCTAACTCGATTTATAAGTGCGCTCGGTCTTAAAGACGTCCCCTTCGTCTAGAGGCCTAGGACACGTCCCTTTCACGGACGCGACACGGGTTCGAATCCCGTAGGGGACGCCAATATTTTTTTCACCAACATCCATGAAAATCCAAAAAGCGTTGATACCAAAGGCGTATCGCGATAACGTTTGTCCATGTCGCTCCACGGATATGCAGCAAAATCCAAACCATTTGGGGGCATAATCTGGGGCATTAAAGCCACTATCGTTTGGATGCCCCCACAATGCCTTTGACAGATATTAAATGCAAATCAGCAAAACCCCGGGAAAAGTCATATAAACTGACTGACAGCGGCGGTCTTTATCTTGAGGTAATGCCTCATGGCAGCAAGCTATGGCGGCTCAAATACCGATTTTCGGGGAAAGAAAAGCGACTAGCCATAGGTGGATACCCAGAGGTGTCTCTACAGAAAGCTAGAGAGGCGCGAGAGGCCGCTCGAGAAGAGCTTCGGGCTGGGGAAGATCCGTCCATTCAGAAGCAAGAGCGGAGAAGGCTCAAAATGATGGATGCGTCTAATGCCTTTGAGGGTGTGGCGCGGCTTTGGTTTGATAAAAACAAGGCTAGCTGGAGTGAAAACCATGCAAGAACGGTAATAAGGCGTCTGGAGATAGACGTATTTCCGCTTATAGGCAAACTACCTATAGCTGAGATTACTACACCGCGACTTTCGATCTTAATCGAAAATATTGAAAAGCGCGGCACCGGAGAAACAGCTCGAAGAATTCTGCAATACTGTCGAGCGATCTTTGCATATGCTCGAATTAAAGGTTTTGTAAACAGCAATCCTGCCGATATTAAGCCATCAGACGTTTTGCGGCCTCTCAAAAAAGGCCATTTCGCTGCGATAGAAGCTAAGCAATTGCCAGAATTTTTAACAAAACTATTCCGCAATGAAGCGCGAGCATTTGTTCAAACTCAATTAGCAACAGAATTTATAATGCTGACGCTTGTTAGAACGAACGAAATGATAAAGGCCCGGTGGGAGGAAATAGATTTTGATAAGAAGGAATGGCTTATTCCTGCTCACCGAATGAAGATGAAAAAAGATCATATTGTGCCACTTTCCCGCCAAGTCCTTGAAATCCTCGAAAAACTTAGGCTAATAAATCCTTACAGCTTTTGGGTATTTCCCAGTCGACGTAATCCAAAAAACCCTATGTCCGACAACGCGATTTTGGTGATGTTAGATAGAATGGGATATAGAGGCATTCATACCGGGCATGGATTTCGGGCGCTGGGCATGACTACAATCATAGAAGAGTTGGGCTATAAGCACGAAATCCCAGATATGCAGCTTGCACACTCAAAGGGCAGTGATATTCGAAAAGCTTATGACCGCAGCACTTTCATTAAGGAGCGAAAGAAAATGATGCAAGATTGGGCAGACTACATCGATAGCATAAAACCGATTATCCTTAGCTGAGTAAATTTCATGGCAAAGCGTCCAATTAAAAACAGATCTTTATATCGTTCACCATCATTACAATGGCTGCCTGATTGGAAGGATGTCGCATCTTATAAACAAAAACAAAACTTATCTTATCGTGAATGGGCATGGGAGTTTCTAAGGCGAAATGACAAATACCGTCACTTGCGAGAAGAAGCTCTAAAAGAATTTCGTCACCGCGACTTAGAGAAAGCTAAATATATAAGAGTATCGTCAGATGATAAAGGAGATTTGGTTGTAACAAATCCTAAAAGAGCACCGAAAGAACTTGAAGCAATTGCGGAAAGTTTTTACTCACTTTTTCATCTAGGAGTTTTTCCACCAGATCCTGCTGAAGACAAGCCTAATATAACATTCGAAATTCCTAAGATTTTTAAGAGTTTAAAGTCGCTTCGTGATTATGAGTTTTCTGATAATGAGGTAATTTGTCTAATTGATTTGAAGGCAAATATCGAAGATCAGTTAAAATCGTTAAAGGTGGCCTTGAAAAAACGCAAGAGAGCTACTTCGTTTAAAAAGAATACTAGAAATCAGAAAGCATTATTCGCTTCATATCTTCGGACATTGGATGCGCACCTTTCAAAAGCGACTATCAGTGAAATGGCACAAGTGTTTTATCCAAAATCTGACAACTCGTATGAAGCTGGGCGTGGGGTCACAAAAAGGATTAGAAATAATCTTAAGCAAGCCATCAGCTTGCAAAAAACCGCTTTCCGAGATTTTACTTCACAAGATAAATAATATTATAAAATGGGAACAATAAGACGAGCTCTTATAATTTCTCTTTTTCATTCATAATTTTTACTAAGCTCTTTTTGCATCCAACAATGTGCAGAAAGAGAAGAAATATGAACGAAATCCTACCGACCATAAAAGAGCGAATTTTACGCCTTCCAGAGGTGCAATCCCGCTTGGGAATTTCTCGGAGCGGAATTTACCAGCGCATAAAAGAAGGCACGCTACCAGCCCCGATTAATTTGGGTGGGCGCTGCATGGGGTTTCTCGAGAGCGAAATCGATAGTTGGCTTGAGGAGCGCATTGCCTCAAGTAGAAGTAAAGATTGAACCCGGGAACAACAGGAGAAAATAATGTCTAGAAAAACCGAAGCGTGGTATGAAAACATCCGCGAAACAGATAATGAACTTGGTTATTCATTGGAAGCGTCTACGGCTTATAAAAATTATCCGAAGACAGAATTTAATAGCGAATTCACACCTAGCCAGAAATTCGAAACTCTCAAGATAATGCAAAAGATATGGATTGGAAGGCTGACGCCATCTGAGTTTCATGTCGTATTTTTCATTTGGTGTCGTACAGTTTTTTGGGGGAAGGGAACCGAATTTATCAAGTATCGGCATTTCATTGAAGGAATACCCGATGTGATTGACGGCGTGCCTTTTGCGGAGCGGCGTCTTAAAGACATCTTGGATGCGCTTGTAAAAAAAGAAATATTATTCCGGGATATAACTCAAACTGGCTCGTTTTATACGCTTGATTTTGAATGGGACACAAAAAGACATCCTAGTGCTAGCGGGAAAAAATTGCGTAAAAAACGAGCCGAATTAGTAAATTCAAGTAGGGTGCAGAGATTTGCAAATAAGGTGAAGAATGGTGCGAGTCGAGATGCAAGATAATGCTGATTATAAGTATAGTAATATATAAATCTAGAAATAAATAAAAATCTATGATGCTGCGTGACATGCGTCATAGGGTTCGAGGGAAAGAATTAGAAATAAGGAGAATTTCGAAATGTCGAGGCTGAAGAAACCTGCGTCTTTATCCGTATCTGGAAAAGGTATAGCGATTAAACAAAAGAGTGACAAAAAACAAGAATTGGTTACCCATAGAACGCTTTGCCCAGAAATTCAGGCCGCAATGTCGCTAGCGTTTGGATATCAGGGAACAGTTATCATCGATCCCAAGATTGCCGCAGTAAAGCTACGTCAACAAACCGCCGCAATTGTTAGTGGCGATTTGTCGTCTTTAGAACGCATGCTAGTTTCGCAAATTGCTGCAATGGATATGACATTTCATGAATTCTTAAGAAAATCACTTGCAATGCATGATGCTAGTTTGGCCAAAGAATATCTGTTCATGGCTTTCAGGGCGCAGGGGAACACTCGGGCATCAATACAAGTTTTGAGCGAGATGAGTGAAAAGAAAAAGCCTCGATACATTCGGTCAATGAATAGTCTTGAAGGCAAACTTGTTGTCTCTGATTTCGAACAAACTGAGGGGCGGCCAAAACTTTTGGGACGATCAAACAAACTATTAAACAGCAGGAAGGTAGAAGATGAGAAATTGGACAGTGGAGGAGCGAAGAAAACAGGCCAAGGCCATCAAGAAATGGCGTCCGTGGGAAAAGGCTCAAGGCCCCAAAACGGCACGCGGAAAAGAGATCGTTAGGCAAAACGCACTTAAGCATGGGCAACGTAGCCAATATTGGATTTCATTCAAACGAGAAATGCGCAAATGCGATGATGAGGTAAATAAAATTCTGGCCGCAATCTTACAATGAATGTCCAAACAAAATCGTTTGGATAGTTAATTTTCTAATGCTATGGTCACGGTGGTGCAGCAATTGCTGCACTAGGGCTAGTCACCCTAACCGAGCGGCCTAATACAACGTCGGGCCGTACCAAAGACGTTGCTTTCTCACCTTAGGGTCGAGGGGGCAGCGGAATACAATAGCGCTTGCGTGAATACGCTGCGCAGATCTCGGTCTGTGACTATCCCTCGGCTGCCAACGGAAACGTTGGCGGTCGTTTGTCATTAAAAGGAGATTTTATGTTAGTTAAGCAATCACTTGGCGCTTTGAGTATACTTGTTCTTGCAAACTGTGCCGCCGGATTGCAAACGCCAAATCCTGCCTTGGTGGGTCATTCTATGGGCAAGCCGCAATATTCTATAAGCGGATATACATCTTGGGGAGAGATGAGAGTACAAGCGGCAAAAAACCAATCTCTGGGATATATGCGTGAAATGTGTGCCGATGAGCCAGAGTTTGTTGATATCCAGACATTCGACGCATCTCGGATGGGCCACAGCCAGTTGGGTTGGTCAGCTATTTTTGTCTGCTCTAAACTGAGAGTGGGCTCATAATGAGCAGTAATTCTGACATCATATTAAAAATCCAGAAAGTTTTAAAGGTCATCGGAGTCGGAATTCTCTCTATCATTCTTTTACTAACTGCGCTTGGTGCCATAGTAGGGAGAATTGAAGATCATCAAAAGAAAGCAGCGCTCATTGAATTTCAGAATAAAGCTAAGTCCGAAGTAGAGAGCAAATTCAAGAGCGATCCAGATGCGTTCATAGCTCGGATTGATAAACTCTTAAAAAATAAGCAAGCTCAAGCTGCTCGATACGAAATTAAGATGCTTGAAGCGATCCCTGACCAAAGGCTTGTAGATTTGAAAAGAAAAATTGAAATGGCCATCCAGAATGAGGACTCGGCGCAGGCTGCGGAGATAGCCAAAGCTCAAAAACGAGCCGCTCAGGAGGCTAATTTAGCTAATTCTAGCGCTTTGAAAGGCTTGGATAAATGCAAAGCTGAGATTGCCAAGTATTTCAATGCGGATGGCGCTGGCCAAATCCCGGATGTTCAGAACTTTGGCTCTGGCAACGAGTTTGTCTATGGCTGGCCTAAAGGGCAATTCAGCCTAACAACCATTTTTGGCACTGTTCCGATGAGCGCCTCATGTGATGGAACTTTGAAGCCGAATAAAGTCATGTCGCTTTCGATTAATGGGAAGACAATTATTTTGGGCGGAAGACGATATTAAGGCCACTTTATTTTGTAGTTCGCGGTGCGTCAGGTTCTATAAATTAGCGGAAAGCTTTTAGTATATCCGTCGCCGCTATATGCTAAAAAGAGACTTGTCTCACCAGAGCCAATTTTCATAGGCGCTCCACTGTCTGACACGACTAGTCTATCCCCGTCGAAACTGAACTCAGCCGCTGTACCACCTATCTGATCGTGAAAACAAAGGGGCATAAATTTATTCACTCTATTAAGAAAATTTATCTCATGCGGGTTAATTTGATGGGGCTTAGACAAATGAGGGTAGTTTTGAGATAGTTCTTCGATTTGTTCTCTTACAGCATCTGCTATTAGATAGACATGCGCTAAAACCCTCCGCAAATCAGCGCCTAATGCGAAAGCTTGCTGTTTTTCATGAAATTCTCGACTTGATATCAGCGCTCTGCCCGAATAATGCCCAACGGTAAATCCTCGAACTGTGCCGATTGGGTAAGTTGCATTTACGCTATAAAGAATATTATGTTCGTGCTTCAGCTTATTGCATAGCTTTGTTGGATGGTCTTTCCACCTTTTTGGGAATTGCGGCTTCCACTTCTTATACTCTCTAGTGGAAAGCAAGCATGTTTTTAAGTTACTCAAGAGATCTTCGATTAGTTCGGTTGCGATGTAAAGAACGCTTCGATAGCAGTTTAAAATTTTATCTATAGAGGGATCGCCAATTTGTGGCGCATATTGACCGGGCGGATGTTGTGCCTCCGCGCTATCATATGCATCTACAGCGTCCATAAATTCCCAAGCGCGATTTAGCAGATCGTTCCATGAATTGTTGACTAGGGCTCCCGGGTGCGGAAGCGCAACTTTTTCAGAGAATATCGGCCCTTCGTAATTTAACAATGCATTTGCACAGGGGATAGAAAATTTAGAAGCGCTATTATTAGTTAAGATCAGTTTCTTCATCTTCTAGTCTGATAATCTCTGTAATTTATTAATAAAATTGAACCCGGGTTCAATTAGTAACTATGGCTGCATTATTAATTGTAAAAGAATAATGGCTTTGCTTGCCATTAAGAATATAATGATGCATCTATTTATCAAATTATAGACATTAATTATTCAGAAGGCCGCTTTGGATTTTTATAAAACAGAACTTTTTAATATACATACAGGCTGGGCGCGTTGGACCATATCCTCCCTTCGACTTAAATATCCCGGCATAGAAGCCAAGCTTTATAAAACACCTGATCGCTTTCACATAGTTATCGAGAATTTACCTCTATCTTTAACTGACGAGGTGTTCAATTCCGAAATACGCCCCGCTACCTGTGATATAGCTTTATCTACAAACGTTCCAGCTAACAGTTCGATTATTGAAGATTATGAATACGGACAAGAATTATGGCTTACTGGACAACCAGTATCTGTTCCTACTCTAAATCAATTATTAATGCTCGCTTCAAAAGATGTTCCGCATGGAGGAATTGATTTCGATACGCCCAATGATGAATGGGTATTTACAAGCAATAACGCACTGGACGAAAATAATGAAAAATCTGTTATCTCTGCAATGGCAAAAATTGGACAGAACGGGCCTGTGCGTTTTGAAAATAAAAATACAGCGGCTTCAGTTAAAAACACCACTTTAGACAAAGTTAATCTTTTGCCATCTCAGCTTCTAAAACAGGGGGGATGTAATAATGTATATCTAGTTGAAAGCGACGAAGACAATTGGAGAAGCTTTATATCTCGGCGCTCTGAAAGAGATATATCAACCCCATCTTTCACTAATAAATTTGAGTGCCTCTTTGATACTGTCGATCAAAGCGACATTAGTTTATCAGAGCTTCTATGTATTCATGACGTTGTAAATATTATGCCGGAAATCGAAAGCGATAATTGGCTTAGCAGGCACCAATTAACATTAGACGATTTGCAAAGCTTAGTATCTCTCGGGCGGCTTAGATTAGTTCTACCATATTCTTTGAAATATTACCCAGAAAAAATCATTTCAGCCGCTGCGGAAGCCAATCCAGAAGCCATTATTTTGTCACGCACGCTTACTTCTAAATGTATGGCACAAGGTCAGAAAAAAGATCCTCTTCTGTATTGCCCTCTAACAGCAAGAGAGCAATCGCTAATTTTAAGCGTTGTTCAGCAATCATCAGAACATGACTATTTTAAGTCCCTCATAAAGAATTATTCAAAATTATTAGAAAGACAACAGCATAACTTTATAACACAAGGTGCCGCCGGAATTCTCAGTTGTGGGATTGGATCTCACCTCGGCCAAATGATTTTTGATATGCATGGCAAGGATGCCAGAATTGAACTTATGGACAATGGTGCTGCTATTGAGTGGGCAAACGCTTTGGGGGCTAGCTATATTCCTAGAAATTTTGGTGGATATGATGAAACGCATAATAGCCTTCTCCTTGCTGGTTTTATGGGGAGAACAAGATTTCGAGCGGCAGATCCTATTACTCAGAGAATGCACACCACAATAGATGGATTATTAAGTGTTTCTGGAATTCCACCAATAGAGATTGCGAGGAATTTTAATGCTCTTTCTATATCCCGTTTCAGAACTTTAGTTAATAAGTTGATGCGCCAAATTCCTCTCGATGTGGACATCAGCGAGGCCGTATCGGCTTTGAATTCTGACGTCATTGCCTTTGAAAAAAGAAAAGCCCGATTAAAAAATTGGAAAATCGATACGTTGATAGTAGGGGGAATTGTAAAACCTATAGGTGATATCATTGATGCAAAAACTGGTTACTTTGCCTCTGTAATTGCGGCATGGTTATTCGAGCATTTAAGAAATCGTGCGCCTCTAAAGCTTCATAACGAACTGAGTACAACTATTGATATGATGTTAGGTTTAGTAACAGCATCCAGCTTAGATACCGTGATAGTTAGCCGATCTAATAAATTTATTCATCATAAGGATGGGTCAGCTGAATAAAGATTGGAATTTCTGAATATGAAATCTTTAATTTATATTAGTATTTCTAAAACGTCTCTCTAAGGAATTTAAGTGTTAGTACCAAATGATGGCGAGTAACTTATATAATTTTAAAACAGCAAGCATTGATGAATATTCATCTTTGTTCTCATTTCTTGAGCAAAGCGATTTAGATTATTGCAATAAAATCTCTAATGTAAGTAAAAAAAACGCATCTCTTGCGGTGAGAGGTCTTTTGCGAAATTCTCTTTTTGATCATACAGGTGAAAAGGGTTGGCTGATCTGTAAGGATATTTCTGGCAAACCATATTTGGCACATGAAGATGTTTCTGATATTCCATATATTTCTATGTCGCATTCAAAAACGATGGTTGCTGTAATCCTCTCTTCTATAGCTCCAGTTGGAATAGATATAGAGGATTGGAAGCCAAGAAATTTTGCACATATCGCTAAATATGGTTTTGGCGCAGAAGAAAAAGAGGAGATTAAACGGGAAGGGCAAGCTGCTTTCTATAGAATTTGGACAGTGAGAGAAGCTATAGCAAAAACAACAGGGGCGAGCATATTGTCCGGCATGAATTGTTCTGATATCGCCAGTAAAATAAAGCTAGGTACACAAAAATGTAATGGCAAAACAGTAGCTTATGAGGTTTTGAATGGTAAGCACAGTTTGGCATGTGTAATATCTAAATAATATTATCAAGAATAGTTAAATTAAGCCTTCCATTTTTAAATATTAGTATTAAAAATACTTGTCGAAATAAATAAGGGGAAACGAATGTTAAAAAACCAAATTAAAATCATTATTCTTGCAGGTTTTTCTGTCTCATTGCTCGGCGCATGCAGTCGTGTACAACCAGTTTATAATGTACAAGTTCCACTTCAAGCAGCATCTTCTAAGTCAGCATCAACAGATAAAGTTGGTAAAGTTATTTCTAGAGCTGCAACCCAACAAGGTTGGAAGCTTAAATCAGCGGGTGCAAATAAATACCGCGCAACGATTGCATGGAGACAGCATTCTGCTGTTACTGAAATTAGCTATTCTGCCAAAAGTTACAGCATAGACTTGGTTTCTTCTGAAAATCTTTTAGAAGGTAAGGGGCAGATTCATCATAAATATAACGAGCGCGTTCGTGCTTTGAAGGCACAAATAGATTCTGATCTTGCCAGCGCGGGTATTAATTGATCAACGGAGACAATTTGTATTTTCACGTTAAAGCGTGGGATGGCTGGCATCTAGAAAAACCCTTAAAAAATGAAAGTCCGGCTCCTTTATTATTAAAGCGTCGGATTAGTTCGTTGGGCAAGACGGCCTTGCTGGGGGCGTGGAATATTCCTGAGGCCGAAAAAGCAAGATATATTCTTTCGTCTAGGCATGGAGAGTTTTCCCGAACCCTAACCATTCTAGAGTCTTACTTGGAAACAAAAATAGTTTCTCCAGCAGATTTCAGCTTATCAGTACATCACGCTTTAATTGGTTTGCTGTCGATAGTTCGAAAAAATCATAAAGGTCACACAGCGCTTGCAGCGGGACATGAAAGTTTCTGCCTTGCAATGATAGAGGCTTATGCGCTTCTTAAAGAAGCCCCAGATGAGCCTGTCCTTCTTGTCCATTGTGATGAGCCTTTGATGGGATCCTTTGAGGAATTCAATGATGCCTCCGAACAGCCTGTCGCGCTGATTTTGCTGTTGACTTCAGCGGATGGTGAAAGGTTGTCTTTGGAACGTGTGATCGGATTGGCTTCCTCGGCTTTATCCTGTCATGCCTTGGATTTCTTGAATTTTCTCGACCAGCCAGAAGAAAAAACAATGCGCTCCATAGGAAAGACGGCTATCTGGAACTGGTCCCGAAATGCGTAAGATCTTATATGGATTAAATTATTTCTGGCGACTTTTGGGTACCGGGGCGGCATTCGCATTTGTTTTTATTGGTGGCGGATTGTTCGCCATGACAATTTTAAAATTCCTATCAATTATTTTCGGGCAATCCAATAAAAGAGCGCAGTTTTTCATTCATAACGCGTTTAGGATTTATATTTACACCCTGAAAAATCTGGGCCTTATAAATATTACTATCAAAGGTGTAGAAAAATTGGAGAAAAGTGCTGGTAAGATGATCATTGCCAATCATCCATCACTTTTAGACGTCGTGGTGTTGATGTCCCTTATTCCCCGAACTCAATGCATAGTTAAAAATCAGTTATGGCGGCATCCCTTCCTGGGATCGGTTATGCGGGAAGCAGGCTATATAAGAAACGATCAGGAGCCTGAAAAGCTTATAGAGGAATGTAATTCGGCTTTAGCGCAAGGTTGTTGCCTTATTATTTTTCCGGAAGGTACGCGGACCACGCCGGGAGCGAGACTGAACTTTCAGAGGGGTTTTGCAAACATTGCAACCCTAACCAAAGTGTCGATTATTCCGGCGGTTATCATCTGCGATCCACCTACCTTAATTAAAGGAGAACCTTGGTGGGTTATCCCCGCAAATAAGCCTGATTACAGCGTTAAAATAGAGGAAACTCTGGACGCTCAGGATTATATTTTATATCGTCACAACAGCCTCAATTCGCGAGGTCTGGTTAAAACTATGCAACAATTTTACGAAGATAAATTAAGTAATGGATGAATTAGAATTAGAGTTAAAGACATTGATCGTCGAAGCTCTTAAGTTAGAAGATATAACGCCTGACGAAATTGACAGTAATGAAGCTTTGTTTGGGGAAGGGCTGGCCCTTGATTCGATCGATGCCCTTGAGCTGGGGGTTGCCTTGCGTAAGCGCTATGGTATCCAGATCGCTGTCGTTGATGAAAATATCAAAGTTCATTTTTCAACCGTAGAGCATTTGGCACGCTTTATTGAAAGCCAAAGGCAAAAAAGTCAGGAAAATTCCAATGCCTGATCGCGCTCAGCTGTTAACGCAATTAAGTGAAGTCCTTGAGGAACTGTTCGAAATACCGCCTGAAAAAATTAGACCGGAAGCCAAGCTTTATGAAGAACTTGATTTGGACAGCATTGATGCGGTCGATCTTGTGGTCAAACTTCAGGGGATGACAGGTAAAAAAATAAAACCTGAAGAATTTAAGGCCGTTAGGACTGTAGATGATGTTCTGAATTGCCTTGAGAAATTGTTGGCAACGGATGCGCCAGAAAATTAAACCTGCTACGGTATTATTTATAACGGGCGGCGTGATCTATCCGTTTCTGGTTTATTTTTTATCCGGGCATATCTCATCTCTCGTCTGGGTTATGACGGCTTTTTGTCTGCTCGGTGTAAGATTCTATTTGGCGCGCCGTATTGATAATTCTCCCTTTCTACTTGCCTCTATTATTTTAATGATGGTTATCATTGGCGTCTGTGCGATTATTAATCCCAATTTGGCCATGAAGATTTATCCTGTCGCTATCAGCTCGGGTATGGCCTTCCTGTTTGGTGTTTCGCTTTTATCCCCGCCTTCTTTTGTAGAGCGTATCGCGAGGATAAGAGAGAAAGACCTGCCTGAAAAAGGTGTGCGCTATACACGTAAAGTTACAATTCTCTGGACTTTTGTTCTAATTATCAATGCGGCTATTTCTGCGGTTACGGCGTTATATTTTGATCTTGAAATCTGGACGCTATGGAATGGGTTTCTGTCTTATTGTCTGATGGGAACGGTATTTGCGGTTGAATATGCGGTGCGCCAGAAAGTGCAAGGCCGATGAAATTATCCAGGCTTCTTACAAGTGAAAGATCTGATAGTCATCCCGTAGCCATTCGGAAAGGCAAGACAATTTGTTTTTCCCAATTCAGGGCTGATGTAGCGGCGCTTAAAGTTCCGGGAGTCTCTTGTCGCGTGGCCTTGTTCATGGACGACAGCTATGATTTTGTTGTCGCCCTCTATGCTTTATTATTGGCTCGCTGCTCGGTTGTTTTTCTACCTAATGCCCAGCAGGAGACGTTAAATAAATTTCAGGCTACATTCGATATTTTAATGGACGAAAGTAACCGCGAAGTATCCTCTGTTCGTCAATGGCGCAATTTAGATTCAGACGTGGAAAGCTTGTATTTCTACACGTCGGGCTCAACAGGAGAACCTAAATGCATTGTCAAAACATTGCAGATGATCGAAGACGAAATTTTTACGTTGGAAAATACATGGGGCTGGCAGCCGGGTTTTGCGGTTGCCAGGGTTTATTCTACCGTCCCGCATTACCATTTCTACGGATTGATTTTTAAACTGCTCTGGCCTCTGGCTATCGGGAGAGCTTTTGCTACGCCTACTTATGGTCCTTGGGAAGTGTTAATCAAAGATCTCACTTCGGCGGCTATTATCATTAGTAGTCCGGCTCATTTAAAACGGCTTGGAGCATTAGAAAAATTAAATAAGGATCTCATCCCTTTGCAGATTTTCTCTGCTGGCGCGGCGCTGTCTTATGAGGTTGCGCAGGAAACTAAAAATATATTGGGTCGATTGCCAACTGAAATATTCGGCAGCACTGAAACTGGAGCCATAGCCACACGGCAGATGACAGATGATAAGGTTACTTGGAGTTTACTGGAGGGGATTTCGGTAAAATGTAATGAGGAGGATAAGATGTCTGTTCTATCTCCGTATGTTGGCAAAGACTGGTTTATCACCGATGATTTGATTGAGATGCGGGGAGGGGGGTTTTATTTCAAAGGTCGCGCAGACTCGGTTGTAAAGATAGAAGGTAAAAGAGTTAGCCTTAGCCAAGTGCAAACGGCACTTGAAGCTCTTGATTTTGTAAAAGAAGCTGCGGTGATCATTATTGAAGACGATAAGCTCGCAGCGTTGGTTGTGCCAAGCGAGGCGGGCGCTGCCAAGCTTGACCTGATGGGAAAGTTTCGTTTTAGTAGGCTATTGAGGTCAGAATTATCCAGATCTTTGTCTTCATCGGAAATACCCAAAATCTGGAGATGTGTGCAACAAATGCCCCTCCGTGAAACCGGCAAGCGAAACCTTGCGGACATCAAACAATTGTTCGAGAATGCAGAATGAATTTACCTATCTTCAAAGAGCAAACTGTTTGCCGTGATTCCGTGGTATTGAATTTGGAATTACCTGTTGATGCTGAAGCCTTTCGGGGTCATTTTCCTGACCAGCCTGTATTGCCGGGAGTTGTGCAGTTGGACTGGGTAATGGGCTTCGCAAAAAAATATTTCGATATAGCTTGCCCAAGCGCGCAAGCTTTTCAGGTTAAATTTACTCATGTAATACAGCCAGGGCAGATAGAACTGCATCTCAAATATTCGGATCGTCGTCTCAGCTTCGAATATAAATTGAATTCCCAAAAATATTCATCCGGCTCGATTACTTTAAGCGAAAATCCGACATGAAAATCTGCGCCATTATTCCTACGCATAACCATGTTGCCAAAATTTCCGACGTCATCGCGGCCTTACGGGCGCAAGATTTAAAAGTCATTGTAGTTGATGACGGGAGTTCGGGTAATTTTTCTGAACAAATTGAAGAATTGCAAACCGCTGATAGAATGGTAGATGTAACTCGATTGCCCTCCAACCAAGGCAAAGGTGCTGCGGTTATGGTCGGGTTTGAACTCGCTTTTAAAGAGGGGTTTAGCCATGCATTACAGATAGATGCCGATGGCCAACACGACACGGGTGCAATTTCAGAACTTTTAAGTCTGGCAAAACAATGTCCTGAGGCTCTGATTACGGGCCGTCCGGTTTATGATGAATCCATTCCGCTTGGGCGTAAACTGGGACGATGGATTACGCATTTCTGGGTCTGGATTGAAACGCTGTCTTTCCAAATCACGGATAGTATGTGCGGTTTCAGAATTTATCCGCTTCAAGCTACGATTGACTTGATACGAAATAAAAAAATCGGCAGGCGCATGGATTTTGATACTGACATCATGGTCCGGCTCTATTGGCGCGGTGTTGATGTTAAATCAATGCCTGTCAAAGTTATCTATCCGGAGGGCAATACATCGAATTTTGATGTCTGGCGTGATAACTGGCGTATCAGCGTAATGCATACCAGACTGGTTGTAATGATGCTGTTGAATTTGCCCAAAATTCTTGCAAGGCAAAAAAATCCTGCTACTCCCGTTCACTGGGCTTCTTTGCAGGAACGTGGGACGTATTGGGGGTTGGGTTTTTGTGTCGGTTTATACCGGGTATTCGGACGGACCTGTTGCAAATTGCTTCTGGCCTTTATTGTTTTCTACTTCTTTATCGTTGGATCGAGGCAGCGCCGAGCGTCGAACGATTTCTTAAGACGTGTATTAAAACGCGAACCTACTTCCTTGGAAATTTATAGGCATTTTTATAATTTTTCTTTGCGGGCTTTGGACAATGTTGCGGCGTGGAAGGGGGATATAGATAAAGACACGATCAAGTTATTGACTCCTGAAACCCAA
This sequence comes from uncultured Micavibrio sp., assembly GCA_964399985.1. Lineage (GTDB taxonomy): Bacteria > Pseudomonadota > Alphaproteobacteria > Micavibrionales > Micavibrionaceae > Micavibrio_B. The sequence goes on from CAYNRY010000003.1 coordinate 78,179, forward strand.
GACCTGATGTCAAAAGAAAAGAATGGCATGCTGATAGTCGTGTCCCACTTAGGCAATGTCGATATTTCAAGGGTTACGCTTGAGAAGGAAATGCAGGACAGGTTTCTCCTTCTGGCGCATACGCATCATGCGGTAAACTTTAACAGGGCTTTAAAAGAGTTTCGTCCCGAAGCTGCGATGAATATGTTGCAGATAACCGACATCGGCCCTGAAACCATAATGGATTTACATCGGCGTCTGGAAGAGGGCGCATGTATCGTTATTGCCGGGGACCGGACGCCGGCCACCAGTCATGGGCATGTAGCCTATGTGGATTTCTTTAGTGAGAAGGCGCCTTTTGCGCATGGGCCATGGATTTTGGCATCATTGCTTGAATGTCCGACTTATCTTCTTTTTTGTGCGGCTCATAAAGAGGGCGAATATACTTTATCCATTGAGAAATTCGCTGATCGCGTTGAACTGCCAAGAAAGGACAGGGCCACTATTCTTGAGGGCTATTGCGGTAGATATGCGCAAAGGCTTGAACATTATGCGGCGAAAACGCCTTTCCAATGGTTCAACTTTTTTGATTTTTGGGCAAAACTAAAATGATTTCAGCAGAGATAACTTTAAAAGCGCAATTTTACGATGTCGATCCGATGAATGTCGTCTGGCATGGAAATTATGTGTGTTATTTTGAGCAGGCACGATGCCAATTGCTCGATAAAATCGATTACAATTACGATGCCATGCGTCAATCGGGATATATATGGCCTATAGTCGATATGCAGATACGCTATATCCGGCCCGTGAAATGTTTCCAGGAAATAATCATTACTGCAACTATTGTTGAATATGAGAACAGGTTGAAAATAAAATATATAGTCTCGGATAAAGAAACTGCGGAAGTCCTGACAAAAGCGCACACCATACAACTCGCTGTTAAATCTGATAGCGGCGAGCTATGTATCGAGACGCCCTTAATCCTTACGCAGAAGATCGAGGCTTTCCAGTGAAGTTTGTCCTTTTATGGCTACTTATTTTTATATCTTTGCCGGCCATGGCCGAAGAAAAGATTTCTGCGGATATGGTTCTGCGCGGGATATATAAGGAAACCCGAATCAATCCGGGTTTTAAAACCCCCCTCCATTCCGCGGGTCGTTTTGTGATCGCGCCGTCGCAAGGGATTATCTGGCAGGCGGAAAAGCCTTTTGTCACTAAAACGGTTATCACGCCAAAGGGAATAGGTCAGGAGATTAACGATAAGAAATCCATGAACATGGATGCTGGAAAAATTCCTTTTTTGACAAAATTGTACGAAATGATAGGCGGCGTTCTGGCTGGTAACTGGGATATCCTCGAACATGATTTTAAAATTCAGCGCAGCGGTACTGAAAAAAAATGGCAGGTTATTTTAACTACCCGCAAGCCTGATGATGCAGACATGCCGTTTCGGTCCATTACTATTAATGGCAGTCAATTTGCCGACAAGATCGTGCTGGATAAAAAAGACGGCGGCTCACACATCTTGACCTTTAAAAATCAAAAATTGTCTCCTTTGCCATTAGCCGCAGACGAAAATGCGGCTTTTAAAATGGTGTCGCCTTGATACGCAAACTGGCGCTTTTATGGTTGCTGCTGGTTCTTCTAGCCGGTGGATTTCTTGCCATTAAGATTTATGAAGGTATAAAGTTCGACACCGATTTGATGGCGCTTTTGCCGCGTGAGGAAAGAGATCCAAGTTTAAAACATGCTAATGATGCGGTAACCCGAAATCTATCGCGGCAATTGGTTATCCTAGTAGGGTCAGATAATAGAAAAGACGCGTTGATTGCCGCAAATATTATGAAGGCGCGCCTTGGAAATACTCAAGCACTTGATCTGATTGATATTGCCGATAATAAAAATGATCTGGAAAAAATAGCAAAATTTTATTTCCCGTACCGGACGGGATTGTTGTCTCATAATGATCGTGAAACGCTTAGGGAAGGCAAGGCTCAGGATATAGTTACAAGGGCTTTGTCGCAAATTTACAGTTTCACCGGAATTTCCAATCCCAAGCTTTTACAAGAAGATCCTTTTCTATTATTGCCAGGTTTTTTCACCAGCCTGCCCGTACCCGCTTCCAATTTTACAAAAACCGATGGTGCTTTATCTTTCGACGATAAGGGTAAAACATGGATATTGATTTCAGGAAAACTAAAGGGTGAGGCTTTCGCTCTCGAAACACAGAAATCCGTTGTTGCGGCTTTTGATCAGGCTAGCGAGGAAATAGAAAGCAGTTCACCTGATGTCGAGATTTTACGCACAGGGGCCATTTTCTTTGCCGAGGCGGGATCGCGACAGGCTATGACCGAAACATCCTTTATTGGTACGATTTCCACTATCGGCGCGATAATTGTTCTTCTCGTAGTTTTCCGTTCTCCGCTACCTATTGCCTTGAGCATGCTTACGCTCTGTGTAGGTATTCTTACGGCCCTTGCTTTTGGTTTATGGGTTTTTGGCAGCCTGCATGTCGGGGCTTTGTTATTTGGCGTCAGCCTCATTGGAGTGGCCGTTGATTATAGTCTGGAATATTGCAGTGAAATATTCTATGCGGCGTCAAAAACGCCTCAACAGCGTTTAAAGAAATCGGTGATGGGAATAAGCCTTGGTACGGCGACGACTGTTATCGGCTATCTGACATTATTCCTTGCGCCATTTCCTGGTTTGAAACAGGTGGCGGCTTTTTCAACGGTGGGATTGATAGGATCATGGCTAACGGTCGTTCTTTGGCTTCCCTATCTGGACAAGATGAAAGAGCCGCGCCACAGAATCCAAACAGTTGCTGTTCTAGGTAAGTTTCTTAAATTATGGCAGGACAGGAATTATTTATCATTTCGTCGCGCGGTTTTTATTATTTTGCTGATAACAGGTCTTGGTGGATTGCTCCTGTTTAAACCAGACGATGATGTTCATCATTTACAAAGCCTGCCGAAGCATCTGGTTGAAGAGCAGGCAAAAGTTCAAAATCTTATTGGGGCCTCGGAAAGCGGCGTTTTTTATCTCGTTGAAGGTGATAATCTTGAAACATCCCTGCAAAGAGAAGAAGCGTTGATGGACAGGTTGCATCATCTTGTTGAGAAAGGTTCAATATCCGGTTTTCGGGGTTTTTCAAGCTTTGTCCCTTCGGTTGAAAGACAAAAAGAAAACCGCCATTTGCAGAGCGATCTGTACGCGCATTTTTTAAAAGACTATCTAGGGCAAGTTCAGCTTTCTAAAGTTGTAGATAAACCTGAATGGAATTCTCCGTATTTGACAGAGGAAAGTTTAAGCAACCAACCTGAGTTCCTTTCATATTTTTCTTTGGGTGAGGTTGATGGCCGTACGCTTCATATTGTCATGCTCGACCGCGTGAAAGATATGGCGGCTGTCGAAGCTGCCGCGCAAGGATTGCAAGGCGTCCGTCTGGTTAATCCGGTTCAGGATATTAGTAATCTATTGGGAAAATACCGAGTCCGGGCGCTTATTCTTCTGGCGCTGTCTGCCGCGTTGATGGTGCCGCTACTCGCCTGGCGCTACGGGATAAGGCATGGGCTGTACATGATGATCCCGCCGGTTCTGACTATTATTCTGACCCCCGGAATTTGTGCGCTTGCGGGCATGACCTTCACTTTCTTTAACGCCATGGCATTAGTTCTCGTTCTCTCATTGGCGGTCGATTACGTCATTTTCTGTGCAGAAAGCGCCGGGGATCATCGTCCTGTGACTTTACTGGCAACTACCATGACAAGTCTGACCACATTCCTGTCTTTCGGGCTGTTGATTTTAAGCAATGTTGCGGCGGTACAGTCATTTGGGGCAACCATGCTTATCGGGACGCTGATATCTTATATATTGTCACCTATGGCATTTAAAAATGCGCCTGACTTTGTTAAGACATGAATATGATAAAAACTATATTTTTCATGGCGATTTTGGGACTGGCCGGATGCGCGCATTCGGTTGATGCTGTTAATACCAATAGGGCAACAATTGCGCCTGGTATCAATATGAATTTCCCACCGCTAACCGATATGATTTCTTCTGTAGAAGCCACACAAATGATCACGGCAAATTACAGTGATGAATCTTACTCGTTTCAGAACCAGCTCAGTATAACGCCCGAGCATTTACTGATTGTTTTTTATGATCCTATGGGTCGTTCAGGGTTAACTATCGACTGGGATAAGGATAAAATTACTTACCAGAAGTCTGGCTTCATGCCGGATAATCTGCCGCCCCAAAACATTCTCGCCGATTTTATTCTTACAAACTGGCCGGCCTCTTCTGTCCGGAAAGCTTTGGCGGGCACGAAGGCGGTTTTAACTGAAACTAAAAATGGCAGAAAAATATCCCTGGATGGAAAAACTCTAATCGAAATAGAATATGAGCCGTCAATTCAGAATAAGTTTACGGGACGTGTTATTTATCAGAACCTGATCTGGGGTTATAAACTCGATATCCACTCTGCGCGGCAAATGCTATGAGCAGGTTTTATATACAATCCTGTGGCTTAAATGTGCCAATCGGCTCGGATGTTTTTCAAGTAAGTACAGCTTTACGAAATGGAACAAGGGCCGGACTTACAAGCCGCGAAGATCTTTTAACCGGTAGCCCGGTTTTTGTCGGTGCTATTCAGGGGGATTTACCGCCTTTGGCAAAAGGCATGGAAAAATTTGACTGCCGGAACAACCGTCTTATGCAGACTTGCCTGCTGCAAATTGCGTCAAGCATTGAAGCGGCCATAGAGAAATACTGCGCACATCGCATCGGCGTTGTCGTCGGCACCAGCACATCGGGTATTTCCAGCGGCGAAGATGCGCTGATATCAAGAAAACAAACCGGCCATTGGCCAGCCGATTTTGATTACCGGAAACAGGAAATAAGCGGCTTGAGTAATTTTGTGGCTTCTTATTTTAAACTTACAGGACCGGCTTACACGGTAGCAACGGCTTGTTCGTCTAGTGCAAAAGTATTCGCCTCTGCAAGGCGCTTGATGCGTGCGGGTTTGGTGGATGCCGTGATTGTTGGCGGGGCAGATACGCTCTGCAAAATGACGTTAAACGGCTTTAATTCTCTCGAACTTCTTTCTAAAAAACCATGCAATCCTTTTAGTTCCAACAGGGACGGTATAACCATTGGCGAAGGCGCTTCGGCTTTTCTGCTCTCCGTGGAAGAAGGGTCTGTTGAATTAATGGGGATTGGTGAAACATCTGACGCCTATCATCAAACCTCGCCTGATCCGCAAGGGCAGGGCGCGCAAAATGCCATGCGGCAGGCTCTGGGTGAAGCTGGTCTTGCCGAAACCGATATTCAATATATTAACCTGCATGGAACGGCGACACGGCTGAACGATGCCATGGAAGCGCGTGCCGTATCTGCGGTTTTTGGCAGTGAAACTCCATGCAGTTCAACCAAAGCTATGACTGGACATATGCTGGGGGCTGCAGGTGGTTGCGAAGCCGGGTTTTTATGGACACTTTTAAATCCGCAGACATCTTCCGGTTTTCTGCCGCCTCATCTCTGGGACGGAGAATACGATAGCGAAATTCCAAAACTTAATTTTGTAGAGCGGGAAAGTAAAATATCTCTGCGCGGTCCTGCCGCCATGCTTAGTAATTCCTTTGGTTTCGGTGGAAGTAATGCCTCTCTTATATTGGGGCGAAGGTCATGAAATATAATATGTCCGATATCCTGCCGCACAGAATGCCTGCCATATTAATTGATGACGTCATTGACTGGGACAGTATATCAGCTTCCGTCAGCGTTCTAATAAGACCGGGTATTCCTTTCTTTCGGGAAGGGAAAGGTGTTCCTGTTCATGTGGGCCTGGAATATATGGCGCAATGCTGCGGTGCTTATGCCGGACTTCAGGGTTTGGCCCGGAATGTACCGCCGCGCCTCGGGTTTTTATTGGGCACGAGGAATTATAAATGTATTCAACCGTGGTTTTCACCCGGCGCAACGCTTATCGTTTCTGCTCGGGAAATCTTCAGGCATGAAAATATGGGATCATTTGCCTGTACTATTATATGCGGCGGGGTCGAACTGGCCTCTGCCCAGTTGAATGTTTTTCAACCGGATAATCCAACCGAATTTTTGACTACGGAGACTAATAAATGACAAGAACAATTTTAGTGACGGGCGCCAGTAAGGGAATAGGCCGTGCCATCGCTATTAAACTTGGGCAGGACGGATTTAAAATTATCGTCCATTACGCATCTGACAAAGCAGGCGCTGAAGCTACCTTGTCAGAAATAACTGCCGCTGGTGGACAGGGACGATTAATATCTTTCGATATTTCCAATCGGGCGCAATGTCTTGAGACATTGCAAACAGACATAGAAACTAACGGCGCTTATTATGGCGTTGTTTTAAATGCGGGTATCGCAAGAGATTCCGCTTTCCCGGCAATGGAAGATGAAGAATGGGACAGTGTTTTATCCACCAATCTGGATGGTTTTTATAATGTCTTGAGGCCTGTCGTCATGCCGATTGTTTCGGCGCGTAAAGGCGGCAGGATCGTTACGCTGTCTTCTGTATCGGGTATTGCCGGAAATAGAGGGCAGGTTAATTACAGCGCGGCCAAGGCGGGTATTATTGGCGCGACAAAGGCTCTTGCCATTGAACTGGCGAAACGCGATATCACGGTTAATTGCGTGGCACCCGGTATTATCGAGACGCAAATGACGACGGAAATTCATGATGAAGCTCTGGATACAGTACCGATGCGCCGCATGGGCCAGCCGCATGAAGTTGCCGCAGCGGTTGCCTTCCTTTGCTCGGACGCGGCCAGCTATATCACGCGGCAGGTTATTTCGGTTAACGGGGGCATGATATAAATGCGTCGTGTCGTAGTAACCGGAATGGGCGGCGTAACGGCCTTGGGAAATGAATGGGTAGGCATTCGTGAAAATTTGGCAGCCAATAAAACCGGAATCAAATTTATGCCGGAATGGGAGCGTTATACAGGAATTCATACGCGCCTCGCCGCACCTGTCATGGATTTCAATGTAGAAGATCGCTATTCGCGAAAGCAATTGAGAACCATGGGCCGTGTTTCCCAAATGGCTGTATTTGCCAGCGAAGAAGCCATTGCTGACGCGGGTTTAAAAGATGATACCTTAATAACGGCCGGACGAACCGGTATAGCCTATGGTTCTTCATTCGGAAGCCCGGATTCAGTATTGGGTTTTTATGAACTTAAAATGCACGGAACGTCGAAACACCTTACGGCGACAAATTATATCCGCATGATGAGCCAGACGACGGCTGTTAATATCGGTTTATTCTTTGGTATCACAGGCCGTATTATCCCGACGTCGAGCGCCTGCACCTCGGGTAGCCAGGCTATTGGTTACGGGTATGAAAGTATTTTACTTGGCAAGGCCGATATCATGCTTTGCGGCGGGGCGGAGGAGCTGGATATAACCGACGCCGCGACTTTCGACACGCTTTTTGCAACCAGTACAAAAAACGAGTCGCCGTCTCAAACTCCACGGCCTTACGATCGCGATAGAGACGGGCTGGTTATCGGAGAAGGTGCCGCTACTCTCATACTTGAAGAGTATGAGCATGCTATGGCGCGCGGCGCAAAAATTTATGCCGAGATAGTCGGTTTTGCCTGCAATTCCGACGGGCATCATGCGACTTTGCCGCAAAGTAAAACCATGCACGAGGTTATGCGGCTTTCACTGGAAGATGCAAATCTGAAGTCGGGTGATATTGGCTTTATCAGCGGCCACGGAACAGCGACGGAATGGGGAGATATTGCAGAGACACAGGCGACATTCAATCTTGTCGGGTCAAAAACGCCTATTCATTCTCTCAAATCATTCTTCGGGCATTCTCTTGGTGCCTGCGGTTCGATAGAAGCCTGGCTGACTATCGAGATGATGAGGGATAAATGGTTCTGTCCGACCGCTAATCTAGAAAATATAGACCCGCGTTGCGCAGATCTTGATTATATCACAGGTTCTGCCAGAGCATTGGATATCGAATATTTTATGAGTAACAACTTTGCCTTTGGAGGCATCAACACTTCTTTAGTCTTTAAAAGCAAGTAAGATTTGAGTTTATGATTTTATAAGTTTTGAAGAAGTTTATCGATAACAGGCTTCATTTTTGCTTTTGTACTATTGTATTTTGTTGGCGCGAAACCGCCTTTGCCGTTTAGGTGAAATTCAGCATCACCAATTTTTTGGTTTCCTTTAAATAATCGTAATTCTGCATGGTGCATATACATAACAACGTCCCAAGTTTGGAATGCTGTGTAAGTCATGTGATATGTACAATTTTTAGGAATCTTATTTGATTCATACACTTCTGTAGAAATTTTATGCTCAGAAAATTCATCGCGAACTATCTCAAGGAAATCACTTACAATCACCTTTGGGTTTTTTTCTATACACACATGTGAAATGCTGTAGTTCTTATCAATTGATACGACGTTCATTGTGGTGCAACCAGCTAGGAAAAAACAAATAATAAGATAGTAAAAATTTTTCATATTTTATCATTCTCAAATCAGCAGTTAAGATATAATTATTGCTGTAATTTATATAACATTAATTTGAGGCATGATATTTTATTTAATCGCCAAGTCGATCATATTTAGTAATCATAAGATGTATTTCATTGCTCTATAATATGGCAAAATATATTTGTGCCTGAATTTTATTATCAGCCTCCAGGACGATCAATCTTATATGAAGGGTCAATTACTTTATTGTTATTGACTGCAATTCTCTGGCCGTTGATTAGTCGCCGAATATCTCTCTTTGATAGTTCGAGGTTGATCTCAGAACATATATCCCCAAATCAATTCTCAAGTTCTATTTGGTACGACTGCCCAAGCCCAGCGCAGGGTGCGCAAAGTAATATTCTGTTTAAGCGTTGAGTAAAAAATTCATCACTTGAAATATAAGATATTGATATTTTGAAGATCGTCCCGCATGGACAGGGAATACGTAGCACAGAGTCGTCTGCCTTAACGCTAATATCAGTTTCATTCGAAAAAATTGATTTAGTCATAATTTACGTTAGCTGACACATCAGGTTACTCCAGAAGAAAGTTTTATTTTTTGGATAATCCAAACATTGCAAGCTATCTGAGGAAGATTTACAATTTCGGAGAAAATTTTTATCTGAAAAACCTGCAACTAGATTGGGGGCACGTATGGGGGCATTTATTTTTATCTGCTTGATGATTAATCAAGTAAATAAGGATTTAACAGTGGCAATTCGTATTCCGTAGGGGACGCCATTTATATTTCTTAGTCCGATGCCTCGATTATAATAGGCAAATGATCGGATAACTTCCTAATCTCTTTTGATGATAATGTGCGCCCTGAGACTTTCATTCTTTTTGAGTCGTGCCAGGCGCGGTCCAGTTTTAGTATGGGGAACAGGCTGGGGAAGCTTGCCGAGCATGGTATAGGTGTCATCAAAGAGTTTAAATGTTTAATGAGCTTGGAATTTTCCCGCCATTCGTTCAAATCGCCCAATAAGAAAACAGGATTTTTCTCTGTTTGCTCTACCTGATTTATTAATTTAATTAAATTTTTTGCCTCTGAAAACCTTTCCCATTTTTTAAGAGATAGATGCGTGCCAATGACTCTTATCCTCCCTAGAGGAGTTTCAATTAATGCATCAACCGCACAACGAGGTTCCAAATCCATTTTAGTTTCAAGGTTGTGGACATAGGCGCGTATGATGGGAAAGCGACTGACAATAAGATTACCGTACCATCCCGTGCCGTCCTGAAGACTGGGGCCGGGGATGTGATGCGGCCTTTCCGGGCCTGCCAATATAGAAACGTCTTGCGGTTTTCCGCGATATTTCGATCTGGTTTCCATTTCCTGAAAAACGCCGATATCGATGGCATAATCGTCCATCAGCCGGCGGATGCGGCTTAAATCACGTTCGCCGCCTAAATCGCGCCCTCCATGGATATTGAAGCACATCAAACGCAATTCAGTCATGATGAAAATCTTTGGCGGAATTTTTTATCTATAATATGCGAGCAAGCAACAATACCTAGCCAGAGAAATATTCCCACAACTAATAAAATAGTGTCCTGGGTATTTGGCTCTTTAAAAAGACGAAAAAGAGAGCTTCCAAATAAAGAGAGAGCGATTGTGCCTGGTAAGATACCAAAAAAAGTTCCGGCGAGATAGCTGCTGAAAGCTATGCCATTCATGCCGAATAAGATATTCATCAAGCCGAAAGGGGCGACTGGCAGCATGCGTATTATACTGACGCCTGCGACGCCGCTATCTCTGATCTTTTCTTTGAATTCTTTAAACTTTATCCCAAACATAGTTTGTGATTTGGGAGTGCTTACCTTTCTGCCAATGTAATAGCCGATAGATGCGCTCAGAAGGGTGCCGATAAGAGATAAAGCAAGTCCCACTGAGGAGCCGAATATAGCTGCTGTCACGGTGATTAATATCGTCACAGGAAATAAAACTATCCCTGATAAAATAAAAAGCAGGATAATGCCTGGAATGGCAAGCTTGGAATCGAGCAGATTTTCAATCCATTGAGTTAGGCTTTCGATATCAGGGATATAGGGTATAAGGAGAGAAATCAAAACAACCAAGGATAAAGCCAGCCATGGCCATGGTTTGGAAATATGCCTTTGAAGATGTTTACGGCTGATTGGGATAGTTATATCCGCCGATATAAGCGGGCGGCGCGGGTCTGAAAAAAACTTCGCAATTTTTACAAAACGCTCATGCCTGTATTCTTCATCATCAATCCGTCTAAAATGCTGACGACTTGTAGGGACTTCCTTGAGAAACTCTTCTATAGGTGCGTTACTTTCAACGAGGAAATCTATTTCATCTGCTTCTCGGCCACTATGTTCGCGAATAAGATCGGTCCGAACCGCCGCTATCTTTTTGCGCGCTTTTTCGGATTCGCCAAAAATAATTTGATCGCACTCGGTATCCAGTCCCATGGACCGGTTATTGATATTAGCGGAGCCTAAATGCAGAAATTTATCATCGATGATCATCAGTTTCGAATGTATACGAACTGGGTCCTGCCGACCGTCTTCACGACTTATAGGATAGGCAAGGGCAACACGATCCGCAACGCCACCCGATTCCACTATTTCCCTGAATTTCAGGCGCGGCGTCCACATGGATTTTTTTTCCATGATCCCTTTGGGGTGGTCGCAGCTGATCGCCAATACTCTTAATTCTGGTTGATCTCGAAGCTGCTTGTTAATGGCGCGGGCGATATCCTCCTGAACCAAAAACTGGTTTTCAATGTAAATGAATTTTTCTGCTTGTTTGATTTCTGTCAGATAAGCCTCGATTATTTCCTCACGCCGCGGATTTTTGCGGACGGGGGGTAAAGTTCTCGCAATCGCAATGCGAATATTTTCAAAATCAGGGGGATCGCTGTGCGGCCAAGAGTGAGGGATTTCCTGGCTTTCTTCGTGAAGCAATGGAATGGTCGGGATTTGACAGGCAAGTTTCCATCTCTCTCTGACCAGTTCTGCAAGTGACCGGGCGGCCTCGCCAGCCGTCACCATCATCAAATCATGATAAGGAGCAAAAGGTTCTGTATGATGAGGGTTCAATAAACCTTTTGGATCTTGCCGATCCGGATTTACCGGATGATGCTCACGGTAATCCCAACGAGCCAGCGCGATATCCATACCGCCGCAATAGGCGACTTCATCATCGATAACGGCGATTTTTTGATGATGGCATGCGCCAAGCGGTAAAACGCTATCGATACAGTAATGGAAGTTATCTGATTCAATAGTTTTCCAATGAAGACCAGCCAAAGGCTCACGCTCTTTGGCAAAGAAAATGGAATAATCCCACTTATTAAGATATATTTTTATATCTGGCTGTTGTTCGAATTTCCATTTTATAAGGTCGAATAGGCAAGCTGGGGCCGCGGATTTTTCTTTTTCTTCGCCGCGTAAAAGCTCAATTCTTCCGTCTATATCCCAGCCTAGGATAAAGATTGATTTCTTGGCTTTGACGATCGATTGATGAAGATCGCGGTAATAATTCGCATAGTCAACGATAATTGACGCATATGAAGCATTCGCTATTTTCCAACAATGCTTTCCTGGCCGAAATATGTCTCCCGGCTTAAATAATTTATTGCCCATAAAAATTTCATATAAAATTTAATTTTAAATACTAACTATACAATTTTTTGCATCAGGATATGACGTTCCGATATATCCATCCGCCTCATCGTCATTTGCCCATTTCTCACCATTCAAAAAATATCTGAATTGGTATTCTTTACCAGGCTCAAGGTCGAGAGTCGTTGAAAAACCCTGTTTCCCTTTTTTCATAGGATTTGCACTTGTATCCCATTGATTGAAGTCACCGACAAGGCACGCGCAATTTGCATCGTTAGAGGGAAAACGAAACGTAACCCTGCATATATTCTTCGATTTCATAAAGTTTTTTTTAACTGGCATGCTGAACCTCTCGCCTGCATCCAACATCACTTCAGGCAATTTTGTTCCCAAAGCCAATGACGGAAATAGGAAGGAATTTGAAGATTTCAGCCGCCTTAAAATTATCCATTTCGATGTTATTTCCCTGAAGCATATCTGTAAGGGTATAATTTGAAAATTCCTTTGGAAGAATGAGGGCGGTATCCATCCAGTCGACTTTGAAATCTTCTGTAAATTTAAGTTTCCCCGGATAGCGCGGACAAGCGACAATTAATCCTGACTCCTTATTTTTGTTTCTTATAGCATAGGCGATTAGATGATCTGCCATACTGCCGACAGTTTCTAAAATCTCTATCTCAAGCTCCGCCAAATCAGGGATTAAGGACCTGCGGATATCAAGCAATTTCAGGGTCATCCATAATTTTATTCGCCCATCTTTCCAGTTCCTTAACAGGTCGGTCATGTCCCCGATATCCTGCAAATTTTCTTTCCGACTGGCGTAATCTATGGGGCGGCGGTTGTCGGGATCCACCAAATTAAACTCCCATTTTTCCGTTCCTTGATAAAAGTCAGGAATTCCGGAATTCAGGATTTTTAGAGTCAGGACGCTCAGGCTATTGAGTGCGCCATTCATTGAAATGCGGCCTGCCATATCTGATGCATGATTTATAAATTCTTTTTCGTGCAAAATTGTCTCAATAAAGTCAGATATTTCTTTCTCGAATTCATCAGATGGCGATGTCCAGCGTGTATATATTTTTTGTTCTCTGAATGCTTTTTGAGCGTATGTTTTAATGCGCGCAATGAAGTCTTCATCTATTTGACCGTTTAGCGGCCAGATCGAAATAATAGTCTGAATAATCATGTAGCATGAGCTAAAAGGAATAGGGGGTTTGGGCGGGATAAATTTGTTGCAGAAATTTATCCATTCATCCGGCCTATCGGCTAGGGCATATAATCTGTGACGCGCATCTTCTGAGCGCTTTGTATCATGTGTAGATGTGGCATTTAGGCCGTAGGGATGCGTTTGGGATCGAGTATTTATCCATCCAAAAAACGAATTTTTATGGGGTTTATCTATGCGTGCCTCACAGCCCACCTCGTTTAAAGCTAGCAGAGGCGTATACCTGTAATGTGCGGTGTCTTCCAAACCTTTGGCCATGGCCGGTCCGGATAGTTGTTTCCATTCCAATAACGCTTTTTTGTGATTTTCAGTCTCTGGATTTAAAAATAAGGGCAGGTATTTTTTTTCCGATTTTATAAAATTCTGTCCACCCAAAGAGCGAGCTTTTATCAAGGCTTTATTTAAAAAGGGATCGTCGAGAGAAAAATTATCCGTGTAAATACGGTATACGGGCATGGCGATTGTAAGCCATAGCCAGAATATTTCGGCTTCTTGTCGCTCGCTCTCTTCACTAATTGTCAGAGAAACAAGCCTGTCCAATTCTGGTTTCAAGGAATTATTTATAATTTCAGATTTTCCGTCGGTTACGCAGGCTTCAAAATTCTCCCATTGAATCTCCGAATTTTTACGCCAGAACTCCTCGATTTTACTAAAGCCTGTTTTGTTAACCATCAATTGGTTCATATATTCTATGAATTCATACCCTGTCGTACCGAGCGTTTTCCATTCAGCAGGGATATGTTCTTCCGGCGCTAATATCTTCTCAATCCATATGTCGGGAATTTCTTTTTCAAGGTTGTTTAAATATTTTTCGGGATCGGCCAATCCGTCGATATGATCGATCCTCACGCCATCGATCACAGGATTATTTTGAATAAGCTCAAATATGAATTTATGTGTCAGATCAAAAACTTCATTGTGTTCAACCCTGACGCCGGCTAGTCCCGTGATATCAAAAAACCGGCGGTAATTTAGAGGCTTTTCTTTATCTGCCCAGAAGACCAGCTCGTAATGCTGCATTTCAAGCAATTCTTTAACACTCGTAAGATCGCCTCTTTGATATGCGGCTTGGGATTCCTCATTCATCGGGAATAATTGATCCCCATAGGCGAACCCTGTTTCCCCGTCTTTATCTGATAAGGAGATCTTCCCTTTTTTTATCTCTTCTTCTAAATCCTGCCCAAGTATAGGAAGACATAGTTTTTCTCCTATTGCAGTTTTGATATCGAAAAGTGGGAAAAAAACTGATTTAGGGCCGTTTCTTAGAATGTCCTTCCAGTATTTATTCTCCAGATTGGCTGCCATATGATTTGGTACGATATCAAGAATAACGCGCAATTGCTCCTTGTTCGCCGCCTCCATCAATAATTTAAACGATAAAGATCCGCCACGCTCCTCGCTAATATGGGTAAAATCTGTCGCGTCATATCCATGATTGCTGCCCAAACTCGATTCTAGGATGGGGGATAAGTAAAGGTGAGAGATACCAAGCTCTTTCAGGTAAGCGCTGATCGCTTTGCTATCATCGAACGTGAAATCCTTGTTTAGCTGCAATCTGTATGTGGCGACCGGCTTCATATATCTTTTTCCGGCATTTTAATATTTAGGCGCTGCGCGGATACTTTAATAAGTTCGTAACTCTCTGGAGAGTATTTCGAGATTTTATCATCTTCATTAAATACGAAAGCGGCAAAAAGATTTTGAATATCCCCAAGATCTAAGTGAAAAGGAAGTTGGTTTGTTAATTCTAAGAGTTTGGCGAATTGTCTAAGCGCGTCGTTGTCATTCTTTAAGATAATTTTATCGAATAATTTTTTAAGGCAAGTAATATAATCCTTGCCTATCCGTCCTGCATCGAGTTCAACGCCATATTGCCTTATTTCATGAATATGACGCGCTATTTCTTCGGCATGGATGTCTCCCTTGTTAAGCTCTGCTTCGATATCACGGTTCTGGACGAAGCGTGCTATGTGATGGAAAACAGGGGGAAGAGCGATATGAATATCGGATAGATATCGCATGACCGAATAATATTGCTGATATATATTTTTAAACTGATCTTCGACGGTACTCAATGTCTGGGAAAACACGATATCGATAATTTCCTTTTGTTGATCACGAAAAAGGTCGTTTAGAGAGTATAAATTTCCTTCAAAATATTTATCCAGAATTCTTAAGGCGTTAACGGTATAGCCATGTTTGAATGCGTCGGAAAAATCTTGAACCATGATATTGTAGGCTTCATCACCGCTATAAGGAAGTGCGCCGACATTAATATTATGATCACCCAAATGTATGATGGCAAATTCTATGTCATGCGATTCCATGGTGACTTTTGAACAAAGGTTTACATGGGCGCAAATGAGTTGCGATTTACCGGAAAAAAATCTTTCAACATTTTTCCATTCATATTTAAAGGAATAAAAATCACCGTCTTTTATCTTGTCCCTGAAGAGGCTTATAGCTGCTAAATGAGCGGCAAGCTTGAGGAAGTCAATCTGGGAAGGCTTCGCCAAATTCTTATAGACTGTGGCACCATTGCCAAATTCAGGAATATTGGAAGGCGCGGCAGCCAGAATTTTAATAAATTCGTCTTCAAGATCGAGATCGAATATTTCTTTCGCAAGCTCGATAACGCGAGCGGCATATTGCAGGTTCTGAACACCTTCCGTCCCGGATATTTCGTCGAAGAACCAGGCGCAGCTCGTATAACTTAAAAGGATGTTTCTTTGCAATTCGAGTGCTTTTAAAATATTACATTTGGTCTCAGAGGGAGAATCTTTTATCCACGACTTTAAAAACTCCTGCCTGTTCTCATCCGACCGGTCGAGAATAAGATTTATATATGCGTTCCTGATGGCCCAGGGATCGATTCCCTGCTGCTGCATGAAATTTTCATACGCTAGGTCTAGTTCACTGCCGAGGAAATTGACGGCCTCTCTTAATGGCTTGCGCCACTTTTGAGACCAGTTGTGGCCCATACCGCCATTGCAGCCGCAGTCGGACCTCCAGCGTTCGATACCATGAATACAACTCCATGAAGAATTTTCGTGAATAAGAACTTCGTGTTGTGGCGGGAATTTTTCCAGATAGAGACCGTAATTGATTAACTCGACCTGATTTGATTTTTCGATACAATCGAAAGCATAGGCTAGTGCCATATCGCCATGACGGTGATGGTGGCCATAGCTTTCACCGTCTGTGGCAATGTGTAACAATTGATCCTTCGCGCCGTCATGGAAGCTGTTGATGAGACGCTTGGCAAAAAATTCACCATTGTTGAGCAAGCCTTCAAAGGCAACTGCCTGAGAAAGCGCGCCATCATAAAAGAACGCTGCAATTGTTTTGCCGTTTGGTAGATTTACCAGATAAGGCTGTCTTGTGTTGACTGAATCGTCGGTTGCTTTTTCCCATTGTGTTTGACCGACAGGACGCATGGCGTCCGCTTGCCGTGGTGCCAGTACTACGAATTTGATTCCATGATCTGCCATCAACGATAGCGATTCCAGATCGACCGCGGTTTCTGGAAGCCACATGGCTTCGGGCTTGCGTTTAAAATGCTTTTCGAAATCGCGGATGCCCCAGATAATCTGTGTTTCCTTGTCCCTGCGGCTGGCAAGTGGCATGATGATATGGTTATATCCCTGCGCAATCGCGGATCCATGGCCGCCGAAGCGTCCTATGCTTAGCCTGTCGCCTTCCAAAATGGCGCTGTAAGCCACTGGATCGTTCTCTTGCATCCACGATAAAAGCGTGGGGCCGAAATTAAAGCTCATGCGGGCGTAATTATTTGTCAGTCTTATGACGCGGTTATAATCATCAAGGATGCGGGACTGGCCGTTTGGTTTATAGCATTCCGCTGTGATGCGTTCATTCCAGTCGTGATAAGGCGCAGCGCTTTCCTGATAATCGATTGCTTCAAGCCACGCATTTTCTCTGGGCGGTTGATAAAAATGGCTATGAATACAGATATAATTTTTCTTCATACTTATTGCCGTTCAAGAATGATGGCTGAATAGGGAGATATGGTGTTTTCTTTTTCAGAGACATTTTTATGGTCGGGAATAAATTTGCTTGAATCTAAAGTGCATACCCAGTCTCCCGCAAGTGGAGGATATATATGTTCTTGTTCGCAAAAAGATAACATGACTATTATATCGTTCCCGTAGTTAAGTTGTATCAAGTTATCATTATAAAGATTAACTGTTAATTCAAGCTTACGGAATTTCTTGGAAAATGTGATCAATTCCTTGTAGTAGGCGCTCATACATTCGGAATTTGGATTGTGATGCTTTTTGTTTTTTAGAATGCATGAATTGAAGATTTCTTCCGAAACTGGATTTGGCGGCTCGCTTTTCCAATCAAAACATTCCCATTCGCGAAGACGCCCTTTGATTACGGCATTATTAAGTTCTTCGCTTATATGCGATACAAAATATTGAAACGGGTTTTCACTGGCGATCTCTTCACCCATAAATAGCAGCGGCGTAAAGGGGGACAAAAGAACGCAGGCCGCGGACAGTTTACTTTTTTCAAATCCGGCCAAGGTGATAAGCCGTTCGCCCAATAGACGGTTGCCGATTTGGTCGTGATTTTGCGATTGGACAATTAACCTGGTTTTATCGATATGCGCGTATGATTTTCCATGCGGGCGTTTGTGAAAATTGGAGTAATCGCCTTGATAGGCAACACCATTTTTTAATATCTCTGCAATTTGCTTCGCGCCGCCATAATCACTGTAATATCCGTCTTTTTCACCGGTAAGGGTAACATGAAGCGCGTGATGATAGTCATCCGCCCATTGAGCGTCGAAATTCATGCCGTTTTTTTCGATAGGATCCAGTGTTCTCGGATCATTCATATCGGTTTCGGCCATAAAGACAATTTCGCGGCCTGTTTCCGCTTCGATATATTCCTTTAAAATATTAGCTTCCTGCAAGAAGGTAAGCGGAGATGTGTCCAGAATTGTTTGAATGGCGTCAAATCTCAAACCGTCCAGCCTGTATTCCATGATCCATTGATATATCGTTTGCAGAAAATATTTTCGTACCTCATGACTATACGCGCCGTCATAATTAAGCGCTTCGCCCCACGGTGTTTTATATTTGCTTTGTACATAGGGGCCGAGAGAGAAGAGTACATTTCCTTCAGGACCTAAATGGTTATAAACGACATCGAGAATTACGCTCAAACCATGTGAATGCGCGGCGTCGATCAATCTCTTAAATTCGCGCGGTCCGCCATATGTGTTTTGTACGGCATGGGGAAATACGCCGTCATAACCCCAATTACGCGCGCCTGAGAATTGAGATACGGGCATAATTTCAAGCGTCGTAATACCCAGATCCTTCAAACGCGGCAAATCATCGATGATACCTTCGAAATTATGCTTGTCTGAGAACGTTCCCGGATGAATCTCGTAAATAATAGTTTCTGCAAGCGCTGTCCCGTTCCAGTCTCCCGCTTTCCATTCGAAAGTGTCTTCGACGACTTCGGATGGACCGAATACGCCTTCCGGCTGTAAACGCGACGCGGGGTCGGGAATGCGATGGCCGTCACAGTGAAAATAATATCTGTCTCCATTTTGGCGTGTGGGAAAAAATCCTGAGAAATAACCATTTTCTTTGTGCAAAACGGTCTTATCATTACCAACCCATTCGATATGGGCTTCTTTTATATTTGGTGCCCACAGGCGAATATTTACGCCCTCACTTTCAATATAAGTGGCGCCAATTCTCTGCCGTGGGTCGGTGAATTCTTTTATTCTCTGTAGTGTCATGGTTTCCATTTAAGAAATAATGCGCCTAATGGTGGCAAATTCAACTCTAATGAATAGGGCCGGCCATGCAGCGGTAATTCAACGGTTTCTTTCTCTCCCATATTTCCGAAGCCGGAGCCGCCATAATGGCTTGAATCACTGTTGAATATTTCCTGCCAGATGCCTTTTTCCGGAACACCGATACTGTATTTTTCATGGGGCGCGGGCGTTAAATTTATCACGCAAAGGATATAGTTTCCATGAAAGTCTTTTCTCACATAACTTAAAACCGAATTGTCATGATCGGATGAGTCGATCCATTCAAAACCAAGCGGATCGGCATCAATATGAAATGCGCTTTCCTGACGATATAAATTATTTAGATCTGTAACCAGCTTTAGCATTTGCTGATGTGGCATGTCGTTTAATAAATGCCAGTCAAGGCTGCTGTCATGGTCCCATTCGGCCCATTGCGCAATTTCATTGCCCATAAATATAAGTTTCTTGCCGGGCAGGGAATACATGTATGAGTAAAGACAACGAAGATTGGCAAATTTCTGCCATGTATCGCCGCCCATTTTATTGATCATCGAGCCTTTTCCGTGAACGACTTCGTCATGGGAAAGTGACAGGACAAAATTTTCATGAAAGGCGTAAACAGACCTAAAGGTCAGGTCATTTTGATGATATTTGCGATAGATGGAATCTTTCTGGAAATATTTGAGGGTATCGTGCATCCATCCCATATCCCATTTAAAGTCGAAACCAAGCCCTCCCGCGTAGACAGGTTTTGAAACCATCGGCCAAGAGGTCGATTCTTCGGCAATCATGATCGTATCAGGAAAATAAGCATGGGTGATGCTGTTCAGATCTTTTAGCAATGATAAAGCGCCTAGATTTTCGCGGCCTCCGAATTCATTTGGAATCCATTCGCCTTCCTTGCGGGAATAATCGAGGTAAAGCATGGAGGCGACCGCATCAACCCGCAATCCATCGACATGGAATTTATCGAGCCAGAACATGGCATTGCTGATTAGAAAACTGCGAACTTCATTGCGCTCGTAATTAAAAATGCAACTGCTCCAGTCAGGGTGAAAACCTTGCCTCGGGTCGGCATGTTCATAAAGATGCGTGCCGTCGAAAAGGGCCAGCCCGTGGGCGTCGTTTGGGAAATGAGAGGGAACCCAGTCCAGAATAACGCCGATATCTGCCTGATGCATTCTATCGATTAAATACATCAAGGCCTGCGGGTTACCGAAACGCCGTGACGGCGCAAAATATCCGGTGATCTGATATCCCCATGATCCGCCGAACGGGTGTTCCATGACCGGCATAAATTCGACATGGGTAAAACCGGTATCTTTCACATATTTGACAAGCTCGTCGGCCATTTCGTCATAGGAGAGAGAGCGGTTTTCCTCTTCGGGCTTTCTTCGCCATGATGCAAGATGAACTTCGTAGATAGATATCGGCTTGTCCGAATTTTGGAATGAATGTCTTTTTTTCATCCATTCGCTGTCTTGCCAATCGAATTTTATATCCCAGATAACCGAGCCGGTACGCGGCGGCGTCTCCGCGCAAAAAGCAACCGGATCGGCCTTTTCCAAGTGATGACCGCTATCGGAAATAATAAAATACTTATAAGTTTGCCCGTGACAAGCTTCCGGCACAATGGCCGCCCATATCCCGGAACTTCCTACAGGAGAAAGCTTATGTTGCTGTTTGTCCCAAAAATTAAAATCACCGATAACTGAAACTGATTTTGCATTTGGTGCCCAAACGGCGAAATGCACACCGCCGCCTTCTAAAACATGCGCGCCGAGCTTGTCGTAAAGATGCGCAAAACGGCCTTCGTTAAAATAATATTGATCGTCGGCGGTTATTTTATAGCTCATTTGTTCTTCCGGTATTCATTCAGCAAGGAAAATGCTCGCCGTATATTGTGGTTTGTTGTCCAGTTTTCAATCGGCTGGCTGAATTTTCTTCTCCAGTTCGGGTATTCATTAACTGTCCCCGGGATATTTTGCGGCAGTGTCTCCGACCATAAATCTTCCATGTTTATAATAACCGACAGAGCGCTGGATTTGGCAAGTCCTTCAAGGACAGAAAAATAAGGATTTCCAAATTCATTCCATTTTGTAAGAAAAGAACGCTCGGCAGAAATTCTTTTTTTGTCGGCTGCGGAAATTAATTTATACTTTTCCATCTGTTCTAGATCATGGCCTTTTATATAGGCTTCGAACGGGAATAAGTCATGGGTATTCATACCGGCAATCATATCCGGCTCAATTGTTTCAAATGTTGTCTTCGGGTCATGGGTCATGGCAAATTGGGCGATCCACATGCGCAGAAGGTGATGTTTGGTCATGGCTTCGTTAACGGCCTCCGGAACCGTGCCAAGATTTTCACCGATCAGGATTACTTGATGGCGATGCGCTTCCAGTAAAAAAACTGCCATTAACGCATTAAACGGATAGTGAATATAGGCGCCGTCACTGGCTTTTGCATCATGGGGTATGCAATAGAGACGATACAATCCCATGATATGATCGATGCGAAGCCTTGCTGCATATTTAAAATAATTATGCACGCTCGCTCTGACATAAGAGAAGCGGTCTTCGATCATTTTTGCCGGATGCATAGCGCCGAAACCCCAATTCTGCCCATGAATACCGAGCGGATCGGGCGGTGCGCCGACCGAAAATCCGTCTATAAATAAATGACTGAAATGTGCCGCGTCGAAACCGCCCGTGTGCACTCCCACCGGATAATCCAGATATAAATCCGCATGCCCAGTTTTTTTCAGAGCCGACAATTGCCAGTGGCAGGCATATTGAGCGTATAAGTGATAGCGCTTTTGTACCGGATCGCCTTTTGACATGAATTCGGCATAGTCGTCGAGAAAAGGAGTTCGGCTTGTAAAATCGTCATAATCTTTTGTGTTGTTTTCGCCTTGGAAAAAATGATCGGCAGCTTCTTGAATTATTTTTTTCTTTGCTTGATAAACGCGCGCGTAATCTACCAAATCGTCATCACTCTTTTCTTCATGCGGCGTTTTCTTGTCATAGCCGGGAAGATTGTCGATATCGAGATAAATCTCATCCCAGAAAAGCCTCGTCGAAGGCGAATAGGGGCTATGATTTGAATTTTCACTTTCATGATTGACCGCGAGCAGAGGGAGCGTACCGATGAATTTACCTCCTTGAGAAGAGATAAATTTTGATATATCGGCTAATTCTTTATATCCCCCAATTCCTCGTGTGTTATCGCTTTGCAAGGCATGAACCGGCGCAAAGACACCCCAATCACGTTCTTGCGAAGGCGCTTTTTCAGGAGCGGAGATCAGCAAGGACGATTTTCCGTTTACTACGATATCGTAATATCCGAATTGGATTTTTTGAGTTAGCGATAGTCGCAGGCGAAACAGGTTTTTTCCGCGCCGGACCGCTTTGGAAACATTTGCCTGATAGACGGTCGATTTTTTATTTTCGTTAATAATGTGAACAGGCAGGGATGAAGAATTTTTGTCAGCCCAAATCCAGAAATCCGGTATGATCCCGTTCCAGCAAATGACAACGGGCGGCAAGCTTTTGCGGATAATTTCTTCTTTTTTATCATCCCAGGCTTTTTGCAAGTCTTTCGTCGCTGCCAGTGTGAAAACCATTTTTTTGACAGTTTCGGGATTGGCCTGAAAGGTTTTTCCATCCGCCCCTTTATATGACAAGGCGATGCCATACGCCCGGGCGGCTTTTTCTAATAACGAAGATGTCATTTGGCGGCCTGAGTATTGAAATTCAATTTTAAATATTTTCGTACTAACGGTTTGATTTTAAATGCGTTCCCCGCAGGAACCTTAAGATTTGTCAGGGAACTATTTTTGATTTTTTAGAGTTAGTGTTTTTATACCGGAAAATCAGGAGAATTTTTATGTTTCAGTCGCTATCGCCGCAGCGCCCTTCACATCTTCTCTTGGGACATCTTCCCTCAGGCCGCCAAACCATGCAAGTGGATAACCGGATTTTTTCCAATCAAACAAAAGAAATCGATATCGCACCTGTCTTGCCTAAAGTTAGTCGTCGGTCGCTGAATGATTTTCAAAAGTCATGCTCGAATTGGAAAGATATATTTCAAGCCAATCTTGCAAACAGCTAATTTATGCCGTTTGCAGGGCAAATAATAATAACGATCTTCCGGTCACGTCATATGTAGACTGGCTTTCGAAAAAGTCATTTCCTTCATAATCGGGTAAATTAGTATCGATCAGACGCAGCCATTTATTTCCTCCCGGGCATTCCGGAAGCTTGAACTGTACAACGTCATGATAGGCGTTGAATATAATAAGAACGGTAATCTCTTTGCCTTCCTGCAAAAGCCCGGTAGGCCTTGAGCGGCCATCGATCAGCATGCCGAAACATTTAGCCTGATCGTTTTCCCAATCGTCCTGCTGCATTTCAGTGCCATCCGCATCGATCCAGACGAGATCGCGGACGTTCAGGTCAGTGTCCTGTTCGCCGGTTAAGAACCGGCTACGGTGAAGAATTGAATATTTATGTCGCATTTCTGTCAGTCTTTTGACAAAAGCAATCAAGGAATGGCCTTTTTCTTCAATATCCCAATTGAGCCAGCTAATTTCATTATCCTGACAATAGGCATTATTATTGCCTTGCTGGGTACGGCCAAATTCGTCACCTGCCAGTATCATCGGCGTACCTTGCGATAATAAAAGCGTAGCCATCATATTCCTGATCTGGCGTTCACGAAGATTATTAATCTCGCTGTCTTCCGTCGGGCCTTCAATGCCACAATTCCAGGACCTGTTATCTGAATGGCCGTCTTTATTATCTTCGCCGTTATCTTCGTTATGGCGTTCTTCATAGGTCACCATATCATTGAGCGTGAAGCCGTCATGAGCAGTGATAAAATTTACCGATGACCATGGCTTTCTTCCATATTCATTGAATAAGTCCGCCGATGCGCAAAGGCGCGGGGCAAGGTCTCCGGCAGAAGCTTCCCCTCGCCAGTAATCGCGGACCGTATCGCGGAATTTATCATTCCATTCCGCCCAGCCCGGTGGAAAACCGCCGACCTGATATCCTCCGGGACCGCAATCCCAAGGTTCTGCGATCAGTTTAACGGTGTTGAGTACAGGATCCTGACTGCAGGCCTTCAAAAAGCCTGATTGATTATCGAAGCCATTGGGTTCTCTGGCCAGAATAGTGCCCAAATCGAAACGGAAACCGTCGACATGCATTTCCTCGACCCAATATCGAAGAGAATCCGTTACCATTTTCAATACATGCGGGTGGGTCACATTTAATGTATTCCCGGTTCCTGTATCGTTTATGTAATAGCGTTTTTCATCGGGCATCAGGCGATAATAAGAAGCGTTATCGATCCCTTTGAAAGATAATGTCGGCCCGCGCTCGTTGCCTTCTGCGGTGTGGTTATAAACGACATCCAGAACGATTTCCAAATCGGCATCATGAAATCTGGAAACCATTTCCTTGAATTCGCGCAGGGAATTTGCCTTGTCAGCGGCATAACGCGGGTCCGGCGCAAAAAAGCCTATGGAACTATACCCCCAGTAATTTGTCAGTCCTTTATCAAGAAGGTAAGAGTCGTTGACAAAGGTATGAATGGGCAAAAGCTCAACCGAGGTGACCCCGAGAGATTTGATATATGAGACGATTTCCTTATCACCAAGACCGGCATATGTGCCTTTTAGGTTATCCGGCACTTTTGGGTGCCGCATGGTGAAACCCTTCACATGGGTTTCATATAAAATAGTCTGGTCCCACGGAACAGATTCTTGCCTTTCCTGTCCGTTCCAGTCGAAATTAGGGTCAACGACAGCACATTTCGGTACGAAAGGAGCGCTGTCACGCTCGTCAAAAGTCAAATCGTCCTGAGTTTCCAGTTTATATCCAAAACAGGCGGGGTCCCATTTCAATTCTCCTGAATGCGCCCTTGCATAAGGATCAAGCAAAAGCTTGTTGTGATTAAAGCGGTGTCCTTCTTCTGGCGCATAAGGTCCATAAACGCGGTATCCGTAGAGCATGCCGGGATGAACGCCTTCAATATAGCCATGCCAGATTTCATTTGTGTATTCCGGCAGCGTGATACGATCCGTCTCTTTGGAGCCGTTTTGGTTGAACAGGCAAAGTTCAACTTTGGTGGCATGTGCTGAGAACAAGGCAAAATTCGTACCTTTGCCATCCCAGTGAGCGCCAATCGGATAAGGACGGCCTTCTTTAATTACAAAATCGGTCATATGAAATGGGACTTTTTACAAAATAAAATAAATATCGTGTTGCTAACAACATAGCCTTAATTCAGTTCCTGCCTTGGGCGTTAAATTATTTGCAGTGCAATGGAACAGAACTACCCTGATTTTTGTTTTTATATCAGGGGTTTATTTCTCGGGACATTTTTTTGGAGATTTTAATGTTAATGACTGTGCCAAAAGCATCCAAGGCGGCAGAATACGATCGGGGTCTGCGTCAGGCTTCGAAAAAGGCCATTGCCATTATTCTGGCCGGAGGACGCGGCAGCCGCCTGAAAGACCTGACGGACACGCGCGCTAAGCCCGCCGTGCATTTCGGTGGTAAATTTCGTATTATCGACTTTGCGCTGTCAAATTGTATTAATTCCGGCTTTCGCCGGATCAGCGTTCTGACCCAGTATAAATCGCACAGCCTGATGCGCCACATGCAATATGGCTGGAATTTCCTGCGCGGCGAAATGGACGAATTTGTCGACATCATTCCGGCGCAGCAGCGCATCGATGAAACTCATTGGTATCAGGGAACGGCGGATGCGGTTTTTCAAAATCTCGACATTTTGAAAAGTCATAAGGCAGAATGGGTGCTTATTCTCGCGGGCGATCACATCTACAAGATGGATTACTCGGTCATGCTGGAAGAACACATTAAGAGTGGGGCGGATGTTACCATCCCTTGCGTGGAAGTACCGCGCCTAGACGCTGCAGGCTTTGGTGTAATGCATGTAGACAGCGAAAGCCGCGTTGTCGATTTTTTGGAAAAACCTGCCGATCCGCCGTGCATACCCGGGAAGCCTGATCTAGCGCTGGCTAGTATGGGTATATATGTTTTCAATACGAAATATCTTTTCAATGAATTGAAAAGAGATGCGGAAGACAAAAACTCAAATCATGACTTTGGAAAAGACCTTATTCCTCATGCTGTTAAAACAGCAAAAGTAATGGCGCATAATTTTTCCGATAGCTGTGTTCTGAGCAGTCCGGAAGCCGGCCCTTATTGGCGGGATGTGGGAACGATTGATGCCTATTGGGAAGCCAATCTCGACTTGACCAATGTAATACCCGAGCTTGATCTTTATGACCCTGACTGGCCGATTTTTACCTATCAGGACCAATTGCCGCCCGCCAAATTTGTCTTCGACCAAAATACACGACGCGGACATGCGGTTGATAGTATCGTTGCCAATGGCTGTATTGTCTCGGGCTCGACGGTCAGGAAATCGCTTCTTTTTAACAGCGTGCGGGTTCACTCCTATTGCGAGATCGAAGAAGCTGTACTGCTGCCCGATGTTGTAGTAAACCGTAATTGCCGATTGAAGAAAGTCGTGGTGGACCGCGGTTGCGAAATTCCGGAAGGTCTGGTCGTTGGGGAAGATCCCAAGCTTGATGCCAAACGTTTCTTCAGAACCGAAAAAGGCGTCGTTTTGATAAATGGCGATATGCTGGAAGCTTTAAAATAAATGCGCGTTTTATTCGTTGCGAGTGAGTTATATCCGTTCGTAAAAACAGGAGGGTTAGGGGATGTTGCTGCCGCGTTGCCCGCAGCCTTGTTGGAAGAAAACGTCGATATCCGTTTATTGATACCGGGCTTTGATCCTATCCTTGCAAATTTGAAGAATAAAAAATTATTCCGAAATCTTTCTTTTTTCTTCGGCCAGAAAGATGCCAGAATTCTAAGCGGCACGCTGAGCGGCATTCAATCATATGTTCTGGATTGTCCTTCTTTATATAACCGTACAGGCCCCTATGGCGATGAGGAAGGGAAAGACTGGTCCGATAATCATATCCGTTTTGCCGCTCTTTGCCGCGTTGCTGCCGATCTCCATTTATACGATGCTGACTGGCTGCCGGATATCGTTCATGGCAATGACTGGCAATGTGGCCTCATGCCGGCTTATTTAAGCCTGCGCGCGCAGGACCGCCCGAAATCCATCATGACGATTCACAACATTGCCTATCAGGGATTGTTTGCGCCGTCGATCTTGGGGGAAGTAAATCTGCCTATTGAATCTTTCTCAATGGCGGGCGTCGAGTTTTACGGCAAAGTCGGGTTTTTAAAAGCGGGCCTTCATTACGCGGATGAAATTACCACTGTTAGTCCGACCTATGCCAAGGAAATTCAAAGAAGTGAATATGGCTGCGGCCTCGAGGGCCTGCTGCGCGCGCGTTCGAATGATCTGGTCGGTATTTTAAATGGTATCGATATGGAGGTCTGGAATCCGGAGACCGATATAAATTTGACAAAAACCTATACGTCTAAAACTATTAAAGAAAAGCCGAAAAACCGCAAAGCTCTTCTCAATGAATGCAAGCTGATCGTTCATGACGATCTGCCGGTCTTTGGCGTTATCAGTCGCTTGGTTTCACAAAAAGGCCTTGATCTGCTGGTGAAAGCCGCGCCGGAAGTTTTAAAAATGGGCGCGGGCTTTGTTATCTTGGGTTCCGGCGATCAGGCGCTGGAAAAACAATTTCGCGATCTGGCTGCTCAATGGCCGGCGCAAGTATTCTTGTCGACTGATTACGACGAGGGTTTGGCCCATAAAATTATTGCTGGCACGGATGCCGTTATCGTGCCGTCGCGGTTTGAACCGTGCGGTCTGGTGCAAATGTATGCGCTGCGCTACGGCACTTTGCCGATTGTGCGCTATACAGGCGGGCTTGCCGATAGCGTGGTGGAAGACAAAGATAAATCGACCGGCTTTGTGTTCGAACAGGCAACCGTTGCCGCGCTTTCAGAGGCGCTCATTCGCGCCTGCGCTCTTTATCGTTCTCCGACGCATTGGAAAAAACGACAGGTCAATGCTATGGCGCAGAATTTCGGCTGGTCTGCTTCGGCCAAAAGATATATCGAGCTTTATCAGGAACTTCTTTAACCTCTATCCGGTTGGCATCCCACAATAACAAGAGGATGTTAAAATGAGAGCACTAGTATGGGAAGGCCGTTTTGACGTTCAGGTTCAAACCGTCCCCGATCCGATTATCCAAGAACCGACCGATATCATCATTAAAGTAACCAAGACGGCGATTTGCGGTTCCGACCTTCATTTACTCGATAGTTATGCTGTTGAAATGGAAAAAGGCGATATTCTCGGCCACGAATTTATGGGCGAAGTCGTCGAAGTTGGCGCTGCCGTCACGAAATTCAATATTGGCGACCGAGTAGTCGTTCCTTTTACCATTTCATGCGGGAATTGTTTCTTTTGTGAGAAGAAACTTTTTGCCGCCTGCGAAACGACCAATCCCGATCATGAGAAAGCATCGGAAATGATGGGACATGCTCCGGCAGGTCTATTTGGATATTCTCATTTGACGGGTGGTTATGCCGGTGGTCAGGCGGAATACGTCCGAGTTCCGCATGCTGATGTCGGACCGATAAAAGTGCCCGACGGGCTGACAGACGAGCAAGTTCTATTTCTGTCGGATATTTATCCAACCGCGTGGATGGCGGCGGAGAACGCAGGTATCGAACCCGGAGATACAGTTGCCATTTGGGGATGTGGCCCGGTTGGATTGCTGACTCAAAAATGTGCATGGCTGCAAGGAGCGGGCCGCGTCATTGCTATCGACCATGTGTCTGAGCGTTTGGAAAAAGCTCGTCGTGAATGCCAATCCGAAACGATTAATTTTATGGAACAGGACGTCAATGAAACCCTTAATGATCTAACAGGTGGGCGTGGGCCCGACCGCTGTATCGATGCAGTCGGTGCAGAGGCGCATGGCCTAGGCAGCACGGAAGCTATAATCGATCGCACAAAAGCCCTAGTCGGCTTGGGGACTGACCGCCCGACAGCTCTGCGTCAGGCTATCTATAACTGCCGCGTTGCGGGGACAGTTTCGGTTCCGGGAGTTTATTTCGGCTTTCTCGATAAATTCCCGTTCGGTGGATTGATGAATAAGGGCCTGACCTTGAAAACAGGCCAGACGCATATGCAAAAATATATGCCTGATTGTCTCAAGCTTATCGAAGAGGGCAAAATTGATCCTTCTTTCGTCATTACGCATCGCGTCAGCCTAGAAGATGCACCTGAGGCTTACAGGATATTCAAGGAAAAAGACGACGGCTGCATCAAGGTTATCATGACGCCGGGTGCAGAAAAAGTCCTTTAATTCTTATCGCCTTTTTTGCAATCGGCCAGAAATCCATCCATAAACTGCCTGAATTCGTCCACGCTTAAATCTTTCTTGGTATTGACCGCAGTCCGGAAATGCTTGTTGAAACAGGCCTGCATTGGGTATTGGCTCGTCCAGTCGCCTTCCTGTTTTCCCGCTTCCGGATCGAAAGCAACATTCGAAACCTTGCCGTCAGTCAATGTCACTGTTGCAAAACAACTCATGGCGGAGGCTTCCAGATCCTCATAAGCCTTGATGCCGTTATCCTGTCCCCAGGCGAGGGTTGGGAAATCGCCCGGCGTTGCATTGATCGAATAAGATAAAATGCCGTTTTCAACTTTGGCATCGGTCAAACCGCCGTTGCATCGGTCGCCGCCGGCAATCTGATCAACCATGCTAAGCGTGTTGCCGACCAGCTTGACGATAATCAGGCTGCTGAAACGTCCAGTGCCGCCGGTTTCGCTATATGTTTCGACGGCAAGTCCTGCTTTTACCTCGCCCAATAGCTCATAAGAGGAAAATCCGCTTTCGGCGGGCATGTCAGGCTCGGATGGGAATTCATACAGGCTGCGATAGCGGCCTTCCTCGATGCCGGTTTTTATATTTTTATATCCGGATTTGCTTTCGCATGTTGTGACGTCGATCGGGCCTTTGGGTCCGTCGATACCGAATAATTGTTCGAAGCAAAGGGGGGATATATTCAGCCCGAGATCGGTTTTCAGGATTTTAGGTGCGCCGTTGATGCCGTTGGCATCGGGCGTTTCTGCGATCACGGTGGTGACGTTCGCCGGATCGGCTTTTTTGAAAAGCGGGCGCGCCGGAACCGGCATTTTCTCGGCTTCGGCGTTTGCTGATGGCTCGATAGAAGACAGGTAGGTGCCGCTTTGTCTGACTTGCAGAGTGAGAAAAGTTGCCGCCGTGCAAGCCAGTGCTACAAAAACCGCGCCTTTGAAAATATGTTTCATTTTGTCCTTAATCTAAAACTGGGCGCATGTTTGATTCGCGGCCTGAAAACGAAGTTTGACTTAATTCGAAGGTAAATTTAGGCCGCAACCTTGATAACGTCAAATTTATCCACAAATCCTTTCTGTGGCAGTGTCGTCTGCCGCCTCCGAAGCGCGATCAGAAAAAAGTGGAATCAAATGAATCGGTTACGGCAAAGTATTTGCAATGGGAGTCATCTTAATATTAGACTGGACAAACTGATTCGCACATTAGTACCGGTTGCCGCAGCACTTTTCCTCTTCCCAGTATTCCACTCCGCACTACAATCGCGGGTAATTCAAAAAAACGAGCCTATGGGATTTCGTCCTTTAGGTCTCAACTTCGGAGGTCTGCCTCAATATGATCAACATCAGGATGAACAACGTGAACCACGCTTCTACTAAACTATCCCCCAAAATCACCGTTGTCGGTGTGGGCGGGGCCGGCGGCAATGCCGTCAATAATATGATTACAACCAATATGGTTGGCGTCGATTTCCTGGTTTGTAACACCGATGCGCAAGCAATTGGCGGCAATCTGGCCGATCAGAAAATTCAATTGGGTTCCAGCCTGACCGAAGGTCTGGGCGCTGGCGCGAAACCTGAAGTAGGCCGCGCGGCTGCTGAAGAGACTCTTGATGATGTCATGCTTCACCTCGACAACGCGAATATGGTCTTTATTACTGCCGGTATGGGCGGTGGAACCGGAACCGGCGCTGCGCCTGTTATCGCGCGTGCCTGCCGCGAAAAAGGTATCCTGACCGTCGGTGTGGTAACGAAACCGTTCCACTTCGAAGGTTCGCTTCGCATGAAGATGGCCGAAGAAGGTATCTCCGAAATGCAGCATTACGTTGATACATTAATCGTGATCCCGAACCAGAACCTGTTCCGCGTCGTGAACGAGAAAACAACTTTCGCCGATGCGTTCAAAATGGCTGATAGCGTTTTGCAATCAGCTGTCCGCGGCGTAACCGACCTGATCGTCACACCGGGCCAGATCAATCTTGATTTTGCCGATATCCGCAGCGTTATGCAGGAAATGGGCAAAGCCGTCATGGGCGTTGGCGAGTCAACCGGCGAGCGCCGTGCGACCGAAGCCGCAGAAAAAGCAATTTCCAACCCGCTTCTGGACGATATTTCGATGAAAGGCGCGAAAGCCGTTATCGTGAACGTCACCGGCGGCTACGACATGACGCTCTTTGAAGTTGATGAAGCCTGTAACCGCATCCGTGACGAAGTTGATGCCAATGCCAATATTATCTTTGGTTCCAGCTTTGATGAATCCATGGAAGGCGCTATCCGCGTTTCTGTTATTGCGACGGGGATTGACGCTGCTGTCACCGAAAAAAAGTCACAGACCTCCAGTCAGTCAAGAATGGTTGGAGGGTCTACGGTTGATCGCGTAAAGCTCAGCGCGCCGATGATGTCTGCACCTATGGCGCCTGCTATCCAGCCGCCGGAAGGATATGCAGCGCCACTATCACGTCCGTCCTATGTCGCGCCGCCTTATCAGCCTGCTGCCTATCAGGCACAACAACAGCCTGTCGCCCGTCCGGCGGCGGCCGCTTCCTATACGGCGGCGGCAACGGCTTCGGCAGTAGCTTACGAACAGCCTGAGCTGGCCCCGGTTCAACAATCTGTTCAACAACCGGTTTCTTATCAGGCTCCGGCGCAAGCATATGCGCCAGCGCCTGTGCAAACACCGGTCCAGCCGCAAAGCTATCATGCGATGGTTGAGCAGGAAGCCTCCAGAGCCCAGCGTTATCAAGGCGCTTTCATTCCACCGCAGCCTGTTGAGTCAGGTCGTGATCGTAATGAAAGCTGGGCTGCGCCAACGGCAACCTCCTTTGCACCGCAAGCTGAAGTTCAGCAGGCTCCGATTCAAACACAGGCCCCCGAGAAGAAAAAATCAGGTTCCTTGTTTGAGCGTATCACCAGCGGTATCCGCCGTGAAATCGCGGCTGCCCGCGATTATGATGAAGGTCTGCAGGAACAAGTCGAAGCGCCTCAATATGAAGCGCCAAAAACTGAAATGCGCGCTCCGCGCCGCGCTCCTGACATGCCAGCTCAAGGTCGCTTGAATATCGATGCGCCGTCAGGTCCGGCCTCCGGCGATCCTGAACTGGAAATTCCGGCTTTCCTCAGGCGCCAGGCAAATTAATAGGTAAACTAATCCAAAAAGCCCGCGAAAGCGGGCTTTTTTAAATCTCGGGTTGTGGATACGATGTTAATAGCTGGGGTAACATTGCCGTCGGTGTCGAAAACCATGAAAATTGCCTGATAAAGTCTTTTTCATCTTCGGGCGACCAAAAATCTATTTCTATAGGTATAAAAGGGGCGCCAGTTTTTGCGAGATTGATGGTTCTATGCATGCCATTGATAAAGTTAAATTTACTGCCAGGGCCCCCATAAGACAGGCAAGCTATCTCCATTGGATAATCGATATCTGGCCCTTCAGGTAAATATTCGATGGATTTTTCTAATGAAGATTCATGAGCATAAGCAGGGAAAAAATTACCTTCATTTTGATATTCCTGAATCCATGCAGACATAAATTTTTCTGTATCAACCATTATCGGTCTGTAAGAATTTTCATCTGAATAATTCGGTTTGAAATATAGGATTTTGTTAGGATGTTCTCGGACTGGAATAACAAATAATTTACTTGGTCCGTATTGAGGTAGCGGAGGTCCGCCTGTTAAACAGGCAGCAAACCCCTCATTGCTATTAAGTGCTTCCTCATAAAAAGACAGGGGTCTCTTGAAATATTTTCCACCTAAATCCGAGTGCGATAAATCGATTTGATAAATCCATTCAGCATGCTCGTGAAATTTCAATTCTGATTGATGTATGCCGCATGTATATCTCCAGAATACATCGTCAAGTTTTTGTCCTGGAAGAACTTCAGCTAAAAAATTTTTGCATGCAAAGGGAAGATTATTTCCTAGCAAATCTCCTGAATTCTCTTTGATTTCAAATAAATCAATTAAAGGCTTTCCATTCTTTTGGGAGATATGAAACCCGCATGTCGAATTTCTCTCAGAACAAAAACTATATAAATTAATGGAAATCATTAAATTTACTTACAGTTGTTATTTTTATATGTCAAATAAAACCATTTTGAGAGGCTTTTTTATTGAATATATAACCAAACCGCGTCATGCTTTTTGCGTTAGGCTTTAGCATGAAAAGCCACGCCGTTTTTTCGGCCATCTCCAAGGAAAGCCAGAGGAGACCAGTATTGAACCACCCATTGCATGCCTGCGCGTCCTTGTCCGCCAAAGCCTTGGAGTAGATGAATGTGTGATGTCCTCAAAAAAGCGACGAGCAAACTTAGAGACTCCCCTTAAGTCATTGAAATCACATAATCCTCATTTCGACAGACCGGACGGTTCATGGTTAAAAAACCAAAACCTCAAAAAATAACCTTACGAACTGATAGCCTCAAAATTTATCATTATAAATCAATAGTTTAGCCTTTGTAACACCGCGTTACAAAGCGTGAATTGAGGTTAATGCTGTGGGCCTCTATTTTAGGCTCATAATTAATTTGTATTTAAAGCCTCGCCGCCAATCATCTGAAAGTTTAAAAGCACATGCAACATACGATGTCCAAAACTGCTACCCTTTCCGGTGTAGGCCTTCATTCCGGCGCAGAAACCAGTCTTAAAATCAAAACCGCAAATATAGATTCCGGAATCGTGTTTGTCCGCACCGATGTATCCGACCGCGACAACAAGGTCGAAGGCAAATGGAACCGCGTCGTCGATACGCGCCTTTGCACGGTTGTCGGCAATGATGCAGGCGTAACAGTTGGAACAATCGAACATTTAATGGCGGCGCTTCGCGCCTGTGGCGTCGATAACGCCGTGATTGAGCTTGATGGACCCGAAGTGCCGATCATGGACGGATCTTCCGAGCCTTTCGTCAAAGCCATTCAAAAAGCCGGTCTGAAAACACAAACCGCGCCGCGCAAAGCGATTAAAATCCTCAAAGAAGTCGTTATCGAAGACGGCGACAAGCGCGTTGTATTGAAGCCTGCAATTGGTTCCAAATTCAAATCCGTGATCGAATTCGCCCACCCGTCTATCGGCAAGCAAGCGTATGAAATCGAAATGCTGAACGGCCATTTCCTGACCGATGTATCAGACGCTCGTACCTTTGGCTTCTTTGAAGAAGTTCAGGCGTTGCGTTCCATGGGCCTGGCGCTTGGCGGTTCCATGGACAACGCGATCGTTCTCGACAAAACAACCGTCATGAACAAAGACGGTCTTCGCTACCATGATGAATTTGCCCGCCACAAGCTTTTGGACGCTGTCGGCGACTTGTATCTGGCCGGCGCCCCGATTATTGGTCTTTATGAGGGTTTTAAGGCAGGGCACGCCATGAATAACAAGATCCTGCATGCTTTATTCGCGCAAGCAGATGCCTGGACGACCATGGATCTTTATATCGATATCGATGCCGCGATCAGCGACATGGTTCCGGTTCAGGCCATGAAAGCGCAGCTCTCGGCCGCCGCTTAAAACCGGCGGAAAACCGGCTGTTTCCCTGTAAATTGATATTCGATTTTCGCTCGTGCCGTGCTACATAAAGAGCATGAAAAAACTTGCCCTTTTTGCCTCCATTTCAGTTCTTGCCCTCTCAGCCTGCGCGAATGAAAAACGTACGGATCCTGAAACGCTCGCTATCCAGAAAGAGCGTCCTGCCGAGCAGATATATACCGAAGCGATGGCCGCTTATAAGAATGAAGAATACATCAAAGCCGGAAAGCTTTTTGATGAAGTCGAACGCCAGCACCCTTATTCGGATTTCGCCACGCGCGCCCAGATTAAATCAGCTGAATCCGCATATGAGAATTTACGCTATGACGAAGCGATTATCGCGCTCGATCGTTTTATCGAGCTTCACCCCGGTCATGAGCAAATCGATTACGCCTATTATCTGAAAGCCATGTGCTATTACGAACAGATCACCGACGTCGCTCGCGATCAGGCGATGACGAAAGATGCGCTGACCGCGTTGAATGTCGTGATTGATCGTTTCCCTGACAGCAAGTATCGCCGCGACGCAGGATTAAAACGCGATCTGGCGCTCGATCACTTAGCGGGTAAGGAAATGGAGATCGGTCGTTACTATCTCAAGAATAACGAGATCAACGCGGCGATTGGACGCTTCACCACTGTTATCAAGAATTACCAGACAACAACACACGCACCGGAAGCGCTGCTGCGATTGGTCGAAGCCTACACGATCTTGGGTTTGAAAGACGAAGCGACGCGCGTTGCCGCTGTTCTGGCGTATAACTATCCGGGCAGTAAATGGTATCAGGACGCTTTTGATCTTCTCGATCCGGCGCAAAAGGCAAAGCTTAAAAACAGTGAAGGCTTTCTTGACCGTACAGTCGGTTCTCTTTTGAAAGACGACTAAAAAGGAACAGGTGGGGCTATGCTTAAATCCCTCCATATCAAAAACGTCGTACTGATCGAACAATTATCCCTCGATTTCAGTCAGGGTCTGTCTGCGCTCACCGGTGAGACCGGCGCGGGTAAATCCATCCTTCTCGATTCTCTCGGCCTTGCCTTGGGCTCACGCGCCGACAGCTCTCTCGTCAGGCGCGGTAGCGATCAATCATCCGTGACCGCCGAGTTTGAGTTGACGGATTCACATCCTGCTATCGCCATTCTTAAAGAACAGGACATGGAAGTATCATCGACACTCATCCTGCGTCGAAGTTTAGCAAGCGATGGCCGCAGCAAGGCTTTCGTCAATGACGAGCCCGTTAGTATAAGTCTTTTGAAAGAGCTTGGTGAAACGCTAGTCGATATTCATGGCCAGTTTGAAACCTATGGTCTTCTCAATCCGGCGCTGCACAGGCAAGTGCTCGATGATTATGCCGGTGCTGCAAATTTGCTTGGCCTGACCAAATCCGCTTATGATTCATGGCGGGATAAGATCCGCCAGTTGGAACAGGCGAAGCTTGAGGCCGAAAAAGCCGCGATGAACGAAGCATGGCTACGCGACAGTGTGAAAGACCTGGAAGTGCTCGATCCTCAAGCCGGAGAAGAGGAAGAGCTACTCGGGCTTCGCCAGAAGCTGCAAAACCGTGATACGATCATTCAAAGTATCGCCTTCGTTGAGGAAGCTTTGGCCGGCGAAGAAGGCTCCGATGCCAAGATTGCGCAAGCCTGGAAAGCCTTGAACAAGATTGCCGATAAAGTTGGTGAAGAAGAAATCAAAAAGGTGCTGGAAGTTTTGGACCGCGCTTCTGTCGAAATTCAGACAGCGCATCGCCAGATCGAAACCCTGATGAGAGATGTCGATTCAGCCGAGCATAGTTTAGAGACCATCGAAGATCGTCTCTATGCGCTTCGCGCTCAAGCGCGCAAACATCACTGTCAGACGGAAGACTTGCCGGCTCTCTATGAGGATTTCTCAGCCAAGCTGAAACTCATGGATCATCAGGATCATGTAATTGGCGATCTGGAGAAAGAGATCGTAAAAGCGAAATCCGCTTATCAAGGGCATGCTGAAAAGCTGCATGATAAGCGCGTATCCGTTTCCGGCAAACTCGATAAGCTCGTGAATAAAGAGCTGGCCCCGCTCAAGATGGAAAAGGCCCGTTTTCAGACATCTGTCATCGTACAGAAAGACGAGAATACGTGGGGGCCGAATGGCTATGATGCCGTGGCGTTTTTGGTCACGACCAATGACAATGCCGATCCGGCGCCACTGAACAAGATTGCATCCGGCGGAGAGATGGCGCGTTTTATGCTGGCGTTGAAAGTCGTTCTGGCCGAAGCCGCGACACAAGCCGCGACTTATGTGTTTGATGAAATCGACACCGGTATCGGCGGCGCAACGGCCAGTGCGGTTGGCGAGCGCCTTGCGCGTTTGGCCGAGCAGCATCAGGTATTGGTAGTCACGCACTCCCCGCAAGTTGCAGCGCGGGCTCATCATCATTGGGTTGTCTCTAAGAAAGATGCGAAGACATCTATTGTTGCGCTTAAAGGCAAAGACCGTCAGGAAGAGATCGCTCGCATGCTATCGGGCAGCGAAATCACCAAAGAAGCCCGCGCCGCGGCGGGTAAGCTATTGGAAGTTGCCGCGTAATGTTCGACTTGGAATATGAGGACGCGCGCGTGCGGCATGCCAAACTGCTCAAAGAAATCCGCCATCATGACGAGCAATACCACGGTCAGGATAAGCCGGAAATTTCAGATGCGGCTTACGATAAACTGCGCCGCGAATTGGAGAAGATCGAAAAAGACTTCCCTGAGTTGGCCAATACTGAAAGCCAGAAAGTCGGAGCCAAGCCTGCCAAGGGATTTCGGACCGTCGTTCACTCGAAGCCTATGCTCTCGCTCGGCAATGCATTTGTAGAGGAAGACGTCAAAGATTTCTTTGACCGTATCCGTAAATTTCTGAGCCTTGGGCCAGATGCTCAAATCGATATGGTGGCAGAGCCTAAAATCGACGGATTGTCTTGCTCTCTCCGCTACGAAAAAGGTGAACTGGTTCTTGGCGCAACGCGCGGTGATGGCATGCAAGGCGAGGATATTACCGCCAATGTCATGACGATCTCGGATATTCCGAAGAAGTTGAAAGGGCATCCGCCGGACATACTGGAAGTGCGCGGCGAGATTTATATGCGCCGTGACGAATTTCTAAAGCTCAATCAAACACTGGAAGCTGCCGGAAAAGCGACGCTGGCCAATCCGCGCAACGGCGCGGCGGGAAGTGTACGCCAGCTTGATTCTAAAGTAACCGCGTCACGGCCTTTGCGCTTCTTTGGTTATGCGCTAGGGGAAGTCAGCGAAGCTATCGCCGATACGCAGGATGGTATTCGTAAGAAGCTCAAATTCTATGGTTTCGCGCAAGCCGAACCGCAATCGCACGCAGATACGCCAGAGAAAATCATTGAGTATTACAACCAGGTTCAAAACCTGCGTCCCGATCTTGATTACGATATCGATGGCGTCGTCTATAAAGTCGACCGTCTTGACTGGCAGGAAAGACTCGGTTTCGTATCTCGTGCGCCGCGCTGGGCGATTGCGCATAAATTTCCGGCTGAACAAGCGGTCACGATTATCAACGATATTCGCATTCAGGTCGGACGCACTGGTGCATTGACGCCTGTTGCAGATCTGGAGCCGATTACTGTCGGCGGCGTTGTCGTCTCAAAAGCTACGCTCCACAATGAAGACGAGATTGAGCGCAAAGATATCCGCATCGGCGATCATGTAGTAATCCAGCGCGCAGGGGATGTCATTCCACAGGTTTTGTCAGTGGTGACCGAGAAGCGCAGTAAAAACAGCGAGCCTTATGTCTTTCCGGACAAATGTCCGATTTGTCATTCGCATGCCATGCGCGAAGAAGGTGAAGTTGTTAAAAGATGTACTGGTGGTTTGATCTGTCCGGCACAGGCTGTCGAGCGCCTCAAGCATTTTGTTAGCCGCAACGCCTTTGATATCGAAGGGATGGGCGCAAAGATTATCGATGAGTTCTATACGGAAGGCTTGATTAAAACGCCGGGCGATATTTTCCGTCTTGAAGAAAACGACAAAGGCAGCATAACGCCGCTGCGTGCCCGCGAAGGCTGGGGGTCGCAAAGCGCGCAAAACCTGTTTGATTCCATTCGAATGCGTCGCGCGATTTCGCTGGATCGCTTTATCTATGCGCTCGGCATTCGTCAGGTTGGCGAAGCCACAGCCCGCAAACTGGCGATGACTTATGGTACGGTTCAGAATTTGATCGCTAATATGAATGAGGCACAGAATCCTCAATCCGATGCTTATTATGATCTCACCAATATCGAGGATATCGGCCCAAGCGTGGCGAAAGATTTGCTCGAATTCTTCGCTGAAAAGCATAATCAGGATGTCTTGAAAGACCTGCAGTCACTGCTTGATATTGGAGAGTTTGTTGCGCCGGATGTCAGTGACAGCAAAGTTGCAGGGAAGACAGTCGTCTTTACCGGAAGTCTTGTTCAGTGTGGCCGCGCAGAAGCAAAAGCCAAGGCTGAAAATCTCGGTGCCAAAGTTGCGGGTTCCGTGTCGAAGAAAACAGATTATGTGATTGCCGGAGAAGACGCAGGGTCGAAACTGACGAAAGCAAAAGAACTGGGCGTTACGATATTGAGCGAACAGGAATGGATCGATTTGATCTCCTGAATAATTATCAGGACTTCTTTTTGATCTCGCGCAATTTATCGAGTTCTTTCTCAAACTCTGCCGGATATTCACGGCGTTCGACGAATTCGCCGCCGCCCGTATTCCTTGTCATGGCTTGTTCCAAAGCGGCTACTAGCATATCGGCGATCTTTACATCTTTTTGTTCGATCGCCAGCTTGATGGCATAAATAATACGATCGCTCAGGCGGGATTTATTTAACAGGGTTTCGTCCATGGTGGTCTCCTAAGCTGATACTGGCCTAAAGTCAGAACTTTTTCAATCTATCCTCGCGGGAAAGGACTGTCCTGTGAATAAATTCGTCAAATTTGGCCAAAAATTGATTACGGATTTCATCCCGTTCCATAAGGATTTCATGTTGGGCTTCAGGTAACTCTAACAACTCTCCTTGCGGAAGGCGCGAAACCAGTTTTTTGGTAGCTTTGCTCGAAACGATAAAATCCTTGCCGGCGGTGGCGACTAAAACTGGCAATTCGATTTTGCGCAAATATGATTTTTTTTGTAAGCACAGGCATGATTTCAACGTCTCGGCAAGCCAACCATAAGTCGGCCCGTTTACTCTCAGCTTTTCCTGATGAGTAAACCAGCTTCTATGCAAATTATCACGCTCTGCATCGCTGGAATAAAAACCTGTTCCAGGTGTTGCCTCTCTTGCCAACTCCGCCATTTTTTCTCCGCCCGGAATATATCTTTCCGAAGACACGCGTATGAAGCAACTAACAAGCTTTGTCATGAAAGCCGGGTAAGGTGCAAATTGCCGTATGGCGACAAGAGGCGCGGAGAAAGCTGCGCCACGCACCAGATTTCCCGAATACTCATGAAGAAAACGAAGTCCGATATGCGCTCCCATCGAGTGGCCGACGAGGAAAACCGGAAGGCGGCCGACATCGGGGTGAACCGCGGCTGGTTTGACGTAGTCATTGAGAAACTGGGTTAAATCCTGAACGTTTTTTTCAATGCCAAGCGAATGCACTTTAAAGGGATCTGATAGCAAGCGATCAGATTGTCCTTGTCCGGCCCAGTCAATGACCCATAAGCCGATATTGCGCGAGAGCATGTCATGGGCAAGCTCAAAATATTTCTCGCCGAATTCACGAAAGCCGGGAAGGCA
This sequence comes from uncultured Micavibrio sp., assembly GCA_964399985.1. Taxonomy (GTDB): domain Bacteria; phylum Pseudomonadota; class Alphaproteobacteria; order Micavibrionales; family Micavibrionaceae; genus Micavibrio_B. The sequence continues at coordinate 118,956 of CAYNRY010000003.1, forward strand.
TACGACGACGGCTTCAGGGATTTTATCTTTTGGGAAAACCGAGCCGAATCTGATTTTGTGACCGGTCGCGGATTTAAAATGATGCCAACGCCAGTTTTCAGGCTGTGAGAATCTCTTCTGAGAAAGGATGGGGTGATTAATTGTCATGAAGATATAAGAGTGCCGGATAAAGAATAACGAATGGCTAATTTATCCGAAAGCAGGCTGAAAATCTTGCGCAGATATTGCAGGTTTATCATTTTTATTAGCCGTGCTTAATCCGCGCTGGATTTTATCAGGATTGGTTAGGAAATTATCTATATTCTTCCATAATGCAGACCTGTCTTCAGGGGAAGCAGACCAAACGCTATGTTGTGCGCCGGACAGATGCAGTAAATATCCGTTAGGTGCTTCTTTAGCCGCTCTGGCGATCACATCATTATCGACCAGTTCATCATGACCTGCCGAGACAAAAAGTATGTCCGTTTTAATATCACGAAAAAAACCCGACTTTCCGGTTTTATCCATCGCCGCATAGGCGGAGTTGACCCAGCCCCAGGTCGGTAATTTAAGTTCGTATGGTTTGTAATCGTCATTTGCCGCAGAGGTAAAAGTATTGGATATTTTGCCAAGATTTTTGAGGCTGTAAATTGTATCCCGCCAGTTCGGCAGGGACATGTTTTTCAGGCCGATATTTTTGGCAACAAAAGCAATATTTTTAAACCATTCGCGCGGCAGAATTGACGTGTCGAGATCCAGCATCGGCGCAGCGAATACGGCTTTATCGAATACATTCGGATGCTCTTTCAAATAAAGGGCCGCGATAGCCCCGCCCATCGAGTGTGTAGACAGTATAAGCGGTCTATTGGCTTGCGGCTCTACGACATGATGAATGAATTGATCGAGATCGCGGACATGGTAGGTGAGAGGACGTGAGGAAGGGCGGTTCGGATGATCCGGATTGCGCTGGGAAAATCCCTGACTCGCCCAATCCATGGCGTAAACATTATAGCCGCGCTTTTGCCATTCTCGGATAGTGTCATAATTGTTATAGATACTGTCAGTATAGCCTGTGGTCAGGACAACGCTGCCTCGAGCTGGCGTACCAAATGGAAGTGCCGGAATTTTCGCGTAAAAGATATTTTCCTGATCGGCGTTTTTGAAATAGTCACTTGTCCAGCCTTCGGGCTGTTGCCGGGCCTTCTTAAAATCTTCTCTGATCTGCGGTAGACCGTCTTTCGAGAATGACATATTTTACTCAATTGTTTATTACTCATATAAAATACGAGATGCGTAAAATTTTAGTTAATTTTATATTTTTGTTAAGTAATTCCTTTAATGCACTGCATTAAAAAAGGCGCTGGAAAGCGCCTTTATGAATTAAGCTTCCAAAGCTTTGACGATATCTTCGGTCATCTTTTTTGCATCGCCGAGAAGCATCAGCGTGTTGTCGGCAAAGAAGAGAGGGTTGTCGATACCGGCATAACCTGACCCCATCGAGCGTTTGACGAAAAGAACGGTTTTTGCACGTTCTACATCTAGGATCGGCATGCCGTAGATCGGCGAAGAGGAATCGGTTTTTGCCGCGGGGTTGGTAATATCGTTCGCCCCGATAACATAGGCGACATCGGCTTGCGCAAAATCACGGTTAATGTCTTCAAGCTCGAATACTTCGTCATAGGCAACATTAGCTTCGGCCAGAAGCACGTTCATATGGCCGGGCATACGTCCGGCGACTGGGTGGATCGCATATTTCACGTCAACGCCATGTGCCTTCAATATGTCGCCCATTTCACGAAGAACGTGCTGCGCCTGTGCAACCGCCATACCGTAACCGGGAACGATGATGACTTTACCGGAATTTTTCATGATAAAGGCGGCATCTTCGGCAGAGCCGATTTTGGCGGATTTACCCGCATTCGAAACATGCGCCGAAGCTGTCGTTTCCGCGCCGAATCCGCCAAGCACAACGCTGAGGAAAGAACGGTTCATACCTTTGCACATGATATATGACAGGATCGCGCCGGATGCACCGACCAGTGCGCCGGTGACGATCAAGAGGTTATTATGAAGCGTGAAGCCAATACCCGCCGCCGCCCATCCTGAATAGGAATTCAGCATGGAAACGATCACCGGCATATCGGCGCCGCCGATTGGGATGATCACCATGACGCCGATAACAAGAGACAAGGCGACGATCATCCAGAAAACCGCAACGCTTTCGGTCATGCAAAGAATAATGATCAAGACTATCAACGTAAGGCCGAGGGCGGCATTGATGATATTCTGGCCGCTAAAAGTGACAGGCTTGCCGGTGATCACGCCTTGCAGCTTGCCCCATGCGATGATCGAGCCTGTAAAAGTAACGGCGCCGATGGCAACGCCGAGCGCCATTTCAATCAGGCTGGCAAGATGAATTTCACCCGGTGAGCCAATGCCATAGGCAAGTGGATTGTGAAATGCAGCGGCAGCCACTAATACAGCGGCCAGACCGACGAGCGAGTGGAAGGCGGCGACAAGCTGTGGCAGCGCGGTCATTTTAATCTTGATGGCGATAAAGGTTCCGATGATCCCGCCGATAGCAATGCCAAGCACGATCAGCCAATAAGATTGAACAATATCTGTGAACAATGTCGTGGCGATAGCGATCACCATGCCGGAGATGCCGTAGTTGAGGCCCTGACGCGATGTCACCGGAGAGGACAGACCGCGCAGCGCCATAATGAAGCAGACGGATGAGACTAGATAAAGGAGAGGAGCGAGGGATGACATTGATTATCCTCTTTTCTTGAACATAGAGAGCATGCGGCGTGTGACGATAAAGCCGCCGAAAATATTGATAGAGGCGAGAATGATCGCGAAGAAGCCCATCAACTTGGAGAAGGTCATGCCATCCGCCAAAGGCCCGGCGGCAATCAAAGCGCCGACGATGATAACGGACGAGATCGCGTTCGTGATAGCCATTAACGGGGAATGTAGGGCGGGCGTTACGCGCCAGACAACATAGTAACCGACGAAGCAGGCGAGAACGAAAACGGTCAATCCTGTCATCAGGAAAGAACCAGACGCCGCGCCCGGTTCAAAAGAATATTGCGCTGTATCAATAGCAAGGCGGTTTGCGTATTCGGCAAGCTGGTCGGCCATCTGGGCGACGCCTTGCGCTTCGGCAGTCAGGGAATTAGGGGCGGTTTGTGTCATGATAAAACCTCTTTAAGAATTGAAGTTCGGATGAACGATGGAGCCGTCTTTTGTCAAAGTGACGGCTTTTATAATTTCGTCTTCCATATTGATGGACAGAGCGCCGTCTTTATCGACGAGCAGATTGACCAAATTCATCAGATTGCGGGAATATAGGGCCGATGCGTCGGCGGCGATACGGCTTGGAATATTTTTATAGCCTGCGATTTTGACGCCATAGGCTTCGACGACTTCGCCAGGTTTGGAAAGCGCGCAGTTCCCGCCTTGTTCAACCGCCATATCGATAATGACAGAGCCGGGTTTCATGCTTTTGACCATATCTTCAGTGATCAAAAGCGGGGCAGGGCGGCCCGGGATCAAGGCTGTTGTAATCACGATGTCCTGACGAGTGATCGTATCCGATACAAGCGTTGCCTGCTTTTGTTTGAATTCTTCCGACATTTCCTTGGCATAGCCGCCGGATGTTTCTGCGTTTTTAATCTCGTCGCTTTCGACCATAACAAAAGTAGCGCCGAGAGACTGGACTTGTTCCTTGGCGGCGGCGCGAACATCAGTTGCGCTAACCACTGCGCCAAGGCGTCGCGCTGTGGCGATGGCCTGAAGTCCGGCAACGCCCGCTCCCATAACGAAAACACGTGCTGGCGGGATTGTACCGGCTGCTGTCATCATCATCGGGAAAGCGTGAGGCAGAAGAGTAGCGGCATCCAATACAGCGCGGTAACCGGCAAGGTTGGACTGGGAAGATAAAACATCCATCGCCTGCGCGCGGGTAATTCTCGGCACGAGTTCCATCGACATTGATGTAACATTCGACGAGGCGTAAGAGATAAGCTTATCTTTATTATTATAAGGAGATAACAGGCCGATCAGGACAGCATCTTTTTTCGATGTAATCGAAGAAGGCGCATCGACGCATAAAATAATATCGGCGTCTTTTGTCGCTTCTGAAGCTGAGGAGGCAATTGTTGCCCCAGCAGCAGCGTAATCTTTGTCAGGATAAGAAGAATTGTCGCCTGCGCCTGTTTCGACCGTAATGGCAAAACCTTTTGCCGTTAGCTTCTTAACGGTTTCCGGAATAGCGGCAACGCGTTTTTCAAACTCTTTCGTTTCTTTTAAAACAGCTAGTTTTGGGGTCACGAATAAACTCCTGGAAGCGCGATATTTTTGAATAGGCGTTATCCTGCCCCATCAATTGCGCAGTGGAAAGAGTTTAAATGGCTTCGTTAACAGAAATATGAGCGGTTTCGGGACGGATTACATCGTCCAGCTTCCAGCTAAAAGCAGTATCACTCATTAAAAGCTCGATAACGTCTTTCTCTGGCATTGGCTTGGCGAAATAATATCCTTGTGCTGTGCCGCACCCAAGATTTCTCAAGAATAGAGCCTCGTCTTTTTCTTCGACGCCTTCCGCCGTAACCGAGAGTTGGCGTTTCTGGCTCAGCGATAAAACGGGCGGTACTTCACCGAGCGGTAAATGATCGATCATGTCGCGCACAAGTACGCGGTCGAGTTTGATCGTATCGATCGGAAAATCATGGAGAAAATCCAGTGATGCTTTTCCTGTGCCGAAATCATCGACCGCGATTTTTATCCCTGCTTTGCGGCATAGTTCCAATGTTTTCCGCGCCGTGTCAGGATGCGACATCAGAAGTTCTTCTGTAATCTCCAACTGAATTTGTGTCGGCAAAACATCGCTGGCGCTGATGATTTGATAGAGATCGTCGAGAAAACTTTCTTCGGCAAAGTCGCTTGCAGTGAAGTTGACGCTGACATAGAGGTTTTTAACCTGGCCGATTCTTCCTTCAATACGTTTTAAAGCGCGACAGGATTCTTTAAGTGCCCATTTACTGGCTTCGACAATCAGGCCCGATTCGATAAGCGCAGGAATAAACTTTCCGGGTGAGATCGCACCATATTCGGGATGTGCCCAGCGCATCAAGGCTTCAAAACCTTTGACCTGACCGCGTTCCAGATCGACAATTGGCTGATAATTCAGCGAGATATGGCCGCTGGCGAGCGCATGTTTAAATTCGCCGCTATAATTAAAATCATCTGGAATAAGTGCTTGTAACATCTGTGTTCCTTCCAGAACTGCAATAACCATAATATCATGATGTTTTCATATTAAACATAAGTTAAATTAGGTACTGGTAATGCATATTTCCTTGTATATTCAACTTGACATAGGCGGGTGTGGTCAGTATGGTCCGGCTCTCTAGGAAATTGATATATAAGGATTAAGACGATGAAAGTCGTTAACTCATTGAAAACATTGAAAACTCGCGACCGGAACAACCGCTTGATCCGTCGTAAAGGCCGCGTTTACATCATCAATAAAACCAAAAAGCGTATGAAAGTACGTCAAGGTTAAGCCATTTTCCTTTAATGATAGGAATTTGAAGCTTCCCGTGTGTATTCATACGGGAAGTTTGTTATAACTGGCTTCCGAGTTCTCTATTTGTCGGGCAATCAAAGGATTTTAAATGTTTTCCAAACTTTTCGGTTTTGTGTCTGCTGATATGGCCATCGATTTAGGGACAGCCAATACATTGGTGTATGTGCGAGATCGCGGTATCGTCCTGAATGAACCATCCGTTGTTGCTATCTCAACCGCAGGTGGACGCAAGCAGGTTTTGGCAGTTGGAAACGAAGCAAAACAAATGCTCGGGCGTACACCGGGAAATATCACCGCCATTCGTCCTTTACGCGATGGCGTTATTGCTGATTTCGAAGTCGCCGAAGCGATGATCAAGCACTTCATTCGCAAAGTTCATAATCGTCGTTCATTTGTTTCGCCGAAAATGGTGATCTGTGTTCCATCCGGCTCTACGGCTGTTGAACAAAAAGCAATTGTTGAATCTGCGGAAAGCGCTGGCGCATCTGAAGTATTTTTGATCGAAGAGCCAATGGCCGCAGCTATTGGTGCAGGTCTTCCGGTAACTGAGCCGTCAGGTTCCATGGTCGTCGATATCGGCGGCGGAACATCTGAAATTGCCGTTATTTCACTGGGCGGTATCGTCTTTGCAAAATCAGTCCGCGTTGGCGGTGACAAAATGGATGATGCGATCATCAACTATATTCGCCGCGTCTTTAACCTGCTGATCGGAGAGACGACAGCTGAGCGCATTAAAAAAGAAGTCGGCTCCGCATGCCCGCCTGCTGAAGGCGACGGCCGTTCGATGACAATCAAGGGTCGTGACTTGCTTCTCGGCGTGCCGAAGGAAGTCGTCGTGACCGAGCGTCATGTTGCGGAAAGCCTTATGGAGCCGATTAGCCAGATCGTCGAAGGTGTCCGTCTTGCGCTGGAGCATACGCCGCCGGAACTTGCTGCCGATATCGCCGAGCGTGGTATCGTTCTGACAGGGGGCGGCGCGCTTTTGTCCAATCTGGACTTCGTTCTTCGCCATTCCACAGGGCTTGCTGTTACGATTGCTGATGATCCATTGTCCTGCGTGGCGCTGGGCACAGGTCATGCGCTTGAAGAAATGAAGACCCTTCGTAATGTTCTGATCGGGACTTACTAGGTTCAGTTTTACGAAAAATACAATTTTATCTAATGTTTATTTTGCCCTGCATCAAGTTTAGCCTTGATCGCGATGTAAATATTTTATTAAGTGCCCTCATTATAATGTATAATTAAGATATAACCCCAAAGGGTCCTGCCAAAGCAGGGCGTCTTAATGAGATCGCTTACACAAAGATATCAACGACGTAAAAATTACCGGGCGGCTTCGGCTGTCGGGCGCGTTGTGCAATATTCGCCGCATGCTTTGGTCGGCATGGCGATTATTATTCTCATGACATCGATCATCATTCCGGCGGTCTGGCAAAAACCGCGCGTTGGTATCACCGATACGGTTGCGCCATTGATCGCGGCTGTTGGTCAGCCTTTCAGATTTATCGCAGACGGTATCAGCGGCATGACGGGCATTACCCAGCTTCGCGCCGAGAACGATCGCTTGAAAGCCGAAAACGCCAGACTGAAAGAATGGTATCAAACCGCGCTTCTTCTGAAAGCTGAAAACCAGTCGCTCAAAGATTTGCTCAATGTTATTCCCGAGCCTGAACAAAGTTATATTTCGACGCGCGTCATCGGTGACTCCGGAAGTTCTTATGTACGCTCGCTTTTAATTCAGGCTGGTAAGGAAGACGGTGTTGTCGAAGGCCAGGCCGTAATGGGGAGTCAAGGTATGATCGGACGCATTATTGAGGTCGGTAATCGCGCTTCTCGTATTTTGCTTTTAAATGATATCAACTCGCGCATTCCGGTAATCGTCGAAGGCACAAATCAAAAAGCTATATTGGCTGGAACCAATGATAGCTATCTGATGCTCGATCACTTGCCGATGGATATATTGATCGAAGAAGGCGCGCGTGTCGTTACATCAGGTCATGGCGGTATGTTCCCACAAGGACTCCCAATCGGGAAAGTTATCAAAACAGATGATAATCAAGTAATGGTCGAAGCGTTTACAGATCCTGTGAATGCCAACTATGTCCAAATTATCGAGAAGCCCGATGATCCGAATGTCCGGCAAAGCATCAATGTGCTAAAAACGCCGATGCCATCCTCTATCAAGTAATAATAAAATGGAAGAGAGCAACGAGGCACTGCAGAAAGTCGTTGCGATCGTTCGCATTGTGCTTGTTTATCTTTCGCTTGTTTTCTTGATGCTTTTAAATGCATCGAGCATTCCTATTTTTGAAATTGGAAATATCACGCCTTATTTTCTATTGATGGGAATTTATTTCTGGACTTTGTCACGCCCCGGTCTTTTGCCATTCTATCTTTCTTTTCTTTTTGGCCTTGCCCTTGATTTTATAACCGGCCAAACGGTCGGTTTGAATGCTTTATGTTTCTTGCTTATTTCTTTCGTTCTGTTTAGCCAGCGGCGATTTTTAAAAGGTCAGGTCTGGCCTGTTTTATGGGCCGGATATGGCGTGGCCTGTTTGTTCGTCGGGTTTATCCATCTTCTGGTTTTTATCTTGAGCAGCGGGTTTCATTTTCCAAGCCTGATGCCTTTTTTAGCCACCGCATTGGTAAGTGTGCTGGCTTATCCTTTGATGACCGTTCCAATGGTTGCCATCAATAAATTCTTCCGTTAAAGCTTTGTCCTATGGAACGTGAGAATGACAGGTTCGACAGTTTTTCGCGGCGGGCTGTCATTATCGGGATTGGGCAGGGTGTCATATTGTCTCTTCTGGGCGGTCGTCTGGCATGGCTGCAAATCGCAGAAGGCGAAAAATACAAAACGCTATCTGAAAATAACCGAATTAATATCAAGATCATCCCGCCGATGCGCGGACAGATCGTGGACCGCTTTGGCATCCCCTTAGCCGATAATATTCAGGATTTTCAAGTTGTTCTAACGCCGGAGCAGGTCGATAATCTTGAAAATGCTTTGCGCCAGCTCCGCAAAGTTGTGACAATTGAAGACCGCGATATCAAGCGAGTGTTGCGCGATGTTAAACGCAACCCGCGTTTTATGCCGATACAAGTCAGAAACCACCTGTCATGGGATGAAGTTTCTACCATCGAAGTCAATCTTCCTTATTTACCCGGCGTCGATGTACAGTCCGCTGAAATCCGCAATTATCCGCATAAGGACGCGACGGCGCATTTAATCGGCTATGTCGGGCGGGTTTCGGAAAGCGAGATGACGACCGACAAGCTGCTTCGCATGCCGGGATTCCAGATCGGTAAGAACGGCTTGGAAAAACAGTATGAAATGGAACTACGCGGGCAGCCCGGTAAAACCGAGGTTGAGGTCAATGTCCATGGCCGCGAAGTACGCCAGCTTGGTAAAACGCCTGCCATTACAGGTGATAAAATTGTTTTAAGTATCGACGCAGAATTACAGCGTTTCGTTCAGCAGCGTTTATCTTCTGACCGAAGCGCATCGGCAGTTATCATGGATGTCCATACCGGTGCAGTCTATGCGCTGGCATCATATCCAAGCTTCGATCCCAATTCGTTCACCGGCGGCATTTCTACGATGGAATGGGAACAGCTTCGTGACGACCCAACGCACCCGCTCACCAATAAAATTATTTCCGGTCTTTATCCGCCTGGGTCGACTTTCAAGATTGTCACGGCGCTCGCAGGTCTTGAAGCGGGTGTGATCGATCAGAATTGGGGTGTGAACTGTCCCGGACATTATGAGTTTGGTGGACACCGTTTCCACTGCTGGAAAAAAGGCGGGCATGGCGGCGTTAATCTCGTGAGAGCGCTTGCTGTATCTTGCGACGTTTACTTCTATAAAATGTCCGGTCTTGTCGGTATTGATAAGATCGCTGCAATGTCGCGCCGGATGGGTTTGGGCCAGAAACTTAACATTGGATTGCCTGAGGAAAAAGCGGGACTTGTGCCGGATACCAAATGGAAACGCAAAGCGCGGAAAGAACAATGGCATCCGGGGGAAACGGTCGTTGCCTCGATCGGACAAGGTTATCTGCAAACCACGCCGCTGCAACTTGCCACGATGACGGCGCGAGCGGTAAATGGCGGGAAAGCGGTCGAGCCATGGTTAACCGGCATTATCGGTGGACGTGAAATTCATACGAAACCATGGGATGATCTGGGATTAAATCCTGCGCATCTGGAATTGATCAAGCAAGGCATGGTCGGCGTGATGTCGCCGGGCGGGACGGCTTATGCGCATCGGATTACCGAGCCTGGCATGGAGATGGGCGGGAAAACAGGAACCTCGCAGGTTAAGCGCATTACGATGGCCGAGCGTGCGGCGGGCGTTCGGTCGCAGGACGCCACGCCATGGCATCACCGTCACCACGGCCTATATGTCGGCTATGCCCCAATCAGTAATCCACGCTATGCCGTCTGCGTCGTTGTCGAACATGGCGGCGGCGGATCGTCCGCTGCGGCGCCGATAGCCAAAGACATCATGCTGGAATGTGAAAAACGTGATCCGGCCCGATCAAATTTATCTGATTAAAGAAATAGTTTCTGTAATCAGATAAATTTGATCTATTTTTAGAGTCAGGCAGGATTCACGTCTTTAGATTTAAACATATAATGTGTAAATCTAAAGACGACCCTGACTGTAAAGAGATGAAAAAATAATGTCGATTTTCCGTTCCGATATCATGCTGGACGATATGTCGTTTCTCGGTCGCCTGAAAGGGACAAGCTGGGGGCTGACCATACTTGTGACTGCTATTGCTTGTATCGGTTTTATGTCGCTTTATTCAGCGGCAAATGGTGCCCTTGATCCTTGGGCGTCTCGCCAGATTATGCGCTTTATCTTCTCGCTGGGCATGATGTTTGCCATTGCCTTGGTTGATATCAGGATAATTTACCGTGCAGCATGGCCCGCCTACGGAATATGTATCGTACTTCTTATTATGGTGCATTTATTCGGTCATGTGGGTATGGGTGCGCAGCGCTGGCTCGATCTCGGCATTATTAAGGTACAGCCCTCGGAACTGATGAAAATCGCCACTATCATGGTGCTGGCTAAATATTTCCACGGCATTGAAATACAAAATATAACCAAATTAAAAACACTGTTATGGCCTGCAGGAATTATTATTCTGCCCTTCGCCTTAATTGTAACGCAGCCAAATCTAGGAACTGGTTTAACGATTATATTTGTATCTGCCGCTCTTTTATTCGCAGCCGGCGTTTCGATTTGGTTGTTCGTGATAGGCGCGGCGGCGGCGGCGGCGGCGATACCGGTCGTCTGGATGTTTATGCATGATTACCAAAAGAATCGCGTTATGACGTTCTTGAATCCGGAAGCAGATCCGCTCGGCACCGGTTTTCACATTATGCAATCCAAGATCGCGCTCGGCTCGGGCGGCATATTCGGCAAAGGATTTCTGGAAGGGTCGCAATCTCACCTGAATTTCCTGCCGGAAAAACATACAGATTTTATCTTTACATTATGGGCTGAAGAATTCGGTCTGGTTGGCGGTATTTTTCTTCTGATACTGTTAGCGCTGGTATTCCTATACGGCTACTGGATCGCCTTTCGTTGCCGCAGCACATTTGGACGATTATTATCTTTCGGTTTAATGGTCAATTTCTCGATTTATATATTTATCAATATCGCCATGGTGATGGGGCTTATTCCGGTCGTCGGAATTCCCTTTCCGCTGATGTCTTACGGCGGAACGTCGATGATTGCGGTTATGATCGGCTTTGGCATTATGCAGTCTTGCTACATCAATAGGGATGCAAGACTGCCGCGCAGTTTTTAAATTTAAGCTGCGCGCTCGTTCGGAATGCCTTTTTCAGTGAACAGGTCTTCCAGTTCGCCGGATGCGTACATTTCACGCACGATATCACAGCCGCCGACGAATTCGCCCTTCACATAGAGCTGTGGAATAGTCGGCCAGTTGGTGAACTCCTTGATACCCTGACGGATTTCATCGTCTTCCAGAACATTGATGCCTTTGAATTTCACGCCCAATTGACCGAGAACTTGTACCACTGCCGCAGAAAAACCGCATTGCGGGAAAACAGGTGTGCCTTTCATAAATAAAACGACATCGTTGCTGTCGACTTCGTTCCTGATACGGTTGAAAGCTTTATCTTCTGTCATGTGAGGGCCTTTTTAATTATGCTTCGTTTGGAATTTGTGTCTGTAAGGCGAGGGCGTGAAGTTCGCCGCCCATTTTTCCTTGCAGGGCCTTATAGACCATTTGATGTTGCTGAACCCGGCTTTTGCCGATAAAGGCTGAGGACACGACCAGTGCTGAATAATGATCGCCATCTCCGGCAAGATCGGTAATCGTCACTTGGGCATCGGAAAGGGCTTCCTTGATCATTTGCTCAATGGCAGAAGCGTCCATGGGCATAGGCATATCCTTCTAGGGTTCATATTAGATGGAGATAATAAGCTCTTCTGTTTTCACGTCAACTGAAAAGCCCTTAGTTATCTACCTTTGGCCCGCTATATAGCCCGGCAACCATGCCTCGTTCGTGTTTATCAGATCCGTAATTTTTGCATGGCTATCACCAACCAATAAACTATCGCCTCCGGTGGTTCCCAAAGTGACAACTTGAATCTTTTGTGCGGCTGCGGCGGCAATAATTTTGTCGGCGCTATTTGTCGTGATGATATAACGGGCCTGATCTTCGCCATACCAGAAAGCGGCGTCTTGATTGCCGTCCAGTTTAGCGCCCATCTTTCCTGCCATCGCCATTTCGGTGATCGCAACCAATACGCCGCCATCGCTGATATCGTGGCAAGCGCTAACCTGGCCGCTGACAATAAGCTCGCGAACAAAATCGCCATTGCGTTTTTCAATCGCCAAATCGACAGGTGGCGGCGGACCGATTTCCTGGCCATAAATTTCACGCAAGAACAAGGATTGACCCAGATGCGAACATGCGCCGCCAATCAATAGGATGGTTTCGTTTTCGGCAGTGAAAGCAAGGCCGACCGATTTTTTGAAATCAGAGATCAATCCGACGCCGCCGATAACAGGGGTTGGCAAAATAGCTTGACCACTGGTTTCGTTATAAAGCGATACGTTACCGGAAACGATCGGGTAAGACAAAGCGCGGCAGGCATCGCCCATACCTTCCAGACAGCCAACGAATTGACCCATTATTTCCGGTTTTTCGGGATTGCCGAAATTGAGGTTGTTGGTAACGGCCAAAGGCGTCGCGCCCACAGCTGTAATATTTCTCCAGCTTTCGGCAACGATTTGCTTGCCGCCTTCATACGGATCGGCATAGCAATATCGCGGCGTACAATCTGAAGAGATTGCAAGCGCCTTATCCTTGCCTTCAATCTTGACCATCGCCGCATCGGCGGCGCGACCTGCCTGATTGTTGTAATAGCCCGGTGAGTAAATCGTTTCACCGCCGACAAGAGAGTCATATTGCTCCCAGATCCAGCGTTTTGAGGCGAGGTCAGGACAGGCCATGAGTTTTTTGAGATCGGCCAGAATATCTTTCGATCCGAAATTCGCCTTATCGATGGCGCCCGGTGCGGGCGTTTTGATATGGGGACGGTCGTAAAGCGGCGATTGATCGACGAGGGGCGGCACCGGAATATCGCACCATGTTTCGCCATACATATTCAGCTTTAAATGCTGGTCGTCTGTCGTGTAGCCGATGACGGCGAAATCGAGATCCCATTTTTCAAAGATCGCTCGCGCTTCGTCTTCGCGGCCCGGTTTCAGGATCATCAGCATGCGTTCCTGTGATTCAGAGAGCATGATCTCGTATGGCACCATATTTTGCTCACGCTGGGGAACGTCATCCAGATTGAGAACGACACCAATCTCGCCTTTGGAAGCGATCTCGACGGCGGAAGAGGTCAGACCTGCGGCTCCCATATCCTGAATGGAAATGATGCAGTCTTTTTGCATGATCTCGAGGCAGGCTTCGATCAAAAGCTTTTCGGTGAACGGGTCGCCGACCTGCACGGTCGGGCGTTCGCCTTCGACGCCGTCTTCGAATTCTTTGGAAGACATTGTCGCCCCGTGAATACCGTCGCGGCCAGTTTTGGACCCGACATAAACAATCGGCTGCCCAACGCCTGCGCCGCGCGCGTAGTAAATTTTGTCCTGATCGGCGAGACCGACAGTCATCGCGTTGACGAGGATATTACCGTTATAGGATTTGTGAAAATTGGTTTCGCCGCCGACAGTCGGTACGCCGACGCAATTGCCGTATCCTGCAATACCGGCAACGACGCCAGAAACGAGCGATCGCATTTTCGGATGGCTTGGATCGCCAAAGCGTAGCGCATTGATATTGGCAATCGGGCGTGCGCCCATCGTGAACACATCGCGCATGATACCGCCGACGCCGGTCGCCGCGCCTTGATATGGCTCGATATAGGAAGGGTGGTTGTGCGATTCCATTTTGAAAACGGCGGCTTGTCCATCGCCGATATCGATAACGCCAGCGTTTTCGCCCGGGCCCTGAATAACCCAAGGCGCATCGGTCGGCAGTTTTTTCAAATGCAAACGGGATGATTTATACGAACAATGCTCTGACCACATGACAGAGAAAATACCAAGCTCAGTATAGGTTGGCGTGCGGCCTAAAATATCCAGCAGGTTTTTATATTCGTCCGCTGACAAGCCGAAATCGCGGCCTAATTTTTCGGTAACTTCCGGCTCGCGGATTGTGGGTTTTTGTTTTTTAAGCGCAGAGTTTTTCATCGTTTCTTTCACCAGCTAAATTTTCTATCGATTGGCCTTCAAGGCGGTAAACTGTCCATTCGTCTTGGGCTACGGCGCCGAGACTTTTATAAAAATTGATGGAAGGTTCGTTCCAGTTCAAAACCCACCACTGGATACGTCCACAATCTTCAGTAACGGCTTTTTGCGCCAGATATTTGAAAAAGCCTTTGCCAATACCAAGGCCTCGGTAATCCGGATTTACAAAAAGATCTTCGAGATAAATTCCCGGCTTTCCTTGGAAAGTAGAATAATTGTAGAAACACAGCGCAAAGCCGACGGCTTTTCTGTCTTGTTCGGCTAGAATACAAAACGCTTTTGGGTTTTCACAAAACAAGCCTTGCATAATATCTTGTTCGGTTGCTTTTACTTCATGCGACAGTTTTTCGTACTCAGCCAGATCGCGGATGAATTGCAGGATTATCGGTATGTCGTTAGGCTCAGCTTCGCGGTATATAATTTTGCTCATGCAGGCCCGTTTCTGAAAAGATCGGTAAAACTTTGTCCGGCAAAAAAAGAAGCAGGATTATCCGTTGCAGAGCTAACTTTGGCGCCGGATGAAAGTCTAGGTCTGCCGAGCAATCCTTGAACTTTCATGACTTCATCTTCTCTTCTTTTGATATCTGCGTCGAAGGCAACCAAAGCTTCTTTTCCACGATGCAAAAGAATTTCCTGCCTGATATCATCAAAATCGATAATACCGTGCTTTTCCTTGGCAACTTGCCATGCGTCATGAATTTTGGAAGCGTTGATTTCTTCGCTCACGCCAGCGCCTCAACGATACTTGCGAATAATTTCGTGCCGGATTGATTGCCTGCATGCGGGACGACGGCATCTTCCGGATGCGGCATCATGCCCATGATCGTTTTACTCTCGTTAAAGACACCCGCGATATTGGCAATCGAGCCGTTCGGCGCGATATCGGGATGCGCGCTATCGCCGTTTTCGTTGCAGTAACGGAACGCGATCTGATTATTGTCTTCGAGTTTTTTCAATATATCGGCATTTACGAAGTAGTTGCCTTCGCCGTGCGCGACCGGAACTTGTATCACTTCGCCGGTTGAAAATTTGCGGGTGAAATCAGTCGCGTTATTTTCAACTTTTAAGTGCACTTGTTTGCAAATGAATTTCAATGACGCATTATGAAGAAGGCCGCCGGGAACGAGGCCGGTCTCGACCAGCATCTGGAAGCCGTTACAAACCGCGAGAAGGCGGGTGCCCGCATTGGCCTTGGTAATCACTTCTTTCATGATCGGCGAATGGGCCGCCATCGCGCCGCATCGCAAATAATCGCCATAAGAAAAACCGCCGGGCAGGACGATCAAATCATAATTTTGGAGGGAGGTTTCCTTGTGCCAGACGAGGTCGGGTTTTTTGCCGGAAACATGTTCCAGTGCCATCGCCATGTCTTTTTCGCGATTGGTGCCGGGAAATACGATAATTGCTGCTTTCATGGCTTTGTTTTAGACCATCAAAGCTATTAATTTCAAAGGGTTTCTCAGCTTGTCCAAATAAAACTTGCAAGGCTGCAAAACTTCGGTAAAAATCCCCTCAACAGGCCGCCAGACGGTCTGATGATAAAGGTGAGTTGAACAGGCTCGCAAGTTATCTTGGAAAGCGAAATCCATCCCCGATCAGGGGTTTTTTTATGTCGGTTTTACGTCGTTTTCGATCTGATGCGCCGCTTCGGCCAGCTTTTTTTCAATCGTGACATCGATCATATGTTCGGAAATATCGAGGTTATGGGCTTTAAAATCCCCTACCAGCTTTCTTTTGACATCGCCAAAGCCCGGTTCATCGAGATTGCTGGCAATTACTTCGCGTGCATATTCATCCGCGGTTTCACCGGTCAGGGACAGCTTTTGGGCGGCCCATAGGCCAATCAGTTTACTGGCGCGGGCCTCGATGCGGAAAAGCTTTTGCTGATCATGGGCATATTGGTTTTCGTTGAATTTGCCGCGATCATCAATTGTAGTCATAATTCTTTGTCTCCGGTGGTTGGATAAAAATTTACTTATCAGGTTTTCATTGTTATATCATTGATAACTTAAGGGAACACGATGCTATTTTCAACTATCCGGCCTAAACGCCGTATGATTTATGACGGTCAGGTCAAAACGATTTACGAAGGTCCGGAACCCGGAACGCTGATCCAGTATTTCAAAGATGACGCTGTCACAGGCGTCGGGGCGGATAAGAGACAGGAAACGATTGCCGGAAAAGGCGTTTTAAATAACCGGATCTCGGCTCATTTAATGACAAAGCTGGAATCGATCGGTATTCCGACCCATTTTTTAAAGTCCGTGAATATGCGCGAACAACTCGTACGCCAGGTCGAGATTATTCCTGTCGAAGTCGTTATTCGCAACATTGTGGCGGGTGAATTAGCGAAGCGTCTGGGCCTGAAAGAAGGCACGGTCCTGCCATATCCCCTGGTCGAATTTTATTACAAAAACAAAGAGCTCGGTGATCCACTGGTTTCTGAAAACCATATTGTTTCTCTTGGCTGGGCGGACCCGTTCGAGCTTGAAGAAATGGTGACGTTGGCCTACCGCATCAATGATTATCTGAACGGTTTGTTCGCCGGTCTCAATATCCGCCTTGTCGATTTTAAAGTTGAATTCGGGCGTTTATTCGGGGAATTCGAAGAATTGTACATCCTGCTGGCAGATGAAATTTCGCCGGATAATTGCCGTTTGTGGGATGCCAAGACCAATGAAAAACTCGATAAAGACCGCTTCCGCGAGAATATGGGCGGCTTGATCGATGCCTATCAGGATATTGCAAAACGTCTCGGTTTAATTCCCGAAAGCGGAATTATTCAGGGCGGCAATATTGACGAACAGATCGCCTCCGGTTTAAGTGAAATAGATAACGAACTGGGCCGCGAAAAGAAATTGCGCTCGGTCAATAAAGCGCCGCCAACCAAACCATGGAAGTCATAAGATGAAAGTTATAGTAAAAGTAATGCTCAAAAAAGGCGTTCTCGATCCGCAAGGAAAAGCCATCGGCCATGCGCTTTCGGGCTTGGGTCTGGACGGTGTCGGCGAAGTCCGCCAAGGCAAGATTATCGAGATCGAAGTACCGGATGGTACGTCTGAGGCCAAGATCAAGGAAATGGCGGATAAGCTTCTCGCCAATCCGGTTACGGAAGATTACGAAATTAAAATCGCTTAGTGATAATCGTTCGCTAAAATGGCATTGACAATTTGTTGAGCGAGTGCCTGATTTTCACGGTTATTGGAGAAGGCTTCGTTTCTTTTAAAAGATGCTGTTAAGAAGCCTTTTCTATCTTCCCATTGCTGGCGTGATAGAAAGTTGTCTAATTCTTCGCTACTGCCAAAATCTGCAATAACTGATCCAAAAGTAGAACAGATAGCCATTTAAATTCCCTGTTTAATTTTCTTGAATAAAGCATAACCTTTAAGCATATGTCAAATTTCAAAGATGTGATTATCTTCGGCTAATTCTTTGTAATGATTGAGATGATTGTCTAATCTGTTCTTACTCAATCAAGGATTGGAATGCTGTGAAGAAAACACCCCTCCATGCCATGCATGTCGCCCTGTCTGCCAAAATGGGCGAATTCGCCGGATATGATATGCCGCTCTATTATAATGAGGGCGTTCTGAAAGAGCATGAATGGGTTCGCTCTCATGCAGGGATTTTTGACGTTTCGCATATGGGGCAGGTGGTTTTTCATGGAAACGATACGATGCGTTTTCTTGAAAGAATAACGCCATCCAATTTTCAGGCAGCCAAGCCTTTCGTCGCAAAATACACAGTTCTTACCAATGAGTTAGGCGGTATCGTTGATGATCTGATAATTACGAAACTCTCCGATCAAAATTTCTTTGCGGTTATCAATGCGGGCTGCAAAGAAAAAGACATTGCATGGTTTGTCAGACATTTAAGCGATGATGTTGAAATTCAATATCTGGATGAACGCGCGCTTATCGCCATCCAAGGACCGGAAGCTGAAAAGGCCCTGCTGGAATCTGCCGGTATAGACACATCTCAACTTGGCTATATGCGCATGATGGAAGCAAGTCTTGAAGGCACGACCGTTTTTCTCTCTCGCCTCGGTTATACGGGTGAAGACGGATTTGAAATTTCCATTCCGGCGAACAAGGTGGAATCTCTCTGGGATCGTCTTTTGCTCCATCCATCGGTCAAGCCGATTGGCCTTGCGGCGCGGGATAGTCTTCGTCTTGAGATGGGCTATTGCCTTTATGGCCACGACATCTCTGATGAAACAACACCGCTTGAAGCCGATCTGGCTTGGGTAATGGGAAAGAATAATTCCGGCTTTATCGGCGCGGAACATGTCAAAGCGCCAAAACGCAAACGGGTCGGCTTTAAACTTATCGATAAAGGTATTGCCCGCGAGGGGGCTGAAATCCGTACCATGCGCGATGAAGTGATCGGAACCGTGACCAGCGGGACGTTTTCGCCAACGTTGAAACAATCGATCGGGCAGGGATATGTGCCGGTTGAATATGCCGCCGAAGGCAGCCAAGTCTTGGTTCATGTCCGCGGCAATAATATTCTGGCAGAAATTGTAAAAATGCCCTTCGTCCAACCAAAGGTGAAAAAGCTATGACTGATAAATATACGAAAGACCATGAATGGGTCAAAATCGAAAACGGCGATACGGCTGTGGTCGGTATTACCGAATATGCGCAGCATGCACTCGGTGATTTAGTCTATGTCGAGTTGCCGAAGCTTGGCGCGCAATATAAGAAGGGTGCGTATTTCGCGGTCGTTGAATCCGTCAAAACTGCAGCGGAAGTTTATACGCCTGTGTCCGGCGAGATTGTCGCCGTGAATGACGCGCTGGCGCAGGATGCCGAACTTTTAAAAGACGCAGCCAATGGCTGGATCGTGAAGATCAAGATTACCGATCAGGCCGAACTTGATGGTTTGATGGATAAAGCCCAGTACGATGAATTTGTAAAAACGCTTGGATAAATAAATGCGCTATCTGCCTTTAACAAAAAATAATCGGGCAGAAATGCTCAAAGCCATCGGCGTTTCGAATGTCGATGAATTATTCAAGGATGTTCCGGCGCAGGCCTTGCGCAAGCAACTGGCAGATCTGCCCTCGTATAAAAGCGAGATGGATGTCGAACGCTCTATGCAGGCTTATGCATCAAAAAATCGTGCCGCCGGTGCGGGTCCGTTTTTTCTAGGGGCGGGAATTTACAATCACCATATTCCGGCCAGCGTTGATTATATTATCCAGCGCTCTGAATTTTTAACCGCCTATACGCCATACCAGCCGGAGATTGCGCAAGGCACGTTACAGGTGATTTTTGAATTCCAGTCGATGATCGCGCAATTGACCGGACAAGATATTGCCAATGCGTCGATGTATGACGGGGCCACCGCAACGGCGGAAGCCGCGCTGATGGCGATGCGATTGACGGGGCGCAAGAAAATCGTTCTCGGCACAGCGCTTAATCCGCAATACCATGATGTTTTAAAAAGCTATTTGTGGAATTTCGAAGATGCGGAACTGGCTGAAGGTGTGCCGGACGATCAAACGGCTTGTGTGATCGTTCAATCACCTGATTTCTTCGGCACGCCACATTCTTATGCCAAATTTAAAGAGCAATGCGATGCGGTTGGCGCAAAACTCGTTGTCGTTATTACCGAGATCGTCTCCCTTGGCATGCTGCCGCCGCCAGCCGAGGCTGATATTGTTTGCGGCGAAGCGCAATCTATTGGACTGCCGATGTCATTCGGCGGTCCGCATCTGGGTTTCTTTGCTTGCAAGGAAGAATATCTTCGCCAGATGCCGGGACGTTTATGCGGCCAAACAAATGATGTTGACGGCAAACCCGGATTTGTCCTGACGTTATCAACCCGCGAACAACATATCCGCCGCGAAAAAGCGACATCGAATATCTGTACCAATCAGGGCCTATGTGCGCTGGCTTTCACAGTGCATATGGCGCTTCTCGGCGAAAGCGGTTTTAAAAATTTGGCCCAGCTCAATCATGAAAAAGCGTGCGTTTTAGCAAACGCGCTGGAAGCCGCAGGTTTCGAAATCGAGAACAAGAATTTCTTCAATGAATTCGTGGTGAATTTAAAAATTCCTGCCGAGGATGCCATTAAGAAACTGATGCAAAAAAATATTATTGGCGGTTATGCGCTGGGCGGTAACAGGCTTTTGCTTTGCGCGACCGAGATGACAAAAGATGAAGATATTGCTTCTTTCGTGGAGGTGTTGTCATGAGTAAAGACCTAATCGGTAATTCCCGCGCGCTCCATTACGAAGAACCGCTTTTGTGGGAATTGCCGCAAGGCGACACCGGCGGTGTTGATTTCCCAAAGGCGCAGATAAAATCACGGACTGGATTACCAACTCGCGAAACTATTGGTTTGCCTGATTTAAAGGAACCACAAGTGGTGCGCCATTTCGTGCGTTTATCGACCAAGAATTATTCCATCGATCATGGTTTCTTCCCGCTAGGAAGCTGCACGATGAAACATAATCCGCGTCTTAATGAGAAAATGGCGCGGCTTGCCGGTTTTGCGGCGATCCATCCGTTGCAGCCAGAGGAAACAATTCAAGGTGCACTCGGCGTTATGTTCGAGCTTCAAAACTGGCTTGGCGAATTGACAGGTTTACCTGCGGTTTGCCTAACTCCGGCGGCAGGCGCGCATGGCGAACTGGCCGGTTTGATGACGATCAAGCGTGCGCATGAAGTCAAAGGCAATCATCACAAAAAAGTGATTTTAGTGCCTGATTCCGCGCATGGCACCAATCCGGCGACCGCCGCTATGTGCGGTTATTCGATCCGCGTGATCCCGACCAAGGAAACCGGTCGTGTTACGATCGAATCGTTCAAAGAAGCGCTTGGTGACGGATATGATGTCGCAGGCATGATGGTGACAAATCCGAATACTTGCGGTCTTTTCGAAAGCGATATTCTCGATATTTCAAAACTTTTGCATGCCGCCGGTGGCTATTTCTATTGTGACGGCGCGAATTTCAATGCGCTGGTCGGTAAAATTCGTCCCGCCGATTTCGGCGTCGATGTCATGCATATCAATCTGCATAAAACATTTTCAACCCCGCATGGTGGCGGCGGGCCGGGGTCTGGTCCGATTTGCGTAACGGAAGAATTATCGCCTTATCTGCCGGTGCCGACCGTCTGGAAAGACGGCGATATTCTGAAGCTCGAAACCATCGAAGACCGCCCGACAAGTTTTGGCAAACTCAAAGGTTTTCATGGCCAGTTCGGCATGTTCGTACGGGCGCTGTCTTATATGATGTCGCACGGCGCGGATGGTTTGCGTCAGGTTTCCGAAGATGCGGTGTTGAGCGCAAATTATATCCTGTCGCAATTGAAGAATGATTATCATGTTCCTTATGCGGGGCCATGCATGCATGAATGCTTGCTGACCGATAAACTGCAAAAAGAGCATGGCATCACCACGCTCGATATCGCCAAGACCTTGGTGGAATACGGCATTCACCCGATGACGGTTTATTTCCCGCTTGTTCTGCCGGGTACGATGTTGATCGAACCGACCGAAACCGAAGACAAGGATTCCATCGACCGCTTTATCCAGGTGATGAAACTGGTCGCGGAAAAAGCGAAAGCCAAGGATCACTCCCTGCATGAAAATCCGGTTTCCAGTCCGCGTAGAAGGCTTGATGAAGTCACGGCCGCCCGCCAACCGCGCCTGCGCTGGAAATCGTAATCTCCTGATCCGGTTTCGATAGGTGGCCGTCTCGGTTTGTGCTATATTCAGCCTATAACCGAGGGAGGTTCACATGAGCAAATTCACCGCTTTAAGATCAGTTTTTGGCTGGGACAAAAATGCCGTAGATCTTGCGGATAATCTCAGCGGTAATTCAAGCCGCGAAAATATACAGAAGATCCTCGGTGGTTTAAAAATGCGCCAGCTTTTTTACCGTGGTCCGCGCTTTCTAATGCGCAGCTTTGGCCCCGTGGCAAAGGTATTCAAGCCGGTTTCATCAAAATCAGCCCCTTCACCATACATAGATTAGTTATAAATTACAGTAACTTAATCGGTTTAGCTTGATTTAATCCGGGTAAAAGCTTATTTTGAAGACATGAAGCCAAAATCTTTGCGCGACCATTTTCCTATGCCACAGGCCGACATTGTCGACAATCTGCCGCATGGCTATGGTCCAGTAGGGATGCAGCGTGCGACGGCTTTGATAAGAAGTGCCGGTATGCAATCTAATCAATATTATAAACCGAATGCTTCTTTTACTGCCAAAACCAAGCAGCCTCTTTTAGGTGCCGCATCTGGTCTAGCTGCTACTATCGCTTCACTTTCAAGTTATTCCGCCCCTCGCGCCAGAAACGTTGTGCCGATGAGGGCTTTTAAACCTGCTGCGTCTTTCGCCCCAAGTCTTTTTGGCACGAAAATAGCCGCTTAATTTTAAGTGCCTGTAATTAAATACCTTCACCAGCATCCTGATTTTTCATCAGGCCTTCAAAAGCTTCTTAAGCAAGACAAGATTTTCCGTGGGTTGAATGTCAAACCTGAAGAAATGCTTTGGCCGAAACGCAGTTTAAACTTTCAATCTTTCATTTCCGCAATCATCAGCCAGCAAATCAGCGTGAAGGCGGCGGCTTCCATTTATCAAAAGCTTGTCGACCGGCTGCACGGCGAATTAACGCCGGATAGTTTTTTATCGTTAAGCGATGAAGATTTACGCGCCTGCGGTCTGTCGTTCGGCAAGATCAAATACGGGCGCGGAGTAGCTCAGGCGATCTTAACAAAAGAATTTTCGCCCGCGCGTTTGCATCGTATGAGCGATGATGAAGTTATCGCTGATATTACCAAATTATCAGGCTTTGGCGTGTGGTCGGCGCAGATGGTATTGATATTTTCCCTCGCGCGGCCCGATGTCTGGCCGGTCGGCGATTTGGGAATCCAACTTGGGGTGGGTCGTTATTTACGATTGAAAGAAAAACCTGACTTAAAAACGGTCCGTGATTTCGGAGATCGTTTTCACGGGCATCGATCTGCGGCGTCTTTATTGCTCTGGCATATCGCGAATAATAAACTCGAGATTTAAGGCAAAAACTGTTCTTTCAGCATCCGCTCTTCCAGCGAATGATCCGGATCGAAGAGGATCGTTTTAGAAACGTCCTTGCTTTGGCGAATTTCGACAGAGACGACATTCCTTACTTCGAAATCATCAGCCGTTGCGGATACAGGGCGTTTTTCGTTTTCTAAAATTTCGAAGCGAATGGTGACATGGCTTGGCAAAAGTGCGCCGCGCCAGCGTCTCGGGCGAAAAGCGCTGATTGGCGTCAAGGCCAGCACATCGGAGCTTAAAGGAATGATCGGGCCGTGGGCGGAAAGATTATAGGCGGTGCTGCCAGCAGGTGTGGCGACCAAAACGCCGTCGCAAATCAATTCCGGCAGGCGTTCGATACCATCTATCTCGATACGAATTTTCGCGGCTTGGCGCACTTCGCGCAAAAGCGAAACTTCATTGAAGGCGAGCGCGTCGTAAGTTTTTCCTTTGTCGTCGGTGGCTTTCATGGATAGTGGGTAAATCTCTTGTCGATGCGCGGATTTGATTTTATCGATCAAACCTTCGGTAATATACGGGTTCATTAAAAACCCGACCGAGCCGCGGTTCATCCCATATACGGGAAGCTTATACCCAATGGCCTGATGGAGCGCTTCCAGCATCGTGCCGTCACCACCCAGAGCGACGACGATTTCGGCCTCGGCAATGTCGCTTTGCCCGTGTAAAACCGTCAGGCTTTTATAGGCTTCCTGGGCTTCTATCGATGTCGAATGGATAAAATGAATTTTCATTTAAGGCTATTTACTTTGGGCGACATTGCTCGGCGCACGGCCCGCATTGTCTTCCTGCCACTGCGCAGGATTTTTCAGGAAAGCTTCGACCGATTGCAGCGTTTCCTCATCGAAATAATTTTCCTGTTTCGCGACATCCAGAACATTCCACCAGTTGCACAGGGAATGCAGCGTCAAGCCCATGTCTTTCATGTTGGTTTCAGATTGCGGAAAGATGCCGTAATGAAAAACAACGAAAGCGTGTTCAACCTTGCTTCCGGTCGCCCGTAGCGCATCGACGAAAACCTTCTTGCTGCCGCCATCGGTTTGCAAGTCTTCGATCAAAATGACATTCTTTCCTTCTTCATCGAGACAGCCTTCGATTTGCGCCATGCGTCCGAACCCTTTCGGTTTTTTGCGCACATAAAGCATCGGTTTTTCCAGACGCTCGGCGATAAAAGCGGCATAGGGAATACCGGCGGTCTCCCCGCCAGCCAGATAATCGATATTATTCAGGCCGATATTTTTCTTCAGCATATTCGCGGCAAAATTCATCAGCGTCGAGCGCTCTTTCGGGAAGGCGATCAGGCGGCGGATATCGACATAGACAGGCCCGATCTTGCCGGATGTATAGACGAAAGGCTCTTTCGAATTGAACAAAACGGATTTCGTCGAGAGCAGGATTTTTGCGGCTTCGCGGGCGGTGTCGATCATAATTATTCTTCCTTTAGCTGGAATATAACGTCATTTGCGGGCTTTGCGAAGCAAATTCCGGCGTCAGTATTTGAACCACGGAATCCACAAAATTCACGGAATATTCTGTGCTTTCCGTGAATTCCGTGGTTTAAATCGGCTACGCGCAAAAGGCGATTAAGGCTCCGAAGCCTTGTGCGGCATATCTTGAGACGCAAGGCGTGGAAATATCGTACCGCCTGGAGAAATTTTTGCTGCGCTTTCATATAGCTACGCAAATTTTTAAGGGCGGCGCTGCGCATGCCGTGCCGGTATGAATTCATCGACACGATTTTCTTACCCGCCGCCGTGCGCGGCCCCGTCGAATGACGCCATGGCATCTTTGTCCGTGCTCGCTGAGCCTGCGCCGCGCGGCGCTCCGCCGTCCATATATAAGCTCCCATTTTCTTTTATTCTCCTATATCTCTCAGTTTGCTCGTCGCTATCTATGCCAGTCCGCTTCGCGGTTTCGTATCGTCCAATCCTTGAATTTATGATCGGTGCGGCGGGTGTCGAGTTCGTAACGCTGTGATTTCAAATGCATTTCGCGGATCGAATTGGCGGTTCGCGAAGATTGAGATTGAAGCCGCATCGCGAATTGAAGCGCATCCGTTCGCGGCACGCCTTTATCGTCCGCTTGCTCGCCGGAGACCCTCATCATGCGATGAAAGACGCTATCGAGAATGATCGCCTGCTGCGCCAGTAGCTCGTCGATATAGCGGGTGTTGCCGTCGGTGATGGAATCGAGCATTTCCGACGGGCGTTGGAGCAAAGCCGAGATTTCGTCTTCGGTTCGGTTTTTTGTGGGGAGGAAGGCTTGGAGAGACTCGACCATACGGCGGTGTTTCTCCTTTTCGGCGAGCCAATACGCCGTTTCAGGATCTAAAGTCATGCCTGCATGATAGGACTATTTTCCTTAAATGTCAAGGAATTTTGTCCTAAGATTTTTACTGTGAAGACAGGGGTAAGATTTACTGGCTAATCTAGACAAGCGGTCACCGCGGTACACGAGGCAGTATCAAACCTTTTCTTATACAAAAAGAGTGGTTTTATTGAGTATACCAAAGAGATAGGGGTTGATGAAGCTGGCAAAGATTTTTTTGAAGAGGCATTTGAGAAAATTACCAAAGAATTCTAAAGCGCCTGTAAATATTGACGATTCCTGAATAATCAGGTATATTTACAGATGAAGAAACCCCCAGAATGGCAAAAACCAAACTGGGGGCTGTTTTTGGACTACCACGGGCCGGATGCTGTTTCAGAGCATTTCCGGCCCTTTTTATTGTTACGGGTTAAACACGGGTCTTGTCCGGCGTGAAAAACCTAAGGACCCTTCTTTTCATTATAGGCCTCCTTAGAATCGTTTTATACCCAATTCTTGAACTGGATGCAAGTCCAATTCTTCCAATTCTTCAAAATATTTGACTCCTATTCTTTTATGAGCTATACCCGTACATATTGGAGACAAAAGACATGAATGACCCCGTTATAGAGAAAAAAGCAATAAAAGCGAGTCGCCCTGACAACTCGCAACGATTCCCATTTATTCACTTACCTAAGGCTTTGGACCGAGTGCGTGAAATGTACAAAGTTGCGGCAAATCACGATGTCCATGTAAGCGCAGTAGCACAAGGATGGGGCTACTCTGAAAAAAGTAGCGGTCTTGGCATGACGGTTTCCGCTTTGAAATACTTCGGTTTAATTGAAGATGCCGGAAACAACGAAGCGCGGAAAATAAAGCTTTCCGATATTGCACTTAAAATCATTCGGGACCCGCGCGAAATTTCATCAGACCGTGACGCGCTTATCCGTCAAGCCGCTTTAAAGCCTCCTATACATCGTGAAATAGTCGAAAAATATAGCGGTTTGCCGCCATCTGATGAGGTTCTAAAAACCCATCTATTATTGGATCGTAGCTTTAAAGATGATGCCGTAAACGATTTCATCAAAGAGTTTACTGCAACTATGGCATTTGCAAAAATATCTGATTCTGCTACATTTCAAGAACCGGACCCTGAATTGGGAACAAAAACAGAAGCAGAGCAAAAAAATATGCAACAAACGCCACCTTTAACCCCTCCCGCCCCGTTAGTGCCATTAGTAGGCGGTATTTTGGCACAGGGAGAGCGCGTTATCTTTACAGAAGAAGAATCACCCCAACAACACGTCCGTCTAGTTGCGGCGGGAGATTTGAACGAATACCTTCTGGAAGCCCTAGAGGACTTTATAAAGCGGCAACGCAAGCGCTTAGGGATAAACTAAGAAGAAAGGGCCGATTGGCCCTTTTATCTGTCTGTGATAAATCAACTAATTGTGTTAGGTGCGTTAAAGAAACATCCCGAATTTTATCCTATAGTGTTTTACCACGATTATACTGTTCATTGTGAGCGTATGGAAGCCAGGCCATAGAAAGAATTTAACCGCGTCCGCCTTCGCGCTTGCGCGCTATGGCGCGTTAAAGAGGCGCAGAGTTAGCAGAGAAGAATTTAAAATAACTCTGCGTCTTCCGCGCCTCCGCGGTTAAAAGAAATCCCTGCTTTCGCAGGGATGACATATATGGTGTTAAGCGCGAAGAGAGGCGCAGGCATGGCGAGGAAGATTAAAGCGGGAACGAATGATTCACCGCATAGTATTTTTCTGTCATGCCCGCCTTGAGCGGGCATCCAGTTATTTGCCGGATCCCCGCTCTGCGCTCGGCTGTGCCTCGCTTGTCGGGGATGACATGATAATTACAACCTGTAACTTACTGACTGACCCAAACAACGCGGGCGACCCAGGCGATGTCTGTCAATGGATAGGTCAAATCTTTGAATTCGTTATTGAAGGATTTCAGTTCGATTTTGCTGGCGGTCTGGCGGATCAATTCCTTTACCATGACTTCGCCTTTCAATGTGCGAACAACGACGCGGTCGCCGCGGCGGACAGCTGCGCCCGGCGCAACGATCAAACGGTCGCCGCCGCGATAGAGAGGCTCCATCGAGCTGCCGGTAATTTCCAGCGAATATACGCGGCCTTGGAAAGGATCGAGGCCGGGAAATTGAATATGGTCCCATCCATCGCCGACCGGATAACCGGCATCGTCGAAATAGCCTTTCGTGCCGGCCTGCGCATAGCCGATAACAGGTATGGTCGGCGTATTTTTGGCGGCGACATCGTCTTCGCCCATCAAGGCCATAAATTCAGAAATCGTCGCGCCCGTGGCAGATAGAACGCGTGAAATACTTTCAGTGGAGGGCCAGCGCGGTTTGCCATCGGGGCCGAATCTTTTACTGCGGTTGAACGCTGTCGGATCGAGGCCTGCCTTCTTTGAAAGGCCGGATGTCGAATATCCGAAGCTGGTTGCGAGACGGTCTATGGCAGACCAGATGCCTTCATGTGTGATCATAAAATAAGTATGACATAAGTTTACATTCCTACAAATAGGAAAATATTCATTTTTTTCTTGACATCAGGTTTTAAACCTATCATACATAGGAACATAAAGGGAACAATTGTGTCCGCAGTAAAGAAAAAAATCACAAAAGGAGAGATCATGCCGCCAAGAACGAATTACGCCCCAAGACCTCAGGCGGATGTTGAAACGATTCCTTTTCAATCCGCCGAAGAAGCGTGGTTCTGGTTTATCCAGAACCAGATGGCCAAAGAAGACGGCGCCAGAATCGCGGCGGGTCTTTCCCTGGTAAAACGCCCTTGCGAGCCGGTCGATATCTATAAAGTCATGGAACGATTATACCGGGGCCGCCGTTTGGTAATGGATCATCTCTATGTCTTACGATTCTACGGACGCCGTATGTTACCACCCGATCAACGTTACCAGAAAGAAATCCGCGCCCATGGATTATGGGTCGAGGCATTGTCGCGCATGGAAGAAGTTATGATCGCCAAAGGCATCGTGCAGCAGAAATCTTTTTCATGGATTCCGGCTGGAATGGAAATGGATTTATGCCATGCATAATATGAACGAAGAAAAAGCATGGGTGGTGTTTTCCGGTCAGACCGAGCTTTCCTATTTAAAGCTTTTGAAAAACGGATTTCGCCATTGTTTCATTATATTGAAAAAAGGCGATCACTGGATTTCGCTCGATCCTCTTGCGCATAAGACAGAGATCGAACTGCATTATTTGCCGCAGAATTTCGACCTGCCGTCATGGCTGAAAAAACGCGGCAATGTCGTCGTGGAAACCAAGCTTAAAGCAGCGCCTTTAAAGGCTTTGCCGGTTTCCCTTTTTACCTGCGTCGAAGCGGTAAAGCGCGTTTTGGGCCTTCATTCATGGAAGGTTCTAACGCCATGGCAGCTGTATAAGCATCTTACCACCTAACACATCATTTAAATTTAGGAGTCTATTCAATGGGCAGTTTTTCCGGGCGCTCAAAAGCGCCTTCGTCACAACCTGTGCAACAGGTTATTTATGTACCTTCGACAAATTATGAGACGCCGCCGACTTCTACGGGCGAGGTTTCGGAAGAAGAAAAATTACAGGAGCGTGCCGAAAACGTATTGAAACGCAGCCGTTCGCGCCTCGGCACTATTCTAACCGGATTTCGCGGCGTGTTGTCGCAAAACGATCTGATCGCCCCGCGCAAGACTTTGCTGGGGGAATAATTTTTCATGACAAAAGATTTAATCACCCGCCATGCGAATGCAAAGGCGAAGCGCAGCGCATGGGAAAATCTATGGCAGGATTGTTATGATTATGCCCTGCCGCTTCGGTCGGATCGTGACGGTTTCGGCCCGAGCCGCAAATCCGAAAGATTATATGACGCGACGGCTTTGGACGCGGTCGATCAACTGGCGGCAAGCCTGCTCGGTCATTTAACGCCGATCTGGACGCCGTGGTTCGGGTTGAAGCCCGGGCCGCAACTCACGGAAAAAGAAGCGCATGCCCTCGCGCCGGTTCTGGAGAAAGCGGGCAAGGTTTTACAGGCGCATTTCGACCGCTCTAATTTTGTCATGGAAATTCATCAGGCGTTTCTCGATCTGATCGTGGCAGGCACGGCAAGTATCGCCTTTGAAGAAGCCGAGCCGGGGCATTATTCGGCTTTCCGCTTTTCGTCGATTCCTTTGCTCGATGCCGTTTTGGAAGAGGGTAATAACGGTTTTCTGGACGGTACGTTCCGTACGCTGTGCCTGACACTGGCGCAAATTCAGGCGCGCTATCCGCAAGCGCAATTGCCCGAGGATGTCGTTCATATCGGTACGAAAGATCCGCAAACGCAGTTTAAAATTATTGAAGCGATCGTGCCGGAGGGTAATGCCTATTTATATACGGCCTGTATGGCGGAAGACGCCGGACAGGAAGATATAATATTGGCCGAGCAGAAACTTTCGCAATCGCCGGTGATTAATTTTCGCTGGATGAAATCGCCGGGAGAGATTTACGGACGCTCGCCGGTGATGAAAGTTTTGCCGGATATCAAAACGGCGAATAAAGTCGTCGAGCTGATTTTAAAGAATGCCTCGATTGCGGTGACCGGAATCTGGCAGGCCGATGACGACGGGGTTTTAAACCCTG
Source organism: uncultured Micavibrio sp. (assembly GCA_964399985.1). Lineage (GTDB taxonomy): Bacteria > Pseudomonadota > Alphaproteobacteria > Micavibrionales > Micavibrionaceae > Micavibrio_B. The sequence continues at coordinate 149,345 of CAYNRY010000003.1, forward strand.
CCAATATCGAACTTCTGCCCGGCGCGATTATTCCCAAAGCCGTCGGCTCGAAAGGCCTGACGCCGCTCGAGATGCCGGGGCGGTTCGATGTATCGCAGATCGTTCTGGATGATTTGCGGGCGAATATTCGCCATGCGTTGTTAATCGACCGCCTGCCGCAATTAAATGCAAAGCGCATGACGGCGACGGAAGTTTTGGAGCGCGCCAATGAAATGGCGCTGCTTCTGGGGGCAACATATGGCCGTTTGCAAAGCGAGCTTTTAAATCCGCTTATCCAGAGAGGCTATGCAATTTTGCGCCGCCGCGGCGAAGTGCCGGATCTGGCGATTGACGGACGCATCGTCGAGATCGATTACCGCTCCCCGCTCGCTAAATCTATGTCGCAGCGACATGTGCAAACGACATTGAACTGGCTGCAAGGCGTGCAAAGTCTTGGGGCGGATGCCATGCAATCCGTCGATACAATCCGCGCCGCCAGATATTTAGGCGAAGCAATGGGCGTGCCGAGCGACCTGATCAAAAATTCCGACACTGAAATTCACACAAAAGGAGAAATAAATGTCTGATGAAAACCTGTTAACGGCGGAGATTGAAACAAAAGCCGAGAATACAAATAAACCGGCGAATGTGCCGGATAAATTCTGGGATGGCAAAAAAGAGGAAATACGCATCGAGGCGTTGCTGGCGTCTTATATGGCGCTCGAAAAGAAGCTGTCCACCATGATTCCGCAAGATGATAAAAAACGTGTTCAAAAAGCGCTGGGTGTGCCGGAGACAGCTAAGGATTATAACGTCTCGGTGCCGAACGATCTGTTCGATATCGATGAAGAGCTAAACGAGCGCTTGCTAACAAAGGGCTTCACGGAAGAGCAGGTTCAGGAAGTTTACAATCTGGCGGCCGAGAAACTAGTGCCCTTAATTGTCGAAATGGCAGCAGAGTTTCAGGCCGACCGTGAAGTCGAGCGGCTGGTCGAAAAATTCGGCGGGGTCGATCAATGGAAAGAAATTTCGCGCCAGCTTCTGGCTTTCGGCAAAAAGAATTTACCGGGGGATGTTTTGGAAGGGTTGTCGTGTTCCTATGAAGGCGTTATGGCGCTGCATCGTATGATGAAATCCGAGCAGCCGAACTTGAAAGGCAGCGAAAATGCCGCTGCGTCCGGCGAGGACGATCTCCATGCCATGATGAAAAACCCAAAATACTGGCGCGACAAAGACCCGTCTTTTATTGCCAAGGTCACGGAAGGGTTTGAAAAAATATATTCAAATAAAGGATAAAATTTTATCTTAATTTGATTTTAATTATTACTGCTTCATCATTAATAATAGGGTGGCGGTAATAACTAAAAAGCTAATATAAAAAGCTTATAAAAAAAATCAAAATAGGGTGTGTGAGTATGACGACAATTTCCGGCACGAACGGTTATGCCTCTTCCAATGGCTGGGTGGCTTTAACAAATCCGTGGGGGTCCAATGCCCTGCAATACGGTAAGGACTATGCGATCAGCGCCAATTATGACCCGCAAAACCTTGCCAATGGCATCACCTTCAATTGGTCGTACCCTAAAAATAACCTGCCATGGACTGCCATCAAGGCCTATCCTGACGTGGGTTTTGGCGCATCACCTTGGGGCCGGGGTCAATCCGATCCGATGCATGTCTTCCCGATTCAGGTCGATGATCTAAAGACACTGGATATGGCGTATGACGTCACTTATGGCGGCGATAAAAACGGCTATAACGTTTCCTATGATATTTGGTTCACAAGTGAACCAAACGGCAACAAATCAACGGTGACGACAGAATTGATGCTTTGGTTGCATAAAGGCGGTGTCAACGCGCATGGTAAGTTGATGGGCACTTATTCGGATGAAAACTTTACGGGTAAGATTTATAAAAAAGACACATATATAGCGATTATTTCCGATACAGAATTAACAAGCGGTGTAATCGACCTGACTGCTATTGTTCAGCATCTAGTTAAAGCCGGACTTATGTCTTCGAGCGAGTATCTGGCAAATATACAATTCGGTGCTGAAGTTGTCGAAGGGACAGGATCTTTAACGATCAATAACCTTGGATATGATGTAGTAAGCGTTAATTCAGACGGTCAGGAAATTCATCAGACCATCACCGGATTGGGCGTCGAAGGTTTCAGCGAAGTAGAAGGAACATCCGGTAATGACTATTTCTCTGGCGATAGCCTGGATAACGTTATTCATGCCGGTGCCGGAAATGATGACATACAGCCGGGGAAAGGCAACGACACTGTTTACGCAGGAACCGGCAACGATAAAATTTTTGCCGGTGATGGCAATGATCTTGTCTACGGAGATGACGGTAACGACACCATAAGTGGAAATGCCGGTAATGACGAGCTGCATGGCGGTGCAGGGGATGATATTTTCCTCGATACCGAAGGCTCCAATAAAATGTTCGGTGATGATGGAAACGATGCTTTCTATTTGTCTGGTTCCAAAGAGGCGCAGAGAATTAATGGCGGCGCAGGAAATGACAGTATTAGCACCGGTTCCGGAAACGACATCTTACATGGGGATGCAGGAGACGATAATATTCAAGCTGCTGCGGGGGATGATATAATATGGGGAGATGATGGTGCCGACGCTCTTTATGGCGGTGATGGAAAAGATGTCATATGGGGCGGCGCGGGCAATGACAAGATAGAAGGCGGGGCAGGTAACGATGTTCTGTTCGGTGAGGCCGGAGTAGATGTCTTGTCGGGTGGCGATGGCGATGATGAGGTTTATGGTGGTGATGGTAATGACACCATCAACGGAAATGCAGGTGATGATTTAATGCATGGCGGTGCCGGTAACGATTATCTCAATGGCGGAGACGGCAATGATATTGTCATCGGCGGCGACGGCGACGACTCCGTTTATGGAGGAGAAGGTAACGATGAAGTGTACGGTGGCGCGGGTCACGACTCTTTGTTTGGCAATGTCGGAAATGATAAAATCTTCGGACATGCCGGTAACGATAAATTATACGGGGGTGACGGCGACGATATTATGGGCGGCGGAGAAGGTGACGATTTCCTTTATGGGGAAAACGGAAACGACATGCTCTTCCTGAGCGCAGGTGTTGACACGCTTTACGGCGGTGCGGGTAAGGACCAATTTAAATTTACCAAAGAAGGCATGGATGGCGTTGATAAGATTTATTTCAAGCTGAGCGAAGGCGACCGACTCGATTTTACGCTTATCATAGACCAGAAAATCGATGTCACGACCAAGAACATTAACGATTTCTTGAAAGCAACGCAGGTTGGCAACAACACTGTTATTTCCGTCGATGTCGATGGTGCGGCCAACGGCACGAAATTCACCGATGCGGCTGTACTGGTCGGCGGGCATGATGTCGATGTTACTGCATGGATGAAATCCGGCAATATCGTTGCCTGATAGAAACGAATTTGAAAAATAAAAAAGCCCGGCAATGTGCCGGGCTTTTTTAATAGGGGTGACAAATTAGTGAGCTTGTGATGTTGCGAATTCTTCGGCGTTGAAGCTGTCGATAATTTGCTGGAACGTGTTTTTGATCTCGTTCGTCAGCGGCGCGAATTTAACCGCGAAGAATTCGGACGATTTACGCACGACTTTGGCGCGGTGATTGACGTCGATCATTTCATCGTTGAGATGGAATTTCAGCATGACGTTTATGTCATCGCCGATTTTGACGGTGCGGCTGTCGCCGAGAACGCGGATGCCGCCTTGCGACCAGTCGAGGATCGGCATGGCCTGTCCGTTGACGAGGCCGATGCATTTATCGGCGGCGCGGCGTGGATATTCGCGGCGGGACATGTCCAGCGCGTCGGTCGTTACATCATCGATATCGTCTGTACTGAATACTGTCATAAGCTTTGCTATCATTTTTTTGTGTGCTCCACGCCTGACGGCGCAAGGTTAGATATTAACGGGCACACACACTCTAAGGTTTACGAATTCTTTTTATTATTTGTCGTAACAGAATAATCGCTTTTTTGTATCAAAACATCAAGGCTTTTCTTGCGTTACCAACAATATCCAAATTTTCCTTACAAGACAACGGCTTAAAGCCGCCTTTCGTAAGGGTTTACCGGCTTTTCCGGCCCGTTCGACGGGTAACCGGATTTGCCATCTTAACCAACAATATCAATCCAGAAAGGTTCGATTAAAATGTCGACATCCATAAACACGGCTTTCGTGAAGCAGTTCGAACGCGAAGTGCATGAAAGTTACCAGCGTCTCGGCTCCAAACTCCGCGGCGCGGTTCGCTCTATTCCTAATGTCAAAGGCTCATCCACCGTCTTCCAGAAGGTCGGTAAGGGAACGGCTTCTACCAAATCCAATGCCGGTATGGTGCCGGTCATGAATTTGTCGCACACGACAGTTGAGTGCGCGCTGACCGATTACTATGCGGGCGACTGGGTCGACCGTCTTGACGAACTTAAAGTCAACCATGACGAAAGACAGGTCATCGCCAACGCCGGTGCCTATGCGCTGGGCCGCAAAACGGACGATCTGATCATCGCGGCGCTTTCGACGGCAAACACCTTGACGATTACTGATTCAAATATCGGCATGACGCGTGACAAGGTTTTAAAAGCTTTTGAGCTTCTCGGGGAGAACGATGTGCCGGATGACGGTCAGCGTTTCGCCATCGTCGGCTGGCAGCAATGGTCGGAGCTGTTGAAAATCACGGAATTTTCTTCTTCCGAATTTGTCGGTCCTGACGATCTTCCTTACAAGGGCACACAGGCAAAAAAATGGCTCGGGACCACATGGATTCCGCATTCCGGCCTGCCGATTGACGGCTCTGACATCAGAAAAACTTTCTGGTTCCACAAAAACGCAATCGGTCATGCGTCGGGGTCGGATGTCCAGACGGATATCAGCTGGCACGGCGACCGCGCAGCCCATTTCGTCAACAACATGATGAGCCAAGGCGCTGTTTTGATCGACGGCGCAGGCGTCGTTGTCGTGTCGTGTGACGAGACACCGGATTGATAGTAGGCAGAAAGCAGTAGGCGGCATTACCGTTTACTGCCTACCGCTTACTTTTTCTAATTGAATTCATAAAAGAAAGAGAAAAATAATGGCTTACCTATCCAAAGACCTAAGCGTGCTGGCTTATGCGAACAGTTTTACGCTGTGGCATTACACCACGTTTGACAGTGCCGTCACCGGCGCTGGATATTTCAATTCCGCAGCTTCGATGCTCAAGGTCAACGACCTGATCATCGCCAATATTGACACGGATGGCACCCCGTCGACCGTCTTTTATATCGTCACGGGCAATACCGGTACAGTAGTTACCGTGACCGCCTTCAGCGCCTGACGCCAGTCAGGACGTGAAGCTGCGAGGCCGTCTCCCTCCATCCCGTGCGGGGATGGATTTTTTGTCACATCAAAAGTGAGATGGCTTGCCAGTCCAGTGTCAAAACCGGGAGCGGGTTCGTAAGCGATTATGAACCCGCTTCTTTGTTTAAAGAATTTTACCGCGAAGAGCGCGAAGTCAAGAAGAAGAGACACGAAGTTTATTTTACTTCGCGTTTCTTCGTGTACTTCGCGGTGAAATCTTGTTTTAAAAAGGAAAAATAATGCTCAACGATATCGGATTATGCTCCCGCGCTTTGATCAAAATCGGCGCGAAACCCATTACGTCTTTTATGGACGGATCGGCAGAGAGCGAGATTGCGAATTTACTCTATGGCCCAGCCCGAGACGCGGTTCTCTCCAGCTATGCATGGAGTTTTGCCACCAAGCAAATCGCGCTGACCAAATTAGAAGCGCCGCCTGTGGCAGATTACCAATATGCCTATCAATTACCGAATGATTTTCTGCGGGCGCTGTCTGCCGGAAATGGCGGACGCGGGCGCGGCCTGAATTTCAGGATTTGTCGCGACACGCTGCAGACCAATGCCGAAGAAGTGATTTTGACGTATATCTACCGCGCGGCGGAAGAAGAGTGCCCGCCTTATTTCGACACGGCGGTAATTGCGCGACTTTCAGCAGAGTTTTGCATACCGCTCACCGAAAACACCTCCCGCGCCGATGTAATTATCAAACTTGCCGAGCAAGAGTTTGCCAAAGCCCGCCAGATCGACGCCCAGCAGGACACGCCAAACAGGCTGGAGGATTTTTCTTTAATAGAGGTAAGATAATTATTGACATAATGATGAAAAATCCCTAAATAAAGCCGCATGGGTAAACTTAAAGAAAAAACAATCCTGCCTTTTGGCAAAAGTAAAAAAGGTGAGAAGAAAATTCTCGCTTTGTCACCATTAGTTGAGGCGAAGGCGGATGTTGAAAAAGATCTTGGCCGTGGTCATCTTCTTGAGGCGATGCATAATACGCTATCGCGAAGACCGGTTCATTATGAAGGCGAGATTTTTTTCTGTAATGTTATGAGCGGATATAAAAGGAGCGGCTTATATCCTGGCGGCAATGCCGTTCAGATATCGGTAGATGCTTCTGTCAAGGCGGCGGATATTTCGATGATGTTGTTCGGGCAGCCGGGACGGGAATATGTGGTCTATGATCATACAGAATGTAAATGGTATAAAGATGGTAAAGAATGGGACAGGACCGCAGGGGTTCAGCCCAATAGTCTTGCAAAAGGACCGTCTTAAAATCAACCCTCCTTACGGAGGGTTTTTTATTGCCTGATATTAAAAGCATAGAATCTCATCCCTGCGAAAGCAGGGATTTTTATTTATCCATTGAATGATGCCTTGCTTTCGCAGGCATGACAAAGAAGAGTGTAAGGAAAATCAATGAGACAAAGACTGATCAAAACGACATTCACCGCGGGTGAATTGTCGAGCGACCTGTTGGGGCGCGGGGATATACGGTCCTACGACAACGGGGCGGGAAAACTACGCAACGTGTTTATCCATCCGACCGGCGGGGTAACGCGGCGCTCAGGGCTTCGCTATATCGACAATGCTGCAGGTGACGGACGGTTGATCTCTTTCGAGTTCAATACCGACCAGACATATTTGATCGTGTTGACCGATTTGCGCATGGATATTTATGTGGATGGGGCATTGGTGACGACGATCGTTACTCCATGGTCCGAGAGCCAGGTGAAGCAGGTGGTATGGACGCAGAGCGCCGATACGTTGCTGGTGACCCATCCCGATTTACCGCCGAAAAAACTGACGCGCGGCGCTTTTGGCGCGTGGAATTTAAGCGACTGGATTTTTTATACCAAGGACAACATCGTCTATCAGCCTTATTATAAATTTGCTGATGTTGCGGTGACATTGACGCCTTCTGCCACAAGCGGCACGATTACTTTGACTTCCAGTGAAGCCGTGTTCGATGCGGATCATGTCAATACAAGGCTGCGCGTCACGGGCAAGGAAGTTTTGATTACGATTGTCAATTCGCCGACCGTGGTGACGGTCGAGGTCATACAGGTTTTGCCAAATACAAGCCCGACGATTGATTGGGAAGAGCAGAGCTTTTCTCCTATACGCGGTTTTCCGGTATCGGTGGCGTTTCATCAGGACAGGCTGGTCCTTGGCGGCTCCCGGGATTTGCCGAACCGTTTGTGGTTTTCCTGTTCGGGTGACTTATTCAATTTCGATCTGGGGGCGGGTGAAGACGACCGCGCCATCGAGTTCGGTATTTTATCCGATCAGGTCAATGCCATTCGCGGCGTGTTCTCGGGGCGGCATTTGCAAGTCTTCACAAGCGGCGCTGAATGGATGGCGACCGGCGATCCGCTGACCCCCACCAATGTCCAGATCAAGCGGCAGACGCGGGTCGGGTCTTACGTCACGCGCTATATCCCGCCGGTCGATGTCGACGGTGCGACCTTATTTGCCGCGCGCAACGGGCAGGAAATTCGCCAGTTTATCTATACGGATCTGGAGGACGCTTATAGCGCGACCGATGTTTCGCTTTTGTCCAAGCATATTATCGAGACGCCGGCGGATCAGGATTTCGACCAGAAACGCAGGCTCTTATTCGTCGTGCGCGAAGATGGAAAATTCGCCACTCTGACCATGTATCGCGCCGAAGCCGTATCGGCATGGACGCTGCATGAAACCTCGGGTGCCGTGAAATCGGTCACCGTCGCGGGCGATACGGTTTATGTTCTGGTCGAGCGCGGCGGCAATTTTACCGTAGAGCAGATCGATGACGGTTTGTTTCTCGATTGCGCTTTGGCGGGGCAGGCCGAGGAGCCGACCGATACATGGTCGGGGCTGGAGCATTTGGAAGGGCAAAACGTATCGATTGTTGCCGATGGGCGCGTGCAGCCTGTACGGGAAGTACAGGACGGGCAGATTATTCTCGATGAAGCGGCAAGCGAGGTGCAGATCGGTTTGCCCTATACGCATATTATCGAACCGCTTCCGGTCAGTAATGTTTTAACGCCGGGGCAGATGCGCGCGGTGAGATTAATTGAAGCGGCGTTCCGTCTTAAAAACACCTCGGCCTTAAAGCTCGATGTCGGGCGGGGATTGAAAGATATCCCTTTAAGGCAGTTTAACGAAGATGAAATTCTGGATGCGCCGATGCCGCTGGTGTCCGGCGATATCAAGGTGCGTGCCTTTGGCTGGGAACGCGACCAGACGAAACCGCTCTGGAGGATCGAGCAGGATTTGCCGCTGCCGTTTTCGCTATTAGCCGTCAACATGGAAATCGCGACGAACGATTAGGTATGCGGTAGGCAGTAAATAATAGGCGGAAGTATCTGCCTACTGCTTACCGCTTACTTTTTACATTCAAATGAAAGGAAAATAAAAATGGGAAGTCTAACATCGGCGCTGGCGCCGATTATTCAGATCGGGTCGGCTTTGGGAAGCGTGGCCAATGCGGCGGCGCCCTTTTACCAGGACTCGGTTGACCGTAAGAACCAGAAGGCAAGCAACGAGCTGAGTCTTAAACAGGCACAAGCCACGGCGGCGTTGCAAAAAGAGCAAAACCGCGTTGCGGCCTTACAGCAGGAACAAGACCGCAAGAAGGCGCTACGAAACGCAGTGGCCCGGCAGAGGGCGCAATTCGGTGGTTCCGGTATCGGTTCAAGTGAAGGATCTTCGGAAGCGGTTCTTTTGGGTTTATTCAATGAATCCGACGAACAAAGAGCGTTGCGCGAACAGATGAATAATCTACGGAGTAACGCGCTCGATCTGACTCCTGCGCAGATTCAACAGCGCAATTTATTGCAGCAAACGCAGTCTAGAGAGCAAGACACGATCAACCGGATTACGGATTTCTTCTAAAGGATTTATCATGACAGAGCATATCAAAATGCCCGATGTGGCACCGCTTTTGCGCGCGCTGGCCAATGGCATGCAAACAGAATTTGAATTCCCGTTTCCGGTTTTCGCCAGTGAAGACGTGGTCGTGTACCTGAACGGGGCACGGCAGGTTTCGGGGTTTGATATTATTGGTGCAGGCAATACAGGCGGCGGGACGGTCGTGTTCGATAGCGCTCCGGCCAACGGAATGATCGTCACCATCGAGCGGCGCATGGCGTTCGAACGTCTGACCGATTTTATCGAAGGCGGCGATTTTTCGGCGCAAAGCATCAATACCGAGCTTGATTATCTCGTCGCGGGACTTCAGCAAGTAAGCCGCGATCAATCCGGCATGCTGAAATATTCCGAAGGAGAAAATCCGTCGAGCACGGTTTTGCCGGAGAGAGCGATAAGAGCGAATAAAGCGCTCGGTTTTGACGGCAATGGCGATCCGGTGGCGGTGAGCCTCGAGGGATCGATGGCCGCGCCGGATTTTACGGCCAGCGGTTTTGGGGCGGTGACGCGAAGCAGTCATGACAAATTTTCCGACATGGTATCGGTGAAGGATTTCGGCGCGGTCGGGGACGGATTGACCGACGACACGCTGAGCTTTCAAAAAGCGCTCGCCAGTCACAATGCGGTTTTCGTGCCGCAAGGTGAATATATTATCAATTCGACGATTGAAATCAGAGAAGGTCAGACTTTAAGCGGGGCGGGCGATTGCGCGGTTTTAAAAACGTCATCGGATATCGTCCTGATCGAAATGACACAAAGCTATGCAACGCTCAAAAATCTGAAACTCTTCGGCGGCGATGTGGGATTGAAACTCTATGGCGAGACAAGCCCGTGCGTGAATAATTCGATAACCGATCTAACGATCTGGCAGGCGCGGACGGGGATTATGCTCGATGGATATACTTCGCCGGACAATCCCTGTTACTGGAATAATTTCGACCGCGTTTTGGTGGCCCAGCCTTTTGTCAACGGGATTCACTTGATTAAAACCGGCGGCGGCGATACGCCCAACGCCAATCGTTTCCACCAATGCCGCGTTTATTCGCTGGGCGCGGCGACATCGGGGCATGGATTATATGTAGAGCACGGACAGTTCAATAATTCCTTTATCGATTTCGAAGCGAATATGTCGAACACCGTTCAGGCCTGCGTCAGATGCGGCGCGCAGTCGAATAAAACCCTGTTCGTTAATTTATATACGGAGTCTAGCAATAGCGTGCCCAATGTAAAATTGGATGCAGGCTCCATCGAAACCGCGATTTATAATCTGCTCTCCATGTCGGACGGCGCGGCGATATGGGATTTTTCCGGTGGGCAATATACGGCGTATAATGCCGGCTTTCCGTATAAGAACAGGTTGCAAAAGACGACTGTCACGGATTTGAACGCAACTCTTTTGCGCTATGACACGCGGTACACGGATACGAGTGGCACACACGATATCGTCGCCGACCGTTCGATCCAGTTGATCTCGAGTTATGGCGGGCCGGTTACGGCGCGGCTTCCCAATGCGGAAGACGCAACCGGCGCGATGATTACGATCAAGAAGATAGATTCATCGAAGAACGTGATTACCATTGTCGAGGATGGCGGCGACGGACCGGACCGGACGAATTTCTATCTGGGGTCGGCAAATGATTACGTCATGATGATGTCGAACGGGGCGGAGTGGTTTGTGATTTCTTCCAATCGCAGCCCGGGAAATACGCGCTATTTCGATGGATCGGGCATCTACGATATCGATATGGCGGTCGATGTTTATCTGTTGTCGAGTTTCGGCGGTGCGCTGAATGCAAGATTGCCGCCTGCCGATGCACCGGAAGCGGTGGGGAGGGTGGTGACGATCAAGAAAACCGATGTCTCGGCAAATTCGATCACGATTTCCGAAGCCGGCGGGTCGGGGCCGGATGGATATAGCCAGATTTTATCGGCTCAATACAAAGCGATTACCGTCGTCTCCGATGGCGGGCATTGGCATATCGTAAACAGATTTCAGTAAGCAGTAAAAAATAGCAGTTAAGAGAAGGGGTGCTTCACTCCGTCTCTTCATTTTTAAAAGAGGTTTCATGACGATCACTACAGAAATACGGCAAAAATTTAATGAGTTCATTTCGCGAGGGGTAAAGGTAACCAATAGTTTTTTCGAAGCATATACGGAAAAAGGTTTATTGGATGAGAAAAAGAAGGAGCGCATCGAAGATCAAAAAGCATTGAAGATAGCGATTTCAAATATCGAAGATCTGCTCAATCTCGCTGAAAAAATAAATGTCCCTGATGCGAAAGATAAGGAGGACGAGCTTGCCCTGCTTTTAGAGCGGGCGAATGAAGAACTGGGAAAATATGATGAAAGGACAGGCAATGAATGAACGATATGACTTTCCGCCAGTTTCTGGTCATGTGGAACCAACAGCAGCGGCAATCCACGCCGGATATTCACTTAGAGCTTGTTTCATGGCTCGAGCAAAGATGGAAAAACGGCGACAAGAAAGTCCTGATCATGGCGTTTCGCGGCTTCGGGAAATCGACCATTCTCGGCGTTTTTTGCACATGGATTTTATGGCGCAATCCGGATTTGCGTATCCTTATACTGGCGGCAGACCTGGCTTTGGCGCGCAAAATGGTGCGGCAGGTCAAGCGCATTATCGAGAAACATCCCATGACGACAGGTTTAAAACCTGATCGCGCCGATCAATGGGGGGCGGAATGTTTTACTATCATACGGCAGGCCGAGCTGCGCGATCCTTCAATGCTGGCCAAAGGTATCGACACCAATTTAACCGGCACGCGGGCGGATGTCATTATTTGTGACGATGTCGAGGTGCCGAGAACCAGTAACACAGCCTATAAAAGAGCGGAACTGCGCGAGCGGCTAAACGAGCTCGATTATATCCTGACGCCGGACGGGTCACTGGTCTATATAGGCACGCCGCATCATTACAATACCATCTATGCAGAGGAAAAACGGAAAGGCGAGGAGAGCGTTTTCCTGGACGGATATGCGCGCAATGTCGTTCCGGTATTTGATAAAGAAGGTAACAGCGTCTGGCCGGAGCGCTTCACACCTGAAAAAATCGAAGGCATTTTAACGAAAACCGGACCGTCGAATTTTTCAAGTCAGATGCTGTGCCATCCTGTCAATTCGGCAGATGGAAAATTCAATCCCGAGCATTTGACGATCTATCATGACGAGATTGAATATTCGGAAAGTGCGCAAAAACCTGTCCTGACCATCGGCGGCGTCAAAATGATAAGCGGCGCGGCATGGTGGGACCCGGCATTCGGCAATGAAAAAGGTGATCGCAGCGTCGTTGCCATTGTTTTCAAAGGCGAGAACGAACAGCATTATATTCATCGCATCAAGCAGATATTCATCAAGAAAGATTCTACCCAATCTGAAATGGACCAGCAATGCGAGCAGGTGGCCAGAATGCTGGAAGAATGTTTCGTGCCCAATATCACCATCGAAAAAAATGGCATTGGAGCGTTTTTACCCGGACATTTGCGCCGGTATCTACAAGACCGGAAAATCCCCTGCTTTGTGCATGAAGTGCATAATAAGAAAGCAAAAAATATCCGTATTGCGGAAGCTTTCGAAGCGGCACTGGCGGCAAATAATATAAATGCGCATCGCAAAGCGGCGGCGAACTCACTTATCCGGCAGCTCGAAGACTGGAATGCAGAAAAGAAAAATCAAGAAGACGATGTTCTGGATGCGGTCGCCGGCGCGATGAGCTTGCAGGAAGTGAAATTCGGTTTGAACAATTTCATCGGGCGGCAGAATTGGCAGAAAAGCGGCGAGATGAGCGTCGCGAAAACCATACTCGATTAAATCAAAGGGAGATCCCTGCTTTCGCAGGGATGACAATTACACATGAACGAAAATCTATTCTGGTGGCTGTCGGCCATCGAGATACCGGTGCTGTCCGGGCTTTTCTGGATGATCTGGAAGGTAAAAAGCGAACTGAGCGATTACAAGATAGAGGTCGCGAATAATTACGCGCGGTCTTCGGACGTTATGCAGGTGGAGACAAGGTTGACCAGTCACTTACTGCGTATCGAGGCGAAACTTGATGTGACGGCGCTGAAGACTGAATCGCTAAAGGCGAAACAGTAATTTTAACGATAACAAGAAAGGGAGATTCCTGCTTTCGCAGGAATGACATGACTGTGGAAGAGATCAAAAACAAACCGAAATTATTCCCGCTGCCGAATACGGCGGATGAGAAGGCGGCGGCGCTGTATACCGAGCTTGAAATCGATGTATTGGCGCGGACGATTTGGGGAGAGGCGCGCGGCGAGGGGCTGAGCGGGATGAATGCTGTCGCCTGCGTTATTTTAAACCGCGTCGATGCGGCGCGAAAGCTCGGCGGGTATTGGTGGGGAAATAACGTCATGCAAGTCTGCCAGAAGCCGTACCAGTTTTCGTGCTGGAACAAGAATGACGCCAATTACAAAAAGCTGATTTCTGTCGATGATAAAGATATATATTTCGCCTCGGCCAAGCGGGTTGCACGGCGGGCGATGCTCGGTTTCCTCAAGGATGAGAGCAAAGGCGCGACGCATTACCATGCAATAAATATTCTTCCCGACTGGGCCAAGGATAAAAAACCGTCGGCGATGATCGGGCGGCATGTGTTTTATAAATTAATAGAGGTCTAGGCATGAAAGAGAAAATAGAAACGTTTTCAAAGCTGATGCGGCCTGTCTTCGGCTATGTCGTCGCGTTTTCGTGGGGGGCGCAGATGTTATCCGTGGCTTTTGTCATACTGTTCAAAACCAACGAAGCGGCAGGCGTCATCAACGCCATGGAAAGTTTAAGCACGACATGGGCGGTCGGGTTGTCGGTTCTGGGAATTTATGTGTACCGGAAAGATTTTCTAAGGAAAGGAAAACAGGATGATATGGATCGGTAAAATTTTATCACTTCTCAAATACTGGAAGTTGGGCGGCGTCATTATCTTGATCGCCGCTTTTTTATTGTCAGTGCATTTGGCGAAAAGCCGGGGCGAGAAACTGGCGCAGGCGACGCAACTATTAGAAGCGGAGCGGCAGACATTTAAAAACCAGCTCAGGCAAATTGAAAAGGCACGGCAAGATGAAAAAGAAAGAAACGAGTTCCGAAAATCGCAGAATAAAAAACTTAAGCTGGCGCAAAGCGAGATCCCCGCTTTCGCGGGGAAAGCAGATAGCGATATCGATCATTTGCGCGATGTGTATGAGCAGTTGCGCCAGCGCCAGGGAAATGCCATTGCCCGATAGTTTTTACGATTGTCCAATTCCGGACGATTATCCAGCAAACCCGAGCCTGGCCGATTTAATATATGCGCTGAACGATACCTATCTGGCCTGGGAAGCATGCCATGCCAGCTTTCAGGGACGAATATAAGCGCCGTACTCATTAATTCTTGACGGCGGGCGTAATACTTGCCATAAGAATTTTATGAATAAGCCAAGAGGCAATTTTGAAAAAGCGGCAGGATATCTTTCCATGGAGGAATACCTGACAGCCATCGATCTCGCCGTTGACACAAACCGTGCCAACGATGCTTTTGCCATGGCCAGTATGCCTCTCGATCTTAAAGAAACTTTGCCTGCGGATATTCGCGACGCGCTTGTCGAGCGATTGATTCAGATCGGGTCGAAGGGCAAGTTCGATTTTTCTCCTCCGGTGAATTCTCTTTTGGCGATGGTGCCGCTGCAATATCCCGACACCACGGCTTTTGAACAGGCCGCGCAGCTTATCAATACATGTGCGATCCATGACATGGATCAGGCCGTTCGTATAACGATTGATTTCAAGATGCAGAATTCGGTCGATGTAGATCAGTCCATTATGGATGCGGCGAGTAATGTCGCCCAGAAAAGATCCTTTCATGACATGTTCATGACATATGATCGCCTGAAAGAAGCGCCTGCATCCGCGCTCGATTTAAAATAATTAAAAATATATTTCCCTTCTTTATTGAGTAGTGAATCCGATGTCTTTGTTAAGTGCGTTTCTGAAAGCTAAAAAGCGCGACCGGCATATCGGCGATTTTAACAGCGTCATCGAACATTTTTCCCATTATCCGGATAGATGGGGCGACTTAACATTTCTTCATGATACTGCCAAGGAAATGCTGAGGGATTTTCAGGGCGACCGAAAAGTACAGCAGGCTTTTCTTAAAGGTATGGACAGCATGATTGCCGCAGGTAATACGCAAGATGCGTTCAAAACAGCAAATAAAGCTCTCGAGTTCAAAGAAAGTCTATGCAAATCCTTTCGTCTGGAAATCCTGTCTAAATTGATAAAGCTGAGCGGTACGGGAAGGCATGATTATATTATGCCATGCCATCTTTTGCTTGAAGCGGCGGATAGGGACAAAACAGATAAAGAAGCGCTTAAATTGGCAGCAAGGCTTTTGAATGAATCCGCAAAACAGAATATGGCCGCAACGCTTAGCTATGCTCGGTATATCAATGTTCAGGATCTGCCCGACCTAAATCCCCTGATTTTGCATTGTCTGAAAAGCCCGCGCCGATCTGCCATGGTCTTGCGAAATGATATGTTTATTTTTGCTTTGAATCAGGACTGATTTTTCTTCTAAAATTTCTCACTTTTGAAATAATATATTAAAAATTAGTAGAATATCAGCTATGCATATCAAGAAGCAGGATATTATTGCATTTATATTACGATTTATGGTTATATAAGAGAAACAGAATTAAAGAGGGTTTTATGAGTATTTTTCCAGGTTATGCAGGTCGCGTTGGTTCAAAAATGGCTTTTGATAAAGTAGCAGAATTAGTCGATGCGCCAAGCTCGCCAGAAAATGATGCGGATTTGAAGATTGTAGCTCAAAGCATTATCGAGGCGTATCCGAATTCATCTGAAACGGAAAAAGCCGTTGAAGAAATCAAAGTTAAGCGCCCGGATATAGCAGGGCAGATTTTTTCTATCTCTTAAAAGATCAAGTCTTAAATAAATTCAATTAGGACAGAGTGTAAAAACTCCGTCCTTTTTATTTCACAATTTTACGCGAAGGCCCAAAGCTCCGAAGAAGTATGGATAGCTTCGGTCCTTCGGACCTTCGCGTTTAAAGAATTTTTTGTGGAGTGACGGGTTTGCATAGGCGAGGATAAAGTTCTATAAATATCTATGATCCATTTCCTGCACGCATCGCGATTGAGAGAATTTTTCAAGCTGGAAGCCGCGGGCGGGCTGGTTCTTTTCGCCGCGACGATCGCCGCGCTGGCCATCGCCAATTCCCCCCTTGTTGATTTCTATAATTATGTACTTATCGAAAAACATGTCGCGCACTGGATCAATGACGGTTTGATGGCGATTTTCTTCTTTGTCGTCGGGCTTGAGATAAAGCGCGAATTCAAAGAGGGCGAATTATCGAGTGTTAAATCCGCCGCTGTGCCATTCGTTGCCGCAATTAGCGGTATCATCTTTCCCGCCCTGTTTTTTTACCTGATCAATATGGACGATGCCGACAACTTACGCGGTATCGCCATCCCGACGGCGACCGATATTGCATTCTCGCTCGGCGTCCTTGCCTTGATCGGTAGCCGCGCTCCCTTTGCCTTGAAAGTTCTCCTCACCGCTATTGCGATCATCGACGATCTTGCCGCTATTCTTATCATCGCGATTTTCTATACAGGTGATATCGATTTTTACATGCTGGGCGGGGCGGGGGCCGCACT
The DNA here is from genome assembly GCA_964399985.1 of uncultured Micavibrio sp. Classification (GTDB taxonomy): domain Bacteria; phylum Pseudomonadota; class Alphaproteobacteria; order Micavibrionales; family Micavibrionaceae; genus Micavibrio_B. The sequence goes on from CAYNRY010000003.1 coordinate 166,302, forward strand.
GGCCATGATGATCCTGTTTAACAAATGCAATGCAAAAGGCTTGTGGCCGTATCTGGCGCTGGGCTTTGTCATGTGGCTTGCACTCCTGAATTCCGGTGTCCATGCGACGATGGCGGGGGTTGCGACCGCATTTTGCGTTCCGCTCTTTCGCAAAGAGAGTGAAGAGGAAAGCTGGATCGATCATCTAATCCATACGCTTCATCCCTATACGGCGTTTTTTATCCTGCCTGTGTTTGCCTTCGCCAATGCCGGGGTGAATTTCAGTGGCATGAAAATGGAAGATATGACCGCGCCGCTGACGCTTGGGATCATTACGGGCCTTGTGGCCGGTAAAACCATCGGCATCACTGCGGCTTTGTCTATTATTCGCCCGGCAGGGGTGAATTTCCTCCAGATTATCGGCCTCGGATTTTTATGCGGGATCGGTTTTACCATGTCGCTCTTTATCGGCGAGCTGGCCTTTACCACAAATGATCTGCAAAACCAGATCCGCCTCGGCGTGATGATCGCGTCGTTAATTTCGGCGGTTTGCGCCTTCGGGATATTGCGCTTCGCTAGCAAATAAAAGTTTGCAAATCCGGATAAACATCAATATGTTTACATAACTTTATTTAGGTTGTGTAAAAAATGAGTAATATTTTCAGTGATTTAAGCTTTCGCAGCGGGTTCTTTCTCGATAATTACCAGCCGGGTAACGAGATTGAAATTAGCGAAGAGGTCGGATTCAATCCTGTCTATGCCGTCATGCGCGTTGCGGTTCCGTCCGGTCAGCAGGCCACAGAGCAAAATTTACCGGTTGCCGTGCCGTCAATAATGACAGCGGAAAAGAAAGGGCTTCGCGGCTGGTTGATGAAAAATTTCGTCACGCCTGAAATCCCGTCTGAAATCGCCCAGCCTAAAGTGCCGGCACAAGAAGCCAATATTACAAATACATCTGAATTGTTTAACGTGGTGGATTTCAAAATTCCCATTGCCAGAAACGAGACGGGACATTTCATCCTTGATACATCACGCCAGCCTATCGTTGAAAAAATAAGGGGCCATGCAAAATTCGATGAAGCCTTGTTCTCAACCATGGTATTCGCCAATCCGTCATTATCGCGGATGTATAATCAGCAGCATCTGCCGCGTATTGCAGAGGGTGATGCGGGATTCATGTCAATGCTGACCTCCGTCGATTTGAAAACATCCGATGGAATTACGATGCTCGATTTTGCAAAGCTCCGCGCGGTCGAAGATTTTCTCGATCATCATAATATAGGTTTTAATGGTCTTGACCCGGTTATACGCGACCGTGTCGATTTGAATGCGCTTAACGGTTCGACGAATTTAATTTCCCTGCCGCATGCGCATTGCAGAGGACCGGCTAACGGAAATAACCCTTATCAATTCGGAATAATAGAAACGCCGCTTACCGTCATTCATCCTGAATTTGCCATTGCCGCGCATGCACAGCCGGTCGTGTCGCATGGCAATAAAATCAGCAATTTGCAGAGTATCGCGCTACGGGCGCTCGATACGCTCGAAAAATCCGCCAGAGTTTTGCAGGAAAGAGGTTTTATCGTCGATTTCGAGGTAGATTCATTTGACGACAGGGAAACTGTATATGTTATCGATATAAAAAAGGGCGCGGATAACTTTGTATTCTCCATGCAATATAATAGCACATTAGAGGATCCAAAAATTTCTATCAGAAGCGAGAATCCTTTGATTTCTGAATCGCGGAGGATATATTTTGGCGATCCAAAAAATCTAAAAGATTTTTATGTAGGGACAGTTAATATTATGGTGGATATGTTGCAAACCGTATTCGATAACAGCGTCTTTGCAAATAAATTCATGGATGTATCGACGAAGCGGGCGGTGCAGGAATATTTGCCGAAATAAAGTTGATTTCAGCAGTTGAGATCAGGCATAGTCCGCCCGATCAAAGGGTAATTTAATGCGTAATCTCATTTCTTCCATCTTCAATAGTCTCGACCGCGGCGAACGCAGCGAATATATCAGGCAGTATAACACGGCTATTTTATACGGCAGGGTGGATGATATTTATCTCGATGCCCAAAAATTAATCATCTGCTTTCCACATGACGAGATCGCGATTGAAGCCTATTTTGATGGCGTATGGGCGCTGGAGAATATGGGCGGCGCGGAAGATAACCGCTTCATCGCCATGGAAATCGCGGCCATGCCGCTGCAGCCCGATTTTAGAGGGATCAGCCCTGCTTATAAAGAAGCGGCGATCCGTGCCCTGACCGATATTTGCCCGCGTTTAGCGGCGGATAATGAATATAATATCGTCGAGGCGCTCGCCTATCTCGATGTTGCGTCAACGCCCTATCACGAATTTCCCGATCTATGTCATGACGCCATGAATGTATCCATCGACCTGATCAACCACCACGGAGCAGCAAGTCCGGAAGGCGCGGCCAATATTGCCTCGATGTTCTTTCCGCAAGAAAAATATATGTTTCGTGAAGAAATAGCGCGGCGCATGCAGACGCCGTCGATGGAAAATTTCTTTCCGGTTTTCGTTCTTTGATTATTTCGGCCCGGTTTCGCGGACCCGATCTTCTATCGGTATTTTAAGGCCGGGGTTGTTCATCTGATATATCCACAGGCCGGAGAGGACGGAAAATCCGCGCATCGCGGTGACTTTGTCTTCAAAAGTAATGCCGCGTTTACCGAGCTGTTTTATAAAATAAGCGGCAAGCTGCGCTGGATCCGACATGCGATCAAGCGGCGTCAAGGGAATCGGTTTGAAATCGTCATAGCGCTCGTCCTTATAATATCGGAAAAAAGACAGGCGCAGCCATTTTTCACTCAAATTAAAACAGATTTCAGCCTTGGGTTTCTCTCCTTTGATATGGGCGTTCATACCGGCGCGCAGCAGGAAATATTCCGCTTCCTTCATGCGGGCTTGTACGCCTGATCTATCGCCGCGTATCGGGAAAATATAATTATCGACATTCACAGATATAATACGGCACGTCATTTCCGAGCGCGAATTAAAGCAGCTGGAGAGAAAGTTCTTTATGTTCTTGAAAAGACTCATTTGAAATTACGCCTACTCCAACGCAGAAAAAACGTGAAACCTTGTTATTATTGTGTTGGAAGTTAGAGAATAAAGGCTGGAGATGTCAAATATTTAAGATCAGGGCGGGGGTCGGAGCGGCAGGGCAGGTAGCGGAAGGTTTAACGGCGGCAATTTCTTCCTTGTAAGCCTTGTCTTCAGCCAAGCCTGTTTTAAGATGCGACACCAGATCTTTCATGATCTCGAATCTCTCCCTCGGGCCGCCTGTCAGAGCTTCGGCAAAACTGCCTGCATAAACTGAATGTTTTTCCTGCGGATTGGTACGATAACCTTCTTCATTAACAGCGTACTGGATATATTGCCGGTCGTTGCCGATCATCGAATAAGCGGCCTGACGCAGTTTGCCACCCATCACGAGGGCCGAATTTATATCATCGCCCGCGCCGCCCGGAAGATTGTCCATCATCCAGCCGCTCATATGGTTTTGATAGGAGAGCATGCCAGCTGAATCCAGAATGTTTATCTTCCGTGAATTATCTTCTTCCCATTTCCATTCTTCCAGATGGATTTTTTGAAGGCGGTTTGACAAGGTCGATTGAAAGGCGTGATCGTTTTCATGAAAAACCGTATCGATAAAATCGGTAAGGTTGTTCTCCTGCATAAGATTGCTATCGAAAGTGATCGTGCCGCTTGGGCCTTTCGTACTGTCAAATTCTCCCCATTCGTTTTGTTGCGACAAGTCGTCCGTTGTAACGGCGGGGCGGGAATATCCATAGACTTTTGACTGTATATCGGTCATGCGCTCTGCGAGCTGGAGCTTTTCGTGAAAATCCAGACCATGTTTCCCGCCCGATAGCTCATTCAGTCGAACATCCTTATCCAGTAGTTCTTTAACTAGAGGATCCTTGTGAAGCGCGCTTATTAATTCAAATTTCCGGCGGGAATCCCATTCCAGAAAAGCGTGATCTTTGGAGATTTGATAATTGGCGTGTATGGATTTTATCTGGTCCATTTCGCTCCTGACGCCGGAAGATAGGGAGGTTAAATCCGCCAGTGCAGCGAGATCCGCATTCGTCAGATGTGTGAGCTCATTCTTGTTTACATTTAGCATTTCTTCAAGCGCGGCGCTGTAAAGGCGGGCACTGTGATCCGTCGTTATCTGGAGGAACATGTCTTCGCGGTCTTTCGCCGGCATATCCGCATTGTTGCGGTTGAAGCTTTCCCTATCGGGACCTCGCGTTTCCGAGTCCATTGATATGTATCTGGCATTAAGGCGCGAAAAGAAAGAAGCCGAGTGGCAGGCCTGCCAGACGCTCGTCAGGCTCGGCGCCTGCGCCAAAGCTTCAGAAACTTCTATTCCTTGTGATGGTTTTCCTTTACCCATCGGCTCAGTATAAATAGAGGCTATTAAAAATATGTAAATCATTGAAAGGCCTTCACAATTCCTTAAAGAATGCCATTTATTGTGGTGCGGTATAATTCCGTTTTTATTCATCTCATAAGGATTTTTCCACCATGACCACGCCTTTCAAAATCAACGGCTCCATTGTCGATATGACAGGGGATGGCGTCTGGCCGCATATGTCCGCCGAAATCCGCGAACAACTGATCGCGCCGTTCTTCGAGGTTGACTGGAAGGTGCATGATATTTCCCTGCAGGCGCGGGACAAAACGAATGACGCGGCGCTGAATGACGCCATCGCGGATTTGAAAACGCACAAGGCGGCGATCAAGGGCCCGACGATCACGCCGAATAAGGAAGAGACGAAAGCGTTTGGTTTGAGCCAGCAATGGGATTCTCCGAACGGGATTATCAGGCGCGCGATCAACGGCGCGGCGATTTTGCGCAATACGATCGAGATCGGCGGCATGGATAAATTCGCGCCGCTTATGCATGATGTGACCATCGTGCGCCAAGCGGTCGGCGGGATTTACGGCGCGCCCAATGTAAACATTCCGGGGCGCGGAAAACTCAAAGTCGTTTTCGAAGGCGATGACGGATCGGTTTCCACTTTGATTGAAAATCGCAAAGTCGATAATGGCGTCGTGCTGCTGACCACTGAAACGGATTCGTCCATTCGCGATTACGCGCATGCGCTGTTCCAGCAAGCTCTGTCGATGCATAAGAGTGTTATCTTCGCTGCCAAGAACACGATACAGGCCGTCTATGACGGACGCTTTATCGATATTTTCAATGAAATATTCAACGAGAGCTATGCCGATAAATTCAAGGCGGCGGGCATTACTTTTAACGACAAGGTGCAGCTGATTGACGCGGTCGTCTCCAAAATTCCGCAAGGGAAATTGAACGGCATGATTATCGCGCTGAAAAATTATGACGGCGACGTCGTGTCCGATCAGGTTGCGGGAGAGCATAAATCCCTTGGCCTCATGGATTCAACTCTTGTCTCGGCTGACGGCACGCTGCTCGCCGATCCGCCGCATGGCACCGCGCCGGATCTGGAAAGCGCCTGGCATGAAAAGAAAATCCTTCTTGCCAATCCGGCGGCGCATATTTTCGCCTATGCCGAGGCGATCCGTCACAAGGCCGAAATCAACGGTCAGGCAGACGGCGTCGAACTGGCCAAGAAACTCAAATACGCGGTCGTCGAAACTATAGAAGAAGGTTTGAAAACCAGTGCACTCACTGGCGATCTCGCCCCTGATAAATCAAAAGCCATTACCGGACAGCAATTTATCGCCAATGTTCGCGAGACGTATCAGAAAATGATTTCGTCCCAAGCCGAGTTAAAAGCCGCAGGTTAATAAGCTTTAATCCGCCTGTTTTCCAGTAAGATTTTCCAATAAGGGGCTGGCAATCTACCCGGCCCTTTAAACGAATAACGGCTTTAAATCCTGCGCAGGTTGTTGGGATGTCGGCTTTTCCGGTCCGCTGGAGACGAGCATAAAATTTTCTTTCGCGCTTGGTAAAACCAATTCGGCGGCATCGTTAAAACCGCTTTGTAAGGCCAGTCTTTCCGCTCTTGAAAATTTCTTTATTCCGCGCACGCGCATAAAACTGGCAATCGAATTAAAACCGCAGCCGGGATGCGTCGTGCCGTAAAATTTCAATCTCTGATCAACCGCATACCATTTACTGCCCGCCGATTTTCCAAACATGACTGTTTCATGCAGTCTTATATTGTCACAGGTTTTTTCAAGAGTCAGCCGAATGGCCAGTTCCGTATCATCGAGATCGAGCGGCGGGGCGGCGTTGCCTCTGGGCTTCTTCAAGCCCGGCAGGGTTTCGATGCCGCGCAGTTCCATAAATTCCAGAACCGATTTTATTTTAAAGTCGGGATGACTATTCGCGCGCCTTTTTAATAAAGCGTCGACATTCTTCCAGCGAATGCCTTCAAACTGGCCGCAAGGAACCCGCGCTTCGCGATCTATATTTTTACCCGTGTCTTGCAAAGTCCAGCGGATCGTGGCGTCAAGATCGTCAAAATCAATGTCTCGGCGCTTTCGTCTGCAAGGTTCTCTTTTCTTCGATACCGTGCGGGGCGACTTCAAATGAGGAATGTCTGTCCATTCGTCGAGGATCGAATCCCAACTGGATTTTTCAAACAAGATATCAAGAGGAACATTTTGTCCCATTATTTATTACTCCCTTACCCAGATAGAAACCCAGACTATTAATTCCTAGGCTTCATTCAAGGGCAGGTGCAAGCTTTTAATCACGGCAAATATAAAAAACCTGCCGATAAGTCAGGGGGTATAGGCAAGGCAAGAAGTATTGAGATTGTTATTCGCAGGTGCGCAAAAGAGAGGTGTCTGCCCATAGCGGCGATACTGGTAATAGACGACGCTCTCCTCTTGTCTGCTAAGTTCGCCGGCGTGATGATTTGCGCCTTTCAGCTCGGGGAAGATATCGTCCATCATTTCACCCTGATTGAATTTCACGATGGCAGATTTTGTATCGTCTATAGAAGCCATGCGGCGAAGATTGATACGTTCCTCCGATTGATCCCTGTGCCGAATGACCAGTTCAAGCGGCGAGCTGATGAATTTATCCTTTTTTTCTAGCCAGTATTTTGTAGAGTCGCCGTTTTCCCAAACGATTTCCCGGCTGTTGGAAGAGAAGCCATTCACCATTAAATGAACAGCTGTGGCGGCACGTTGAAAAATATTGTTCATGTTTATCCTCCCTGTTTTTTATAATTTATGACGGTTCGTTATGGCGGGCCTGCGCCTTATGAAGCGCCTGTGCCTTGCGGCGGGCGTGGCGGTTGCCAGTCGCAAGCGTTTGCATTCTCTGGTTTTGGGGCGGAGCGGCCTGATTAAAAAACAGGCTGCTCGAATAGTTCCCAGCGGCAATCGATGTAAGGCTCGGCGAGTTCTGAAGATAAGAGCCAAGACTCTCGCGCGGTTTTTCCAGAGATCGCGCAGGCATTTCAACGGTTTCTTCAGCTGCGCTTTCCACCTGTGGGGTTGTTTCCACCTTGGCCGCTACTTCAAACCCTATTTTTGGTTTTGGTTTCTCGGCTTCTCTCAGATTAACCAGTCGTTTTTCCAGTCTTTCGCTTCTGGTTTTCATGACCGGGCTTTTCTCGTCATAGGCCAGTTTCCACATGGCGAATAACGGAGTCGGATCGACATATAATTCACGCCGTGCATCCTGAGCCGGAACATGGCCGTTCCATTTGCAAAGATTTTTTATATTGGCGGCGAATTCAAAAAATAAATTATCATCCCTTAAAGAAGAAGGAATAGATTTAAGCATGCGGTCGGCAAGTTCACCTGCTTCCTCGGCGATAAAGCCAGCCTCGCTCAATTTCATTTTGACATGGGTTCTGCTTGTCATGGTTTATCCCCAGCGTACAGACGGGCCGGTCTGTGTCGTTATCATGCTATGAGATTTACCTTTTTCCTTTTTGTTTTTATCGACAGGTGTTTCTTCAAGATTTTTGAAAATCAAATACGGATCCCTGACGATCATGGTTTCAGCAGCGCTTCTTGTCAGGCCACGTTCTTTTTGCAGTGACAGGATGGCCGTTTTAAATTCGATATTATCGTGGCGCGCAGATTGCGGGCGTTCTTTGACGACCTGTGGGCATTTCGCCGCTATGTTGAAAAAGATCGCTTTTACATCTTCAGCTACGAAAACTTCGCCAAGGGCGCGGCGGACAACGTCAATATAGGGTTCATCGACATGATAGTTAGGCATTCGGTCTTATTCCTTTACTCAATAACTAGTGATGGCGATTTATAGACTATCCGGTTCAGATTTTGCAAATTTCAGGGCTTCAGGCCGCTTGCGGAGCTAATTTTATTTCAGGCGCTTTCGATTTCAGATGGTCGAGCACTTTATCTTTTGGTGGCTCGTCAGCTAACGCCCATTGGCTATTGGCGAGTTTTCTGAAATTGAAAGCCTGGCTGATATGATAAGCGGTATAGCAGCTGAAAAGTGTAGTAAGGACGGGAGAATGCGCACCGATCCCGGAAAACGAAATCCCAATGCCTGTAAATCCCAGATCTATGAGGCTATTGGTTCTGAATCCGGAAGCATTGGACTGAAAAATCTGCTTATATTTGTAACTAGCAATTATATCCTGTTCTGATGGCATTTTATCAATGACGCAATCCCCAAAAGCTTTTTTACCGACATCTTCTTGACGCTTGCGCCATACGGCGGTTATGCCGAGGCCGATTGCGCCGCCAGTTAAAGATTGAGCGACGACGACGCGATCGTGAGTGAGTCCGTAGGAGGCAACAAATAGCGCCGCCATTATAAATTCGCCGCGCAAAGCTAGCGTAACAGGTTTGGGATATCCGACAGGATCGCCGCTCAAATGAAGATAACGAGTCGGTTTACGCAGCATGTTCAAGATCATAACGGTCTTAGTCCTTTGACGTCGAATAATTCAGGAAGGGCTGCATGATGGGCGGCGACGCTTAGCAGGCGGACAGGATCGCGTAAAGAAAGTGTTTTGGCTTCGTCCCAGCTCATCCCGTCTTCTCCAGCGATAGATTGAATGACTTTTTTAATATCCACGTCTTTCGTGACTGCTTGATCTTCCAGCAAATCCGGTGCGCGGTTTTTTAGTTTGATAAGAATGTCTTCAATATCGTCGCCGGTGAAAACCGCGCCAAGGCGATTGCGCAGCAGAGTCTGGTATAGACCTGCTTGTCGTTCGGCATCTGTAAATTTTTTGGTCAGTCGTGTCATAAGCCTAGCCCAATTGTTTTGAGAGTTGCGATATATGCTCAACGTCTCTCTGGAAAACAAGAGATGTTTTTTGAGCCATGTCGTGTGCGAAGAGAGATAAATTTTTTCTTTCAGAATTTTGCATACCGGATGAAAAATCTTTTGCCACTAGATTATAAGTCGGCTCGGGCATCCGGCCAATGCGGATCAAGGTCGTGCCGTTATCAAGCTCTACTTCGATATCCTGATTTTCCTGCAAGGATTGCGGGATATCCTGCGCCAGTAAAGGGTGCTTGATAATATCTTCGATCCGAAAGAAGGAAACGATATCGCTCAAGGCATAAGGCGTATCGCCGATTTGTTTATCGATGGATTTAAGCAGAGAAATAAAAGCGCTATCGCGCTCGTTCAGGCGTGGAAGATCGCGCTGCTGATGGTCTTTCGTATTCGCAACGCTGGAATTGGCAAAGTTGGCGGTAAATAAAAGAGCGTCGCGGCGGCTGGCATTATTAAAAGCATCGCGAAGCGGCGTGTTTCCTCCACCGCTTATCGGTTCATAACCTTCAGAATCTATCCGCTCTTTAACCATGGGCAGGTTTCTAGCCCATTTATGACAATTATGTCAAACTTTTTCGGCGGCTTTCAATGTGTTTTGCATCAGGCAGGCGATAGTCATCGGGCCGACGCCGCCGGGGACGGGGGTGATAGCGGAGGCGACTTGCTTGACAGCATCGAAATCGACATCGCCGCAAAGTTTCCCTGTGTCGAGGCGATTAATGCCGACATCGATAACGATCGCGCCCTGTTTGATCCAGTCGGCTTTGACGAGTTTAGGGCGGCCTACGGCAGCGACGACGATATCGGCAGTTTTGACAACGGAAGCGAGGTCTTTGGTTTTAGAATGGGCGATAGTCACGGTGCAGTTTTGTGCCAGCAGCAATTGCGCCATCGGTTTACCGAACAGCAAAGAGCGGCCAATGACGACAGCGTGTTTTCCCGTCAGGTCAGGCAGTACGGATTTGAGCAGGATAAGAGAGCCTTGCGGCGTGCAGGGAACAAGCCCATCTTGTCCGGCAACCAGTTTGCCCGCGTTTAAAATGGTGAGGCCGTCGATATCTTTTTCCGGCGCGATGGTCTGGACGAGCGCATCGCCGTCAAGGCCGTTCGGCAGGGGAAGTTGAAGAAGAATTCCGTCGACATCTTTGTCGGCGTTGAGGTTTTCAATCAGGGATTTGATCTCGTTCGCAGAAGAGGTTGCGGGCAGTTTATGCTCGATAGAGCGAATGCCGGTTTTTTCACAGGCCTTGATCTTATTGCCGACATAGACTTTCGAGGCAGGATCTTCGCCAACGAGGATCACGGCCAAACCGGGCTTTCGCTCCATGGCAGAGACTTGTGCGGCTACGTCGTCTAAAACTTTTGCGGCAATCGCCTTGCCGTCGATAATCTGGGCTGTCATGGGGATGTTTTAGCGGAATTGAGGAGGAAATACAGGGAATTCTGAAGCATGCGGCGAATAAGGTCTTTATTCACCGCATTTTATGCGGTAATTATATATGGCGTTTGCGGTGAATATAGGTTATATTCACTGTATAATATGCGGTGAATATAATGTGGATTTACGAACATAAGGCCTGGCCGGATTTTACCTGGAAAGTGGAGGAGCTTGCCTCAAAACTAGCCGATATAAGATATCGCCAAGGCCGTCTGCTGGGCCGTATGGAAGGCTTGGGTTTCGACTTGAAGCAGGAAGCCAGCTTGAATATTTTAACCAATGATGTCCTTAAGTCCAGCGCGATCGAAGGTGAAATTCTAAATCCTGAAGAAGTGAGATCATCTATCGCAAGGCGTCTGGGGATAGAAATTGCAGGTCTTGTACCTGCAAGCCGCAATACGGACGGTATCGTCGACATGATGCTGGATGCCACGCAGAATTTTTCAAAAGCGCTGACAAAAGATCGCCTGTGCGGCTGGCATTCCACTTTGTTTCCGACAGGACGTAGTGGCATGTATAAGATTGTCGTCGGCGATTGGCGCAAGGCCGCGTCAGGTCCGATGCAGGTTGTATCCGGCCCCGAAGGACGCCAGAAGATTCATTTCGAAGCGCCGCCAGCCGCGCTGGTTGAAAAGGACATGGCGGCTTTCCTGAAATGGTTCGAAAAGAAAAGCGATCTCGATCCTGTTATCAATGCGGGCATTGCGCATTTATGGTTTGTCACCATCCACCCTTTCGAGGACGGCAACGGGCGGATCGCAAGGGCCATTGGGGATATGGCTTTAGCCCGCGCTGACGGAACACGAGACAGATTTTACAGCCTGTCCGGCCAGATCGAGGCGGAACGAAAATCCTATTACGAGGAACTTGAAAGGCAGCAACGAGGTACAACGGATATTACGCAATGGCTGAAATGGTTTCTGGATTGCCTTGGGCGGGCGATTGCAAATGCCGAGAAGACGATTGGCAATGTCATGTTCAAATCAGAGCTTTGGAACAAAATCAATCAGAGCCCTGTCAATGATCGTCAGCGCGTTGTCATCAACCGCATGCTGGAAAATAATTTTGTCGGCTATATAAATACATCGAAATACGCGAAGCTGGCGAAATGTTCCAACGATACGGCCTTGCGCGATATTCAGGATTTAAAAGCGCGTGGTATTTTGATTCAGAACGAAGGCGGTGGACGTAGTGTAAGTTATCGCCTGCCGGATGATGTTTAGTTTTAATCAAAGGCGAAGTTGAAGCCGAGTTAAACAGAGAGTAGAATTTTTATATGACCGCATTTCTCGCCGGGGTTGGCATCACCCTCGTTCTCCTGCTTATTCTTTTCGCGACCGTTATCGTGTTCGCCGGAATCATCGCGACGATACGCGCCGCCATCAATGACGAGATGGGCAATGGCACGAAAGTCTTCTGGATTTTGTGCAATCTGTTTATCCCGGGCATGGCGCTGCTCTATTTCGCTTTCATCGATAAGAACCTGTTTCTGAAGCTTACCGGATGGATTTGCATTATCGCGACGGCGCTGACCCTGTTCATTGGCGGCACGGCGATCTGGGGCGGTATCGAGGGATTGAAGCGCGATCCGGCCTTGAAGAACTGGACCTTCGAATGGAAAAGCATGGAGCCATCTCAAGAGCTTCCCCAAAAGACCGATGAAAGCGGGGATGAATCTTCCATCGAGTTGTGATATAAAGGCGCAAATCATCATTACATTTCGGGGACATATGGCTTCTTCATCTCGCAAATCCAAAAAAGCATTGAAATTTATTGGCTGGCTTATCGTCATTCCGGCCATGATGGTCCTTGGCTACTATGTCGCCGCGACGTTCGATCCCAATCCGGCCAGCCCTGCTGCGCCAAGACCTGTTATGCCTGTTGCCCCGATTGCGGAGAACGCAGCGCCTATCCCTGAAGCTGCGCCTTCGCCAACGCCGGAAGCTTCCGTACCACAGCCGCCCGCCGCCGATACGGGTCTGACCATGCCTGCCGAGGAGGCTCCTATTGATACAGCCAGAAGACTGGCCAATGATTTCATGATTTCCGTCGACCAGAAATCGAAAAACGAAACCTATGAAAAGGCGCTGAGCGCCTATGATAAACTGGTGGAGGCAGAACCTGACAATATCGAAGCCTTGCTGGGCCGGGGCGAATTGAAGGATATGTGGGTCCCGCAAAGCGGACGCATGGATTATGAAACCGTGCGCGACAAGCTGACGCCGAAACTAGACCAATCCTCGGACAATGTTGCGCTGCTTCGCCAACGGGCCAGGGCTTATAAGGGATTGCGCCAGATCGACCTTGCCAAGACCGATCTGGAAGCGGCCATTGCTGCCGATCCTAACGATGCCGCGTTAAAAGCTGAAATGCAGCGACTGATAGATGACAAGCCTTTCGGCCTGTGATATCCAGTCTTCATGTCTCAATGGATCATGACGCAAGGTCTTGCTAAATACTGGCGGCTCGCTTTTCTGGCGGGCGTCTTGCTGTTTATCGCGTCCATGGGAACCTATGTTTCGGGGCAATACCGGATCGGACGGCTCGGCGTGCTGGTCGAGCGTTATTCCATTCCCGTCACCGATTTTGCCGTCGCCAATTCAAAAGCCCGCACCGGTTCGATGGAAGCCGACCTGCTGGAAAGCTGCAAGCAATTGCAAATCGGCACCTGGCTGCAAACAACCGATGCGTTGAAATTCAAAGACCCTGTTTCAGGCAACCGCATCATGGTCGAGCTTGAAGCCGGACGCGATTATATCGATATCAACGGGCGCGAAATTTCATCCTGCGTCGTGGACGAGATCGAGAACCGCCAGTTCGATATCGGCTCTATGACCAATATGTGGGCGATTTGTTTATTGATCATGTCGCTGATTGTTTTTGCCGCGGCGTATCTGGGCCGTCGGCAGAATAAGGTTTTTTAACCACAGAGATCACAGCGTTCTTATTAATTATAAACGCGAAGACCCGAAGCTCCGAAGAAGATGAAAACTTCGTTTGGAGCTTCGCGTAATTTCTTTTTAGGCATACACCGCATAAGCGATGATGCGTTTCAAAATCTGGATCCCGATAATCACGATGATAGGCGAGAGGTCGATACCGGCGATCGGCGGGATGGCTTTCTGGATCGGCTTCATCACCGGATCGGTCAGGCGCTGGAGCAATTCGACAATCTGGCGGGCTTTGGGGTTGCGGGCATCGAAGACGCCAAAAGCCAGCAGCCATGAGACGATGACATAGGCGATAATGATCCAGAGGTAGATGTCCAATAGTAGAAAAAGAATGTCGGCGATCAGGGCCATGGCGGGTTCTCCAGTTAATTTTCCTGATTTTATCCATGATAGGACGCGCTGACAAATCATTAATAAATTTGCTATACTATCGATACCGTATGCGCTCTTTTATATTCCATATTCTGATCGTTTTTCTGGCTTTGTCGGCGGTATCCCCGGCGATGGCCGCTTCATGGTGCCAGCCAAAAGGCACGCCGGTCGTCAATGTCAAAACAGATACCAGCCGCATTAAATGGGTCTTCAGCAAATCGCAAAAATCCCTGAACAGCGCGGATATAGATACCGTCAATCCGTATGGGAATTCCGTGATCACCGATGTTGGCGGCCTAATGCATGGCGGGATCAAGATGCAGCAGAGAATGCAATTCGGGTCGCTGGTCAATCCGAATATCAAAGAAGCCTGTATGTATTACAGCAACATCGATGTCAGCTTTCATATCTATCCGACGATTTATATCGCCAGCGAATATCCGCGCGGCAGCTGTATGCATAATGCTATCCGCGCCCATGAATTACAGCATGTCGAGATAGACCGCCAGATCGTCAACCGTTATGCGCAGATGGTCGGCACGGCTATAAAGGCCGAGATCAATCGCCAATATGTTTACGGCCCTGTGCCTTCCGCCAACCGCGCCGTTTTGCAAAACCAGATGAAGCAGCGCATGGAAGGTATTTTAAAAAAATACAGCGCCGCCATGGATCAGGAGCGCCGCCAGCGCCAGCAGGCTCTGGATTCTCTGTCTGAGTATGAGCGGGTTAATCATCTTTGTGACGGGAAGATTTAACAATCTTTGGCTTTTGGCCTGCAAACCGCGATTTTCGTCTCAAAATCCTTTGATTGTTTTAGCTAGGTAAATTATTGCCAATATCCCCATGTTCATATAAATATTCTCTTATATGAATAATCCCGAAAAAAGCTATCACCTCTCCGCGCAAAAGCAGCTTGGCTGGACCGAAGAGGGTCGGCTGGCGGCGTTGCAGCGTTACCAGATTCTCGACACGCCGGCGGAAGATGATTTCGACGATCTGGTGAAACTCGCGGCGCAGTTTTGCAACGCGCCGATATCGCTGATCAGCCTTGTCGATCAGGGACGTCAGTGGTTCAAGGCCCGATACGGCACGGATGTCCAGGAAACGCCGCTCGAAGTTTCTTTTTGCAAATATTCGATTCTGGAAGATGAAATCCTCGTCGTGCCGGATGCGACCAAGGACAGCCGCTTCAATCATAATGCTCTTGTCACCGGCGAACCGCATATCCGCTTTTATGCCGGGGCGGTTTTAAGAACGCCGGACGGTTTTCCGCTCGGCACGATTTGCATTCTCGATTCCATCGCGCGCGATGCGACAAATCAGGAAATCGAAACGCTGAAGATTCTGGCGCGTCAGGTCATGGTGCTGCTCGAGATGAAAAGCGCTTTGCGAGAAAAAGAAAAAAGCGAAGAGCGGCTTCATTTCGCGCTCGATACCTCGGCCATCGTCGGCACATGGGACTGGGATATGCGAACCAACAAAGTTTATGCCGATCCACGCTTTTGCCGCCTCTTTGCTATTGATCCCGATGAAGGCCGCAACGGCGTC
Source organism: uncultured Micavibrio sp. (assembly GCA_964399985.1). Taxonomy (GTDB): domain Bacteria; phylum Pseudomonadota; class Alphaproteobacteria; order Micavibrionales; family Micavibrionaceae; genus Micavibrio_B. The sequence goes on from CAYNRY010000003.1 coordinate 181,850, forward strand.
GCGCTGGAAGAATTTCAAAAAGCAATCCATCCGGAAGATAGCGAGACTATTGAAAGAAAAATAAGAGAATCTATTAAAAGTGCGAGTAATTTTTCCGCCGAATACCGCGTGATCAATCATGAAGGTGAAATGCGGTGGTTGTTTGCGCGCGGCCAAGCCTATCAAGATAATCAGGGCCAGCCGCTTCGTTTTCCGGGCGCGGCGGTCGATATCACCGACCGTAAAAGATATGAACGCAAACAGGCGGCGCGGGTTGAGCTGAACGAACGACTTCGCCTGATCCGCCGCACGGCAGATGTCACCTTCGTTGCTGCCGAGATTATCGGACGTACGCTGGACGCAGCGCGGGCAGGATATGGCGAAATGAGCGAAGATGGCGACGTCATCACCATCGAGCGTGACTGGACAAACGAAGAAGTTGACAGTATTGCCGGTGTTCATACATTCAAACATTACGGTCATGAATTCGCCAAGCGTATCAAAGCGGGAGACGTGATCGTTTCTGACGATATACTGAACGATCCTCTCTTTGCCGAAGGCCATGAGAATATCAAGAAGATTGGTATTCGCTCGCTGATCAACGTTTCCTTGATCGAGGACGGCAAACCCAAGGCCTTATTCTTTATCCATGATACCAAGCCACGTCATTGGCGCGAGGGCGAGATTGAGCTGGTGACGGAAATGGCGCTGCGGACATGGGCGGAAGCCGAGCGTGTCCATGCCGAGGAGGAAATGCAGCGCGCGCTCAAAAAAGCCGAAGCGGCGAGTATCGCGAAAACGGAATTCCTGGCCAATATGAGCCATGAAATTCGTACGCCGATGAACGCGATTGTCGGCCTGTCGAATATTCTGGTCAATGAAAAACTCAATCCGCGCCAAAGTGAATTCGTCAAAACGCTGGCGTCGTCGGCAGATTCACTTTTAGACTTGATTAACGATCTTCTCGATATTTCGAAGATCGAGGCACGCACCGTCGAGCTGGAAAAAATTCCGTTCGATTTATCGACGATGATTCAGGAAATCGTCAGCATGATGAATGTACGGGCGATGGAAAAGGGACTTAATTTTTCCATCAATGACGATTGTGCGCAAAACCGTTTCTTTATCGGCGACCCGACGCGCATTCGCCAGATCATCGTCAATTTGTGCAGCAATGCCATCAAATTCACGGAAAATGGCCGCATCGATATTTCAGTGCTGTGCCATGCAACGGATGATCCCAAAATCGAGAATATCGAGATCATCATCAAAGACACGGGTATCGGCATTCCGCCGGATAAAATCGATACGATCTTCGAAAAATTCATTCAGGCCGATACATCGATCAACCGCAAATATGGCGGTACGGGGCTGGGACTTGCGATCACCAAGACGCTTACGAAATTAATGAGCGGGCATATTTCGGTTGAAAGCATGGTCGGCCACGGATCGACATTCACAGTTACCATTCCGCTTCCTGTTTCGGAAAGCCTTACAACAGAAAATCCATTGAGTAGAAAATCGAGTCCCGCGCAAATGAATGAGAACTGGAAAAAACGGGTATTACTCGTCGAAGACTATGCACCGAATATTCTTGTCGCCGGATCTTTTCTGGAAGAATTCGGCTATGAATGGGACAGCGCGAAAAGCGGCGGGGAAGCCGTCGAAAAAGTCATGGCGGGAAAATTCGCCGCTATCTTGATGGACGTACAGATGTTCGGCATGAACGGGCTGGAAGCAACGCGGCTTATCCGCTCCTACGAACAAGAAAAAGGTTTAAGCCGTGTGCCGATTATCGGCATGACGGCACATGCACTATCAGGCGACCGCGAAAGATGTATCGGCGTCGGCATGGATGATTATATATCGAAGCCCTTCAATCCGGACGAGCTTCAGGACAAGCTGGAGAAGATGACGGGTTTGGTGAAAGAATGATAAATCAGTTCTTCAAGCTATCCATTTTTTCGGCAAGCTGGGCCGTGCGGTAGGGCTTGCTGATAAAAGATGATTCGTCGAAAGATTTGGGCATATCGAGCTTTTCGAACGGATAGCCGGATGCCAGCAAGATTTTAATGTCGGGCCGAAGCTCTCTCGCTTTTTCCGCCAGTTCGACGCCGTTAATGCCGCGCGGCATAACGACATCACTGAAGACATAGCCGATATCGGGCTGCTCATTGAGCAGCATCAAGGCGGTGACGCCATCCCCCGCGGTCAGTGTTTCGTAGCCAAGCGCCTTGAACAACTCTACCGCTGCGCGGCGCAGCGTTGAGTCATCTTCGACAATCAGGACTTTTCCGGACGAACCGGCAGGCGGGGTAACAGAGGCCATCAACACACAACTCCTCCCCGTTTCTCACGGGAAATAAACGTTTTGCCACCTACATTAAAACAGCAGGTTTAGTTCCCGAAATAGTCTGATTGCAGGCGTATGATTTATTATGCAGCTTCAGGTCTAAGGTATTCTTAAAATTGGATGGCATTTTAAGAGTGCTAAAAAACCAAACCCCGCCGGGAGGAGGAAACTTCCGACGGGGTTCAAATGGTTTTGCTTTTACTTCAGGAGGAGTGCTGAAACTCGAATTCCTTATATTTATAATGGCATCGCAATATGGCAATTTTTTGGTTTTATTTCGCCTTATTTGCGCCATATTCACAGTGAATCAATAGCTTAGCTCGGGATAAGAGAATTATTTTGTAAATGGGTCAATAAAATTTGGCTTTCGTTAAGAATAACCCGGTAATTTCCTGCCCCCCTGACGACAGCGTCCTCCAAGATCATCCGAGCGATTCTACCCTGTTCGTCATGGTTGCAGCGATAATAGAGATAGTTATAGCTGCAGTCATCGATGTGAAGTAAATGCGCCTTGTCGGCCATTTTTGCTTTGACGGCTGAATTCAGCAATGTCTGGCCATTATAGCGGCGCTCCCCGTTGAAAGTGAAATTGAAATGGGTAATGCCGTCCATTTCAACAATTATATCCCGGCCTTTCACGTCCAAACGGATATCAACGGGCGAAGCGACATAGGGGATGACATGATCTTTCTCCGCACGCAGCCTACCGGTAGTTTCGAATATGTCCCGCAGCCTGATTTCACTCTTACTAGACGAGTTGTTTCCTTTTTCCAGCAGAGGCTTTTTATCCAGAATGGAGAACCAAGCGCAAACCGTATTGCGCATCGTCGCATTCACCATATCGTGCGCGGAGAGCAGGGCCGGCACTGTATCGGCAAGAATGGTATGGTCATGCTGATTGTCGATCATAGCTGCAGTCCAGAAAAGTCTGTCGCGCGGCTCGCCTTGCAGATCGTCGGAATGTTGCAGCAGATGTTCGTTAAATAAGGAGATCATTCCTGCCGTCATCGGCAGGGCAAGTTTCGCTGCGTGTTCATAAGCCTGCCGGATCTCGGTGCTTTCTGCATCCTTGAATTTGTCAACCCAAGTCTCCCGCATATCATTCCAGAAATCGTCATGCGGCAAATAACGCGATTTATTAAAGGAGTAAAGTGTGGCGGCTATGTCGCTGGCTGAAAGATGAGGAAGATGTTGGCGTAATTTCAGATGGGAATTTTCAAAAAATACAGGTTCTATTTTTTCATTATGCCGGGAGAAGAACTGCATGGCCGCGATAATATCCGAAGCGCTGGATGCGTAATAAAGTGCTTCCAAAGCTTTGGTATAGGTTCGCAGGTCTTGCGCCGGATGTTTTAGTGTATCGGCAAAAATCTGGCGATCAGCTTTGTTCAGGGCAATATTAAGCGGCAATAAGCGCTGGATGACGGCACCCCATTCCTCAGTACTTAAATGATCATTGGCTAGATCGTTCCAGTGAAAGCAAAGGCGATCTATCGGCGGCGGATTTACCGGATCAAGATTTAAGAAGAAACGATGGCTGCGCGAGGTTCCTTCCATGCAAAATCTTTATGCTGGGCCGGAATACAGGAAAGAAAAGAAAGGGTTTATTTTGACGGTGCCGTCTTCAACCGTGGTCTTATATGCGCCTTGTTGCAGGTTTGGAAATTCTTCTATCAAGGAAAGTGAATAATTCAGGCAGGCATGGGGATCTGTAGCAAGATCGAAATCTTCAAGACCTTTATCATCCAGCCGAATAATAGTTGAATGTGGATAAAGTATTTCCAGCAAGGCTGTTTGAAGATGTGTCGAGCCGTTGGAGTTTCTTTCAGTAGGGTCGTTCAGATTACGCACATAATGATAATAGCCATCAACTTCGAGAAGAATATCAGCATTCTGATGCTTCAGGCGTAAATCAACTTTTGTACCGAATTCGGGAATGAAATGATCTTTTTCAGCTACCAACAATCCGGCTTCTTTAAAAATCAGTGAAAGTGTTCTTTCCAAACGGCTGGCGGCAAAATCATCGTCACGTTGCAGGGCGGGTTTACGATAATGAGGCAGGTCGAAAATATAACTGGCCGCATTGATGGGGGTGATCAGCTTCGCGCCGATAAACAAGTTTTCGGTTTTTCTCAATAAAATTTTGGCAACGGCATCCAGTTCAGGATTGTTAGAGATCGCTTTGAAAACAGCAAAGCTCCAGATCGACATAACCAGTTCTTCGGCTTTGAAACAGTGCAACTGATTTCCGGCTGCCTTGACCCATTTTTCCAAGACGGAGCGTTCGGGGACTTTCCCCAATCGTGCATGGGCGGTCATGAAATCTTCTAAACTGTTAGGTCTAAGATCATCCAAATCAATAGACGATATAGAATTGAGAAAATTCTGTTTCGGAATAATCATCATCTGTGAAAAATCAGAAAAATTCTTTATCAATTTTTTTGGCAACTGTCGTGTTTTACCAAGGCAATCAAACCAAGTGTCGAAAGCTGCGTGAGAGCGCAAAAAATCATAGGCTTTATCGGGTAACTCATTCGACCTATAAATTTTTCTCGTTTGCTGAAGAATATATGTCAGATCCGAATGATCGAAATCATATTCTGGGAGTATGGCGTAATATTCGCCGATATCGACACTGTCCCAGGCTAGGATATTTTCAAAATAAGACAGGACTTCGATTTTGGATGGAAGTGGCGTTTCAGCCGCAGAGCCATGTCCTGTAATATCGACAGTATCGCGATCAGGAAATTCCTGACTCTGTTCATTTTGAAATTCCATACGCATTATTCCCTGTATAGCCATGCTGTAGCAAAGGATAATGTTTTATGCAAATAAAAAACGGACGTTCCTACGCCATTCTGTAGCATTTACTGTTTCTTCAGCATTGCAGGGCATGATAAAATCCCTATGTCAGATTACACCACCTCATTTCACAAGATTTCATAATACTTTCAGGAGCTTAAGCCATGACACGCGCTGGTCACGATACCCTCAAAACCCGTAAAACCCTCCATGTTGACGGGCAGGCGTATGATTATTTCTCGATTACCGAGGCGCAAAAGCAGATCGGCGATATGTCGAGGCTCCCGTACTCCCTTAAAATTCTTCTCGAAAATCTCCTTCGGTATGAAGATGACCGCTCGGTAAATGTCGAGGACGTCAAAGCGATCAAGGCATGGCTCGACACTGCAAAATCTACCCATGAAGTAGCCTACCGTCCAGCGCGCGTGTTGATGCAGGATTTCACCGGCGTTCCGGCTGTTGTCGATCTGGCGGCCATGAGAGAAGCGATGACCGCGCTCGGCGGGAACGCGCAAAAAATCAATCCGCTTGCGGCGGTCGATCTCGTTATCGATCACTCGGTCATGGTCGATGCCTTCGGCAACAAGAATTCATTCGAGAAAAACGTCGAGCTGGAATTCGAGCGCAATTTGGAGCGCTATGAATTTTTGCGCTGGGGCCAGTCGGCTTTCAGAAATTTCCGCGTTGTGCCGCCGGGAACAGGTATCTGCCATCAGGTCAATCTGGAATACCTCGCGCAGGCCGTCTGGGTTGAAGAAGACGAAGACAAAGCCGGAACCCGTATCGCATATCCGGATACGTTGGTCGGGACAGATTCACACACGACCATGGTCAACGGTATGGGCGTTTTAGGCTGGGGCGTCGGCGGTATCGAAGCGGAAGCGGCGATGCTTGGACAACCTGTCTCGATGCTTATACCTGAAGTTATCGGATTCAAAATTACCGGTTCGATGAAAGAAGGCATGACGGCGACCGACCTCGTCTTGATGGTCACGCAGATGCTTCGTGCCAAAGGCGTTGTTAATAAATTCGTCGAATTCTATGGACCGGGTCTTGATAATCTTACGCTGGCCGACCGCGCGACGATTGCGAACATGGCGCCGGAATATGGCGCGACTTGCGGCTTCTTCCCGATTGACCAAGAGACAATTCGTTACATGCTGTTCACGGGCCGCGATCCGCACCGCGTGAAACTGGTAGAAGAATATGCGAAAGAGCAGGGCATGTGGAGAGATGCGAACTCCGCCGATCCGATATTTACCGATACGCTGACGCTCGATCTAGACGCGGTTGAACCGTCCCTCGCAGGACCGAAACGTCCGCAAGACCGCGTGCCGCTCTCCAAGGCCGTTGAGTCTATCCAAGCTTTGATTCCGCAAACACGCAGCGTCGATGTCGAGGGTCAGGATTATAAACTGGAAGATGGCGCTGTCGTTATCGCGGCGATCACAAGCTGTACCAATACATCGAACCCGAGCGTTCTTGTCGCGGCAGGTTTGCTGGCGAAAAAAGCCAATGAAAAAGGCCTGACATCCAAGCCTTGGGTCAAGACGTCGTTAGCGCCGGGATCGCAAGTCGTCACCGATTATCTAGATAAAGCGAAACTCTCGGAAGAACTCGACAAGCTCGGTTTCAACCTTGTGGGTTATGGTTGCACGACCTGTATCGGCAATTCCGGCCCGCTGCCTGAAGAAATTCAAAAAGCGATTGAAGCATCCGATCTCACAGTGACGGCTGTTCTCTCCGGTAACCGTAACTTCGAAGGTCGCGTCAATCCGCAGACAAAAGGTAACTACCTTGCGTCGCCGCCACTAGTTGTCGCTTATGCACTGGCCGGTAATATGCAGATCGACCTGACAAAGGATTCTCTAGGCAATGACCATGAAGGTAATCCGGTTTACCTGAAAGACATCTGGCCGACGAACAAGGAAATCGCCGATACGATCGAATACTGCCTGACCGCGGACATGTTCAAATCGCGCTACGCCAACGTCTTTTTGGGGCCAGAGCAATGGCAGGCGATTCCGACCGCAGGTTCTTCTGAATCATATTCATGGAATAATAAATCCACCTATGTCCAAAACCCGCCTTACTTTGTCGGGATGCCGAAAACCCCGGGTAAAATATCTGATATCAAGGGCGCAAGCATTCTTGCAATCTTCGGCGACTCGATCACGACCGACCATATTTCTCCGGCCGGTAACATCAAGAAAGCGTCACCTGCAGGTGAGTATCTTCTAAATCACGGCGTATCTGTTGCAGACTTCAACTCTTATGGCGCACGCCGCGGAAACCATGAAGTAATGATGCGCGGTACATTCGCCAATATCCGTATCAAGAACGAAATGCTAGATGGCGTCGAAGGCGGTTTTACCAAATACGTCCCGACAGGCGAGCAGGAGTTTATCTATGACGCGGCGATGAAATATGTGGCGAGCAATACACCGCTGGTGATTTTTGCCGGTAAGGAATATGGCACAGGCTCATCGCGTGACTGGGCGGCAAAGGGCACGAAACTGCTCGGCGTCAAGGCAGTGATCGCGGAAAGCTTCGAACGTATTCACCGTTCCAATCTTGTCGGGATGGGCGTGTTGCCGCTGGTATTCAAATCAGGCATGACGCGCAAGGACTTGAATTTAACCGGGGACGAGCAAATCGCCATTACGGGTTTTGAGGAAGGCCTGAAACCGTTGATGGATGTTAAGCTCACGATCACACGCAAAGACGGCAAAACCGACGAGCATCTGCTTTATTGCCGTATCGATACGCTGGATGAGGTCGATTACTTCAAACATGGCGGCGTTTTGAATTACGTTCTGCGCGATCTGGCAAGCGTCGCATAACAAGTTTTCTACATAGTGCTGAAACGAAAAAGAGCGGGAAGGTGGTTTCCTGCTCTTTTTTATTGACATAATGATTTCACGATTGTTATATTTTTGTCTCAAACACGGAGAAACAAATGCGTAAAGATTTCATGGCCGGGGCGGCTTTCGTTATAGTTGCGGGATGCGTAGCAGCCCGAGTAGTTAGAAATATTTTTGATGATGCTGTGGGCCGCAGCAATGAAGAAGTTTTTGGCAGCCCTTTTTCAGATACGCCCCTGCCGGTAAGCTATGAAGCAAAGAGCGATGCTCCGGCTTTAGGTATCGGCGCCTAACCAGCCCTCTTTTATCCATAATTAAGGTTTTTCGTTCATACTATGCGGATGAGCGAACCTAATTTTGATGCTTATCGCCGTTACACGGAAATCAGAGATTTCGCGCCCGTCGAGATTATCGAAGGCGGTAAACCGGGAACGCGCGACGATTTCATTCAGGTGGATTACAACGGCTTTCGTGGCCTCGACAAGGCGGCGACTGATCGCCTGATGGATAAATTCGCACAAGTGGCGGGAGATGGTCGCATAGTCGAGGAAGATGGCGCGCCTGCGCTTGATACGCCACAAAAAGCACGTGATGTTTTTGAATCAGAAGTTTATCTTGCGCAAATGGATAGAAAACGGCTTTCCCAGAACGGTGGTGGTGCCAATATGGAAGAAAGCAAAATCGTATATCTGGATTCAAAAACGATTTCTTTCGATGAATATTCAAAAAGTTTGACGGGTGTATCGATTTCCAATCGGCCAGCGGTAGATGAAAAATTATTCGATGCCTATACGCGGGAACATGAAACGGCACATCAAATGCTAGGTCTGCGGGAGGCAGGTTCGGACTATGTTGCTGCCGTTCGCATGCTACAGTCAAATCCTGGCCCTGAAACACGCGAGTTTCTTCAGCATGTAACGGATTTACGCGCGATTACCCCATTTCGCGTCAAGGATAAAATGGATTCTACCGGCCAATCGGATGGCCATGTTGCCCAAGTTATTTCAAGCTATGGTTATGGCTGCGCCACGGCTTTCGAAGCAGCGCTGAATACGCCTCAATCGGACATCGAAAAAATGACACCCGAGGAAATGTACGAGAACGCGACAATCTATGACAGCCTGAATTCGGCAGATAATAAAGTGATGAATGAAAATGGAAAGAAGGTAAGGCCGGAATTTATCGTCCGTGAAGCTTTGCTTAGTGATGATGATAAAATCACGACTGCTAAGAGATACGAAGATACAAATATGACATCAAAAACAAAGAAGCTGATTGAAAGTGGAAAATTTGAGAACGGAACTCCGGAGCGGCATATTCTTGAAGATTTGAACGCAGCCTCCAAACGTATGGATAATGCTGTTGCGCAAGCAGCTAAATCAGACACCGCATATTCGCCTGCTATAGCTCCGTCAGTGTCAAATTCGCTACAGCCGAATATCTGAGGACGATCAATCGATCTGGTTTTCTTTCTCAACTTTTTTGCGCAGCTCTTCGTTATGCATAAATTTTTCGGAATCGACGATCAACTGAGGAAATTCCGGTTTTTCGGGGCGGTAGGTAACTTTGAAAAAGTTCTCAAAATTTTTAATTTCGGCATTTAGGCGCGGCAGGCGGCGGCGGGCGGCATCGGCGGCTTTATATTCCTCGCCATAGCGGATAATGCTGCCAAGTCGCAGGCCTTCATTCACGCGTCCAATGAGATAGGCATGGTGAATGCCTTCCAGAAAAGCGGCGCTGACGGTCAGGCATTGCGCGGCGCTTAAGCGGCGGTCCATGCTTTTCTCTTCCGCCACATAATTGAAATTAGTGCGGCGGATGGGCGAGCGCAGGATCATGGCGCAGCGGGCGCGGTTCTTGTTGATGTCAAGCACGACGCCGGTATCGGCCTGATGCTCAATGGAAACGGAGGTACCTTTTTCCGCGAAAATCTCTTCGGCGAGGAAAACCGAGCGCTCGTAATTTCCGGTATCGTTGCGGTAATCGCAATTCTCGATGACATCCAGAAAGCCGTGCGGGTCGCCGGAGCGAAAAATCAATTTCCCTTTGTTGTAGACGGATGCCCAGTTTCTTTCGCCAAAGGCGCCTTCAGCGTCATAGACGATATCATTCCAGGCTTGGGTAAAATCAAATTTTTCTTCCCGTGGCAGCAAGGGGCCATGGCGGAAGAAAGTCTGAACGATGCTCGACGCCATGCGAACACAGCCATACATGGACTGGGAACGGACGATAAAACGCTCGATGGTGCGGCCTGTCATATCCGGCAGGTTGAGGGCGATACGATTGCTGAGGGCAATAACGGGCGGTAAATCCGTCGCTTTAACCGGACGGATGATAAATTTTTCCCGCAATAGTGAGGTAGAAAAGTTCACTTGGATGGCTCCCCGCGGTAATAATACCAGCTTCTATTGAAAGCTAAACCTAAAAAATGGAGAATAGGTTAAGGGCTCGGGCTAAGCTTAGCTCTGGCCAGCATGGCAGCTTGGTGGGCTTCATGCATACGATAATGCCTGATAAGGCCATCAACGACTGCTTCGGTAATGTTGACTGGCTCCATGCTGCGGGTCGGGAAGCCCTCGGAAGCTTCACTATTCTCAAAACGGTGGCAGATGCCTCGTTTAATTAAATTATCGTGATTGTTATTGCTGGATAGCATCACAGTTTTTCCGGACATCAGGCATTCGGACACAATTGACATTGATGCTCCGAGAACAAGGAAATGGTCAGCCGAAGCAATCAGGCCGACATAAGGATTGTAATCAGGGTTGGTTTTTGTGTCATGGGTTTGAATGTCAATTGATTGAGACAGGCCTTGCTCGATTATTTCGGTCTTTAATTTTTTAATGAAATCCTGCTGAATTTCGATCCCTGTTCTGGCCATGGCAGAAATATAGATGGTGGTTCGTGGGTCATCCGATGCCTTAATCATTCCAATCAGGCGTTTGCTGACCGATTCTTGCCTGTCGTCATTCGAGGTAATATGCATGATTGCAACGAGCCTCTTTTGAATGTCGCCATGCTTGGCCGCAAAGATCTGTTTTTCCTGTTCGAGGATTTCAGGAGTGAGGTGATGCGCAACTAGCTCTTCTTCAGCGTTTCTGTATGCGTAATAACTTAAGTTTTCATTCTCATCGTGAATTTTATAAAGCCCCTTATAGATGTCGCGATTCTTAAAAGTGAATACAACATCGGGCAACCCATTATCTTTTATGATTTGGTGGCATTCTTCGTTGTTTGCCGTTTGAACCCATGCACGACCGGTTTTTTCTGCAAAAAGCTTACCCAGCATGCCATAGGATCTGCAATCCCCGCAGGTGGGATTTTCATCTGAAAGATCAATTAGAACATAGGATGAGCCGCTCATACTGTTTACATAACAAAAATATATATATCAATCAAGTTTTTTAGATTCCCGCTTTCGCAGGGATGACAATGAAGGGTAATTTTTTAAAGCGGGAAATAGCTAAATTCCGGCTGCTTATCAGCAGAGGTTTTTGGCTTGCGGCGGTCGAGCCAGATTTCATCGGCTGTTTCCATCACGGCGATCGGATCGATGCCGTGGAAGAGGGAGGTCAGCAAGCCTCCTGTAATCATATCGAGAGCCAGAAAGCCACCATACCCATCACTTTTGTTCCTCTGATGGTTGGCGCTTTCTGCAATCGTTTTTTTACTATACACACCCACATCGCGTCTGTCCGAAATGTGATGAACGGTATTTTCATTTGCACTGGAAGAAAATAGCCATTGGAGGGAGCCTTTTCTTTCTCTTTCTTTTCTGTCTAAAGTTTTTGCAAATGATGTTTCGTTCATGCCTCCATCATGTCAGGGGCGCGTGAATGAGCTTTTAATTTTGCCTTGTATTTTAAGTAATATAGGGGTGTTTCGTTTCGGATTTAGATCAAATTTTATGCATTATTTTTTACAGAGAGGGTGTGGAATTCTTGTCATCCTGAACGCAGTGAAGGATCTTGATGAAGCTGAAAGAAGATTCTTCGCTTCGCTCAGAATGACAATCTAACAGTCTGACTTTAATTAGCCGTGCTGAAGAGAAAGGTTGCGCAACGCATCGCTGATGCAGTGGAAGTTATTACCGGCATCGATGACCGGAATATTCGCTTCTGTCGCTGCTTGTTTCATATCGTCACAAGACGTAATGATTGCGCGGGAAAGGTGTGGCGTTTTCTCGGCGTAAATCTCGATAGCTTCTCGAGCGTCATCGCCTTTGATCGAGTCCCTGAATTTATGGCTTAGTTCCAGTCTTGAACGGGCAATGATGTCCTGACGGGTTGTAATGACAACCGAATGCGGATGCAGGGCGAAAATAGAATTCTCCAACGCGGATTTTTCAGGAGAAGGAGATGCGTCTCTATGGAACGCGACAACGAGAGAATTTTGCATCAGACACACCTTATAATTTACGCAGTGGTTCTAAGATACCAAATCACAGGGCAATTAAGCAATGAATCCCGCCGCATATCAGGGGCGCGAAAAGCTCGGGGTGGGTTCTGTCGGGCGCACTGCCGTCAGGCCCCTTGCGATCTGGCGCACGCGCGTAAAGTAGTTATTGCGGGTTTTGGTGAGAAGGGACGGCCATTTCTCGTAAGGCACAGCATGCGAGATATCATAGTCAGGCAGATAGGCATAGGGCGTCGCCATATCCCAGAGTTTGACTTTATTCATGAGCGTGTCGAGCCGAGCGGAATCCGCCATTGCCCATTTGGCAATCGGTGAGCCGATGGACAGGGCAAGAATGGAGATCGGCTCATGCGGGTTGATGATGACAGCTTCGGCTTTTGGGACGGAGCCGATTTGATCTTCTGTGCGGCGATCAATTTTAACTGCGGTTTCGTTAAACTCATAAGGCGGGAAACGCGCCATGTCGAACGTGGCCCGAAGCTGTCCGGCATAATAATAGAAGGCCGCTTCTTCGAAGCGCTTGCGGTCCGATAAGGCCTTAGCGAGATAAAAGAGGCCCTTGGGCGGCACGGAGCCCGGATCAAGATCGACGGCGCGGATGACTTTTTCCAGCGCGGTGTCGTTATCGATGGTCATGAGGTCGCTGTAATACGGCCATTCGGTTAGGGTATCGGTTTTCTTCAGCGCGTCCTCGGGTTTAAGGGCTTTGGGCGTGGGTGTTTCTTTTGGCGCTGAACTTGCCGCTTTTTGATCTGCAGCCTTCTCTTCAGGCACGGGCGCGGTTTTGGTCACGCTCATATGGCGCATGGGCTTTGGCGCGGCGTTTTGCTGGGCAAAGGCGGCGGCGGGTAAAACGAGGCAAGCTGCCAGGATGAGGACGCGAAACATGGGATTTTAAGTACTTTGTTAATCTTTTGCCAATCTTAGCCGGTTATACTGAAAAAGGAAGCCATAGAAATCAGCTTAAGAAACAGGGCCGGGTATCATGAAAACTGCATGGAATTTTCTAAGCATTTGGGTGCATTCCAAAGAAGGCGCAACTGCTATCGAATATAGTTTGATCGCCGCGGCTATCGCGCTGGCGATTATGGGCGTTGTCTTCGGGCTTGGCGATAAAGTGTATGATCTGATGTATTCCAGCTTGCCCGGCGCCTTCGACGGTTAAGACCAATTCTGCACGCGGCTTTGATTGACGATAACGCGCAATCCATTCGGCGATAAAGCCGAGCCATTATAAATCCATATTTCCTGATCCGGTAATTGCTCGATGCGAAGGGGCGGGCCTTTGGCGTCTTTAAGCTGGTCGGCGGTTTGACCCGTCCAGATTTTTCCGGATGCGACCATGCGGGCAATCTCTTCGTTTTCGTATTTTGAAAAGAATTTGCGGAATCGCGTTTCGTATTTCAAGGCGCGCCAAGCGCCGAAAATCACCGCCGAGAAGATGACGAAAAGAACAGGCAAGACCAGTAGAATGGCGATGGCGAAGAACAGGATAAATTTAATCATTGATACGGGAATGTAGTGAATTATGCGACAAAATCAAGCAACCGATGCGCGATATTTCTTCAATCCAAAATGTAGAGCGAGAATAATGCAAATCCACAGTACGATGCCGCAGCCGAGATAGATCGCGGTTTTTTGTGACGGTTCAAGAAAGAGCTGAATAAGAGAGTCGCCGACAACGGCGCGCGCGATGCCGCCCGGCCAGAACGCGAGAAACGTGCCGACGATATAATCGATAAAGCTTAGAGATGTAATACCGGCGGCCATGTTGAATATGCCGAACGGTGCCATCGGTACAAGGCGAAGAATGGCTATGCCGATCACGCCGGAGTCTTTCAATTTGGTATCGATCTTTGACAGGCGCGGCCCGCTCAATAATTTTTTCAGTCCCTTGTCGCGCCCGAAACGCCCGATATAGAAAAAGACAGTGGCGCTGAGCAGCGAGCCTGACATCGCATAGACAAAGCCCCAGATGGGTCCGAAGACCATGGCGGTGGCAAGGTTCATCACGATGATCGGGAACATGACGACTGAGCTTAAAAGATAAAGGCCCAAGACTATGGGGTAGGACCATCCCGTGGACCGCGCCGTTTCCAGCAATTCACGCACCATGTCGCGCAATTCCTCAACGTCCTGAAAGACAAAGAAAAGTGTTGCGATAACGGATACGACAAAGACCGCAGCAGCGGCATAGAGGAGTTTGGAATGGTTGGCGGATTGAGACATCGGGTTGATATAGGGTAAAAAGAAATAGAAACAATAATTCGTACTATTTTCTAAGCCCGTTTCTTTTGCGGTTTTCCTCAGTTCCCGGACAGTGCCATTTCTTGGCGAGTTTATGAAGATCATCGAGGATCTTATTCAGCTCGCGTCCGCGCTCGGTCTGGGAATAGGTGACTTTCGGCGGAATGGTCATTTCCTGTTCGCGGTGGACGATGCCGGCTTCTTCCAGCATGCGAAGGCGCTCGGTCAGCATCTTGGCGGAAATGCCCGGCATTTGTTTTTTGAGCTGTCCGAAGCGCATTTCTCCATTGGCATGCAGCTGCCACAGAATATAGGTGGTCCACGGCCCCATCAAGATTCGCAGCAACCCGTCCATCGGGCATTCAGTGTCGGAATAATCTTTTTTAGTTTTCATGCGCTTGGTTCCTGTTTGGTAACTAGTAACGAAAAAGTGCCTACTTCTCTCTTTTTTATCTATTTGTATATAATCCTTACATAGTTACTATTATATATCAAGTATTAAATGGAGATCAAAAATGTCAGTAAAAACCGCGATTGTTTATCATTCAGGCTATGGCCATACGGAAGTCGTGGCCAAGGCCGTTGCCAAGGGCGCAGGCGAAAAAGGCGAGGCGCAATTAATCCCGATCAGCGCGGAGGGAAAAATTACCGACGAGGAATGGGCGGCATTGAAAGGCGCGGATGCGATTATCTTCGGCGCCCCGACTTATATGGGAGCTGCCTCCGCCCAGTTCAAAATTTTTGCCGATGCCTCGTCAAAGCCATGGTTTACGCAGGACTGGAAAAACAAGGTAGCGGGCGGTTTTACAAATTCGCATTCTATGAGCGGCGATAAGCTGGCGACATTGCAACAGTTTTCGATTCTGGCAGCTCAGCACGGCATGATCTGGGTATCGCTTGGCGAACCGGCGGCGAACCAGGAAGGCGAGGCGCATCAGCGCGGGCCGCATCAGGTCAACCGCCTTGGAGCTTTCCTTGGCGTGATGACGCAAGCCGAGAATGTCGCGGCGGAAGGATCGATTCCCGATGGCGATTTAAAAACCGCCGAGATTTATGGCGCAAGGATTGCTGCTGTCGCAGCGAAGCTGAAGTAGTCCGATTGGAATTGTTTCCCCCGCGAAAGCGGGGAAGACAGGTTTATTTTAAGGTGCGAAACTAAGCTGATAGGATTTACTATTCATCGCCGTTTCGGGATTGAGGTCTGAATGATCTTTAATGTTTTTAATCTGACCCGCTGTCATGGCCACGACAAATCCATTGGCTGCTGCAGATCCTTCCAAGGCTATATTTAATTCGTTCTTATTAATCGAGCCTTCGGGTGCTTGTGCAGAAGCCTTCTTCATTTCCTTATCACTCATGAATATATTGCTTGTTGTTTCTTCACCGTTTTTGCCTCTTTCCTGCGTCAGTTTAAAAACAGCGCCCATCTCGCCGGGTTTTCCCATGCTGGATCCATTTTTGTAATCATCAGGAAGTTGTTCTACTGGACCAATATATTCCAGTGTTCCGGCTGTATAGGCCGGTTTATTTGCAGCGCCGGCATGAGCAGCTGACAAGCCTTCTTTCTTGGCCATGAGCGGTTCCATGACGCTCTGTAAAGGAGATACGCTTTGAATGTCATCGACCGTAATTTCGCGTAAAGGAATTCCCGAACGCAATTGTCCATTTAAATCTTTATACGCGTTTGTAATCGTCTCTATATTTTGATCGGCATGATTATAAGGGAGGTGATCAAGTTTTAATCTGTCGGTCACATCGATCATATCCTGACGCGACATGAATGTATTGGCAGCCTTTCCGCTACGCTGTGTGGTCCGGAAAACAACGCCTGGTTCTCCATCACAAATGACAGACTCTAAAGGATTAAGAACGCCAAACTCGGCTTTATTCGATATAGAACCCATAACACCCTCATTTATTATTTTTCGTTGTTCCCATAATATTTGACAAGAGTTAAAGAATTCTGAACCCTGCCATGATTTTTTCAAAATAGTTTCAGGTCCGAGAATCAGATATATTGCGGCGCAATAATAAGTTCTTAGGGGAATAGCCCAATGTTTCGGAAAAAATACGCAACCGTCGCGGCGCTTGGTGCGCTGGTTACTTGCGGTGCTGACCGTCCTTCCACAGCTATTGTTCCCATGCGATGCGAGATGGCATTGCCGGAAATCGAACCATTAGCCAGTACAGAAGGTCCGCATGTCGGGCCTTTTTTATTGGATATAGAAGATGACGATATCACTATTTTGTCCATGAACGTGCAGCGTCTTCCTTTCAAGGCCAATCCTGATTATCGCGACGACCGCATCGCGTGCTTGTCGAAACTATCGGAGAAATTCGATCTCGTCGCCTATCAGGAAAATTTTATGGGTTGGGCTGAAAACGAAGAAGCGCCATCGCGTCTATATACGAGATTCAATTCCGGTCTCTCCATCAGCGGCCATATTCGCTTCACCGCCAAGGAAGAGAAGATGTATTCCAAATGCAATGGGCTGTTCGGCGAAAAGAATGATTGCCTCGCTCGCAAAGGCTATCAGCAAATCGAAATGAAAGGCATTCCTGTTTTCAACACTCATCTTGATGCCGGCGATTCACTTAACGATATAATGACGCGTGAATTACAACTGGCGGAGATATTGCTGGCCTTACCTGCTTACGGCAGGGTGATCGTGGTGGGAGATTTCAATTTGAAAAGAAATCGCAACGAAGACGAAGCCAATTACCGCGCCTTTTTGTCCCAAAGCGGGCTTCAGGAGATAGCGCGCAGCGCAGATGGCGTCGATGTCATACTCGGGCGCGGAGTCAAAGCCCGGATAGTGGGTACGCTAGGCAACGAGTTGCTTAGCGATCATAAAGGCTTAGTTGCTGCTTTATCCCTCTCATAAATAAAAACCCCGGTTGGCCGGGGTTTCAAGAGACTAGAAGTGGTAGGCAAGGCCCAGACGAAGATCGTTGGAATCCGGATCAAGTCCGTTATCGTCTTCATAGAACGTATGGGAATAATCGAGGCGAACACCGAAATCACCATAGGCGACGATTTCAGTCCCGATACCAAGCTCGAAACCATCCAGATCGGTTCCTTCGAATTCAGTCCGTCTCCAGCCAATAATACCGTATGGGTTCAGGCCATGTGAATATTCATTGATGATCGACAGACCCGGACGGAACGATACGCCCCATTCGTTTTCTTTATCGAAATCGCCATCGTCAGCTTCGGACCAGCCGTAGAAACCTTCGACCGCACCGTTCAGGCCAAGACCAAGACGATTTACTGTTTTATCAAGGATGTAATCCACTTTGTAACCGGCAAATACACCGTAATCAAAGCCTTGCACATTGCCTGCACCCGGCGCATCGGCATCGGTCCAGTCATATCCGCCATAGGCACCTGCATAGAGGCCGGAGAGAGTGGACATAGAGCCTTCACGGTTTTCTGTGTAGGTTTCGGCTTTGGCCGGCGTGGCGGCGACAGCGATCAAACATGTGCCGAGCATAAGAAGTTTTTTCATTGTAATTTTCTTTCAGTCAGTTTGTGGGCATGTGTCTAGCGAACGGAGTTTCAGCCAAAACATTCCGTTGAATTTTAAGAAACGGAAAGGGTGTGCTGAATTTGCAACACTGCTCAAATCACTATTTTACCAAGCTTGCTGCGGCTTCTTTGGCATTCGAGACGGCTGAATTCACCTGCTCTGCCGCGACCACGATCTGGGAAATACTTTCCGTGACGTCTGACACGGCCTGTGAAGCAATCTGCATGTTCGATGACATATCCTGCGCCACGGCGGATTGTTCTTCGACCGCACCGGCAACGCTCGTCACATAATTCCTGACCTTATCGATGGAATTTCGGATCGTATCAAGAGAATCGACGACATGTTTGACGACCGTTTGAACGCCGTTGATTTCGGCACTGATTTGCGAAGTCGCATCCGACGCTTGTCCGGCAAGATTCTTTACTTCATTGGCGACAACGGCGAAACCTTTACCGGCTTCACCTGCGCGCGCGGCTTCGATCGTCGCATTGAGCGACAACAGATTGACCTGATTGGCGATGTTTTCAATGAGGGCGACGATGCCGTTCATCGCCTGCGCGGCGGTTTCGAGTTTTTCGGTTTCAGATACGGCGGAGAGGACTTTTTCGTAGGCGTCATCGGCCTCTGTTTTGGATTTGGCCATGTTTTGCGAAATTTCCTGCACGGATGCATGAAGTTCTTCCGCTCCACTTGCCACGGCCTGTACATTCGATGTCGTCTGTGAAGAGCTGCTGGAGGCATTGGCAGATTGGTGGCTGACCATTCGAACTGCCTGATCGATCTCGTTCATATTGCCTTCCATCAGGATTTTGACGTTTTTCAATAAATCGATTTGCGCCGTGATATCAGTTGCATATTTGACGACTTTGAACGGTTTGCCGTCCGCGTCGAGTATCGGATTATACGATGCCTCGATCCATACTTCCCTGCCGCCTTTGCCGATGCGGCGATATTGCGCGGCTTTAAACTTACCACTTGCCAACTCGGCCCAGAATTCCTTATACGCAGGCTGAGATACTTCTTTCGGATCGACGAATATAGAGTGGTGTTTCCCCTTTATTTCTTCCATCGTATAGCCCAGCGTTTTCAGGAAATTTTCATTGGCTTTGACGATCGTGCCGTCGAGTTTGAATTCGATGACGGCCTGTGACTTATTGACGGCGGCAAGCTGGCCTTCGTAGTCGGCATTTCTTAATTTGTCTTGTGTAATATCCGTCGCAAATTTGACGACTTTTACAGGTCGGCCACTTTTGTTCAGGATCGGATTGTACGAAGCTTCGATCCAGATTTCCTTGCCGCCTTTGGCAAACCGCTTGTATTGCGCTGCCTGAAATTCGCCGCGGTTGAGACTTGCCCAAAATTCCCTGTATTCGAGGCTATTTTTCTCCAGCGGATCAACGAACATGGAATGGTGTTGGTTTCGAATTTCATCGAGCGTGTACCCCATAGCGCCAAGAAAATTAGCATTGGCGTTCAGGATTTTTCCGGTCATGTCGAATTCGATGACGGCTTGCGATTTATCGAGTGCGTTGAAAATGGAAACGGTTTCAGAAGAAGGACGTGAAGATGAATTTTTTGTGAAAGCAAGAATGCTGGCCATGGGATGATCCTTATTTATCTTTAAGAAAATAGTCTGAATTATTCTCAAAGATAGTCCCAAGACGCGATATTTAGATTAAGAATATTTAATGAATGCGCGCGTGTGTATTTAAACAGATGATCTCTTAATTTTATATTCCCGGACCCAGAGAATAATCGTCATCAGCCAGATGAAACCAAAAATGACGCCGACGACTAAATCCGTGGTTCCATTCGACATATAAACGCCAAGTTTTTCCGTCAGGTAATTGATATAGCCGTATTCGAGTTCGGTTTCGCCGCGAAGCGTTCTGACCTGCCATGCCCAGTCGGTGACCGGACAGTAGCCGATACTCTTTCCCATCAAGGGACCGATAGCCAGCCAGCAAATCGTCACGACGCAGAGCAGGATGCGATGGAATTTGCGCGTGGCTTTCGCGATCCAGCCGAAGCACAGCATAAAGACGATCGCAAAATGCAAAATATTCAAAAACCAGTCAAGGATGAGAAGGGTAGTGGGTGACATAGACTTAAAGTTTTAATTCTTTTAAAAAAGTAATTTCGTACTGCGGCCCACCTTCAAAGTCTTCATGGCTTTCGAGAGTTACACCAAGAGGAATTTTAAGGGCTGGTTCATAGCCACAATGTTCGAAAAGTTTTGATGCCCGATTTGATTGTGTAGTGGCTTTTATTCTTTCAATGCCGTGATCTCGTGCACAATTTTCCATGCCGGTAATAATTCGTGTCCCATAGCCTTTTCTAGTTTGACCCGGCGTGACCAGAATATCTTTAATTTTACCAAGAGTATTTGTGCTAGTAAGGCGGCCTGTGGCCAAAAGCAGATTTTCGTCTCCATTCACCAGGCTGAAATGCAGTTTAAGGCTGGGAAGAACAAAGAATCCTTGTTCTTGCTCCATTTTTTCTAAATCTTTATCCGTAGACCGAATGTCGCCCATAAGCGCAAAGCTCTGACGCAATATAATATTCATTGTCCTATTCCTATTGGGGAGGGCATCGGACAACCAAAGCCCCGCGCGCGGAGAAAGCGGCGGTTGTCGTCGATTGTATAAGGCTGGAAATGGAGAGTTGCGCCTGTCAGCACGGTAAGCGCCTGGGCAGGGACGCGCTCGGCGGCAAGATAGAAATCCTTGGCGAGGTCGCATTGAGCGGCGGCGAATGAATGATAAAAATTCTTGTCATCGAATGGCATATTGAGAAGGTCGGCGTGGCGGCGCTGTAAAATTTCGAGGTGCTTTTCATGCGGCACAACAAAAGAGCCGTCATGGCTGGCATAAAAATAAACGCGCATGCACGGCATCATTGCGCCATCGACATGTGCTCTGCGAACAATTTCATTACTGGAGTGGCCCGGTCCGCGCATATCGAAATCCCATCTCTTGGCCTGTTCGAAAGGCGCGGCGGCACGGTCGAAGTCGCGGATCAGGTTAAGCGCCGGATGAATCTCCGCAGGTATATGATTATGCCGCCATGCCACATTACCGTCAGGCGTCTCTATGCCTTCGGATGTTTTGCTATCTCTCTTGGTTTCGCCGAAATTATTTAGCGCATCGTCGGCGGGAAATGAATCTAAAGCGAGAGGAAAAGGAAGCGCATAAAGCGCCCGCAATGTTTTGACATTTTCCAAAGAGGAAATGAGGCTTTTGGCAGAATCTAAATCTGTTGGCGTTACGCAGTCGGACATCATGGGGGAGACCCTATAGATTTCCGGGCCGAGTTGTCAAATTTGCGTTATTTCTTCGGGATCACATTGTGATCGACCACGCCGGGGGTAGCGGCGCGCAGCTCAAATTCCTCGCCTTTTGGCGGGGGCGGGTCTCCGGCGCAGGCGGAAAGAAGCAATACGGCAAGAAGCGGCAAATAATATTTCATCCAAAAATCTCGCAAAAATCTCGTTTCATAATTCAGGAATTAATATGCGTTTTCAGTTGGATAAAGCAATATTAAAAATTTCAGGAACCCTTATGGATGGCTCTTGTTGGCAAGGCACTCCAGAAACCCGAAAGGACTATATTATGATCAGATCCCGAAATTTCGCCCGCTTTCTTGGCGGTGCAGCTATCCTTTTAACCGTCGGCATGGCGGCGCATGACGCCTCCGCGCAGGTCGGCGAGCGTCGCGGCGTTGCTGTCGATTCCCGCACTGTCGGTACAGCCGGAAGCCCAAGCTCCGGCACGATCGGCGCCGATACATCATCAAGTTCGACAGCCCCCGCAGCAAGCGGCACTTATAATAGCGGTGCCTCCGTCGGCGGCAGTGTCGGTACCTCAGGCGGTGTAAGCGGCACGACCGGTAGCAGTGTCGGCACATCCGGCTCGCTGGGCGCAGGCGCAACCGGCCCGACAGGATCGAGCGCATCCGGAAGTCTGTCCGGCGGGACATCAGGCTCGGCAGGCACATCTTCCGGTGCAGGAAGTACTGGCGGTTCAGTCGGCGGCAGCGCCGGAGGATCGGCAGGCGGTTCTGCAGGCGGCGGCGCATCTGGCGGCGGCGGCATGTAATTAAAAACAAAACAGGGAGAAAGCAAAACCCCTTTCGGTTCAATCCGCGAGGGGTTTTTCGATTACGGATTTTCCGCGTCCATCATGTCGTTCTGTTTCATCAGCTTGCTGTCCATACAGGCCGACAGGTTTTGCGCGCGGTTATAACGACAGCGTATACCTTGTGGATCGGTCACCCAGCAGCGATAGCGGCGGCGCGTGGCGATAAGACCGTCGCCGATATCCGTGCCATCGCGGGCGATGTCAAATTCGACGCTCTTGGCATTTTTAATTTTGCAGAGATATTTCGCGACATTGGTTACCTGAATTTGCTTCGTCCATTCCGGCGGGGTTACCTCCGGCTGAGGCTTTGATGTTTTGGTTTGCGCCATGGCGGGCGCGGCCAGATAGCAAAGAACGGCAAAAAGGGCGAGGGCTTTTTTCATGCTGTCTACTAAAGCAAGCGGGGCGCGCTTTGGCAATGTAAATCAGGATAAAAGGAATTTTCAGCGTGGCTGTCCATTGGAAGCGGAAAGACCGCCATCGACCGGCATGGCAATCCCTGTGACAAAGCGGGCGTCGTTGGAGGCCAGAAACGCGATGACATCGGCGATATCTTCCGGCTCGCCATAGCGGCCCATCGGGATGCGCTCCTTGAATTTCGCGATCAGTTTTTCATCGTCCAGCATATCTTCGGTAAGGTCAGAGCGCACCAATGTCGGGCATACCGCGTTGACGCGCACGCCGTCCGCGGCGGCATCGAGCGCGACCGCCTTGGTAAAGAGCGTCACCGCGCCTTTGGACGTATTATACGGAACGGTGCCCCAGTCGGCGCCAAGGCCGGAAACGGAGGATACGTTGACGATATTGCCTTTTGATTTGATCAAATGAGGCATGGCGGCGCGGGTCATATAGAAATACCCGTCGACATTGGTCGCCATCTGCTCTTTCCAGTCCTTGGTTTTGACGTCCTGCACCTTGCCCGGTTTGTAGATACCGGCGTTATTGACCAGGACATCGACGCGTTTGAATTCCTTGATCACCGCGCGGAATAAATCCTTCACCGCGTTCTCGTCGGAAATATCGCACGGCGCGATCATGACGTTCTCGCCCTCCAGCGTGGCGGCTACCTTATCGAGCTTTTTCTTAGTCCGTCCGACAAGGACAACACTCGCGCCTTCGGCTGAAAAACGTCTGGCGGTGGCTTCGCCGATGCCGGACCCTGCCCCGGTGACGATGACGATCTTGTTTTCAAAACGGTTCATTAAAAAATCCTTTTGCTAAATTCTAAATCATCATCCATAGGGCCATGAAAACCATCATAAGATTTTCGGTCAGGGAAACGAAACCGAGCGGCACGTTGGCGTTGCCTCCGGCGCAGGCGCATTTAAGTTCGCGCTTTTCGATATAGACGGCTTTGAAAACCGATACCGCGCCGATCATACCGATAAACAGCGCGATCGGAATTGAGACAAAGGGCATAAGGCCGGAGATCATCAGCAAGCCCGCTAGACCTTCAGCGTAAGGATAGATCTTGGCATAGGGTATATATCGCCGCGCCAGCAAATCATAATTTAGAAACATGGTGGAAAAGGATTCGATGTCCTGCAATTTCTGAAGCGCGAGCAGGCACATCGAAAAGGCGATAAACCATTTGACCGTCAGGGCCTGAAAAGGAATGCCGGTCATGGCTTGAACCGACGCCACCGCCATCAAGGCCGCCATGGCAAAAATGACGATAACAGGTTTATAGGTGACGGCTTTGGGATCGGGCAAGGGCTTGCCGAAATAGGCGCGCAGATCGGTATAGCCGCCGATGCGCTCACCGCCGATAAAAGTCTGCGGCGTTGTTTCGACATTGTGCTGCGCCTTGAATGCGTCGGTTTCCTCGCGCGTTTTCAAGAAATGATCTTCAACCTCGTATCCTTCGCGCTTCAAGAAGTCGAGCGATTTCAGCCCGTATGGGCAGATATGCTTCGGCATCACCATGCGGTAGAGAACGGCTTTTTTCATAGGGATAAAACTAGTCCTCTGCCGTCAGGATTCAATGGCAAAGCCGCGCCCGCGCAGGAAGCGGCGTTCAGGCGGGAATCTCTCTTGCAGGCATTGCCGCTTTCCTTTAATCTCACAGGCAGAATTGAGAGATCAATTCGGGGCTTGATAACCCTTTATACGCGGTTTTGTGTGACCGTTATTGCACTCCTTGACCCTTAGGGTCGGGGAGGCCTGAATGTATGTCCAGCCCGATCCCCTTCGGGTAAAGATTCAGGCGGCCTCTCGTATGAAGGTTTATCAACTCCCCGATCACCAAGAGAAGGAGTTAAAACCATGACCCATTACCGCGACAATAATAATTCTGCCGTCATCATCGCTTTCATGTTCTGCGCCTCGCTGATCTTCATCGGCGGCCTGCTGACAGGATTTATGATTTGGGGGATGTAGGGGTTTGATGTTCAAGGAATTCTTAACGCTGAGGAGGCGGAGATAATTCTATTTTTTCAGCGGGTCTTTAAGTTGTTAATAGATTTCGGTTTTTTATAAATTCAGCACTCGATCTATATCCAAGAAAACCGTGTTAATTTTTGTGCATTTAATAGTCTTTGAATGGAGATTGTGTTCAATAATTATTCCAGCTAATCGGGGAGTAGGTTGTTGAATATGGTTTTTAATGTGCCCTAAATCTCCTAAGTCAAATAATGGACCGCCACTCATTCCTTTTAAATCAGGAGAGCTAACTTTTGAACCATTCCTAAGGCAATTTTCTTTTTCGTAATCTACAAAAATAAAATCTTTTTCGTGTCTGGCTGAAGAACTATAAGAAATCAATTTTGGATTTGCCAATTTCGTAGCAATAGAAACCTTATTTTTTGAATTGGGATAGCCCAAAGCCATATATAGCCTGTTGTCTCCACCAAGCTGATTGTAACTAAAAAATTCAATAAATTTTTCTTGATAAAGAATTCCTTCTTTTAGATTTATTTCTATCCATGCGAAATCCAGAGGATCTTCAGGAAGTGTTCCTCGATATAAGCCACCAGAAATCTCGATTATTTTATTATTGGCTATAATACAAAATGTTGAACTAGAATTTTTGCACTCTTCAAGCACATGAGCTGCAGTAATCAGAAATTTTCTAGTTTTATATTTTGTAAATACAGCAGAGCCTAAATGTATTAATTCATCGTCTTTAAGAGCGTAGACAGGCTTGCAAAATGCATCATGGTCCCTTGTGTTTTGAACCCATTCAAGTTTACGTTCATGGATAAGTTGATTGATAAGCTTGAATTCCAAGTAAACCCATTTTTGTTCTTATTAAACCTTAAATGTAATTTTTTTTGGTATCTTTTATAACCAAACATTTAAATCCGAAAAATTTATATCACTGCCCGTAATATGACTATGCGCTATTGCAATTCCAACGCTGGACAGCGTAAAATTTTTTAATTCAGAATCATTCCAAAGAGGCATTAGTTTTTTTATTGCGGAAAGGTTTGTAATTTTTATTTTAATTTCTGCTTCATTCAAGCATCGATCCTTTAAATTTTTCTTAGCAATGTTTTTTTGCTCTTCAGTCCAGTTATTTTCATTGCCCTTTATATCTATTCCATTAGCATTTAACGCTGCTATTTGAAATAGATTGGGAGCGTTTATTGAAATTATTCCATTTGGTAACGCCCCAAAAAATAATTGATTTAGTTCGTCTAAAGTTTGACCACGTTGCAAAAGACCCGGATACGTTTGTGTCAATGCATTCTCTAAATTCACACTAGCTATTTGCATTTTACCACATCCTAAGTATTCTAAATGCCTAAAATCACCATCTTTTGCAGTGATCTCATTGTAGTTAGGAAGTATTTTAATGAGCACTTGATCTAATTCATCTATAGAATTTATTAGTCCATAACTTACGTAACGAAAAAAGAAAGAAATAGCTAAAAGATGAATCTGATTGCTGGTTAAATTAGGAATAATTTTTAAGGCTTCATTTAAGACAATTGATTTTAAATTTCGTGTTTGTTGTCTACCAATTTCAACTACTGCCTTTACAAGAGCTGATTTTAAATCAGCGTCTCCTGAAATTGCATAAGACTTTTGTGCTTCCAAAAGGGATAATTGCTTATCTGGCTGTGAGAAACTATCAACTACTTCAGCGGGTTCCTTAGATAAAGCGGATATAAAGTCATTTCTAAGTTCATTCGCTCTTTCGTCAGCAATTTTTCTCGCTTCTGTGCTTATTTGACTAAAATTTTTATCAAAAATATCCTGAGCGATATCTCTTACATCTGAGTAAGTCAGTCCGGCTTGGATATTACCGATTTGAATATTAACTGAGTCGCTCCCTCCTTTTTGTGATTGAGACATTATTTTTCTATATTTCCGATTTGGATATTTTTGGAGTTTTTTCCACCTTTTTGTTTTTGGGAAATGCTATTATTTTTTATTACTAAACTTAGTATAAATACAAAAATAGCAGCTCCGATACCATCGAATACCCAAGACTTATTTTGAATGATCCACTCAATCATTACTCATCACCCATCTTAAGCGCCGCGATAAACGCGCTTTGCGGGATTTCTACGTTCCCGTATTGGCGCATTTTCTTCTTACCTTCTTTTTGCTTATCGAGAAGTTTGCGTTTCCGTGACACGTCGCCGCCGTAGCATTTTGCGGTAACGTCTTTGCGCATCGCCGATACATCTTCACGCGCCACGACCTTGCCGCCCAAAGCTGCCTGAATGGCGATCTTGAAGAGTTGTTTCGGGATCAGTTCCTTGAGGCGTTCGCAAAGCTGGCGGCCCCGGCGCTCGGCCTGCGTTCTATGGACGATCATGGCGAGGGCATCGACCGGTTCCTGATTGACGAGGATTTCCATCTTCACTAGATCGCCTTCGCGGAATTCCTCCAAGTGATAGTCAAAGCTGGCATAGCCTCTAGAGATCGATTTCAGACGGTCATAGAAATCGAAGACGATTTCATTGAGCGGCAGCAAGTATTCCAGCATCGCGCGCGTGCCGACATAGGTCATGGTGATTTGTTCGCCGCGTTTTTGCTGGCACAGCTCCAAGAGGCCGCCGAGATATTCATCCGGCGTGAGGATCGTTGCCTTGATCCATGGCTCTTCGATTTTATCGATGACCGAGCCGTCCGGCATATCGACCGGGTTGTAAATTTCGGTCATCGTGTTGTTGGTTTTATAAACTTTGTACACAACGCTTGGCGCGGTCGGAATCAAATCGAGATTGAACTCGCGTTCCATCCGCTCCTGAATAATCTCCATGTGCAAGAGGCCGAGGAAGCCGCAGCGGAAACCCATGCCGAGCGCCTGAGAACTTTCGGCTTCGTAATGGAGCGAGGCGTCGTTCAAGGCGAGGCGGCCAAGGGAATCGCGCAGTTTTTCAAATTCGGATGAATCCGCCGGGAAGAGGGAGCAAAACACCATCGGGATCGATGGTTTGAAACCGGGGAAGGGCTCGGTGGTCTGGTATTTCTCGTCCGTGATCGTATCGCCGACTTTGGTGTCGGAAATATCCTTGATACCGGCGGTGATAAAGCCCATCTCTCCGGCTTTGAGTTCCGGCAGCAGGACATGTTTTGGCGTGAAGATACCGACGCGGTCGATCTCGCGCGTGGCGGCGGTGTTCATAAAGCGAATCTTCTGGCCCTTCTTCAGGACGCCGTCGATAATGCGGACCAAGATAACAACGCCGAGATAGGCGTCATACCATGAATCGACCAGCAGCGCCTTTGTCGGTTTATCCAGCGAGCCTTTCGGCGGCGGCAGGCGCGTAACGATAGCCTCCAGCAGCAAATCGATATTTATACCGCTCTTGCCGGAGACGGGGATCGCCTCGGAGGCGTCGATGCCGATGACATCTTCGATCTGGGTTTTGACGCGATCGACATCCGCGCTCGGCAGATCGATTTTATTGATGACGGGGAGAATTTCGAGATCGTTGTCGATCGCCTGATAGACGTTCGCCAGCGTTTGCGCTTCGACGCCTTGAGTCGAATCGACGATCAGCAGCGCGCTTTCACAGGACGCCAGCGAGCGGGAGACTTCATAGGCGAAATCGACATGGCCCGGCGTGTCCATGAGGTTGAGCTGGTAAGTCAGGCCGTCCTTGGCGGTATAATGCAGGCGCACGGTTTGCGCCTTGATGGTGATGCCGCGCTCGCGCTCGATCTCCATATTGTCGAGAAGCTGTTCCTTCATCTCGCGCTTTTCCAACCCGCCGCAAAATTCGATCAACCGGTCGGCCAGGGTGGATTTTCCATGGTCGATATGGGCGATAATGGCGAAGTTGCGGACGCGCTCTTGCGGGATATGGTCTGTAATGCTCATGCCTGAAGTTAGTAGGGGGTTGCACGGACAAATTCAAGTCTGATATGTGTTTAGGAAGAACGGAGAAGAAAATGGCGAAAAATACAGGAAAAATAATCGGGTTCACATTGGTGGGCGTCACGACGCTGCTCACGCTGGGCGGGGTTTACGGGCTGGTAGGGTCCGCGATCTCGGCGGAAGGCGGGCCGGATACGGCGACGACGGTTGAGGGGAATTCCGTAAGCGGCGTAGGTGTGGGCGAGGCGGTGCCGAGCGACGATGTCGAGGAAAAATCATGCGAGTTTAGCTCATGGGTCGGCCAGAGCGCGGCCAAAGCCGAAGTCGAAGCCAAGGCGTCCGGACGCCCGTACCGCATCCTGCCACCGGGCAGCGCCATGACGATGGATTACCGCGCCGACCGCATCAATATCGAAACCGATAAACGCGGCGAAGATGCAATAGTCGTAAAAGTAAGCTGCGGTTAATCGGGATTTATCGAGACAATAAAAAAACCCGCCGGTAAAAGGCGGGTTTTTTGTAAATTGGAGTTTGGTTAGCCGCCCATTGATTTATTCGGATTTGGAGCCAATCCTAAGCCGCTAAGAATTTGAGTTTCTTTAGCTTGGTCTGCAACATTCGAGCGTATAATTGCTTTAAGGCTGGAGGCTTCAGCTGCTGTATTAATAACGCCATCCTTTGCTATCCCGTCAAATGCTTTTGTAAGCTGGATCTTTTCTCCGGAATTTCCAAGATATTGAGCAACTACAGAGGCGTAACCAGCTTTTGTAATCGATGGGGTTGATTGATTATTAGAAGAAGATGCACCATCAAGAGGACCAGCATATGGAGCGCTTTGAGTACCGTTTGTACCTGCATCGCGCATCGCTTCAACAGCTCTTTGTCCCATGGCAATTGCACCTTGAGCAGGAGCTTGTTCATTAGCAATAATTCCTCTTGTGCGGTCTGCAGAAATTGTTGCTTTTGACTTATAATCTTCAATGCTAGCTTGAATACCAGGATCCATTGCAACTGCTTGAGGACGAAGTTCTTTGGCTAAATCTAAACAACCTTCGCTGAACTCATTAAAACCTAGTTTTTTAGCAACAATACCTAAAACTTCAAGCATTCCGGAAAAGCCTGCTTTTGTTTGCTCAATAGAATATTGAGCATTTAAAAGCATTTGGCCTGATTGCTTAAAAAGATTTAATTGTTCAGCCCAAGCTTGCCCTACTAAATCTTGAGTTTTAGATGCAGCACGGTCAGCATTGGCTTGAAGATCGCCAGCCGTTTTATTTCTTACTGTATTCGCAGATTCGACACCGGATTTACCTGCTGTTTCAGCAGTGGCTCTTGCGACATTTTGTTTCGCAAGATAAGCATCCATCTGTTTGAAGATTTCGTTGGTCTTTGCTGTATCGCCCTTGGCGGTAAGCAAAGCTTCCATGTAACCTTTTAAAGTCGTATCTTGAAGAGAGCCCGCACCACCAGATTGGTCTTCTGGACCCATTAATCTTTTATCTTGTGTGAAATCAAATCTCATATTCAACCCTCTTTATTTATTATAATTAATCACATTTTACCTTTAAACAGGCTTTAGATGCAAGAAAATTATGGAGATATCCCCGCAGCTTCTAAGGCTGTTGCACGGGTTTCCGGGCGAACTCCGGCGAGATTTGCTTCCAATGTTTGCTTATATGCAGGATCATTTGGGTTACAGCCTTGAGCAACCAGATTATAAGCATTTTTAATAACACTTAATTCAGACTTAGGTAAATTTCCATATTGCTCGAGATTATTATAAATTTCTGTTAAATTGGGACAGTCTGCTTGGCTATTGGCTTGATGACCTCCAGCCAAGGCAGTAGCGATAGTACCCTGCCCAGCTTGCATACCTTCAGCAGCAACTTTTGTTCGATCGGCTTGAACTTGAGAAGCCTCTTGTTGAGTTACGCCAACTTGTTTCTCAAGATCAGTTCTTTTAGCTTCTGTGCGTTCAGCATGACCTTGAATATAATAAGTATTTTCTGGGCTTCCTACCCAGCCATTTCTACCAGCAGCTTTTTGATACACGCCATAAATACCACCATCATTTTGTCCAATTAGATTGGTGTCCACAAAGCCGACTACTGGGGCGGCGGCGATACCTGCAGCAATGGCACCCTTGGTCGCAATCCCTTTGTTTATTGAGAACGTCTTACCTTTAGAAAAAGGAATAGGAATTTCTACGGGTGCTTTTTTACGCTGCGGTTCTGTAATAAGCCTGTCAAAATCTGCGTTGCTAATTGTATTGTTTCGATCACGAAGGTGTAGGTCTAAATCCCTAATTGTCTTGTGTTTAGGGAAGTTCGAAACACTATCATTAATTTGATTGCGGGCAATCAAAGCATCGCGCAAAGTCTCGACTTGTTCGCTGCTTAAATACGTTTTTTTAGCAGAAGAAGACGCTTTAGCTATCTCTTTAGAAATGCCAGGAATTTCCTGTTTTAAAGCTTGTGGCTTAATTATCTCTTCGACAAAATCTGCTGAAGTAATTTGATTTCTTGAGTCTGCACGCAAATACGCGTCTATTTGGGCAACTTTTATAGGCTCGCCCGTCCCATCTGTTGCTCTCGCAATTTTTCCATTCTCATCAACGCGAACCATGGTTCTTTCAGGAGATGATACCCAGCGCCCATCTTTTATAAGGGCGTCGCGTAAAACAGGGATTTTATCGTGAGGTAAAGCAATTGTAGGAAGCGTTGCACTGGCATCACCCAAATGGAAGGTTACATCAGGAATAGGTTGTCTTGCATATTGAGGATTAACAATAAGTTCTCTGAAGTCGGCTGTAGTAATGGGTTTACCAGTAAAAACACGCAACCCCTTTTCATTTGTAACGTTATTAGTATCACCAAAAAGCTGTTCGAGTAGATCTTCTTTCTTTAAACCTTCAGTTGGAGTTTCACTTGCGATAAGGCGAGGGCCTAGCAGTGTTTTAAGCTCGCTAATTTCTTCACGGCTTACAATAACGTTTGTATCCGATTCCATAGCTCTTGTAATAAGTGAGCTAGCTTTATCGCGAGTTTCACGGAAGAGATTCTCAGATTGCCTGTTTGCTTCATATATTTGACCAGCACTCAGATTTCTTGGATCACTTGGTGCAGTTTCGACTCTACTCGCCGAACCTATGGGATTGCCTTTAACGTCGACAAGTTCTGGCGTTTCGCCGCGCTCAGCCGCTTTTTTTGCCGCTGCTGCATGACGTTCATTCATCAACCGAATACTTTTTTCAACCTCTGTTTCAGGAGGGCGTTGTGGCCCCAAAGCCTGCTGCATTTGTTGCTGCTGCGGCACGGGAGTATAACCAGCTGTTTGTTGTTGCGTTGCTGCGGCTTGGCGCTCGGCTTGCGCGGCGCGCTGGGCGTCTTGTGTTTCGCGGGCAGTGGCTCCAAACATCCCGCCTGTTTCGCCGCCGATAAGGCCGCGGCGCTCTAGATCAGAAGCAGTGCGGGCTGTGGGAGCGTCAGGATGTGGTGTTCTTGGTGCTGCAGCTTTTGGGGCGGATGCCTCTGCTGCGCGTGGGGTACGCGTTGTTGTTACTGGGCGAGGGGCTTCGTCGATGGCGCGTCTCGAGGCGCGGGTCGCATTATCGGCTTCGCGTCTTGCGACGGGTGCGGCTTCGTCCGCAACGCCCCGAAAATCTTTGATTGTTTCAGCGATTTTTTCACCGATATAACGGCCAAATTTTGATTTCTCGCTCATCTACTACACCCTTTTTTCTTTATGAATTATCTGCATCTTACCACAATCAAGGATCATTTTCCAAAATTTATTTTCGTAAAAAATCCCATTAATCCTTTGTTTACCGTATTTTATGGCCCCGTTGGTTGAGGCGCAGGAACAGGTGCCGACGATAAAACCGTTTCTTTCGGAGCGGTTTGATCGGGTTTCGATTCGAGCGCCGCATCCTGTTGCGGGTTTTGTAAAGACCGGCTCTGTTCCAAAATAGCGCCAAACTGTGCTCCGGCAGTGGCTGTCTTAATTCCGGCCAAGCCATCGATATTGCCAGTGTATAGTTTCAAAAAATGCGCATTGGTCTGAAAGCTTAATACGCGCGGGTCAAAGCTGGAGCCGTCCGGCGGGGTCTCGTGCAATGATTGATACATGGCATGCGTGTTTTGAGCGACTATATCTCTTTGCCCATCGCTTAGATTATCGGAGTTAACGCCTGCCCGTATAGCTGCGTCTATAGCTTTTACCGTATGGGAATTCATCATGCCGGTTTTATGACTTGCGGAAAGATGACCGGACTCGACAAGCAGTTCCTGAAGTTTATCAAGCTTATCATGATCAAAGCCGCCTGTCTTTGGATCAGTCAGATAGTCAGGGCTCATCACTTTATTGATGACGCTTTCCCGGGCCAGCTGTAGAGCTTCCGAGTTAAGAGATGTCTTAAGAGGTTCTATATCTGGTTTGGCCGGCGCGGCAGCGGTTAATGTTACAGTTGCTGCAGGGACGATTAACGCTTTTGAAATATTAGATTCCTGATGAGCGAAAATAGTTGTTGGGCGTTTTGCTGCCGGTAGGGCTGTCAGGCCCTCAATTATACCTGCGCCTATACTTGTTCCGACTGAACCTAGTGTGGCGTAGCCGATGGCCGAGTCCGATCTTTCAACGATTTTGCGTGCACCTGTCGCAGCGGGTTTTGCAATATCATCGGCATAAGCAAATCTCAGCGCGCCGACATCCGCGTTCTTGCCGAAAGTTCGTGATAGCGACGCTGTAATTTCAGGGGCACGTTCAAAACCTTGACGAAGAGCAAATTTACCCGCTGATTTCACAATTCCGGCCAGTCCGGCCAGATTGGTTCCCCAAAAACCAACACGCTCTATCGTATGCTCCAGCGTACCTTCTTTATATTCCGCGCGTTTCTCACCAGTCACGCGCTCTCGAATCTTATGATAGGCGGCGGTTTGTTCTTCCGCCCCCATCATTTGATATTTGCCGACCTGAAAGATATTATGCTCTTTTCCTGTGGCCATCTTGCTTATAGTTCTGGATGTATCAGGAAGTAATCCAGTTACAAAAGTCACGTTGTCGACCACAGCATTTTCAATGCCAGTTGTTAATGCGCGGCCTGCGCGTGTAGA
The DNA here is from genome assembly GCA_964399985.1 of uncultured Micavibrio sp. Classification (GTDB taxonomy): domain Bacteria; phylum Pseudomonadota; class Alphaproteobacteria; order Micavibrionales; family Micavibrionaceae; genus Micavibrio_B. Next base: position 215,571 of record CAYNRY010000003.1, read on the forward strand.
TAGTATAAGACTTACCGGATTGGTTATCACTAGAGGGATGTTTTTGCCCTCAATTTGCGGCGTCAGATATGTCACGGCTGTATCGCGCAAAGAAGAGGCGACAGCTTTGGCTCGTTCCCATAGGGAAGGCGATTTTTTATCAGACATTTACACACCTCATGATGTAATTCACATGATAATTATGAAAATTTAAGGATAGGTTAATTACCCATAAATTTTTATATATTACGAGAATATCATGAGTTAGGGCTGAGCGCCAAAGTCAGGCGGGGTTTTTATGGCCAATCACGGCTTTCAGGCTTTGGTGAATCTGGCCGCGCTGGCGCTGCGGGGGCAGGCGACCGCGTCTCTCCCAACTGATAATATCGGAATCGGTAACATCATGCGCGGCTTTGAAATCTTCGCCGAGCATGCCAAGCTTGTTGCCGACTTCGATAATCTGCCAGAATGAATCCTGACGAGGATCATCGGTCCGGCGATAGGGGTTGTAAGAATTCAAGGCGATCTTAAACGCAGCGACCAGTTTCTGGTCATCATTTTTATCAACGCAGTCCATGATGTGGTCATGCCACAGATAGACTGAATTTTTCAAGATTTAATGTTTAAAATGCCTGATGCCCGTAAAGACCATGGCTAAACCGCGCTCGTCGGCGGCTGCGATGACGTCTTTATCCTTAATCGAGCCGCCTGGCTGGATGATCGCTGTCGCGCCTGCGTCCGCGGCGGCAAGCATCCCATCGGCGAAGGGGAAGAAAGCATCCGAAGCGACCGCCATGGGCGCTCCAGCGGCGGGCACAAGGCCGTATTCGCTCATCCGTGCAGCGGCGATACGCGAGGAATCGAGGCGGTTCATCTGGCCGGCGCCGATACCGATCGTGACATTGTCTTTCGCGTAAACAATGGCATTGGATTTCACATGCTTGGCCACGCGGAAAGCAAAGAGCATATCGCGCACTTCGTCCTCGCTTGGTGCACGCTTGGTCACGACGTTGAGTTCAGCGGCTGTGATATGGCCGATATCGGCGTTTTGTAAGAGGTAGCCGCCGGCAATCGAGCGGATCGTCATGCGCGGCGCTTTCGGATCGGGCATCTCGCCGGTGATCAGCACGCGGACATTCGGTTTGGTGGCCAGAACAGGCTTGGCGTCCTCGTCGATGCTTGGCGCGATGATGACTTCGGAAAAGACTTTCAGGATTTCGGCAGCGGTGACGGCATCGAGCTTGCGATTGAGCGCGATAATACCACCAAAAGCGGAGACAGGATCGCAGGCCAGTGCACGGCGATAGGCATCTAGAGAGTCTTTGCCGATCGCCACGCCGCAAGGATTGGCGTGTTTGATGATGGCAACGGCTGGCTCGGAGAATTCGGCGACGAGTTCAAACGCGGCATCGGTGTCGTTCAGATTGTTAAAGGATAATTCCTTACCCTGAATTTTGGTGGCAGTGACAACGCCCGGACGTTTCGTGCCATCCGAGTATACAGCCGCTTGCTGGTGCGGGTTCTCGCCATAGCGCAAAGTATCGAGACGCATTGCCGGAACGGAAATATTTTGCGGAAAGGTTTCTTCAAGCTGCCCTGCAAACCAGGCGGAGATCGCCGCGTCATATGAAGCGGTTGCGGCGTAGGTTTTGGCGGCAAGTTTCTTGCGCGTCTCCAGCGTCGTACCGCCGAGTTTTACTTGCGTGGCAATCTCCGCATAATCGGCAGGATCGGTCACGACCGTAACGAAGGCATGGTTCTTGGAAGCGGCGCGCAGCATCGCCGGACCGCCGATATCGATATTTTCTACACAGTCATCATAATCGCCGCCGCGCGCGACGGTTTCACGGAATGGGTAGAGATTAACGACCAGCATATCGATATCGTCGATGGAGTGAGATTTTTGCGCTTCGACATGGGTGTCGTTATCTCGAACGGCGAGAAGGCCGCCATGGATTTTAGGGTGCAAGGTTTTAACGCGCCCGTCCATGATCTCCGGAAAGCCTGTCACGTCGGATACGTCTTTGACGGAAAGCCCGTTTTCAGCGAGGTATTTTTTTGTACCGCCGGTAGAGATTAGCTCAACGCCGCTATCGAGCAAAATGCGGGCAAATTCCAAAAGGCCGGATTTGTCGGAAACGGATAAAAGGGCGCGTTTGATTTTGTATCTTTGGGTCATAAGAAAGGTTTTTAACCACAAATGAACACAAATGAACACGAATTATTTGTGTCTATTCGTGTTTATTCGTGGTTAAGTTTCTTTCTTAAAGGACTTATCAAATGAAATTAATAGATAAAATCAAAACCGGCGGGATTGTCGCCATTTCGACATTCCTGATTGGCGTAGTGGCCTGTTTTGCTGCATGGATTACGCATATCGTGACCTGCTTTCAAAACGATGAATGGGGTTTTCTGCTGGTCGGCGCACTATTTTTTCCGATCGCAGTTATCCATGGTATCGGTGTCTGGTTCGGCTTCTGGAATTAAGCTCCGAGAGCTTTCACGGCAGGTGCCCCGGTTGAAGCGGGTGCGACTGCATGCGGGCTATCAGGATGAATATAAAGACCGCGTTTTTCTGGCATGAGTTTTAGCTTGTCGGTGATGCCTAAAACAGTTTCCGCGCCGCCCATAAGCAAGAATCCGTCCTTTTCAAGTTTCGTGCTCATGCGGGCCAGAACCTGACCTTTGGTTTTTTCATCGAAATAAATAAGTACGTTGCGGCAGAAAATAATATCGAACATGCCGAATTTATTCATGTCGTGCAGAAGATTGAAGTTCGAGAATTTGACCATCTGGCGGATGTCATCTTTGACCTGCCATTTTTCATTTACTTGCGTAAAATATTTCATCAGGTAATTGATCGGCAATCCGCGCTGGACTTCGAATTGAGAATATACGCCGGATCGAGCGAGGTTCAAAATATCGTCGGAAATATCGGTCGCCGTGATCTCAAATCTCCAGCCAGGCATCAAATTGGATTTTTCTTTCAGGATCATTGCGAGTGAATAAGGCTCTTGTCCGCTGGACGAGGCGGCGCACCAAATGCGAAGCACTTTTTTTGCGGCGCGTTCCTTGATCATATGCGGAAGCATCGTATCTTCGAAAAGTTGAAACGGTTTCATGTCGCGGAAAAACGACGTTTCATTCGTCGTCATCGCTTCGACGATATCTTTTACGAGCTGTTGATCGGGCAGGGAGCGCAAATGCAGCGCCATGACGTCGAGTGACGGAAAATTCCATTTCTTGGCAACAGGCGTTAAACGCGAGTCCAGCAAATAAGATTTATCCGGCGTAATCACGAGGCCAGATTGTTTATAAAGAAGATCTTTAAAGAGATCGAAATCCTGAATTTTCATCGCATCACCGCCTTGCGGACATAAGGGCCGACATCATCAAGCGGCAAGACAGAGGAACATAAACCATCGAGAGCGACCGCGCCAGGCATCCCCCAAACGACAGATGTCGCTTCATCCTGCGCGACGATACGTCCGCCGCGCTCTACTACTTCGCGAGAGCCTTTCAAGCCATCCTGTCCCATACCTGTTAAAATAACCGTTAAAATTTTATCACCAAAGAGCGGCAGAAGTGAGCGCAGCATAGGATCGACCGCCGGTTTACAAAAATTTTCCATCGGTCCGTCATCAAGGCGGATCATGCGCTCCGGCGTGATTAGCATGTGAAAGCCGCCGGGGGCGACATGGACTCGGCCATTCTCCAGTTTCATGCCATTCTCGCCTTCGACCGCGGGTACGCCTGTATGCTTACTGATATGTTCTGCCAGAATGCGCGTAAATGTGGCCGGCATATGCTGGGTCAGAACAATGGGGATATCAAAATTTTTAAAATGAGAGATGACTTTGAACAGAGCATTTGGGCCGCCTGTCGAGCTGCCGATAGCAAGGATTTGTGGCTTGCCATTGAAACCTTCATGTGGCGCGCGCAACTTAACGACTTTTGGAAGATGGGGGTGGATATTGGTTGCGGCTTTTTTCTCGGAAGAAGGCTCAAATCTTTTACTGGATTTCTTGAAAGATAGATCGCCGATCGAGCGGACTTTGTTCAAAAGAATATCTTTAAAAGAGTCGCCGGAAATTTCGCTGGATGTCGAAGGCTTGCCTATGCAATCGACCGCGCCCAGTTCCATGGCTTGCAATGTCACCGCCGCGTTATGCGTGGTCAATGTTGAACACATGATGATTTTAACATCGGAACGTTTGGCTAAAAGCAAAGGAATAGCCGTAAGCCCATCCATCACCGGCATTTCGATATCAAGCAAAATAATGGCAGGATGGTGATTGTCTAGCGCGTTAACCGCCATTTGCCCGTTATGAGCGGAGTAAGTCACTTTAATGGCAGGATCAGATTCCAAAATGCGTGTAAGAAATCCACGAACGACTGCGGAGTCATCAACAATCATTACGTCGATAGTGTTATTATCCATCAATAATTATCTTCCAGTAGGCCGATCTGAATAAATTTACCCTGCACGATATCTTTATCGAACGGTTTCATAATATATTCATTGGCTCCCGCCATCATGGCGCGCTGGATATGGGAGAGATCGTTTTCAGTCGTGCAGAGAACGACTTTCGGATGATCGCCCCCGGGCATTTCGCGCAGGCGCTCTAGAAATTCAATCCCGCTCATCACTGGCATGTTCCAGTCCAGAATGATGGCATCGGGCATTTGTCCCTGGCAATATTCATAGGCTTTTTGACCATCTTCGGCCTCTGCGGTGGCAAAGCCCAATTCTTCGGCAATGCGCAGAGCGACTTTACGGACAACGCGGCTATCATCGACGACCAGACATGTTTTCATTTCACTCATTCCTAGTTTACACTCATCATTGAATTAAGGAGTTTTGGTACATCCAGAATAACAAGTAGTTTTCCCGACAGTCGGTAAATGCCGAGCGAAACAGCACGCCATGCCGGATCGAGCGTTGCAGGCGTATTCTCATAGTCATCGTCATAAAGGGATAAAACATCGCCGACATTGTCGATGATTAAGCTGTAGAGTTCATGGTCGTTTTCGACGACGACACTCATGCGTTTTGTTGTGTCTTCCGGAGCAGACAAGCCAAGGCAAGTACGAACATCGATCGCGGTTACAATACGCCCGCGAAGATTGAGCGCGCCTGCAACTTGCGGCGGGGAAAGCGGAATTTTAGTAACTTTCTGATGGCCAAGAACATCCTGCACCTGCAAAATCGGTATGCCGAACATCTGGCCACCGATATAAATCGTTAGAAAGTCACGGGTCTTGCCTGTACGCATGATTTTCTTGGTATCTTGAGAGTGGGTTTCACTGTGTTCCATTATACGATTTCGCCTTCAATAAAGGTTTGATTGATCGCATTCAGTAATGTGTCGCGGTCGAATTTTGCGACATATTTATTGAAGCCGACTTTATAGCCGTGATCGATATCTTTTTGTGTGGCATGGCTGGACAGTGCCATCATCGGTGTATCCTGCCATTCGCGGCCAGCGCGGACGCGGGAGGCGAATTCAAAACCATCCATATCCGGCATTTCGATATCCGAAATAATAAGATCGAATTTCTGGCCGTTTTCCGCTAGTTCCAGCGCCTTGATCGGGCTTTCCAGACTTGTAACATCATAGCCGGCAACGGATAGAAGCGGGGTTAGCATGTTGCGGAAGAACGGTGAATCATCAATCAGCAAAACGCGGCGACGTCCGCTGTCATGCTTGCCAAAGCCACTGTTGAAATCTTCATCGCCATGGTTTTTGAAAAAATTAGCGTTAAGCTTTTTCAGGTAATAACCGACATCGATAATTTCCGTGGCCTGTTCATTTATAATGGTCGAGCCCATAACGCCTTCAGATGAAGTGCCGGGCTCAATCGAGATATATTCTTCCTGAATATCGACGATCTGGTCGACAATAATACCGACGGATGTGTCGCGGTCGGAGAAAACCAACAGTGGTTTTTCTTCTTCAGATTTTAAATCGACATTTGCACTGAACGGCATCAAGGTCATTAATTTGCCTCGATATTGAACCATCATCTTGCCGCCGGAATGTTCGATTTTATCGACATTGACATTTTCAAGCCGCGAGATCAGAGAAAGCGGCACGGCTTTTAATGCTTCACCACCAGCTTGGAAAAGAAGAAGGGAAGTGCGCAGCTGGCCTTGATGACCATCGTCATAGGCATCATCGGCAGCCGTTTCGGTTTCGATATCGCCTGTCGATTTGGCTATCCCGTTCGGGTCCAAAATCATAATGACAGAACCGTCGCCAAGGATCGTGTTGCCGGAGAATAGCTCGATATTTTTGAGTATTTTCGGCACTGGCTTGACGACGATTTCTTCCGTATCAAAAACGCGATCGACGATAATCCCAAAGCGGTAAGAGCCGACTTGTGTCACGATTATATATTTGTGATCAAACCGGTCGACGCCTTTTTGGGTCAATTCAAGTTTCAGGACTGACGATAATTCAACAAGCGGCAATAATTTATTGCGTAAGCGAAAAACAGGTGTGTCATTAATAATTTCAATGCGATTATCGGATGACTGGCTAACCAGTACTAATTCATTGACAGAAAGCTGAGGAATAGCAAATTTTTCACCTGATGTTTCGACGATCAGAGAAGAAACGATGGCTAAAGTCAGCGGAATTTTAATTGTAAAGGTGGAGCCTTTACCTTCAATGGAATTAAGCTCGATAGAGCCGCCGATTTTCTCGATGTTCGTGCGAACGACGTCCATGCCGACGCCGCGGCCTGACACGGAAGTAATCTTGTCGGCGGTGGAAAAACCGGCTTTGAAAATATATTGCTGGATTTGCTGCATCGACATTTTGTCGATTTCATCCTGCGTGGCAAGGCCGTTTTGGATGATCTTCGCCTTGATCTTTTCCATCGGCAAGCCTTTGCCGTCATCGATAATCTGGATGATGATGTGACCGCCTTCATGAAAGGCTTTAAGGGTGATCGTTCCTGTTTCAGGCTTACCGGCTTTGGCGCGGTCTGCCGGACCTTCGACGCCATGGTCGCCAGAGTTGCGAACCATGTGAGTAAGCGGATCCTTGATCATATCCAAAACCTGACGATCAAGTTCGGTATTCTCGCCGACCATGACGAGATCGATTTTCTTGCCAAGTTCAATGGAAAGATCGCGGATAATACGCGGCAGTTTTGCCCATGCGTTGCCGATCGGCTGCATACGCGTTTTCATGACACCGTCCTGCAAGTCCGAGACGACATGGTTTAAGCGCTGCAATGGCGTCGCCAGTTCGTTTTCTTTCTGACTGCGGGTGATTTGCAATAGTTGATTACGGGTCAGAACAAGTTCCGACACCATCGTCATCAAGTTTTCCAGCACGTCGACATTGACGCGCAGCGACTGGTTGGCAAGAGAAGATTCGCCATCGGCTTTAGGTTCTTTCGGCGCCGCAGGCGCGGCGGCCACGGCGACTTCTTTTGACGGTTCAGGTGCTGGCGGCGGCGGTGGCGGCGCTTCTACAACTGGTGCAGCTTGCATCATATCCATCGGACCGGGTGTCATATCAAAAATACGTTGCAACTCATCGCTGTCCATCGGCTCGGCGCTATAAACTTTTTCAGGCTCTGGCGGGGCAGGGGGAGGAGGTGGCGGAGCTTCTACAACTGGCGCGGCTTCGGCTGGTTTCGCTTCGCGGCCTTCGAATACAACGTCGAGTTTTTCAATCAGTTCGGCATCGGAACCTTCGGCTTCTGTCCCGTGCGATTCAATATGTTCGAGTAACATACGCACGCGGTCGAGAGATTCAAGAATGAGAGTTACATAAGCGGGAGTGACGCTTAGATTACCATCGCGGAAACGACCCATGACGTTTTCAGCATGGTGCGCAACTTTTTCAAGGCGTGGCAGTCCTAAAAATCCACATGTGCCTTTGATGGTGTGCATCAGGCGAAAAATTTTTCCGATCAAATCCTTGTCGTTGGGATTTTGTTCGAGCTTGATAAGGTCTCTATCAAGTTCACCAAGGCCTTCATTGGTTTCGGTAATAAATTCGGCAATTAAGTCGTCCATACGGATTCTCCACTAGAAGGACATTTATGACGCAGCGGGGGCTAAAAGCGAAGGCGTGCCTGCTTCTCTTCTAAATTGCCTGAAAGCGGTTAACGCTTCGTTACTTTATCGGAACGCAACCGCATAAGTAACGCGATTGTCGCCGGTTTCTTTCAGAAGGATAATAAATCCATAGCTTTCGGCGATCAGGCTCAAGGCATACGGGTGTACTAGTCGCGGGTCGATCTCTTCCGGCGGCAGGCTGCGAGCTAAGGCTTGCTCTACATTTTCCCGAACAACGGCACCTTCGCCTTCGGCGCGGATTAATGTTTCGGTGGCGCTGCCTGGATCGACATAGACCGTACCGCCTTTTGGCAGGCATTCCATGGCGAGCATCATCGCGCCCATCAAAACCTTGGCAAAGCCGGGTGTTTTAGAATCGATGCCAAGAGAGCTGAACGGGTCCCAGCTTTGACGGATTTTACCATCGGCCCGGGTAAGGGCACCGAATGTTTTCTGGATATCTTCGGGCTTTATATTGCCATCGCGGCCACCAGCGCCATAGGCGATTCGAAAAGCTTGCAAGCGGGCAGCGGCGGCTTGAGCGCTATGGCCGATCAATTCGGAAGCTTGTTTAATGCTTTCCGGATCGTCGCCCGCTTCTTCCATAAATTCGAGACCGTTATTAATCGCCCCGACCGGCGAAATAAGGTCATGGCAGATACGGGAGGCGAGGAGTTCTAAAATAGCGGCTTCGTGCTTAGCGGTCATGGCGGGGATCCTTTGTTCCGACAAGGTAGCAAAGTCCGCCGAGATTGGAAGCCTAAAAACTAAGCCGCGCGCGTTTTAGCTTCTTTACCAGTTTCCATGGTCATGCGCAGGCGCTCGATCATGAAGTTGGTCAGCTCTTCGGCCAGTTTTGGTTTGGTCATCGCATAGGCGATCTGGGCTTTGACGAAACCAATATCGGAACCACAGTCAAGGCGTTCACCTTCGACTTCATAGGCCGTAAATGGTGATATTTTTAACAGTTCGACCATGGCATCAGTCAGTTGAATCTCTCCACCAGCGCCTGTCATATTTTTTTCAACCATGGCATCGAGAACAGGCATGATTTCGCCGCTTAAGATGTAACGTCCGATAACAGCCAGATTTGACGGTGCGTTTTCAAGCGCAGGTTTTTCAACGAAACCTTTAACAAGCGTACCGCGACCGTTATTCTGGCCAGGCGTAATAATGCCGTATTTATTGACGTCTGCATCAGGGACTTCCATCGATGCGATAATGTTATGACCGGTGCGGGCATATTCTTCGGCCATTTGCTGCATGCAGGATTTTCCCGCGCAGAGCATAAAGTCGTCTGGCAGCATCACGGCAAAGGATTCATCTTTTGAAATATAATCGCGGGCGCACCAGACCGCATGACCAAGGCCAAGCGCTTTATCTTGCATGGCGATTTTAAGGCTACCCTTCGGCAAAGTGACGGCATTGACGATATCCATCTGCGCCTGTTTATTACGGCGGGACAAAGTCTCCATCAAATCAGGAGCCTCTTCAAAATGCTGGCAGAGCATTTCCTTGCCGGTGCTGATCACGAAGATAAAATTTTCAACGCCTGCGGCTTTGGCTTCGTCAACGGCCAGCTGAATGAGCGGCATATCGACGATGGGCAACATTTCTTTAGGCATGACTTTGGTGGCTGGCAGAAGGCGGGTGCCAAGGCCAGCAACGGGAAATACGGCGGTTTTCAGTGTCTTTGTCATTTATTAAGCCTATATAAAATTGTTGCTTTGCACAAGAACAGCAAACGCAGGATTTAATTTGGAGTTCCATTTTAATTTCAGAAGCTTATGACATATGCATTATAGAAAAGTCAAGTTATGAAAAAATATATTTTAGGCTTTTTTAGGATAACCTTTATGTCTCTCCGGAGCGATAAACCGCAATAATTGTCTGATTTCCTGACGTGCGGCCATGGCCGACATCGTTAACTGGGTTTCAGGATCCTGTTTTAGGTCCAGAAGGGTCAGGCCCTTTGGGAATAATTCACGAAAGATCAAGTTCTCGGTAAAGCCGGGCGCGATACGAAAATCGAATTTTTCCGACATTTTTTCGAGAAGCGCCGCGATATCCTTTTTGTTCTCGGATTCGACATGGGACAGGCGGTTTCGCATGACGATCCAGTCGATATCCTTGTTCTCGGCGCCAAGTTTGGAAAGGCGGGAATTCTGGACAAGTTTCGTGTAGATGGACGGTGCCTTGATCATGCGCGTGGCTGTATCAAGTTTTCCGAGCACATCGAGATCGATATAGGAGTCATTGAGCGGAGTTACAATGGTATCGGCATGGGCATGTGCCAATTGGGACAAAAACGTATCGGCCCCCGGCGTGTCGATAATAATGAAATCTACATTCGGTTTCATCTCGGCCAAAGCGGATAGTAAAAAATCGCGGTCGGCAGTTTCAGCATCGGTTTTATTGGCTGCGTCTGACTTTTCAATCGGGAAATGAAGCGGGGCGGGCAGATCGTCTTTTTCACGCGTGATAAACTCAAAACGGTTGGCAAGATAGCGGGTCAAAGTGCCTTGCCGGGCATCCAGATCGATGGTCGCGACATTATAGCCAAGGCGCAAAAGGCCGATGGCAGCATGCATGGCGGTGGTCGATTTACCCGACCCGCCTTTTTCATTACCGAAAACGATGATATGCGCCTGAGAAGTATTTGAAGACATAGAAATCTATATTGCCACGAAGATGCGAAGACACGAAGAGGCTTTTTAAAAAACTTCGTGACTTCGTGACTTCGTGGCCTAGAATACATCTATGAAAACAGCCGAGAAACTTTCAGCTTTACGATCCAATTTGAAAAACCTTGGAGTGGACGGATTTATCGTTCCGCGCACGGATGAATACCAGAACGAATTCGTGCCGGAATGTTTCGAGCGGCTCGCCTGGCTGACAGGGTTCACAGGGTCAGCAGGGTTTGCCGTGATCTTACCGGAAATCGCAGGTGTCTTGAGTGACGGGCGCTATACCATCCAGCTTAAAAATCAGGTCGATCAAACTCTGTACGAGATTGGCGATTCTATAAAAGTTACATTAAGCGATTATCTTACGCATGAAGCTAAATCAGGTCAGGTGATTGGCTATGATGCCAAGCTGCACAGCCCGAAACAAATTCAGATGCTGGAAGCCAAGCTCAAAGAAAAGAGCATTACGCTGAAAGCGCTTGATAAGAACCCGATTGATATCATCTGGGCGGATCGTCCGCCGGAGCCGATGGCAAAGGTCGAAATTTTCCCCGAGAAATATGCTGGCCGCAGCAGCGCCGAAAAACGTATGGCAATTGCACAGTTTATCAAAGACCAGGGCGCGAAGGCCTGCGTTATTACCTTGCCGGATTCTATTGCATGGCTATTGAATATCCGCGGCTCTGACGTGTCTCACAATCCGGTTGCGCTGTCTTATGCCCTGTTACATGACGATGGCCGCGCTGAATGGTTTATCTCCACGGAGAAAGTCAGCAGCGATGTTTTGCGCCATGCCGGAAATACGGTAGAAGTATTCGAGCCTGCTAAAATTGAAGAACGCTTGGCAATGCTGGCGGGTGACGATAAGCCTGTAATGATCGATCCGCAAAGGTCGTCCAAATATTTCTTCGATGTCCTAAAGAAGAATAAAATCATTATCCGCGAAGAAAAAGATCCTTGCATACTTCCCAAAGCCGTTAAAACGACGGCAGAGCAGGAAGCGATGATTGCCGCGCATGTGCGTGACGGCGCGGCGGTCACGAAATTCCTTTACTGGCTAAGCAATAATGCGCAAGGCAAAACAGAGGTTGAGATCGCCGATCAATTGGAAGTTTTCCGCAAAGCCGATCCGATGCACCGCGATTCCAGTTTTGATACGATTTGCGGCTGGGCATCGAATGGGGCGATCGTCCATTACCGTGCTGAAGACAAATCCGCCGCGACGGTGAAAGGCAATGGACTTCTATTAATCGATAGCGGCGCACAATATGCCGACGGCACGACCGATATCACGAGAACAATTGCGATTGGCACGCCTACAGATGAAATGAAGGACCGCTATACGCGTGTTTTAAAAGGTCATATTGCGCTGGCCTCTGCGCGGTTTCCGCAAGGCACGACCGGTGCGCAGCTCGATAGTCTGGCAAGGCAGGCGCTGTGGCAGGCAGGGCTCGATTACGCACATGGGACTGGTCATGGCGTTGGTTGTTATCTATCCGTTCATGAAGAGGCAGCGGGGATTTCACCGCGCGGTACGGAAGCAGTTTTACCGGGCATGATCATTTCCAACGAGCCGGGTTATTACAAGGAAGGCGAATACGGCATTCGCATCGAAAACCTGATCTTATGCAATAAGACAGGAGATAAGACGGAAGATGGCCGCGATATGCTCTATTTCGAAACATTGACGCTCGCGCCTATCGATCTTTCTATCGTGGATTTACGGCTTCTAACCGATAGCGAGCGCTGGTGGGTCAATGATTATCATTTCCGCGTTCGGGATGTTTTGTCGCCGACGCTGGAGCCTGCAGAGAAAAGCTGGCTGGATCAGGTTACGAAGTTTATTTAGAATATCAGCTTCGGCAATATACCCGGCTCATCAAGCGGCTTTGCAAAGTAATAGCCTTGGCCATATTCAACCCCCATCGATTTAAGCATGGTGGCAAGTTCACGGGTTTCGACGCGTTCGGCGACGACCTGAATTCCCAGATCCTGACACATATGGACGAGGTTTTTGATCATCGCCTGATCACGCGGCGATTCCAAAATCGGCGTAACATATTGGCCGTCGATTTTTACCGCATCGACATGGAGTTTTTGCAAATACTGGAAGGAAGCGGAGCCGGCACCGAAATCGTCGAGCGCGACTTTAAAGCCGTCATCCTGCAATGATTTGATAAATTCATTTACCTGATCGAGATTTTTGATCTCGCTCGATTCCGTAATTTCAAAAATGATCTGTTTCGGGATATTGGTTTTTAAATGCGGCTCGAGCTTATAACGCAGTTTCGAAATAAAGCGTTTGTCCTGAACCGAAACGCCGGAGAGATTGACGGAAAGTTTAAGATTTTTGTCTTTTGCATTGAAGAGAAGATAATTCAAAACGCGGCTGCAAATGGCGAGATCAAATTCAGTGCTAAGGCCGACATCCTCGATAAACTCGATGGCCTGAAAGGGAGATTTACCGTCTTCGAAGCGTACCAGGACTTCGTGATAGGCGACGGTTCCCTGCTTCAGGTCAATAATCGGCTGGAATTTCAGGTCGAAACGTTGCTGGTTGATGACGGTTTTGTAATGGGTGATAGACGCGGCGTTCTCCCCGAGAAAATCTTCAAATCCGCTTTTTAGGGAGGTGACGTCGAAATCCGCATCCCCCGAGCGGCTGGCGAATTTATTAATCGTATAGACAATCGCCTTGGCCATTTCGTGTTCGGTTAAGGTGTCGTCGTCCATGTCTATCGTATGGGCTGTGGCCGTCAGGCCGACGCTGTCGGGGTCGCTTTCTGCAGCAGCTAATTCTAATTGCTCGCGGATTTGATCGGCGGAAACGCCTGCTTCATGGACAACGCCGTAGCGGCCATTATCAAGCATCGCGGCAGTTTTACCGTCAGCGGCATAGGCGCGCAAAATGCCGGAAATATTTTCATTGAGCGAAGACCATTGCTCTGCGCCGATCTTCTTTTTGAAATCTTCCGTGCCGGGGAGGTCGATAAAAGTCATGCCAAGCTTGGCGCCGGATGTGTTGGCTGCATCCATGGCCGCTTGGGCGGCCTGAGCAAAATTGTCAGATGTCAAAAGCTCGGCTTGCGTGGTCGAGCTTCGGGCTTTCTCGGCGCTATTGATCAGATTCAAATGCGCCTTGGATAGCGTGAAATAAACATTGTTCGGATTGGTCGGCAGGCCAATACCGCTCAGCATGGCGCTTCTATTCTGGTCCTTGCCGAGATCGTCGAGGCGGTCTTTGAGATTGACCATGATCGGACCAAATCGCTGGCCGGGCTTGTACCGGGTTTTAAGTGCCTTGATCAGCGCATGGTCACGCGGAGCGAAGATATTCAGGAAGTCTGAACCGGTCAGGCTGTCTTCCCCCAAGCTTTTAGTAGCACCGGCGGAAAACAGGATTTTAAAGCTCTTTAAGTCGACCTCAATCAAGATATCGGCGTTTGCGAAGGCAAAGCCGATAAATTTATCGCGTTGTTCTGTGAGGTTCGAGGACATAACCGGATAAGTTTATCCCTAAATGGTAAAGAAAATCAGCATGCGATATGAAAATATCTCTCAGTTTGCTCGTATATTTTTAAGAGCATCACACAGAGGACACGGAGTTTTTCACAAAGAACATGAAGTAGAGAAACACTCTAAACTCTGCGTTGAAATTAACTTTTAACTAGTTTGAACGTCATTCTAACTACTTTGAACGTCGCGTTTTTTAGACAGGGTAGTTTTTTACCGCAGAGATGCAGGAGTCAACCGGGGACGGATGCCTGTTTTTTCAACGCGCGCAAGCGCGAAGGCGGGGGGCAGGCATGCGAGGGATGGGTTGATGATGCTGGTCCCCGCCGTTCACCTTGGGGATGGCCGAAAAACGGCGTGGCTTTTCAGGATAAAACCTAACGCTTAAATATAGGACTAAATTCCTTTTATGTCAATATAAAAAAGCCGCTTGTGACAGCGGCTTTTTAGAAAACGTTAAGATATAGGCTTAAAACCCGTCGCGTTCTTTGCGTTTGCGATCGAGTTTGCGCCAGCGACGAACAGCTTCAGACTTTTCGCGCTTCTTCTTCTCGGATGGCTTTTCGAAGTCACGACGTAATTTCATCTCTCTGAACATGCCTTCACGTTGCATCTTTTTCTTCAATGCGCGAAGAGCCTGTTCGACGTTATTGTCGCGTACACTTACACTAACCACTCGGAATCACCCCTTTCAAGGATGTTAAAATTGAAATTTAAGTCGCATTCGTATATCATCAGTTTTAGAAAATACAAACATAATAAGAAATATTAACTGTTTAATATGGATTTTTCCATATTATAATGAAGGTAAGAGGGTTAGTGCATGCCAGGTGGAAAAGGTCCAGGTTTTGGAAATAAGAGAAGTTTTGGTGATGTGGTGGGGGGGATCGTAGATCGCTTTAGAGGAAGAATTACCCCGGGAGCCGACGGCCCTGTTTATCACAATGGCGGCTGGAGCGGCGGAAAACGCGGTATCCAGGGCAATGACGGTTTGCGCCGTGAATTAAATATCGGCGGCGTTAGTCTCGGTGAGATTACGACCGATGGAAACGGAGTCAGAGTCAGAGCGGGGCAGGATGTACGCCAAGTTCAGCGGGGCTTCGATGTAACAACCCAGCAGATCAGAGATACGGCACAAGGCATCGATGACATTAAGACAGGCCGTTATGATGTAGGCCGTGCCGAATATCGCGATGAGCCAAGAGATACGTCAAGAAGAGGGAAGCGCAATAGCGGTCCCGAGCAGTATGAACAAGACTATTTAAGACAGAGCGGCGAGATCGCGCCGGATGATGCGGCCCCGCAGGTGACAAAACCGCCTGTAACGCCAAAGGAACTGGAAGCCGCTCAACAACAAGGGGGCGCGTTTAGACCTGCTCCTTCGGCCACGGAGGTACGGACAACGGATGTTCCGGCTTCGGGAGCCGCTCAAACATCTGAAGTGCAGGTGCAAACAGGAGCAGGAACTGTTGCAATTCCAAAGGATAATCCTTCAGGCGCAAAATTCGAACCGGCAAAACCGGCAACGCAAATAGCTGGAATTGAAATTAAATCCGGCGAACCGTTCACGACGGAAATGGCGAATAAATTGTCTGTGCATGGAATTTATGCGGAAACGCGTGTCGGGCAGCAAGGTGATGCAACAAAGAATATTCTTTCTGACGCTAAAGGTAACATTATTGGCGGTTATACCAGTAACGCCGATGGCAGCAGTCAAAATCTGATTAGTCGTGAAGATTTGGCAACGCAATTGGCGGCTATGGGGAAAGATATTGGTTCGATGGAAAAAGGCATTCGCATGGCGCGGGGCATAGATGCGGATGGCGTCAAGCTTGCAGCAACAAATGCTCCTCCTCCTGCTGTCGATCCGTTAACGAAGTCGAATAATCTTGCGTTGAACGCGGCTCCGCCAACTACAGGAATGGGCTGATCTAAAGCATTTTTTAAAAACGAGGCTTCTGCCTCGTTTTTTTTATCCCTGCTTCCGCAGGGATGACGGAAGTTATGAATCATAATTCATTATAATCGTCATGCCTGCGAAAGCAGGCATTTCTTTTTGTGGTTTCAATTTATTTGTCATTCCGGCGAAAGCCGGAATCCAGTGGGTGAGGCAAATATCTGGATCCCGATTTTCATCGGGATGACGTCTGGGTTATCTATCCAGCCTTCGCCGTTTTTAAATGCATCGCCGCTTCGAGAAGGGCTTTGGTATAGGCGGTTTTAGGATTGCCGAAGATTTTCGCTGCCGGGCCGCTTTCAACCTCGATACCGTCTTTCATCACCATCACATCATGGGCTAGGGCTTTGACGACGCGCAAATCATGGCTGATGAACAGATAGGATAGTTTATAACGTTCCTGAAGATCGCGCAGAAGATCGACGATTTGCGCCTGTACGGATACATCGAGCGCGGAAGTGGGTTCATCGAGAATCAAAAGCTTCGGATGCAGGACAAGGGCGCGGGCGATGGAGATTCTCTGGCGCTGGCCGCCGGAGAATTCATGCGGATAGCGGTGGCGCGTTTCGGGGTCTAAGCGCACGTCTTTAAGGGCTTCGACGACAAGCGCATCGCGGTCGGCAGCTTTTAAATCCTTGCGGTGGACTTCGAGCCCTTCACCGATAATCTGGGCGACGCTCATGCGCGGCGAGAGCGAACCAAACGGGTCCTGAAAGACGATCTGCATATCGGCACGAAGGGTGCGAAGGTCGTCGCCTTTGATATCGGAGATATCTTTACCATTAAAATTTACCTGTCCTTCGGACGAGGTGAGTTTAAGCAGGGCGAGGCCGAGCGTGGTTTTACCGGAG
Organism: uncultured Micavibrio sp.; assembly: GCA_964399985.1. GTDB lineage: Bacteria > Pseudomonadota > Alphaproteobacteria > Micavibrionales > Micavibrionaceae > Micavibrio_B. The sequence continues at coordinate 232,638 of CAYNRY010000003.1, forward strand.
CCGGATTCACCGACAACGCCGAGCGTTTGCTGTTCTCTGATTGTAAAGGATACATCGTCAACGGCTTTGACGTAGGAGAGCGGTTTGCCGAAGAACGTCTTTTTGCCCGGAAACCAGACTTTGAGATTTTTGGCTTCGATAAGAACAGGCGCATTTTGATTGGCGGGCGTCGTATTTCCTTTCGGCTGCGCGGCAAGGAGCATTTTCGTATAGTCATGCGCTGGCGCGGCAAAAAGATCGGCCTTCGATTTTTGTTCGACAATCTCGCCGTTTTTCATGACGCAGACTTTATCGGCCATTTTCTCGACGATTTTCAAATCGTGCGTAATAATAAGGAGCGCCATGCCAAGGCGCTTTTTCAAATCATCGAGAAGCTCAAGGATTTGTGCCTGAATAGTGACGTCGAGCGCGGTGGTCGGCTCGTCCGCTATAAGAAGCTCTGGATCGTTGGCGAGCGCCATAGCGATCATCACGCGCTGTCTCTGGCCGCCGGAAAGCTGGTGCGGATAGGCATTCAAGCGGTCTTTGAGTTTGGGCAGGCCAACGAGTTCAAGGAGTTCGAGAACACGGGCGCGCACGGCAGTCTTCGACATTTTTTTATGCAGCAGGATGACTTCGGAAATCTGGCGCTCGATCGTGTGCAGGGGATTAAGCGAGGTCAGCGGTTCCTGAAAGATCATCCCTATTTGCGAGCCGCGAAAGCTGCGCAGTTTTTTTTCGGATAGGCCAACGAGTTCTTCGCCGTTGAATTTGATCGAGCCGTTCGGGTGGCTCGCCAAAGGGTAGGGCAAAAGCTGGAGTAGCGACAAGGCGGTCACCGATTTGCCGGAGCCGGATTCGCCAACAAGCGCAAGGGTTTCGCCTTTCTCTATCGAAAAGGACACATGTTTGACAGCGTCGAAATTCCCGCCGGGCGTTTTAAAGCGGACGGAGAGATCAGAGACGCTGAGGAGCGGGGAAGGAGATGACGCGGTTTGGTTCATAGCCTTCATTAAATACAGGAAGTTCCTTTGGTGCAATACCGGTCAGACTTTTCCGGTAATAAGTGACCGCATAACCTTTTACAGGGTCTTCACCGTGAATCCGGTCTTCAAAACCTGCATCTTTGAAACGCTTTGAGCTTCTGGCATTTTCGTCGGATACTTTTGCCCATACGCCCATAAGCTTGCCGGCAGCATATTGCAGGGCGTGATGAAGGAGGGGCTCCATTTGCCCTGAATATCCAGAGGCTGTCGCGACCGAGCTTATAATGGCTGTATCACATTCCTTAACGGATTGCGGGTAATTGGCCAGTTTGGGGTTGGCGTCGCTGCCTTCCGATGGCGTGATAAGCAGAACGGCGGCTATCTTGCCTGTTTTTTTGTCGATACTGCCCAGCACGGGGAAACCGCGGCTGTGATGGTTATACAGATCGGATAAAGATTGCGGCTTGATAAAATGTCTTTCATTTTCCGGCAGCGCTTCGCGCACATCTTCCAGAATTTTGACCACTTCGCCGAAAGCAGATTTTACCAGTAAGCAGGTTTCAAATTGATCGGGATGGTAGGGAATAGAGGCCGTTTTTACAGCTAAAGCAGATTGAGTCATTTGAAGTTACTTTCCGTTCGGGACATTTATGGCCCTGTCAAAATTCAAAGATTTTTGGATTTTGCGGAAAGGTGACGCTCAGACGAGGGTGAGCTTTACCGCTGCCATTACCGGCAGGGTCTACGTCGTGAAATAATCAGATGTTCGTGAAACCAGATATCATGATCCATGGACATAAAATAAACCGCTTTTCTTTTTAATTGCAATGAAATATTGACAGAACACCGTAAAGATGTCAAGAATTATGGCAATTATGAATAGAGAGTGTTTAATGCGTAAAGAATTCAAAAATAAAGCCGAGCGCCCCATGTTAGACGAAGCCACGATTGATGCGGTTCTGGATAACATTGAAAAATATGAAGGGTCTACCATCGTTATTAAATTCGGCGGCGAGATGATCGCCAACGAGCAAATGCTCGACGATATTCTACGCCAATCAATTACTCTTAAACGCCATAAAGTTAATGTGATTCTCGTCCATGGCGGCGGCACGCAAATCGATGATGATTTAGCGGCGCGTGGAATCCAACCCGGCAAGGACGAAGTCACAGGAAAACGTATGTGCGACGAAACTGTTGTTGACGTTGCCTATGACACTCTGCGTCGTTTGAACAAGGAAGTGGTTCAAAAGCTGAATACAATTGCCAAGGAGAAAGGCCGCAACATCGTGGGTATGGGAGAGTCGGGTTATAATGGAGCTTTAATCAGAGCTGTTCCTATGCACGAAAATACACGGACGGGAAATTTTGAAATGGCTGATGCGGAAGCTTTCAAAAATTTTGCGTCGATGAATAAAATTCCGGTGATCTATCCTATTTGTATGGGACCTGATAACGAAACGCTTAATGTTAACGCTGACGATGTGGCGGCGGGAATTGCATCGGCTACCGGTGCCAGCCGGTTGATCATGGTTACGGATGTTCCGGGTGTCTGGGACAAAAATAGAAATCCTATAGAAGAGCTTACGATTGCTCAGGTTAATGAATTAATAGCTGATGGGACGATTTCAGGTGGTATGAAGCCTAAGGTCGAAGCTGCAATGTCTGTCGCCAAAAAAGGAATAAATGTTGTTATTACAACGCCGAAGAATGACGGGCTTTTGAATGAGCTGTTCACTGAAAAAGGGTCAGGGACGATGATTTTATCTTTGCCAAAAGAAGAAAGGCTATTGCCGGAGTTTCTAAGAGATCTCAACTCCAGATCGCCATCTTAGAATTACTTCAACGCCATTTCGGTTAAACGTACGAAGTACTCGATGCCGAGCGGCAGGATATCGTCGTTGAAGTCGTATTTATTACTGTGCAAGCCGTAATTATGTGGCGAAAATTTGTCAGCTTCACCCTGACCGAGCAGAATATAACAGCCGGGTTTTTCTTTCAGCATATCACCGAAATCCTCGGCACCCATCCATGGCGTGACATCAGGATCGACATTTTCAATGCCAAAAATTTTCTGTGCTACGGAGACAGATAAATTGGTTTCTTCAGGCGTATTGGTTGTCGGGTCGGGCCCATGCTCGTAATCTATTTCGCAAATCAGGTTATGCAGTTTGGCAATACCTTGTGAAATCTCATAGATGCGTTTTTTTAATAGCTGGCGAATTTCGCTTTTAAATGAGCGCACTGATATAATGATACTCGCCGTTGACGGAATAATATTTTCCGCGCCGGTTCCGGCATGGAGATTGGTCACACTGACAACGGCGCTATCTAGCGGGCTTACATTGCGGCTGACAATAGTTTGAAGAGCGAGTACTATTTCTGCGGCGGCAGGAATGGGGTCGATTGTGTTTTCCGGATTTGCTGCGTGGCCACCGGAGCCAGTGATTGTAATGCGGGCGCGATCAACGGCACCTAAAATCGGCCCGACGCGCGTTGCGAATTTTCCGCGCGGCAGCCATGGCCAGTTATGCAGGGCAAAAATCTGATCGGCAGGATATTTATCGAATAAACCATCCTTGATCATGGTGTAAGCTCCACCGGCGCCTTCTTCAGCAGGTTGGAAAATCAGATAGACTTTGCCAGAGAAGTTTTTCGTTTCCTGTAAATATTTGGCAGCGCCAAGCAGGATCGATGTATGGCCATCATGGCCGCAGGCATGCATTTTACCGGGGATTTTCGACGCCCATTCTTGACCTGATTCTTCGACAATATCGAGGGAATCCATATCGGCGCGTAAACCTATAGATTTGGGACCGCTATTTTTGCCTTCGATGGTGGCGACGATGCCTGTTCCGGCCCAGCCGCGTTCAAACGGGATGCCCCATTCGGTAAGTTTGGCTGTGACCATGTCGCTGGCAAAAAATTCTTCGTAGGCCGTGCCGGGGTTTTGGTGCAGTTCGCGGCGAATTGCTTTCATATCTTCGGCGATATCGGTGATGCGATTGGAAAGAGTCATAGATTGGTCTTTCGGGGATCAAATGCGTCGCGTATGGCTTCGCCGATAAAGGTAAGGAGGGTCAGCATGATCGCAAGGCTCATAAATGCGGTAATGCCTAGCCACGGTGCCTGCATATTGTTTTTCCCCTGTGCCAGCATTTCACCAAGAGAGGGCGAGCCGGGCGGCAGGCCAAGACCGAGAAAGTCGAGACTGGTGAGGGCGGTGATAGAGCCCGTCAGGACGAAGGGCAGCATAGTGAGAGTTGCCACCATCGCATTGGGTAGAACATGGCGGCGAATGATAACGCCATTCTTGACGCCAAGGGCGCGGGCCGCACGGACATAATCGAAATTGCGGGCACGGAGGAATTCGGCGCGGACGACATCGACGAGATTGACCCAGGAGAAGAGCAGCAGGATTAAAAGCAGTGTCCAGAAACCGGGCGTAAACAGCGCCGAGAAGATAATCAGGATATAGAGGCTCGGCAGCGACGACCAAATTTCGATCACGCGCTGGGCAACCATATCGATACGGCCTCCGTAGTAACCCTGAATAGCCCCAGCGGCGACGCCGATGATCGAAGAGGCGATAGTGAGGGCGAGGCCAAATAAAACGGAAATGCGAAATCCGTAAATCACGCGGGCCAGAACATCGCGGCCTTGGTCATCGGTGCCGATAATATTGTCCTTGGTCGGTTTGGATGGAGCGGGTTCCGGCAAATTATAATTAATAGTGTCGTAAGAATAACGGAATGGCGGCCAGATTGCCCAGCCATCTTTATTGATGAGATCGGCGACATAGGCATCGCGGTAGTCTGTTTCGGTTTCAAACTCACCGCCGAATGTTGTTTCGGGCAGCATCTGGAAGACCGGCATGTAGAAATTGTTTTTGTAGCTCACCAAGATCGGTTTGTCGTTCGACACGAATTCTGCCCCGATCGCAAGAACGAAGAAGAACATAAATATCCATAAGGACCAAAAGCCGCGGCGGTTGGCTGTGAACTGCGCAAGGCGGCGCTGGGTGAGGGGAGAAAGCTTAAGCATTTGCACGGTTCCCGAAATCTATACGCGGATCGACTAGGACATAAATTACATCTCGTAGCAGCGTAACAATAAGGCCGATCAGGGCGTAGACATAGAGCGTACCGAGAACGACCGGATAGTCGCGATTGATGATCGATTCATAACCAAGAAGGCCCAGACCATCGAGAGAAAAAATAACTTCGATCAGCAGCGAGCCGGTAAAAAAGATCGACATAAAGGCGGCGGGAAAACCAGCAATCACAATGAGCATGGCGTTTCTGAAGACATGACCGTAGAGAACTTTGGTTTCGCTCAAGCCTTTAGAGCGGGCGGTTAGGACATATTGCTTATTGATCTCATCCAGAAAGGAATTCTTTGTCAGCATGGTAAGGCCGGCAAAGCCGCTGACCACGATGGCAATTATCGGCAAGGTCAAATGCCACATATAATCGAGCGCCTGTTTATACCATGGCAGATCGCCCCAATTATCCGAGACAATGCCGCGCAGCGGGAACCAGTCAAAATAACGGCCGCCGGCAAAAAGAATGATCAGTAGAATAGCGAAGAGGAAAGAGGGAATGGCATAGCCGATAAAGATGGCGGCGGAGGTCCAGACATCGAAAGATTGTCCGTCCTTGACGGCCTTTCTAATGCCGAGCGGGATCGAGATAAGATAAATCAGCAGAGTTGACCACAGACCGAGCGAAACGGATACCGGCATTTTCTCTAAAATCAGATCTGTAACTTTGACGTCACGGTAATAGCTCATGCCCAAATCGAAGCGCAGGTAATTCTTGATCATGATCCAGAAACGTTCATGTGCCGGTTTGTCGAAACCATAAAGGCGCTCCAGCTCCTTGACAAATTCCGGGTCGAGACCTTGCGCGCCGCGATAGGAAGATTGCGTACCGACAGCGCCGGAAGATGAGGCGTCCATGCCGCCGCCCGCTGCCATATCACCGCCGCCGCCGGAAAAGCGGGATGTCGCGCCGACATCATGGCCCTGAAGCTGCGCAATCATACGCTCAACCGGACCGCCGGGCACGAACTGGATGACAATGAAGCTGACGAGCAGAATTCCGAAGATTGTCGGAACCATCAATAGTAGGCGGTGAAGGATATAATTAAGCATAGGGAGAGATTAGCTTATTTGCTATCTTTCCGAAAGACGGTTATTGCGCCAGAGCGGGGGAAGATGTTTGTGGTGGAGGTTGATACAGATACCCGATCTTATTATCGGGGTTATTATATCTATGGAGATGCTGTAAATACTCTTTGTTAGCCGGGTCTGAAGCGGCGTCACGATATTTATCCACCATCTCCTGATTAACTATTCCCGGCGCACTGCGCTCGATAGCTTTTAGAAAACGGTCTGCGCTTTTTTTTGCATCAGGCGAATGATCGAATTCTCCACTTTCATATAACGCTTTCGTCGCTGCATAGACTTCTTCGGGAGAGTTCTTTGAAAGTTGCTTGCCGAGGCTCACAAGTTTCATAGGATCGTTCCCTTGCATCGATTGTTCAAATCTATCTTTATTTATGATACCGCCTGCCAGCGAACGTAACGGATTGTTTTCATAGTTTGGCAGGAAATGTTTTTTGATATCTTCAAAAGATGCTTCCCCGTCGGCTGCTCCTATAAAGCCAAATATAAGCGTGTTTGTATAAGCGGTATTAAATTGAATTTTATTGGGATCTGAACCGGAGAGGCCTTTGCCGTCAAGGTAATCCTGAAGAGCATTTCCTGTATTGTGATCGTCGAGAGATTTTCCGTTTCCGCCTAGTGTAACAATGTCATCCTTAGTCATGACACTATTTATAATTCTCAGGTCTGCAAAAGCTTGAGGAATAGGAGGTATAGCGCCGGAAACGATATTGAAGTCCCTGGCGGCAGAAATATCAGCCTCTATTTCTCCTTTAATCGTCATTCTATTTTCATTTATAAAATTTGCATTGGAAATAAGATTGCCACTTTTCATCAAGTCGATAATTCTCTGAGACTGCTGGTCGGAATGGCCCCCGACAATGTGTCCGATTTCATGTGAGATGGCGAATTTCGCCCAGTCCATGCTATTGCCCGGCATGGCTCCGAATTTATCAATGTCGAGAGTGGATAGGCCGGAAATCAAACGGTCTTTAAATTCATTATCTGAAAGTGACGAGGGGGAAGGAATAATAATCAAAACTGAATCTTTCAGCGGTTTTGCAAAAGTAGAAGGGCTGTTTGTCTCAATGCTATCTTTTATGTTCTCTTCATATTTATCCTTGGCCACTTTTAGAAACTCTTCACGATCCATACCAAGAATTTTTGGCGGCATATCATCCATATCCTGCAATAAATCATCACCGCTGGGCATGTAGTCAGGATAGGCATCGATCAGGGGGGTGTCTGAATCAGGAAATTGGGATTGGGCGTATTCTAATAAATACTCATCGGCAAAAAGAACCTTATTTTTTCCTGTCGCGAGAACTGCCTGATTAATGTAAGCCTCGCCATAAGCGTCCATTGCTTCTTGAGACAAGGTAATCAACTGTCCCGAAGGTGTTTTGTAAGTCACGATCTCGGGCGAGGATAAGTCATCGCCTTCTAATTCGTCCGTTGCCAATGCTTGGTCTTCTGCCATTAAGCAGATTATAAATACAAATAGTTAAATTATGTTAAATTACAAAAGGTTTAACATTCCATTCTCTTATAATCCATTCAGCCTGATTTCTCTCCAGATGGCATAAGGCCCCGGTCGAGATTTTAAGCGAGGTGGCGGCCTCAGGGTTTTGGGCAATGGCAGGCGCGAAACGGGCGATGCCGTTGCTTGTGATAACCAAAGTTGTGCCGCCTTCTTCGAGTTCATTGGCGAAGTTCTGCCAGTTTCGGATGATCTGCTCAGGCTCAGCCAGCCAGCCTTCCGGCACGATGGCGTCGCGATCCCATTTTTCAATCGCGTCTTTGCCGATGCGGGCGATGATATCTTCTTCGATTTTATTCTCGTCCGGGCCGTAATCGATTTCGTTGAAAATAGCCAAAGGATGGGTTTCGATCGGCGCGCCGATTTCGGCTTTGATAATTTCCGCCATTTCTTTCGTGCGTTTCAGTTGCGAGGTCAGGATCAGGTCGGGAATTAGATTTTTTTCTTTCAAATAAATTCCGAGTTTTCGTGCCTGTTCTTTTCCGATATCAACCAAGGGTAAATCGGTGCGAGCCCCAACGCGGGTGGGAGTATCGTTCGGGCCGAATGTATTGCCGTGGCGGGCGATCAAAAGGGTCGTTGTCATTGCTGTTTCAATTTCTCGGAGAGGTTTTGTTCCATTTTATAATATTCCTCAAGGAAGCTGCGATCAATTTGCCATTTACGGGCTTCCTGCAGCGTATCAAAAGCTTCCTGATATTTTTTCTGTGAGGTTAGAATTTGTACCAGAAGGCTGCGCGGCGGCCAGAGCGTCGGGTTTTTTGCCAGTGCTTTGCGCAGCGTCGCCATAACGAGATTTAGATCGTTCGGGTTTTTCTTCAAGTAATATTGCGCACGCCAGATATCGGATTCCGGAGAGTCTGGACTTGCAATTTCTGCTTCTTGTAGCCAGACGAGCACATCTTGCGGCGGGCCGGGCATTTGGCGGATCAGATAGCCGGCGGCTTCGATACGGCAAGCGGGAAAGGAAGGGTTTCCTTTATCGATACAGATTTGCAAATTATCAGCATAGGATTTCATATCTTTTCCCTGTGAAGCGTTGATCGCTTTTGTCCAGAAATAAAGGGTCGGTGCCGTGTGCATTATCGTCCATATCAGGCAAAGCAGGAAAATTGTCAGGGAGGTAGCAGGAAGATAACGCAAACGTGATAACGCAAAAGATGGCGGTAGGCTAAATAAAGACAGAAAAACCCCGGTCAATAACAAGATGGCCGTGTAATGCAGAGGATAATTAAGATGGGATATTGTAAATATCGTTATCAGGCTTGCGCCCGCGCCGATTTGCAGGGGCGTTAAATCATGGCGAAAGAAACGCCAAATTACGGTTCCCAACAGAGCATAAAAAGTGAGAGCCGTGCCAATGCCGGTTTCAACCGCCCATTGCAACGGGTCCATATGAACCCAAAAGCCTGCTGAATTATCGGCCAGCGTTTTATAATGCGGATAAGAGAGATGAAAAACGCCAAGTCCCACGCCGCGCAGCGGATCGATAGCGATCATTTTGAAGGCCGAAGAATATAATGCCGCGCGGCCCAGGACATCCTTGTCCATTTGCAGCATCAACACCAGTCGTTCGCCAAAATAGGTGGTAAAGATGCCGATCAAAACAATCAAGGCGGGAATAAGCGCCAGCTTTAAAGAGTGTTTCGATATCATCGACCGATTTTTAAATAGCACTGCGGCAATCCCGACAATAACGCCTAAAAAGGCGGAACGGCTTTGCGTGGCTATCAAGCCGCCGGCGAGCACCGCGAAGATAATATGAATGAGTATTTTTGTTTTTCTGTTTTTCGCTAAAAAATGAAAATTTAGAACGAGAGGCATGATAAAGGCGATCAGGCCGCCGAGCATGTTTTCATCGTCAAAGAAAAGTCGCGCCCGCGAATAATATCCGTTCATCAAAATATGGACGATAGCAGCGAAAGCAAGCAACGTTATGAGAGCAATCACCCCATATAAAAATTTCGTTATATCGCGGCCGGAGGCACATAAATATGCAACAGGCAGGGTTGAAAGTATGGCAAGTGTTACTTTTGATGCAAAAGGAACCGGACTAAAAATCGCTCCCCATGTCCAGCCCAGCCAGAGCAGCAGGATAAAACATAGTACGGGATCGCGCAGATTGATCTGCGACAGGCGTCCGCTCAATATCAAGTAAACGGATAAAAGAGCGGCGGGTGCCATCATCCATGGGTTTGCGGCATCCTGTGGGAAAAGAGCGATGGTAAAAGCAAGTGTCGTTATAATCAAAAATACAGAATTTCGGATTGCAGACAGATTAGGCATTGAGCAGTTTTTCCGCTCTGGCCAGATCTTCGGGAGAGTCGATGCCGGACATTGACGGGCGGCCTTTATAATCGACAATCACAGCCTTAATGCTAAACCCGTTTTCTAAAGCGCGGAGCTGCTCAAGACCTTCGAGTTCTTCATAAAAGGAGGGGGGCAGCGTTCTGTATTTTTGTAGCGCTTCCATTTTATAACCGTAGAGGCCGATATGGCGATAGACAGGTGATAAGGCTTTGCTGCGGTCTTCTTTGCGGATAGCGGGGATAATATTTTTGGAGAACCAAAGAGCGTTGCGGTTCGGGTCGAGAACAGCCGTCGTGCCGCTAAACGGCGTTGTCTTTTTATCCTCACGGAGTTTATCAAGTGCTTCCCATGAAAGCTGCGTCACGGGCGTAATGATATCGGCGTCTTTATCGGCCAGATGCTCATTGATCATGGCGCGGACGAAATCGGGCGGGGTGAACGGGGCATCGCCTTGCATGTTCAAAACGAAAGATGGTGTTTGGGGCAGAAGTGAAGCTGCCTCGATGACGCGGTCGGTGCCGGTATGGCAATCCGGCGACGTTTTGAGATAATGCATACTGGTCTCGGCGCACAGGCTGGCGATGCGCTCATCATCGGTGGCAATAGCGACAGTGACATTTTCTATGCCCTCTGCGGCTTTGATCGCATTCTCATAGACATGAGAAAGGATAGGCTTGCCGCTAAGCATGGCAAGCGGCTTGCCGGGAAAGCGGGTCGAGGCGTAACGGGCGGGGATAATGATCGCGATCATTATTTCTTCACCCACCATGTATCGGCAATGGCAGGCGTCATACCGGATAGCTTGGGATGCTCGAGTTTTTTCCACCATGCGAGACGCCAGCCGCCGAAATACCATTGCGGGATGACATAGTAATTCCATTGCAAGATGCGGTCGAGCGCATGAACATGGGCGACAAGGTCTTCACGGGTACGGGCAGTAATGATTTTTTCCACGAGGTCGTCGATGACCGGATCTTTGATGCCGATCAAATTGCGCGAGCCTTGCATATCGGCGCGCGATGACGACCAGAATTCGCGCTGTTCGTTACCCGGGCTATCGGATTGTGCGATAATCGTCGATGTTACATCGAAATCGAAGCTTTGAATGCGACGTTGATATTGCGCGTCATCCACCGGACGAAAAGTCGCGGCAACACCAATTTTTCTGAGGTTCTGAATAAAAGGCAAAGTCCAGCGTTCAAAGGCCGGATTGGCATCAAGGAATTCAAATTGCAAACGCTGACCGCTTTTTTCATGAACGCGGATGCCATTGGGGCCGGTTTTGTATCCGGCCTTTTCAAGAATATCCATGGCGGTTCTTAAATTAGCACGGTTGGCACCGGAGCCATCGGATTTAGGAGGCTGAAATTCAGTTGTGAAAACTTCTTCCGGAATTTTGCCACGGTATTTTTCGAGTATTTCCAACTCCTTGCCTTTAGGCAGGCCGCTCGAGGCGAGGTCCGAGTTTTCAAAGAAACTGCGCGTACGTTTATAAGCGCTGTAAGCGAATTGCTTGTTCTCCCATTCAAAGTCGAAAGCATAGGAGAGGGCTTTGCGGACTTGCTTGTCCTGAAAGATAGGCTTGCGAATATTATACACCCAGCTTTGCGAGCCTTGCGGGCGCTGGTTTGGAATGACTTCCTTATGGATGCGGCCATCGAGGACTGGCGGGGCGTTGTAAGACGTCGCCCAGGCCTTGGCGATCATTTCCAATTGAATGTCGTAGGTGCCAGCGAAGAAAGCTTCCAACTGGACGTTCTGATCGCGGAAATAAGTATAGGCGATTTTATCGAAGTTATAGCGGCCTTTGAAAACGGGAAGATCCTTGCCCCACCAGTCCTTGATGCGCTCATAGGTAATAGAACGGCCTGGGGCAATGGAGGAGATTTTATACGGGCCGGAGCCGAGCGGCGGTTCTAGTGTCGTCACTTCGAATTTATGTTTGCCGTCAGTATAGAAGTGTTTCGGCAAAACAGGAAGCTGGCCGATGATCATCGGCAATTCATTATTCTCTTTTGTCTTGAACGTGAATTTCACGCGAAGCGGCGTTTCGGCGATGACTTTATCGACATCGGCGTAATAGGCTTTATAAAACGGGGTGCCGTCTTTCATCAGCGTATTGAATGTCCAGACGACGTCATCGGCGGTGACCGGTTTACCGTCCGACCATTTTGCGATGGAGCGCAAATTGAAAGTGATGGAAGAATTATCTTCAGCGCGTTCGACGGTTTCAGCGAGAAGGCCGTACATGGAAAAAGGCTCGTCATAAGACTGTTCCATCAATGTTTGAAAAACGAGTGTAGATACGCCGTCTGCCGGATTACCTTTGACGATAAACGGATTGAGAGAGTCGAAAGAGCCGATTGAGGAGAGATTGAGCGTGCCACCTTTGGGGGCATCGGGATTGGTGTAATCGAAATGCGCAAAATCCGCCTTATATTTTGGCTCGCCGTGTAACGCAATGCCGTGTTTGGCGTCACCAGCGAAGGCGGAGGTTGTAAGGAGTAGGAAGTAGGCAGTAAGGAGTATGCGTTTCATATATATGACCTCGGCTAAGAGGCATTTTTAGCATTAACTACGAGCCTTGTCATGGCTGGTTATACAATAATTACCAGTTAAATCCCGTAATCGTGGCGGCGGGTTTATGCGGGCTTTGAGCCATGGCCTGTATAACGCGGGTCATATCGGGCATGCCAGGATTATGGTCATAGCGCAATTCTTCCCAATGGATGCCGGTGAGGGACCAGATACCGTCGATCCCATAATTACACGCGCCGCGAATATCGGTATGAAGCGCGTCCCCAAGCGCGCAGATTTTATCTTTGGGAGGATTACCGAGCAATTCGCGCGCGATATCGTAAATGCCTTGATAGGGTTTGCCGTGATAGCTGACTTCACCGCCGATTTGTTCATACAGCGCGGCGTAAGTTCCCGCGCATTGGATAAGATCTTCGCCTATATGAACGACGAGATCGGGATTGGCGCAAACCATTTTTAGATTACGGTTTTTGGATTCATGCAAAATTGCCAGTAATTCACCTTCGTCGAATTGTACGGAACCGGGAATAGAATTGAGGATAAAATCGGCATTGTCGATTGAATCTGCTAGTACGATATTTAGGCCACGCATGGGACCAGCAAATTCCGGTGAACCGAAGAACATCACCTTAGTATTTCTGTAATTTTCAGACAATTCGACATGAGCAGATGCGCCCGCAGTTATGATCTCATCATACATGGAACGTTCGATGCCATAGCGTGTCAGGTCACGGATGCAATCTTCCGGCATCTTAGGCGTGTTCGAAACAAGACAAATTTTCTTACCATGATTTTTCAGCGTTTCAAGGCAGACAATCGTACCAGGATTGAGGCGCTGGCCGTTATGCAGTAATCCGAATATATCGAGGAAATAATAATCATATTGGTCTGCAATATCGCGCAGGCCGGAGAGGTGGGGTATTTGGGTCATTAAGCTGCTTTTTTGGGACGGTAGGCGATTTCAAGATCAGGTTTGCCGAAGAGATAACCTTCGCCGTATTCGACATCAAAATCAAGAAGCTCGACCACTTCGCGCTCGTTTTCCATCTTTTCGACGATCAGGGTAATATTCGCGGCGTCCAAGCGGTTTTTCAGGCGGTTGATCAGGGCTTCGCCTTCGGATGTCGCGGTGAGGGATATCAGTTTCGCGGCATCGAGCTTGATAAATTCAATGCGCAGTTTTTGCAGCTTCACGACATCGAGATTGGGGTTGTCGATATTATCGATGGAGAAACGGCAGCCTGTCTGACCGAGGCCTTGCATCACGGCCATCATCTGCGGCGAGAGATCGTTGAACTCGCTCTGCTTGATTTCAAATATAAGATTTTGTGATAGATCGCGATTGCGTTTGATGAACTCTAAAAGATCGCCCATAAACGCAGGATCTTTAAGCGATGAAACGGCTATATTGAGAAAGTAACCCAATTCTACATTGCGCCGCGCATCGGAGCGAATGCTGTCCAGTACATGGACAAGCAGCAAGTGATCGACATCGGCCATCAATGTTTCTTTTTCGGCGAGTTCGCGGTAGCGCTCGGCGGAAAGATAGACGCCGGCTTTGGCGCGGATACGGGCAAATAATTCAAGATAGATAAGACGGCGTGAGGGAAGTTTGACAATCGGCTGCGCGAAAATCTCGATACGGTCGTTATGCACGGCGTGGTGAATAAGCTCGGATACGATCGTGTCGCTGTAATTTGACGGATGGGACGACATGCGACGATCCATTTCAATGTCGTCGTTTTCGGAAAACAGTTCGTCGCTGCGGGACGCCGAAGATACGGTTAAATCTTCATATTTTCGTGATGTGTCGGCAACCGTAGCGCGGGGACGCATACCCATTTTTTCAAAAGATTGCTGAATACGGCTGGCGAGACTTTCGCCGAGCGGCGCTTGGGCGGTTTGTGTCGCTTGCTGTTTTTTGAGAAGGGCAGCAGCACGGGCCATGTCGTCTTTCAAACCGTCTATTTCACCGCGCGTTCTTGCCATTTCGCGAGTGAGGCGGTCGTGATTGATGCCCATTGCTGATACTTGCGTTTTGATTTTCTTCTCTGCTTGATAGCGGGAAAGCATTTCATATCCCATCGTACCGGCCAAGACCAGAAAACCGGCGACAGTTCCTGCCGCCGAGCCGCCAAACGCGCCCCCAATAAAGGCAACCGTCAGGACACAGCCGCACAGATAGAGCGAAAGCCAGATCGTGGAATGTTTGGAGATAAAATCGAACATTAAATTCTATTTAAATTCTGTGGTCAGCCCCTATGGCTTCCGTAATATGACTAAAGCCATCAGACCGTAAGAGTTCCAATAAGTCCAGATTTATTTTCCGGATTAGAGCAGGGCCGTGAAAAACAAGACCGCTATAGAGCTGGACAAGAGTAGCGCCTGCGCGGATTTTGGCATAGGCATCTTCACCGGAGGAAATGCCGCCCGCGCCGATAATCGGAATACACCCATCGGTCAGGGCGTAGAAACGGCGGATCATGGCGGTGGAGAGATCGGTGAGCGGCGCACCCGACAGGCCACCTTTTTGTTCGCGGAAATCCCGTGGCAATTCTTCGGGGCGGTAAAGCGTTGTATTGGTCAGGATAACGCCATCGATTTTCAATGAGAGCAGAACATCGGCGATATCCTTGACTTGGGCATCATCGAGATCGGGCGCGAGTTTGACGAAAACCGGCGGCGGGTGAACACCGCATGATTTGGTGCGTTCATCGAGAACAGCCCCGAGTAATTCAGTTAGAGGTTCTTTTTCCTGTAAATTGCGAAGGCCCGGCGTATTGGGCGAGGAGATATTGATCGTAATGTAATCGGACAAGGGGCCGAGTGTACGGATCAAGGCGGTATAATCACTGGCGGCATCGGTTTGATCTTTGTTCATACCGATATTAATGCCAACTACGCCTTGCGATCGCGGCTTGTGGGTCAGGAATTTATGAAGGTTGGATTTAAAGGCGCCGACACCTTTATTGGGAAAGCCCATACGGTTGATCACCGCGCCATGGTCTGGATCGCGAAAGACGCGCGGGCGCGGATTTCCCTTTTGCGGTTTTATCGTCACCGTGCCGACTTCTACAAAACCAAAGCCGAGTTTTAGCATTGGCGTAATGACTTCGGCGTTTTTGTCGAAGCCTGCGGCAAGGCCGACAGGGTTCGGAAATACGCGGCCACAAAGCTCAACGCGTAAGGCTGGGTCGTTGACAGGTTTTACTGCAGGAGCAAGATTTCTTTTTAAAGCTTCGATCGTTATCCGGTGCGCGTTTTCAGCGTCGAGACAAAAGAGAAGTGGTTTTACGAGATCGAACAATTTTAGCCCCGCAAATGCTGGAAGCCGACTTTAAGATAATCCCAGCCTGTCTGAATAGTGAGCAGGGCCGCAACCGTGATAATCATATGGCCCCAGGTGAGAGTCGAAATATGCGTCCAGGCAAGCGTCGCATCACCGTAAGGTCCCATGATCAAAAAGCCGAGCGAAGTCATCTGGAATCCGGTTTTATATTTTGCGAGTTTGGAAACGGGCACGGAGATATTTTTAGGGCCGAGAAATTCACGAAGGCCGGAAATTAAAAATTCGCGGGTGATAATAAGAAGCGGCGGTATAATCCAGATGCCTTCGAGTTTATTCGTCGCGACAAGGCAGAGAATAACCGTAATGACGAAAATTTTGTCGGCAATGGGGTCAAGAAATTTACCGAAAGCGGATTCGATTTTCATCTTGCGGGCAAGATAGCCGTCGAACCAGTCCGTAATGCATCCAAGGGTATAGAGAACCAAAGCCGACCACGCGGCCCATGGCGCGTCGATAAACATCAACAAGAGTAGGAAAGGAAGGCTAGCGAGGCGGCTAACGGTAATGATATTCGGGAGATTCTTCATATCTTATCTATAGACATATTTAGCGCCTGTGTCATCCCCGCGAAAGCGGGGATCCTCCCTTGAATATCGCCAGAAAGAGAGATCCCCACTTTCGCGGGGATGACACTAATATTTATAATCTAGAATAAATTAAGCCGTAGCTTTTGCCGCGGCACCTTGCGGTTCGCGAAGGACATAGCCGCGACCCCAGACGGTTTCGATGTAGTTTTCACCGCCGGCTGCCTGCTCGAGCTTTTTGCGAAGCTTGCAGATGAAGACGTCGATGATTTTAACTTCAGGCTCGTCCATACCGCCATAGAGGTGGTTCAAGAACATTTCCTTGGTCAAGGTCGTGCCTTTGCGGAGCGCGAGGAGTTCGAGGATACCGTATTCCTTGCCGGTCAGGTGGACAGGTTTGCCATCGACGTCGACGGTGCGGCTGTCAAGGTTAACGGCAACGCGGCCAATCTGGATTTTCGACTGCGCGTGACCTTGGGAGCGGCGGACAATAGCCTTGATACGGGCGATCATCTCGGCTTTTTCGAACGGCTTGGTTAGGTAATCGTCGGCTCCGAAGCCCAGACCTTTGATCTTGCTATCAAGCTCGGCAAGGCCAGAAAGGATAAGGATAGGAATATTGATCTTATCGTTTCGTAATTTCTTCAGCACGTCATAACCGTGCATATCTGGTAACATTAGATCAAGTATGATGATGTCATACTCATAAAATTTTCCTAACTCGTAGGCGTCTTCACCTAAATCGGTGGTTTCAACCATATATCCTTCGGATTTAAGGATCATCTCGATCGACTTGGCGGTGGAGCTGTCGTCTTCTACTAGTAGTACGCGCATGGGGGTTCTCCCTGTTGACTGGTCCGAAAAGAATGAACTTAGGAACTCTTTGTTAATAACTATATTAACATTTATTAAAAAGGTTAACAAAGAATTATTTTTGCTGGCAGGGCAGCAAATAGTTAAGATTTTGTTTTAATTGACCAATCGGCTTTTTCCCTAAATGTGGTAAAATAGGATTTATGGACCGACTCGCCGAGAAAATTGCTGCCACTATCGCCACTATGCCCGACCATGAGGTCTATGGGCGGGTGACCAAGATTCTGGGTTTGCTGGTCGAGATTGCCGGATTTGGCGAAGACCTTGTCGTCGGCTCCATGGTTTATTTAAGACCGGATTCCGCCCATGACATTCCATGCGAAGTCGTCGGCTTTAAAGACAAGCGGGCATTGTTGATGCCGTTCGGGCCGCTCGAAGGCGTGGGGCTCGGTTGCCGCGCGTTTATCCAGACATCGAAACCTGTCGTATTTCCATCTGAGCGCTGGCTGGGCCGCGTGGTCAACGCTCTGGGACAACCTATTGACGATTTAGGACCACTGGCCAAAGGCTCGATGGCGATTGCACTCAAATCCACCGGACCTGCGGCTCATACGCGCCAGCGCGTCGGCGAGCAGTTAGATCTCGGCGTGCGGGCGGTGAATAATTTTATCGCCATGTGCAACGGCCAGCGCATGGGTATCTTTGCCGGATCAGGCGTAGGTAAATCGGTCACGCTGTCCATGATGGCGCGATACACGGAAGCCGAGATTATCGTCATCGGCCTTGTCGGCGAACGTGGCCGCGAGGTGCAGGAATTTTTAGAAGACGATCTCGGCGAAGAAGGATTAAAACGCTCGGTCGTTATCGTTGCGACAGGGGATGAGCCGGCGCTGATGCGCCGCCAATCAGCCTATATGACTTTGGCGGTGGCTGAATATTTCAGGAAGCAAGGCAAACAGGTTTTATGCCTGATCGATTCCATTACGCGTTTTGCGATGGCGCATAGAGAGATCGGGTTATCTGCCGGTGAGCCGCCGACATCGAAAGGTTATCCGCCAACGACATTTGGAGAATTGGCGAGGTTATTGGAACGCGCTGGGCCGGGGCCACGCGGGGAGGGCTCTATTACAGGCTTGTTCACAGTGCTGGTTGAAGGTGACGATCATAACGAGCCGATATCGGATGCGGTGCGCGGGATCGTCGACGGTCACATCGTCATGGAACGGCAGATCGCCGACAGGGGCCGATATCCGGCGATCAATATTTTAAAATCCGTTTCAAGAAGTTTGCCGCGTGCCTATACGGAGGAGCAAAACGCGATTGCACGGCGGGCGAAACAGATCATTTCAAATTACGAGAACATGGCGGAGCTGATAAGATTGGGTGCCTACCGCAAAGGCTCGGACGCCAATGTCGATGAAGCGATCATGCTCTATCCGGATATAGAAGAATTTTTGACACAGGCGAAGGACGATAATTCATCGATAGATGAAGGGTTTGAAAGACTGGCTGAAATCTTAGGCATGGATTACACGGCTGTGCATGGGGAATAGAATGCTTGTACTATATCGTCTTGTACTAGATTCCGGATCAGCACTCGGCTGCGCCTCGTTTGTCCGGAATGACGGTTAGGGCGAGTATATGGCAAACCTAAAACCATTAATAAAATTAAGAAAATTTCAAGTCGAAGAAAAACAAAAAGTTCTTGCCGCGCTTTTGCGCGAAGTTGAAAAATTCGAAAATAAAAAACGCGAAGTATTGGTTAGCATCAAGGAAGAGCGAAAAATCGCCGAGGAAAGCGATGACTATGAAACGCAAGCCGCGTACCGCCTCTATGCGGAGCGTGCGCGCGAGCAAGTTAGAATGATCGATATGGAGATCAATAAATATAATTTCCTGATCCAGAAAGCGCAGGACGATATGCGCGAGGCGTTTGCTGAGCAAAAGAAAATCGAGATCATCCAGAAAGAGCGCGAGGAAGAAGAAGCGCGCGAAGAGAACCGCAAGGATTCAGCGCGAATGGACGAGGTTGGAATGACCGGGTTTATTCGGAAAGAAGAGCGAAACTAGTTTATGCATCCGTTATTACCCTTAGCCACCAGAAGCGAGGAGATAGATAAATATTATTCCGTTTTAGGAAGAGCGCTAGCTTATGCAACGGAATATGAATTTAATTGTAGGCGCCTGGCTCATCATTATGAAGCATTGGAGTTTGGTGATGATTATGCCTTACAAGTATGGCTATTAGGAAAAGACGGACGACTGGCTAATAAAATTACGAAAATCAATTGTGATTATAGTTTACCGGACTATACGCAGAAAATATTAGGTGATGCTAGAGAGGCAAGAAATTGGATTGCGCATGAGGCCGCAGAAAATCATGTTTTTATGCTGAGTACACCTGAAAATAGAAGGGCATTTCAAGCAGACATAATAGGCAGAATTGATGATATTATAAAAGGGAATCAAATTGTTTTGGATTGTTATAGAATAGTGAGTAATAATCTCCCGTTTTCGCATGGGTCGGATATGGTAAAATACTATTTTGCAGTAATAGATTGGATATCAGTTAAGTAAAGATTAGAAATTTTCCACATTTACCCATTGCTCCGGTTTGAACTGGAAAGTGATTTCACCTGACAAATTCGAGCGGTCCATGGCTTTGTAGTACAACTTTCGCAGGGCTTCCTGCATCGGGTTGCTGATCGTGGCCTTGGTGCGCATGATCATGTCGAGTTTTTCCTGTTTCATAAAACCGTCAACCTGCACTTTTCCCATTCGCGATAGATTAAGCTCGAACATAAAGCGCATTTTCTTGCGGCGGGCACTTTCCACGCTTTCGTCATTTTCCTCGCTCCAGCTTTTATAATAAACCGGAAGCTTGTGGACTTGTTGGCCATACCAGAATGGAATGATCGTCGCTTTCCAGTCATTGGGCAGCGGGGCGGCTTCCAGCCTTGTCATCATCGTGGTTTCGCCGGCGAGCTGGCGAAGGATGTCGATCTTGTTATTGGCTTTCAGAAGATCGATGGTCGGCGGGTCAATCCATGTATCGAGATCGCCCGAGCGCATCATGGCAAGGAAGAAGAGCGAGAGCGCGCCCATGTTTTGCGGCTGAGCGGGCGAGGGCAGCATTTGTGTCATCATCTGTGCGGCTTGGGGGTTGATATGGTTGGTGGCCGTGATCAGGTTCTGGAAACTTTCCCAAATTTCATTTTGTGACCAGCTTTGCAAATTCTGACCCGCGCCGATGGCGAAGGGTACGAAGCCGGCTTGGGGTTTGGGCGCGGCGGCGGGCAGGGGCGATACGATGACCGGCGAGCCTTCGATGACATTATTGGCGACAAACTGGACCGCGTAATTCACGGGCTGCGATGAACCGGGCAGGGCAAGGGCAACGACGGGCTGACCTTGCGCCGTAAAGCTGACGACCTGCCCAAGTATAACGGGTTGCGGCTGCACGGGGATCGTTGCTTGGGGTGCGGGTTGGCCGATAGCCGGATTGGGCTGAGGTGAGGCAGGCACGGGCATTTGAGTAGTTGGTGCGGCCTGAGGAGCTACTGGTGCCGGTTGGATACTTCCCTGAGGCAGAACATCCATGTCGCCGTTCGGTAAAGTGACGTTACTCGGGATCGTGATTTGGGGGGTAGGTGGTATTTGGGCTGTTGCCGCTGGCTGGGGCAGGACAATGAAATCCTTGGCGATGAGAGGTGGCGCTTGGCCGCTTTGGGCCTGCGAAAGCGCAGCCTGAAAATTACCGTTTTGAAAGGCGAGAATTTGCACGTCGATGGGCTTGGCCGGATTGATAAAAACCGGAGGCGCTGAATTTTGCAACGCTGCGTTTTGTAATTTTGTGTTGAGAGGCAGATCAATGGCTTGAGAAAGTTTTTGAAAAGCTGATTCAAGTTGAGCTTGTTTCGTTGCGGGTAATTCTTCACCTGACATGGGAAGGAGAGAGCTGATATCGATACGGCCCAGAAGTTGAGAAAGATTGCGTCTTGTTTCTATTGGCAAATCAATAGCTTCGCTAATCATGCTAAGTAAGTTTGTAAACAATTCTTCCGGTGTCATCAGGGCCGGATTTTGTATGAGTTGCGCGGTCTGAGGCATCGTGGATATGGGAATAAGACGCACGATTTGTCCGGCGGCAAGCGGTGCAGACAGGCGGATATTTTCTTCCGGCGTGATGGATGACAGGGCTTCGGCAAGGTCGTTCTGTTTTATAGAAGCAGGGCGATCGAGTTTAACGCCGGCGTTCGGAATCTGGTTTTGGTCTGTCGGCAATTCCAGATGCGGTGGCTGAACTGGAGGCGGGGCAGATGGTTGGGTTGGTGCTTGCGGACGAATAGCGGCTTGGCTCGGCGGGCGGCCAGCCGGAATTTCGATATCGATTTTTTGACCCGCTGGCAGGTTACCGCGATCCTTTAAAAGGATGTTGATGATGCCGCGCTCGGTTTCGACCTGAACATAGCCTTCGGGCGTCTGGCCCTTGACGATACCGCTCAGGCTCAGGCCTTGGGGATTGTTTTGTAGAGAGTCGGGCAGGGCGATCAAGCGGACTGCGATATCCTGAATCCGGGCGCGGGCGGCGGCAGCAGCTATGGCAGCGGGCGGCAGGCCCGATAAATTCGACATTCTTTAGTTTAGCAAAAAAGCCCGGTAATTACATCAAGCCGATTTACGGCTCATCAGTTTCCCTGTGGCTTCGGCCAGAGCGAGCGGAATAAAAGTATAAATAACGGCCAGGAACATGAAGAAACTGCGTGAGCCTTCTTCGATGTCGAAAATCTCTTTAAGCAGGTCGCCGAAGAGCACGATGGCGGCGAACCAAACGGCGAATAAAAGCCAGCCGATCCAGCGCAGTTTTCTTGCTTTGAGGATCAGGGCGACATGAATGGCAAACAATATAAAAGCGATGGCGAATAGCATAAGTAAGATCCCCCTTTAAAAATTTAATAACCAATCCCTTTAATAGCTTATTGTTCCAAATTTGACCCCAAAGGGCTAAATCATATATACGAGGAATATGAGTAATATTGTATTCGAAACTTCCCGCATCATTGGCGTTAATGCCCATCCATCCTTCAACATAAGTTTAATGGACTTATTCAATGATGAAGCTAACAGCTTTGTTTTTGGCGGTACATCGTATAATCAAAACGAAATCGACAATATGCTTCAGTCGATGGCAAGCGAGGCAGAAGAGAATCCACGAATTGGTTTTCGGTTAATGCTTGTAAATAAAGAAGATGACAAACTTATTGGCTTTGGTAGTACAAAAAAATTCACCGAGGATTTTTATCCTGAAATCGGTTTTGTGATCGCATCGGCTAGAACTGGTCAAGGATATGGTAGCGAGGCTGCCAAAGGCCTGACTGATCTTTCGTTCCGACATTTTGGTGTAAAAACAGTGATAGCAGAGGTCGAGCCAAATAATATAGCTTCGATAAAAGTTCTTGAGAAAAATCATTATAGATTTAGCGAGCGCAGAAGCGGTGTTTTTTATAATGGGCGTACGCTTGAAGACACGCTTATTTATCAGGTAAATAAAAGCCCCGATCTATCTGTAACCGGGGCTTAGAATTAATTTACGGGCACATCAATAATCAAAATCTCTGCATCGCCGAGCGCTTCGATTTCCAGTGTTTTTTCTCCGGTTACTTCCGCGCCGTCACCTTTTTTCAAGACCTGACCGTTGACGCTAAAGCTGCCCTCGGAGGCCAGAACATAGGCTTGATGCTTAATCGTTTGCGTGACTTTCGTGCCTTCGAGCATATTGCCGCCATAGATCGCCGCGTCTTGATGAATGAAAAGAGCATTGGAGCCTTTATGTTCATCCTGACCGGACACCAGCACGGGGAGCGCATCCTTAACAGGCGCTTTGGGAAATTCCGCCGCATCCCAGCGAGGGGTGACATTTTCCTCATTCGGCTCGATCCAAATTTGATACAGCGTCGTGTTTTCATGCTCATGATTGAATTCCGAATGCACGATACCTGAACCTGCAGACATGACCTGAACGTCGCCTGCTGCCGTGCGGCCTTCATTGCCCATCGAGTCTTTGTGCGAAATTGCGCCTTTCCTGACATAGGTAATAATCTCCATATTGTCGTGCGGGTGGGGCGCAAAGCCGCGGCTTCCTTCGACGATATCGTCATTGATAACGCGAAGCGTGCCAAAAGCGGTGCGCTCTTCATTCCAGTATCTGCCGAAGCTGAAATGATGTCCGGCTTTGAGCCAGCCATGGTCGACATGACCCAGATTTTCATAGGGGTAAACAGTAATCATGATATTTCTCCTTGAAGCAGGATAGGCTAATACTGACAATCTATCCGTTGAACCAGTATATAGAACCAACGTGCGAAAATAGAATAAGTTTATAAAAGGTAAGTAGTCACTATGAAGAAACCGGTTTTGGCGATTGCCTATGATTTCGATGAAACGCTGACGCCGGATTATATGCAGCATAATTCGTTCTTGCCGGAATTAGGCTTTACTGATTTCAACGAATTCTGGGCGGCGAACAAGAAATTCGCCCAAGAAAACGACATGGATGAAATTTTGTCGTATATGGCAATGATGCTGAAGGAAGCTAATTATCGTAACAAGTCAATCAAGCGCGAAGCTTTCATCGATCACGGTCGCGGTATTCAGTTTTATGACGGTGTCGAAACTTGGTTCGAACGTATAAATGCATATGCCGCCGATCGGGGTGTTGAAATTCAGCACTATGTGATTTCATCGGGCCTTCGCGAAATGATCGAGGGAACTTCGATCCGCAAACATTTTACCCATGTATATGCATCAGGCTTTCAGTACAATCGAGACGATGTCGCGGTATGGCCGGCAACAGCTGTTAATTATACCAACAAGACTCAGCATCTGTTTCGTATCAATAAAGGCATTTTGAATTCATGGGATAATAAATCGGTTAACCCATATATGTCCGAAGATGAAAGGCCGGTTCCATTTGAGAACATCATTTACATCGGCGATGGCGATACGGATATTCCGGCGATGAAAATGACCAAACATTATAACGGGACGGCGATTGCCGTTTACGATCCGGCCAAGCCTGAGAAGAAAATTTTATCAGATGAGCGCGTTGCGCAGGATCGGGCGGATCATTCGGTTCCGGCAGATTATCGTGAGGGCGGAGAGATCGATTTGATTATCAAGGCGAAGATAAATGAAATTATGGATTGATGCGGATGCTTGTCCGAAGGTAATCAAGGAAGTGCTATACCGCGCGGCGGAGCGCGTGAAGATTGAAACTATTTTAGTGGCCAATAGTTATCTGAATATTCCGCATTCTCCTTTTATACAAGTTTTGCAAGTAGCGGATGGCTTTGATATTGCCGACGACAAGATTGTCGAATTATGCGAGGCAGGTGATTTGGTGATCACGGCGGATATACCGCTCGCAGCTCGAGTGATCGAGAAAGGCGCATTGGCTTTGAATCCTCGAGGGCAGCTCTATGACGCCAATAACATTGGGCCTATTTTGTCGACGCGTAATTTCATGCATTCCATGAGAAGCTCGATGAGCGAGGGGCAGGACGGCCCTGCAGCGTTTACCAATAAAGACAGAGAGCTATTTTCCAACGCGCTGGATAAATTTCTGACGCGGCAAAATAGAAATTAACATAATATTATGAATTTTTCTTTATCTTTGACATAAAGAGGGAAAAGGTCATGCCGTCCATATATAGTAAAAATTATACCAATCCTCAACTGATGGGATTTGCTTCTACTAAAGTTGATGGTGAAAATAAGCTGGTTGGCGCATATCAAGTAGATTCTCCGCAAGGAAAGCGTCTTGCTTTTTTCGACGAAAAAAACATGCAGGGGATGGCAAAGCAAAGTCCTGAATGGGAGAAAGAGGCTGATTTATTTGACTATACAAACAGGCCTGATGTTCTCAATCCTGATGCAAGCGGACAAAAGCTTCCAACGATAGCTGAAGCATCTAAAATTTTTAACGTAGAGGGCGGAGGATATCCCGATTATGGTGGTATAACGCCTCGCACTGACACGATGGCCGGAGCTGCCGTGCCAAAGGCTGATACAAAGTTGGCCATGAGTGAGCCATCGCCTGCACCATTGGGACCTTGATAGAAAGAGATATCTATTCGAAGACTGTTTAGTTTCAGGATTTTTCTTTAAGAGAAAATTTTACAATTCTGGCGATTGTCTCCGCCAATAATACAGGCGCGATTGTGCATACAATGAGAATACCAACAAACGGGATTTGTATTTTAAGGTCAGAGCCGAAGAAATCTGGTAAGATGCCAAAAATCAAAATAAGGCCTGACAAGAAAATCATGCTTGCTATAAGCCATATATTTTTTCGCCATTTTTTATTTTTCAGTAGCCCGATTAGATGAAAGGCGAATAATAATAGCGCGGGTAAGAGCAGCATTATCTTCTCGCCGCTTTTTGCATCTCGCGTGCTTCTTCCTGCATTTCGCGGTAAGCGACTCTGGCGATTTTTTCGACATCGGTTGCAGCTTCCGTATTCGGAGAGCGGGTGAGGAGCGGTGTCTGATGGCGAATGGTTTCGCGGACTCGCGGATCGGAGCGAACCATGCCAGCGAGCGGCGGCGACATGCGCAAGAAGTTTTCACAAGCTTTCAAAAGTGTCTTGTATGTTTTCTCGCCTTCGGATGCGCTTTGCGCCTGATTGACGACGATAGATACATTTTTCGACATGCCGGCGGCGCTGCCAAGTTTGATAAATGCATAAGCATCTGTCAGAGAAGTTGGCTCTTCGGTTGAGACCAAAAGAGTGCGCGTTGCCATGGCAGAGAACATGCGGACCGTACGGTCAACGCCAGCGCCTAGATCGATCACGACTACATCGTATTTTTCGGATACTTCCAAAAGCTGATCGCGAAGCATAGCAAGGCGCTGGGATGGCAGCGCAGACAAGGATGCCTGACCGGAACGGCCCGCGATGATGTCAAAACCGCCATCTTCATAAGGCTGGATGACTTTATCGAGCGACAAGCGCCCACGAATGACATCGTTTAAATCACGTTTCGGCATTAAACCTAGTTGAACGTCCACATTGGCAAGGCCTAGATCTCCGTCGAAGAGGAGAACGCGTTTGCCCATGCGGGTCAAAGCCTGTGTCAGCGTGATCGAGAAGAACGTCTTGCCAACGCCGCCTTTACCGGAGGCGACCGCTATGATGTTCGTGCCCCGGCGGAAAGATGGCGATAGAGGGTTATCGATGGAGGCGTCTATCGCCACAGTGTTCTGTTCGCTCATTGTTTTCTCATCCCGTTCTGCGCGTTCTGCGCTTAGTTGAAGTGTTTTTTGCTTGTTCAGAAATAGTTGAAACTGTTTTATTCGGCATAAAATAATTCGCCAGAATTCTTGGTGTCAAAGGCGTCAAGCCGTCGGCAACTTGGCTCGCGATACCAGCATCTGCAAAAGAGAGGCCACCTTGATGGGCGGCAGAAATCAGTCCGCCGAGGCGGCGTGCCATATCGAGGCGTGTCGGGATTAGGCGGCGTGCGCCAAGGGCAGAGAAAACGCGGGCAATTTCGCCGGATT
Organism: uncultured Micavibrio sp.; assembly: GCA_964399985.1. Lineage (GTDB taxonomy): Bacteria > Pseudomonadota > Alphaproteobacteria > Micavibrionales > Micavibrionaceae > Micavibrio_B. The sequence continues at coordinate 259,405 of CAYNRY010000003.1, forward strand.
CGCTTGAATCCATCGCGGCGGGAAGAACAAGGACAGGCTCGATATCCCCGGCGGCAATTAATTGTGCCAGAAGCGTCATGTCTTCGCGGTCAAACGGATTAAGACCTGCGGTGTCGATCAATATCTGATCGGCTTTCAATCCATCGAGAGCGGCTGTTAATTCTTTCGCATTGCGTGCGCGTTTGAGATCGATCTGCAGTAATTTCGTGAAGGCCTGCAATTGTTCGAGGCCGCCTGCACGGGATGTATCTGTCGTAATAATTGCGACGTTCAAATCTTCCATTACACAGCGCGTCGCTTGCTTGACAAGGCTGAGCGTTTTACCGGCGCCCGGCGGGCCGACAAACATCAAAGCTTTTTTATAGGCTTTTTGCGGGAGAGGCGTAAAACTGAACAATGTATCGAACGCACCGACAAGCGCGACATGCGGTTCTTCAACGCCCATAACGGAGGCACAGGAAACGATCTGGTCCATCACTTCTTCGGAAACGACATGTTTCAACATGACATCGATCAAAGCTTCGGCGAGATTATCATCATCTAATTCCTCATCGTCGTATTGCAGCCAGTCGTCAGCAGTCGCGCCTTTGTTTAAGTCAAAAGCGATCTTTTCATCTTCGACAGCTGCTGTGACGCGTACGCTTTTTCCGCCCTGTTCTTCACGGGTCGCAATGATTATTGCATCCTCGCCTAGGGCCTCACGTACAAGCTGCATAGCCTCTGCCATTGTTTTTGCATAAAACGACTTTAGTCGCATGGTGAATAACCGGAACTCGATTCGCTATAAATATACATGAGAGATTCCAGCCTGACACGCGAAATCTTAACGAAAAGTTAAGATACGACAAGTTGTGTTAATTATGACTCAGATTTGGCCTATGACGCCAATATATTTGCCGTCGTAGCGAATGACTTGCCATGGTTTGCCTTTGTGCTGGGCGAGCAGATCGTGAAAATGGCAGTTGTCCTGAATATCGTCCATGATAATCAGCGCATTTGGCGCGAGGCGCGGGGTGACGAGGCGCATGGCGCGACTGCGGCCTTTGTAGGATTTATCGGAATCATAATGGAAGATATCGATGCGGCTGGCGCGAGCCAAGATGACGGGCAGGTTTGAATCGTCCCCTTCAAGCAGCAGCGACCAGCGCTCTTTTAAATTCTTATCGACGACCACGCCGACATATTGCTCCGGATTCTTCAGACGGAAATAAGGGAAGTCCGAGGAATAGAGATGGCCTTTGCCGTTTTTCTCTAAGGCGGACAGAAACGTCGCCGAGGAAAAACCGGCGGCAACACCTGTCTCGACAACGACCATTGGCTGGCGAAGACGTGTGATCAGATAGAGAAACGGTACGCCGCCGCCGCCGCCGAGATCGTGCGGAATTTTTGAAAGAACGGCATCTGCCGTGACCGAAAGATGCTCAGTGAATTGTTTGGCTTCCGACACCATCGTTGTATCGAATCGTTGCAGATGGGCATCCATATCGATGGCGTTGGCTTCCAGCCATTTTTTATAGTCGGCGTCCGATAGCGAGCCTTTTTGGTCCATAAAACGGCGGCCCAGCTTGGTAGCCATGACGGCGGCCTTGGATGGATCCAAAGCGGATTGAACGATATTTTGAAGAGATTTTAATGATGCCTGTGCCATAAGCACAAGTTTCTATCGGATGAGCAGGGTTTTGGCAAATTTTATGCGGCGAGAGCTGGTGAGGGCTGGGGATATGTCAGTTGGCGCCCAAGAGTAGCCTGATTGTAATGATTTTGGCGACGATCCCTCATATTGTTTATCAAACTCATTCTGGCTACGGGGTCTGCCATCAGAAAAGCGAAAATGTCTTTCTCAAAATCCAGAACTTCCTGCTCGCAAGGATTGCTTTCATACATCTTATAGGAAATGCCGGGCATGCTTGAGCGAAGATAATATTCTATATTTCGAGGAGAATCCTTTCCATGCCATTCACTGTAAGTGCTTATGTCCATGATAATAGCGACGTCTCTCATATTAGAATTACTTAAAAAGATATCGTCATCGATCATGGCATTTTGATGCGTGTGGATACCCTCATGCAAGACTGAAGTCATAAAAGTTTCATATCGCCCGCGGAAAGTAGGAATAACCGTGGCGTTCGGCGAGGGCATAAAAGTATTTATATTGATCACTTTGTTCACGCGATCATGGCCTGCACAAAGAATAGTAGGCAAACCATCTACTAAATAAGGGCCTTCTGCAAAGGTCTTTATTTCTTCGGATTCAAATCCATAAATTTGCGCTTGCAGCATATGGATTTTCTTTGTGGCATCAATTTTATCTGTGTCACTTAGAATATTATCACGCCATGCTTGCCCGATATTTGAAAGGGCAGGATTTGTATCAATGGCAAGCAGGAGTTCAATTCTTTTACCCAATTCCCAAAAACGATATTCATGATTGGACTGAGGTTTATATGCTTCGTAAAGCTTGATAAGAATTTCAGGATCAGGTTTTGATTTTTGAAGGCCTAAAAGAGTTTCTGCGATTTGATGTGTTGTGTAGTTTTCAAAGAGATCGGGATTTCTGTCGAGCTGATCTTTCAAGCGAGCCTGAAAAGCCAATCCTGAGTTCTCGGTGACATCAACTAAAGCTACGTTATCCCAATCAGTAACTAAACCACTCAAATTCTTTTCGTCCCTGTTAGAATTCACCATGCTTCAAGCGCATGGCTGTTATGATTCGTTCCAGAATATCAGAAAATACTTATATCGATGATAGGCAGAATGTGATGCGGCGCGGGATATGAACGATGCGGCGCGGGATATGAACAATGATTTCGTCATTATAAGAATCAATGACTTAAGGGGTAGTCTCTCAGTTTGCTCGTATCGTTTAATAGGCATTACAATTTCCTTCGTAGCCTTAGCAAAGAAGAATGTGTGATGCTCTTTCTTAACTTTTGTCTATTTCGTTTGTCATTCTGACTACTTCGTTCGTCGATTTGAAGGGATAGGGTATGTTTATCCCTCTCGCTTACGAAGTGAGGAAGAGCGATTACAGGAGAGGGAGTAAAAGGCGGTCCCCGCCGTGCACCTTGGGGATGGCCGAAAGACGGCGTGGCTTTTCAGGATGAAGCCTAACGATAGAAGCATGACATATTTAAAAGAAATTTCAATGAAAACAGCTACTACGAAGTAGGACGTTCGCCTAAATCCTGAGCGAAGCGAAGAAGATAGCCGTCAGGGTCTTGTACTAGAAACTGGCGATTGCCTAATTGCTTGTCTTCAGCCCTATACCATTTTTCTTCAATTTCCATGAAGAGAGACAATCCGGCGGCTTTAATACGCTTTGCCAAAGCTTCTGCATTATCCGTGTCGATCTGAATATTTATACCGCGCCCGTAAGGTTTCTGCATTTCTCCAGTTTCCCAGCGCGATCCGCTTTCGGGCATCTGGTCAATCATCAATTGCGAGCCTTGATAGTCCAGCATCGCAAAACCTTCTTCGACGCGATCATAGAGGATTTTGAAGCCTAAGATATCTACATAGAATTTACGGCTGGATTCATAATCAGAAACGCAGATTTCGGGGATGAGGGAATGGAGTTTCATGCGACCAGCATACACATATCGTCATCCCGACGAAAGTCGGGATCCAGAGACATCCGGACTATCTGGATTCCGGCTTCCGCCGGAATGACGAGAGAATTTTAACGCGAAGGTCCGAAGGAGCGAAGATTTCTTTGCTGTGTTTTAAAAAGGTGAGATCCCTGCTTTCGCAGGGATGACAATAAAGGGATTACACATTCCCCAATGTTTTAATCCGCGCTTTAGGATGAATTTCATTTTGCGACATAACGACGGTCGCGGGGCGGAAGCGTTCGATCACCGAGCGGACATAAGGACGGATACCGGGTGAGGTCAGAAGCACGGGGCTTTCGCCGCTTGAGGCAAAGCGGTCGAAGACCGAGCGGACATTGGTGATAAATTCCTGCAAGATAGATGGGGCCATAGCGAGTTGTTTATCTTCGCGGTCGCCAATGAGAGAGTCGACAAAAGCCTGTTCCCAGCGTGGCGACAATGTCACCAATGGCACATGGCCGTGAATGTTGAGATTGGCTTCGCAAATCTGGCGCGACAATCTGGCGCGGACATGTTCGGTAATAAGCCCGACATTCTTTGTATAGGTCGTGGCTTCGGCAACGCCTTCGAGAATGGTCGGAAGATCGCGGATAGATACGCGCTCGGACACGAGATTTTGCAAGACACGTTGAAGACCGCCGACCGTGATCTGGTTCGGCACGACATCGGCGACAAGTTTCTGGTATTCTTGCGGCAATTCGTTCAGCAGGCGCTGCGTCTCACTGTAAGAGAGGAGATCGGACATATTGTCCTTGATGATCTCGGTAATATGCGTGGTGACGACGGTCGAAGTATCGACAACCGTGTAGCCTTTGAAATGCGCTTCTTCGCGATAGCGCTCGTCGATCCACATGGCGGGCAGACCGAAAGTCGGCTCAACCGTGCTTTCCCCGGGAAGGGCAATCGGCTCGCCCGCAGGGTCCATGCACATCAGCATACCCGGGCGGACTTCGCCGCGGCCGGCTTCGATTTCCTTGATGCGCACGGTGTAAACATTCGCAGGGAGTTGCAAATTATCCTGAATACGAACGGCAGGCAGAATATAGCCCATGTCTTCGGCAAGCTGACGGCGCAGGCCCTTGATCTGGTCGGGCAGGCGCATACCGGCTTCTCCTTGAACAAGCGGCAAAAGAGCATAGCCAAGCTCTAGGCGGATCGTATCCATGGCGAGGGATTTGGAGATCGGCTCTTCCGCAGGCTTTGAGGCTTGCGTAATCGCAAGCTGATCCGCGACTTTCGTTTCCTTGATAATTTCATCGCGTTTGAAAGACTGGTACGCGATAAATCCGATCACGGCAGATAAAAATACGAAGGGCAAAAGCGGCATGCCGGGGATCAGGCCGAAGGCAAGGATCAAGCCTGAAGAAGCGGCCAAGGCACGCGGGTAACGGCTGAATTGATCCATCAAGGCTTCATCAGCCGAGCCTTCGACACCGGCTTTAGAGACCAAAAGACCCGCCGCGACCGACACGACAAGCGCCGGAATTTGCGATACTAAACCATCACCGATAGAGAGAACGGTATAGGTTTGCGCAGAGTCGGCAAGCGACATGTCATGCACGGAAGAGCCGATAATAATTCCGCCGATCAAATTAATGAATGTAATCAAAAGTCCGGCGATCGCATCGCCGCGCACGAATTTCGCCGCACCGTCCATCGCCCCGAAAAACGTGCTTTCCTGTTGCAATTCAGAGCGTTTGGTCTTGGCTTCATCTTCGGTAATGAGGCCCGCTGACATATCGGAATCGATCGCCATTTGTTTACCGGGCATGGCGTCCAAGCTGAAACGCGCGGCGACTTCCGCGATACGTCCCGAACCCTTGGTGATAACGATAAAATTGACGATGATCAAAATGGAGAAGACGATACCGCCGACGACATAGTTATCGCGGATCATAAACGTACCAAAGGCTTCGATGATGTGACCGGCGGCATCCTTACCGGTTTGGCCTTCCGATAAAATCAAACGCGTCGAGGCGATATTAAGGCCAAGCCGCATCGCGGTCGTAATCAGCAGGATCGTCGGGAAGGTTGAGAATTCGAGAGGTTTTTTAATGAAGAGGGTAATCATCAGAACCATCATCGACGCAGTAATAGAAACGGCAAGGCCCATATCCACGATGGCGGGCGGCATTGGCACCATCATAAACATCAGGATGATGACGATACCCAGTGCCAAAGCGAAATCCCCGCGCAGCAGGACACTGGCGACAGATTTAGGGCTGTTCATATTGGCGGGCAGGGACGGTGGCGGCATTGGTTAATATGTTACCGCAAAATCGTTAAATTGAATATATACCTTATCTCAAAGACTTGAATTTTCGTTTCCATATAAGTATAAGTTTGGCTCCCTGTTATTGAGTAAGACAAATGACCGTATACAAAGACCCGAACGTACCGCTTGAAGCCACTCATTTAAACTATTTTCGCTGGGTACGGCTGATAGCCGATCTTGAAGATGGCGGAATTACCTGCATTTATAACGGCTATTCCCGCCAGCTGGTAGCAGAAGGCGTGTCAAAGGCTGCAGCCCTGCCTTCCCGCAGTATCAAAAGAATGACGGCGATCGGTTCTTTGACCGAGGTCTATATCGAATGCTGCCTTGGTCAGGATATGGGGACATATACGTTGAAAAGCGGGATGAACGAAATAATAGAAGTTCTTGAACGCGAAGGCTTGCCGTTACCGGAAACAGTTAGTCGCAATGACATGCCGGTTTTAAAAGCCTGCTAAAATTCCGATCAGGAAAAGCCAGAAAGCGGCAGGCAGGAGGACAAATCCTGTAATGCGCAGCGCGAGTAAAGTTGCGATTTCTCTGTTCATAAAAAAGATGCTATCGCGATTCGAATCGGTCTGGAAGAAGATGATGTGCTGCGATGCCGCTATTGCGGTGCGATATCAGCCCGCTTCCGGAATGTCCAGACCTTCATCCTTATATTGCGCGAGTTTATTGCGCAAAGTGCGGATAGAGATGCCAAGAATATTGGCGGCATGGGTGCGGTTGCCCAGTGTATGATCGAGCGTGTTAATGATCATATCGCGTTCGACTTCGGCAATGGTGCGGCCAACAAGGTTTTCAACGGCTCCCGGGTTTTGCACCGAAGGCGTCGATGCTGCAGCGGAAGAAACACCCGCAGGATCGGGCGCTTTTGTAGCGGCAGGGGCGTTGGCCTGGGCCATGCTGCCTTGAATATTGATCGCCGAGGCTTCGATATCGTCTTCCATCGAGACAAGCACAGCGCGGTGCATCGTGTTTTCAAGTTCGCGAATATTACCGCGCCAATGATGATTGGTTACTTTCACCTTGGCTTCTTCGGAAAGGTTTTTCTTCAATACGCCATTTAGCTCAGCATATTTTTCAGCAAAGAACTGAGCGAGCGGAGCGATGTCTGATTTGCGTTCACGCAGCGCAGGCAGGCGAATATTGACCACGTTCAAGCGGAAATATAAGTCTTCGCGAAACTCGCCTTTTGAAACGGATTCTTCCAGATTGCGGTTCGATGTCGCGATAATACGGACATCGACTTTAACGGCATCGTTATTGCCGATGCGGGTAATCTCACGTTCCTGAATGGCACGAAGAAGTTTCGATTGCAAAAGCGGGTGCATTTCAGAAACTTCATCAAGAAGCAAAGTGCCGCCATTGGCTTCTTCGAATTTACCAAGACGACGCGAAACAGCACCTGTAAAAGCGCCTTTTTCATGGCCGAAGAGCTCGGACTCTAAAAGGCTTTCGGGAATGGCGGCGCAGTTGATCGCGATAAACGGACCATTACCGCGCTTGGATTTACGGTGGATGTAGGAAGACATGACTTCCTTACCGGTACCTGACTCGCCCGTGATTAAAATAGTTGCCTCGGATGGAGCGACTTTATCGGCGACAGCGAGAACGCTTTTCATCGCCGGATCGTTGGCGATCATTGCATTGGATTCTTGGGTGACGGCTTCTAAGATTGCCGCGATTAAGTCAGCGTCCGGCGGCAGGGGAACATATTCTTTCGCGCCTTCCTGAATGGCTTTAACAGCGGTTCTGGCATCAGTGCCGATACCGCATGCGACGACAGGCACATAAATACGTTCGTTCTTGAGGGCCTGAATAAATTCACCGATCTTTTGTTTAACGTCGATCATGATGACGTCGGCGCCTTTGGCGTTGCGCAGTGCGCCGAGGGCGGTTTCTGCATCTTCACAATGCAAAACCTTGGCGCCGCGAGCTAAGGCGATTTTACCCGCCGCGCTTATATAGCCCTCTAGTTGCCCAACGATCATAAGACGCATGAAGTATTACCTGATTTGGTTGATAGGAGTATTGAGTTTATTAGCCTTGATCGGATTTGACAATCTCGGTCATGGTAACGCCCAGACGATCTTCGACGACGACGACTTCGCCGCGGGCCACAAGGCGGTTATTGACGTAAATATCTATAGCTTCCCCAACTTTTCTGTCCAGCTCGACAACAGCACCGCGGCCCAGTTTCAAAAGCTGCGAAACTTTCATATTGGATCGGCCAAGTACGGCGGAAATCTGGACGGGAATATCGTAAATGGCGTTGACGTCATTCGCCATCGCCTCGCCCGGCGCATAAGGATTGTCATCCGCTGCGGCTGCGGCATTCGGATCTTCGATCTCGTTAAGGTTCAGATCGCCTATATTGTCGGAATCGGGCATGGTTATTCTCCCTGTATTTGTGAATCGGCTTCAGTTTCGTCTTTTTCCGGCTCTTTAGCAAGGGCAGGCGTCTCGTCTTCTGCTTCTGCGTTTTCAGCTATTTCCTGTGGCGGCGGATTTGGCTGTAGAATCTTACGGATTTCCTCGGCCATTATTTCATGATCGCGCAAAGCGCCGCCATCTTTCCATGACATGCGGCAGGAGCCGCGCCCTAGCGTAGGAGATGGTTTGAAGGTGACTTTTTCCGGATCGATATCAGAACTGGAAAAATAAGCTTCGATATCGGCGGCGTATTCTTCAGGAAGTTCAATGACAATCGACGGCTGTTCCGGCTGGTTTAAAAGAACCTGCGAGATAACGGATTTCACCTCGCTCATCCCTTCGCGTTCAGTGAAGGCAGGAAAGAGCGACTGGAAAATCGTTTCGGTGAGCGACAAAACTTCGCGTTCGTAAACCGCCGCGCGATATTCTTCCGCGCCGATCAGGAATTTCAGCTCTTGTAAAATTACATTCGTCTGTTCGGCCAGAAATTGCTCACGGGCTATGCGTGCTTGTTCCAGCCCGGCGGCAAGTCCTCTTGCATAGGCGTCATCCTTGGCATGCCCGAGGTCGTCTAATGTAAAGAGCGGAGGAGGCTCGACATAAACTTCAGGTTCAGGCGGCGTCTCGGGAAGATCGAAATTATTTGTATCAAAAAGGAAGCGGCGATCTTGCTGTGCGCTCATTAGAAGACCATCGCATCTTCTGCACTATTGCCCTTGGCAAGGACGATTTCGCCGCGCGATTCGAGATCCTTGGCGACATTAACGACATATTGCTGGGATTCTTCGACATCTTTCAAGCGGACAGGACCCATTGTGCCCATATCTTCTTTCATGATCTTCGCTGCACGCTCTGACATGTTGCCGAAGAAGAGATCCTTGAGCGCTTCCGATGCGCCTTTGAGAGCAAGCGGCAACTTGTCTTTGTCGACAGCGCGGATAATCGTTTGAACAGACGTGCCGTCGAGTTTTCCAAGGTCTTCGAAGGTGAACATAAGAGAGCGGATTTTTTCCGCCGAGTCCGGGGCGGATTGTTCGAGTTGGCCCATGATGCGGCCTTCGACGGCACGCTCCAGATTGTTAAAAATTTCGGCCATAAGTTCATGGGAGTCGCGGCGTGATGTTTTTGCAAGATTGGCCATGAATTCGACGCGAAGCGTGCGCTCGACATCGTCCAAAACCTCTTTTTGAATCGCTTCCATACGCAGCATGCGGTGAATGACTTCAATGGCGAATGAATCGGGAAGGGCGGCCAGAACGCGCGCGGCGTGCTCGGATGAAATTTTGGAAAGGACAACGGCAACGGTTTGCGGATATTCTTTTTGCAAGAAATTGGCAAGAACCTCTTCGTTCACGTTGCCGAGTTTTTCCCACATGTTGCGACCTGCCGGACCGCGGATTTCTTCCATGATCGCGCCGACTTTATCCTTGCTCATACCGGCTTTGGCCAGCAGGCGTTCGGTGGATTCCATCGTTCCGATTAGGGAGTTCGTAGAAGACATTTGTTCGGCAAAGTCAATGAACAGTCGTTCGACGACGGTCGAGCTGACTTTACCAAGCGTTGACATGGTCTGGGACAGCTCCATGATCTCTTCTTCATTCATGTGCTGAAAAAGCTTAGCGGTGTGATCTTCGCCCAAAGACAACATAAAGATCGCCGTCTTTTCCGTTCCGGTCAGCGTTCTATAATCTTCACGTAAGCGCATTGCCATTGGTGATTAAATTCCCTTATTAACTTTCTGACGTCATCCAGTTGCGAAGAACAGAGACTGTTTCTTCAGGGTAGGCGGCAATAATATCTTCGACTTTTTTCAGGGAAGAGGCTTTAACTCGGCCTTCCACTTTTTGTACGTCGATCATGCTGTCTTCTTCGGGAAGCTCGGGAGCTTCATAAGATGAATATCCGCCCATGCCAGGTCCTGCGAGCGCGGCCTGTGACGGCATGCCAGGCAGAAGCGCCTGATCGGTGTTGCCTGCATCTTCGTCGCGACCAGTGTTACCTTCGGCGGCCAGAAGGCGCCCGACCATTGGCTGTAATACAAGGAGAACGACCAGAACGATCATAACGGCAACTGTCAGGACTTCGACGGCATCGATAATATCGCTGCGTTCAAAGCCGAATAATTTCGTTCCGTCTTCTTCTGGCACGACATCGATATCCGCAAACTGCAAATTAGCAACTTCGATCGTATCGCCTCGCTGGGTATCGAAACCGATAGCGGATTTGATGAGGGCGGTGATGCGATCGATATCTTCCTTGGTGCGCGGCTGATATGTTTTTTCGCCTTTGTCGTCGGTCGTGTAGGTGCCGTCCAGCATAACAGCAACGGAAAGTTTTTTTACTTCTCCCGTTTCGCGAACAAGATTGCGGGTTGTCTTGCTAATCTCGTAATTGGTCGTTTCCTCGGTCCGGTTACTATCAGATGTCGGGCCGCCGCCTGCGCCGCCAAGCGCCGCTCCAGGCAGGTTGTTTTCTACGGAAACGTTTTCAGCGCCGCCTTCGGTTTCGGATGCGGCTTCTTCACTTGTTTGCGTCGAGCGCACGACCTGACTGGCAGGATCGAAGATTTCTTCGTTTTGCGTCATGCGGTCGAAATTAAGATCGGCGGTGACAGTGGCTCTGACTTTACCAAGGCCGACAGTACGGCCAACAAGGCTTTCGATGGTTTCAGACATGCGGCGTTCGTAATCTCGGCGCATCTGGTCGGCTTTATTGGACAACATACTGGCATCATCTTCACCGCCGCGTGCCAACAAAACTCCATGGCTGTCGACAATCGAAACATCTTTTGATCTTAAGTTAGGAACCGCCGAAGCGATCAAAGACTGAATACCGGCGATTTGATCCTGATCGAGGGCGCGGGTGCCTTTTAGTTGCAAAAATACGCTGGCACTAGCAGGGCGGCTTTCGCGGCTGAAAAGTTCACGTTGGGGCAAGACCAGGTGAACGCGGGCGCTTTTGACATTGTCGAGTGAACCGATCGTACGCGCCAGCTCGCCTTCGAGGGCACGAACCTGATTGATGTTCTGGACAAAATTCGTGGTGCCAAAATTTGATTGCTTGTCGAAAATTTCGTAGCCTAGAGAGCCGCCATTGGGCAGGCCTTCCTGGGCGAGGAGCATGCGGGCGCGGCCTACGTCTTTACTACCGACCATGACTTTGGTGGCATCATTGCTAATCTCGAACGGGATTTTCAATTCTTCAAGCTTAGCGGCAACGGCGGAGGAATCATCCGTGCCAAGATCGTTATAGAGCATCTTCATTTCGGGCGTAGAAACACGCATTGAAACGAAGACGAAAAACATCAGGAGGCCCAGCAAAACGGCGCCCATAAGACTTAGCCGTGCCGGTCCGAGTTTTTTCAACGTATCCAGAAAGTTATTCACGTTACTTCAATCTCCGTCCCAAACCCGTTTTGCAACGGGAGCCAAGCCAAGAAGCGCCACTGAATTCCACAAAATCAATAATTTAGATGGGGAAGTGGATTTGTCAGGTACCTCTGGGATTTTTCTATTTTTTATATGATATCAAATTTTAACTAATATTACTACAGAACTTAAAAAATAATATCCGATTCCAATGACTTAGCTTAAATTATGGGAAATTTAAGGTGATTAAGAGGTGTTATATGCATAATATTTACTAATAATTAATAATGATTACTTAATGATTAACAATATAGTTTAAGTATTATTACTCATATTAAAGTAATGAAGGGAAGTTTTGTTTGAAAATAATGTATTTAAATTTCAAAAAAGCTTGACCTACTCCTAGCGACTCTGCTAACATAATAGTAAGGGAATGTGTATGGTAGAGAAATGCCAGCACTTATAAGGTAGGGTTAGAAAACCATGATCGAAGCCATCAACGCTTCCATCTCCAATGCGCCGGTTGTGCGCGCGATCGCTGCAGAAGTATCTACTTCTCAGTCAGCGAACCCTGTACGCATTCAAAAAGCGGCGGTAACAGCGCCCTATCTTTCTCCTCATGTCAGATTATCGCCCAATGCCAAGCCGGTATTTGTTGTGCGCGATGTCGAGACCGGAACCCAGATCAAACAATTTCCAAGCGAAGCCCAAATCCGCGCCTATCAAAAAGCCGGAGAAGTAAAAGCGCAAGTTCAGGCCCAGCTAACTGGCGGTGAAGCAAAAACTGTCACCCCAGAGCAAGCCAGAATTATGGTTGAGACAAGCGTTCAGTACAAAGAGGAGCGCGCGGCTGTAAAATATGACAGCCAGTCTGTGCCAGGCGCGAAAAGTGAATCTTTTGAGCAATCGGCTCCTGCTGTAGACCAGCAAGCCTAATCTTCAATGACAAGATTATTTCAATGGCTCGGTTTTCCGGGCCATTAATCCATTGGCGACTTCACGATTGATATTGATCAGAATGTTAAGTTTCTCCGGTTCCGGCGCGGCCAGGATTTCCATCGATCTTTTGAATACGAAATTGGCAAGGTTTACGACATTCGTCGAAAGATTGGCCGGGCGGGAAGGATCCTGATTGCTTAGCGCGTTATCATAAAAGAGAACCCAGATCTGGCGGTTATGCTTTAGGGTTTCTTCGATTTTCTTTTGCCCGCCATTATCCCATCCTGCCTGAATATCTTGAAGCATCTTAGCTGCTTTCAGCAAAGCTTTCGCCTCGGTCGAACGCGTATCGTCGTGCCGCGTACCGGCTGAAGCATAATTATGCACAGCACTCTTGTGAGAGTTTTGGGCATATGGATTAGTGCGAGGTGGATTTTTTGTCACTATGCAATGTTACTCCGGCCAGCAATTCTGTTTCATGGATGATCAAATCTTTCGCTTCACGCAGGGCTTTGTAGTAATGGCCCTGAATAATTTGTTCGTTGATACGCATAAAAAATATCGATGTACTTGGCGCAGCCTGTTGAATAATTTTCAACATCTCGAAATATTTCGGATGATACTCTCTGGGGTTTCTTGCCAGATACATACATTGTACCAGAAAATAGACTTTTTTGCATGGCGTATCAGCTTCTTCTTCCTGAAGCACGTCTTTTTCACGCAAAATAGGGGCTTCGCCGGAAATGTGAAGACGGGTGCGCTGGCTGTCATTGGTAATGACAGCGGTGCCGATAAGAATTTTTTCGCCGGGTTTGAGGTCAATTATTAAGGCCATGGTTTCTCCTTGGTTAAAGCCGGAGTTCTTCCGGCCGTCTGTCTCAAATTAGAATTGTTTCAATAGATGTTGCTGTCCTTCGGCGGCAAGCGGCACGTCGGACTCGCTTAATTGCTGGCGGATTTGCAAAGCCAAAAGATTGGCGGCTTCATCACCGAGATCAGTAAGAGGTATAGTGTCTGCGCCTTCCGCCAATGTCGTAATCGTGGACTGCGAAAATTCCTGTCGTGTTTGCAGCAGCATCAAGTCAGACGATATAATATGACGCAATGTCGTGCCGATATCGATCGCGTTCATAACGTCGATGCGTGCATCCTGAACCGAGGCAAGGCTGGAAAAATCGGGATTGCGAAATTCAAGCGCTTCCGGGGAAAGGTCGAGGCCACTCGTCGTAAACTGGCTTTTGCCGCCTTCGTCGAAAGACGTGGTCAGTGTTTCGCCTTTCAGGAGATTAACATTATTCGTGGTAGCGCTATTTACCAGCGTATCGAGTTTTTCGAGAACGGCGATGAAGCGGGTTTCAAGTTCGGCAAGGCGGTCTTTGTTGCCTTCGTAACCGGCAGCGGTTTTGAGCGTATCACGGGCGCGAATGGTAATACCGCCGGCTTCTTCCAGAAGGCCGACCGCGTTTTGTACATGATCGCGGGATGCGGCAAGCGTCGAAATGCTTTTCTCGACCTTATCAAGAAGCTTTTGCAAATCCTGTACTTTTTCATTCAGGGATGACACGACGATGGTTACCGGCTCGCTTAAATTTTGGGTGTTCTGGATATTAGTAGCAGAAGAGGGGGATGGTTTTCCACTTTCGGCTGCTTTGGCGGCATTCGCGTTTTGACCCTGTTTGAGAGTGGCCAGACGCGACATAAACATGGATGTTTTGGAAATTTCCGACACGGGAACAGCAACTCCTTTCTAGGGGTCATATTAAGGGCGAACATCCTGCCGCCCGGCTTTTAGTGGTTACTATCAGTATAAGATAGATAGAGTTAAGAAATTGTAAAGTCTGGTAAGGGTTTTGGCCCCTTACTTTAATTAGTCTGAAGGCCGGATCGGCAATTAACTTTCGTCGCGCCTGTTCCGCAAGTCCAGTTAAATACTTGCATGCCGACCATTGGAGCTTCGAACTCTGGATTACCTCTTCCGACCACACCTTTTGCACACCATTCTCCATCTGAGACAGCTCCATAAGCTGATGCCTCACCCGGACCGCCTAAATAACCATTAGCTTCGTGTTTGGTACCACATTGACCGACTACCGGATCAGGTGTTGCATCGCAAGTAACTTTTATACTTGTCCCATCTGGATCTATTAGATTGTAGGGGTATGTGTTCCCCATATTATTCCAAAACGGTGTAAAGTTTTGCCAAGTTAACAGCATATGATCATAGGGTGTTGCTTTTCTAGTAGCTGGCGTGAACTGGGCAATTCTTGGACCGAAACTGCTCCAGTCTTGATTTACCCATGGATTTTGGTTTGCCGGTAATCCAACACCATAAGAATCGTAGATGCTTTTATTAGTTAGAACCAAGGGGCCATGGGCATCATAGATTACGCCGCCTTGGAAGTTTTTATCCTTATATACAACCAGCCGCGCCTTGGAGCTGATAGCGACACTATCAAAAGTTGCAACATGTGTTTTATAAAAAGCTCCCGGCGAAGAATCAGAGCCTACGCTATCAGCATATTCTCCAGCTCCGACGACATCTGATTTTTCATCGTCAACGCCGATACGGGAACTATTATATTGTGGAAGAGGCACGCTCCCCCAAAGTCCGACGCCTGCCATATGTACGAAGCATTCATCAGTCGGACATTGCGTTTGCCCAGGAGGCACTGGTTGGCCAGTAGGAATACATGCAGTTGTACCCTTCGCCTTCGTACATTGGCCCGAAGCTGCGCCGCCATTTATGCCGCTGCATTTCCAGTAGTCGTTAGACGTGTCGGAGCTTATATCGAACGCGCTGCCTTTCGAACATCCGTTGACTGTCGTTGTATTGCAAACGCCGTTTTCAGCACTCGGAGGGATGGGTGAATCGCAAGGCTGGTTATTGCCGCCGTTAATGCCGTTACACTGCCATTTGTAGTTGACGGCATCGTCGGCCACATCAACAAAATTACCGGCAGAGCAACCGTTGACGCTGGTGCTGCACGCGCCGTTGACAGGCGCAGGTTTGAGCATATCGCAATTATCGGAAGCGCCGCCTTCGGAACCCAGACATTGCCACAAGAAGTGAGTGCCGCTATCGGCGGTATTATTCAACGTACCCGACGTACAACCATTCTCGACTGTTTCGTTACATACGCCGGTGGTGGTATTTTTTACCCTTGAACAATTCGTCGCATTGGCACCGCCATAACGGCCATTACACTGCCATGTATAATGCGTCGCATTTTCCCCGGCATTTGACAGGTCGCCCGAAGCACATGAATTACGCGTTGTATTATTGCAGACACCGTCTTCCGGCGGCAGGCAAAGATTTGCGGAACAGTTTGCATTGGCGCCGCCGTTAATGCCTGTACAGCGCCAGCTCCACGGGGCGGTGGATGTGCCGTCGCCTGTTACGCCGGAGGGGCTGCCGGTTGCGCATAGAGAGTCAGCGGCCAAAGGCGATGACGTATATGTGCCGCCACTGGCATAGCCGCATTCGCCGGGAATAACTTTATTTGCCCTGCATATGCCTGAATTGGTGCCGCCATTAAGGCCGTTACAGCGCCATTGAAATTCAGTTGCCGTGTCTGTTTCATCGGCAAAGGTACCATAGGTACATTGATTGGCCGTCGTACTGCAAACGCCGTTGGTGGCGGTTACTCCTTTCGAAAATCCGCAACTGACGGAAGCGGTAGCGCCGCCGCTGGAACTCGTACAGCTCCATTTATATTCAGTCGGGCTATCGGTTTCATCCTGATAGGTTCCAGATAAACATTTCTCCGGTTCTGCCGTGCTGCATTGAGCGGTGGCACTACCGCCGCCGCTACATTCATAACCAAAAACTTTACATTGGGTTGCATTTGAATTTGATGAGCCGTTACGCCATACGCGGGAGATGCATTTTCCGGCTTGTGTCGTTCCTGCATGAGGACCGGGGTTTTTGGCTGAAGAAGGGTTTGCTCCACTATCCGTACACGCCTCCCAGTTGCCACCACCGAATCTATTAATAGGGGCCCTGTATTGAGAAACAACGCATGGACCGCCCTCAGCGGCATTGGGATTAAAACCTTCGCCGGCCCAACCGTCCCAGTCATTGACTTCTATTTCATTGCCGACCGTACAGGCCGCATAAGCTGAAACAGGATTTAAGATGATAAATCCCAAGGCGAGGGCGAGGGAAGCCTTTCCCAAACAAACGGAAACTATCTTTTTGCAAATGCTATTTTTCAAAGACAAAATACTCTCCGTTTGTTGCGCCAGCCCAATAAACGAGGCCATGCTATTATAGTTTAAATCCATGCCAGTTAAGAAAATATAAATAAAATTTTATACAGTTAATATGCATCCTCATATTTATATTAACGTGTAAAACAGTCTGCGGTTGTGCCGCCATCTATTCCCTGACATTGCCAAGTGTATCGACTACCTGATTGCTGAAGACCGACAGGGCGGCCTGCATCACATTGATTTCCTGCAGGTGGACTTGTGCCGTTGTGTCCTGATCCACAAGCGCCGTTTAAAGGACGTTTATCTGGGCTGCCTTGAATGCTGATGCTCATCTTGCCTGCATGTTCCCAATGAAAATCTGGTGTCACATTATTGGCTTGCCATGCGCCTGTCCCAAAAGAGGTTGCTCGGCTAATATGAACATTTCCTGCAACATTTGCCGTTGATGTCGTGTTTTCGAATTTATAAAACGAGTCGTTACCGAAGGCGCGGCCCTGATTGAAATTGGACGGTACGAATTGACAGCAATAACCATTTTGTTGCTGGCATAAAGTAGTCAGGTTCGCATAGAGCTGGTTTGCAGGGGCGGAGAAACTGATTGTCTGGATGTCTCCTGCGCCTACATGTCCATCACGAACAGCGCAAGCCTGATAGATAGCCCAGCCCACAGCACCATTGGTCCGGCGCGGATAAACCGCGCTATAGGTAACAGTCGGCGGTGGCGGTGGTGTAACTACACAATTCCCCGGTCCGCATTCACAGGAATTTGTTACTGTCTTGTTTGCGCTACAGCTTGCATTGCTGGAACCCGGGCCTTCGCCTTCGCAGGTCCAGCTCCAATTGCCCGATGAAGCATTGAAGCCTGTCATCGTGCCCATGGAGCAGCGATCGGAAGCTGCTGGCGCGTTTGCATAGTTTCGACCGTTGGCCGGGCCGCAGGCACCATTATACGGAGGCGGGACTTTAGCCGCGCTACAATTGGCTGTTTGTCCGCCTTGGGTACAAGACCATGACCAGCTATTTGTACCTTCGGTAACAGCACCGGAATTGCCAAATTTGCACAGCCTTCCGCCGACCGGCGGATCGGTGAGGGACTGGCCACTTGCGCTGCCGCATTCACCAGGGAATTTTGCCGGATCTAATACCTGACAAATAGCTGTACCGTCAGCTCTAATGCCAGTCATGTATTCGCCATCTTTGCAGCCGAAATAAATCGGTCCGCATTGAGGTTCGCCGTTATAAAAGCCTATGACATATTCTCCGGAACCGCAGGTTTTTTCAAGCGCGGCCAGTTTCATGCAGTCCGCTCCATCACACAGCCGGTCGGTTTTAAGGGCGCCACGAATATTCATGTTGCCGTCGAAAACCGACGGATTGGTTGAATCATATAAAATAGACAATTTACCGTCACCGGCGGCAATTGGTCTTTGTGCGCCGACATAAATATTGCCTTCACCGGTTGCAATCAAGTCATCGGTTTTTTCATCTGTATTTTCAAGAAGGCCGCGTCTCCATGTGGAAGACTGTTCGGGGATCCTGTTGAAAGCAATGATATCGTCGAAATAATCATTGCTGGAGGCTTCGGAATAAGAATTCGAGCGGAAATTCGCATCTGTCGCGCCGGTTAAAAAGTCGCAATTGGCCGTGTCGGCAGTAGTGCCGCTACAGGCAGCAACTGCCGTACCGTTCATAGAAAATCCGCCCTTGCGGTTTTTGCCCGGACTGAAGGTAGCGAATACGCCGGGGAAATCAGTTTTGAATAATTCTTTACCCTGCTCGTTTTGAACGAGGAGGGCGCCCTGATTTTCCTTGAAACCGTCGGCTGTTGCCGTTTCGGTTACGGTGTAGATAATACGCGAACCATAGACATCGTAGGATTCTTCTTCGTGAATATTCAACTCACGAAACGGCAGAGCGCCGATCAGAACTTTGCGGCCTGAGACGCCGGTCTGGGCGCAAAGCCCGTTCGTACAAGTTCCGGCAGCCGGAAAAGAGGTTCCTTCATATCCGTAATTGGCATCACCGCGCGGCAGCGTTAGGGATGCCGGTTGCGGGAAATGGCCATGGGTTTTTTTATAGTCGTTAATCCTGTCAGAGGCCGAGGCGATGCGCTCCTGATTGGTTTCGACCTTTACCTGCGCCTGCCAGCTTTGATAACCAGTGGCGACCGTTGCGATGACCGTACCGAGAATGATAATGACGACACATAGTTCGACAAGCGTAAAACCGGCGCTTGATTTGTTTGATTTGGCTGCGGACGTATTCATCTACATTACTCCTGTGGCATCACAATTTTAGCGCATAAGGTTTCATAAGAACCCGTCAGCACGTTCGCATTTAAATTTTTAGCGCTGTTTCGGGCATTCAGGACAGTAATTTCGTCTGAAGCGCAATCAGGATATCTTTTGGTGCTGGTTTCCCATCTTTTGGCAAGTGTTACGCCTTTGCCGGAAACGCCGAGACACCATTTCATGTTGCTGTTAGCTCCCGAGTCTTGATTTTCTGTTAGATCGTGTTTGTCGCTGCCAGATTGATCTCTTATACTCGTGTCGATTGTCCCAGTAGGGCAAGAACCCGTTGTCCAAGATGACGTTAAGCGTACTTCAGCATCTGTTGTTCTCATACAAAGCTGTTGTATGGGTCCTCTTTTTAAAGGGTCATTAGGATAATTCGGATCACGGGTCTCTTTTTCTTCGCTGATTGAATGCATAGGATCATCTAGATTGTCGGTAATCCCTGTTGTATGCCATCCTGCAGATGTATCGCATCTACTTTCCATGTCACCTAAATTTCCTGCGCTAATATTAGGAATTGTAATCCACTTAGCTTCGAGCTTGATCGGAAGTTTGTCGATACACATCACATTGCCTTCAGTATCCATGCCGCGCACATAGCCGTTCGTGCAAGTATAATTATTTGTCAGGTTAAGAGCTACGCATTCACCTTTTAGAAGACCGCCGGCCATGTAAACGCGTTTCATGTATTGACCCGCCGGGCAAGCAAGGCCCACAAGACTTTCAGGTGTTATGCATTTTGTTGGATCAGTGATATCACAAAGCTGGCCGGAGAAAGTAGAGCGTTCTACCATAAGCGTGCTATCAGATGCACCCGCGACTGAGTTACCAATTTCAAGTTTTTCCTTGGGTGTCGCAGTTCCGATCCCGACTTTGCCGGTCGTGACTGTGGAAACGCCATTAGTGCCGTTCTTGCTCCACAAAGTCATCGGCACGGTCGAGGTGAATGCGACATAATCATCATAGTAGCTATTTTTATTGGAGGCCGTGCTGCGCAGACCCGAGATGAATTTAGCATCGGCCAGATCGCAATTTGATTTTTGTAGCGTATAACCGGTATCACTGCAATTTTCATTTCTGCCCGACGCTAGGTTCTTCGAGCCCATGCCATCCGCGCCCATTGAGATAACGACGAAGTGGGCATCTTGCTTGGTTCCGCCCGTATCACGGTCATTTTCATCAACGATAGCAATGGCACCTTTATATGTATCAAAAGTTGCCGCAATGGTGGCAGGGCTGGCTTGATCATATTTTTTTGTCAGGACTTCGGTCACAGCATAAAGCGGGATATTGCCCCAGGCATCGGTGATATTTGGATTTACAACTTCGTTATCTTCTATGAGTTCGGCTAAGGTAACTTCATATGGTATGCCTGTTTCCGGCGTAACAGTAGCATAAGTCGGTAATACGCCGACCATGACTCTTTCATTCGCCGTTGTGCCGTTTCCATCTATATCGCGTGCGCCATTAACAAAATTCGGTGTAGTGCAATCTTCCTTGCCGTAACCGCTATCGCCTTGAACAAGGCTTCTATCCGCTGGGCAAGGATAGCGACCTGCAAGCTCATAGAACTTACCAATCGCTGTTTCAGCATTGGCGACGGAACGCTTTGTCTCTTCGTGTTTGATTTGCTCTTGATAGCCTTCAATGAATTTCACGATGGCAACCGTTAGCAAAATACTAATGAAAACAACGATGCTGAGTTCCAGCAAAGTGAAACCGGCTTCGGTATGGGCTTTAATTCTTGGCTTTAACTGCATTGGGGCTCCCCGTTTACAATTTTACTAATGCCTTTATCGGTGGGGCAGGTTGTTGCTGGCATAGGGCTTTCGGTTGCTGGGCATCTACGCTTGATATAATAATCGTTTTGTTCGCGAGATTGAGGGTCTTTCTTCGCTTTACTCATGCCTTTCAATCCGCCCATATCATCACATTTAATAGCTTTATCTATGCCGCCTGCCAGTTCTGTCGGGTCGGGCTCTTTGGAGGCTATATTTTTTATTTTAAAGCAATCATCAGTTGAAGGATTAACATCCATCCTGTTGCAGACTGTCGGGCTTGTGGTTTTGTAAACCTGCACCGCACCGTCGACATCCATCGAGGCAACAGCCGTGGTGGATTCGGATGGGTCTTTTTTAATCATGACTTTTCCGCTTTCAGACAGGAATGTACCGGCTTCTGTATCGGAGACATCGCTTCGAAGGCTCGACCAGCCTTCATCGCGTGACGTGGTGCGGAATGTCACTGTGTCATCATAAAAACCTGTGCCAGTGCCTAAGGCGAAGGACTTGGAAAGCTCGGGCAATAATCCGTTTGGCGCATTCGCGGGATCGTATTTTTGCCTGCCTCTGAATGAGCCATCGATCGTTGAAGGGCCATTTGCAATACTAGGGTCCCGATTACAGTTATCAGTATCTAATTGACCTGAACATGGAGCAAGAGATCCATCTTTTTGATAGGCGCCTGAACGGTTCGCGCCGTGGTTTATAAGGGCGAAAAGTACATGAGGTTTACCCGAGCTATCTAAAACATTGAAATCCCCGCCGCCATCTAGAGGCGTACCATTCTGGTTTACAAGGCCAATTGCGCCTTCTTTATCATTAAAGGTTGTTTTATTTGTGAGACGTCTTGTAACGGCATAGGTTATCTTTGAACCATAAATATCGAAAGTATCTTTGTCGTTTAAACCCAATTCTAGAAATGGAACAGTGCCTATCAAAACTTCATTGGCAGGGGACGCGTTATTAGTGGCACCGATCGTACATCGTACGCCTTGCCCTGTAATAACTCCGTTGCAGGCCACGCTTGGCGCGATAGCTGCTGAAGATCCATAACTTGCATCTGCAGCAGTCAGTGTCGGATTTGCCGGAACCGGATATTTCTTGTTCTGCTGCGCATACTTATTAAGAGCAATTGCGATATTTTCGAGAGTTTTGTTGTTTTCGCGGGAAACGCGTTCCATCTTATTGATGTTATACATCTGAAGCAGGGGCGTGACCAAAAGCCCGACGACGATCAGGGCGATTGCAATCTCCAGTAAAGAGAGGCCTTTTTCGGACTGTCTGGTATCTAAATCTTTCATACACACCCTGTTTCAAATTTCTTTTGGTAATATCCCATAATAAGGATGACCCAAATTGATAAATTTTTATTTAATTTTGAAACTACTTAATAAAACTGAGTGTATCACAAAAAAGACACAATTGCCACTAAACGCGGAGATTGTAATGAGTTAACCCCGTTTTATTATCGGTGAAAATATCCATTGAGGTTTCGATTGACGGTAATTCAGTGGTAATTGATGTCTCTGAAATTGCGCGGGAAGAAGCGGAGGGTGATTCTTTCCCCATAGCCTGACGGAAGGCGCTGTTATCCTGTGAAAATTCAAAAGACAAGGAAGAGCCGTCCAATTGAACGCCCGCGTCTTTCAAGGCGCTTTCAAGTGCATGAGCGTCTTTTTGAAACATAGTCGCTGTATCTGCTTTTTCTAATACAACGTGGACTTTCAAAGGATCGCCCTTTTTGTATTTCATTTCGACCTGCAATTTTCCAAGCTCGGGCGGGTCAAGACGCATCGAAATGGTTTGCGGTCCGCTTTCTTTGGCATTCTTGGCAATCGCCGCGGCAACGGTTTGAATTGCCGGATGAGTTTGTGAAGCATAGGAGCTTTGTGCAACCGGTGATGAAGCGACTGTCATCGGCGTCACCGTAACAGGCAGAGCGACGGGGGTGGCTGTCAGGTTATTGGCAGAAGATGTCGATGCAATCGCCGAAGACTGAAGCGACGCCGTATTCTCGATCTGGGCCGAGACTTTGCCTTTTACACCAGTGTCAACTTGTGGTGCTGCTACTGATGTATTGGCAGTCATGCCAGATTGCTGTGCTTGTGGAGCCAATGCCGGTTCGGCGGGCGGAGCAGCTTGTTGAGATAATGGGCGCTGGAAACGCTGGGCAATGCGGAATTCAACCGGATCAAAACCGGTATCGGTGGCAATCGTATCTTCAGTGCCGGGTTCTATAGCAGCAAGTAGCGCGGCATCCATATCAATAGGTGTTTCTGCGGAGGCATTTGCGGTTGTCGCGATAGTCGATACGACAGGTGCGGATTGCGTGGCTGACATCTGGGTTGCAACGGCTACGGCCACATTACCGGCGGCCACGGATTGTGTTGCAGCCGAAGCAGGAATTTCAGGTGGCTGGAACGTAACGGTGATGACACCTTTGTCCGATGCCGAATTAACGGGCGCAGGCTGGGACGTATTTGGAATAACTAATGTCTTCGATCCCGGATGTTCATCGGATGAATTCACAGCGCCGGAAATCTTTTCTTTCAACTCTCCGAGTTGAACCGGATTAAGGCCGGAGGCGATTAGTCGTGGTTCGGCTTCAACAGAAGTGTCGACAGTCAGCGCCGGCGTTGTTGGAACATCAGAAGTGATAACCGGCACAGCAACAGCAGAAGTGGCCGATGTTTCTACTGGCGCAGGAACGCCGGGGGTAAGGGCGGCGATAAGTTCTGCGCTAAAGCTGCCATCCGCAGGAGGCGTTAAAGCGGCGGCAGACATATCTTGCGGCAGAATAAGTAGGGCCGGATCCATATTGAACAGAACCGCAGGGCGTGAGGGGGCTTCTGCGGAGGTCATATTGGCCGGTGCAGCGACGATGATATCATTAGCAGCCGAGCCGCCAACTGGCGGCGGCGTTGTTTGGGCAAGGGACGGCATATTCAAAAGAGAGGCCATCATTTCAGCAAAAGCATAGCTGTCCGCTTGTGAAATTTCACTTTCGGTTTCGGTGAGGTAAGATTTTGCGGATGACTCCGATGTCGATGTTTCCTGCGTCTGCTTTTTCTCAGGGCGAGGCGTATCCTTCGCCTGATAAGATGGCGGCGGCGTTGCGGGTTTGGCAGTGGACGCGGAAGACATATATGCAGTCATGCGATGTTCCTGATCTAATAAGCTTCGTTAAAGGCAGTTGCGACAGGTGTGTTGGAGGCCTGAATTTTACCCGCAGCGCCGTAATTTGGCGCGTCGTTTTTCAATGTTTCGCGGGCGGCATTGATCAGACGTTCCTGTACGCGGCGCAAAGCGTCCGCCATACGGAGCGACCAGCTCATGGATTCTTCGGCCAATGCGGCCAGTTCGTGCTGCTCGGCGACGAGGCGTTCACGCAGCGGCGTATCCATTTTCTTGATGGTGGAAGAACGTGCCTGAAGCTCCTTTACGAGTATCTCATAGTCGCGGGTATAGGCTTCTTTTACAGGCTGGAGATTGAGGAATTTCTTGATATCGCGTGCGCGCATGGCGTCAGTCTCTTTTTTATAGAGGTCTTTCAGGCCCATCATAACGCCCAGCATCGTAGCCATCGCTTTTTCAGGGCTGCCGGAGAGCAAATTGGATTCGGAAGGAGGAGGGGTCATATTCTATAAGTCTCCGTCTGGTAAAGGTTCAACTATTCTACGAGCGGCCGGCGCATTTGGGGCGCGCAGGCCCGATATTAATTTGCGGTCCGGGTTGTCATGGCATCCTTGACGGCCAGGGCAATAACTTCCGGCTCGGCACCCGGATGGGAAGCTTGTGCCTGCATACGGATCAATTGCTCTTTCACATGCGTGGCGATACCGAAGCCTCCTTGAGAGGCCATCTGCTTGCCGTATTCATTCAAGGTGAAATCACGAAAGACTTCCTCGCCTTTGCCGCCGCCGAAGTCTTCGCTGACTTTCATCATGTTCCACATCGGGCGCAGCATTTCGGTGACGAAGACGGCTTCGAAATCCTGAGCTGTCTTGTCGATCTTCTTCATATCCTTATCGGATATTGAAGAAGCGGATTTGGCGGCGCTGGCCATTTTGCTTTCAGCAGAGCGTAATTGCGCGGTTTGCAAAGCGGAAGAAGCCTGGGATGTCGCGGCGGATATATCGGACATTACATTGTCTCGATTTCTGCCTGTAAGGCACCTGCGGATTTGATGGCCTGAAGGATCGTGATGATATCACGCGGTCCGACGCCGAGTTTGTTGAGGCCTGTAACGAGATCCTGCAAGGTTACGCCGTTTTCAAGTACGGCAAGTTTTGCGTCTTTAGACTGGTTAACCTGAATATCGGAGCGCGGCACCACCACGGTCGAGCCAGTTTCAGAGAAAGGGTTCGGCTGTGATACTTGAGGCGTTTCATTGACTTTGATGGTCAAGTTGCCTTGCGCAATCGCAATGGTCGAGATACGGACATCGGAGCCCATAACGATGGTGCCGGAGTTTTCATCAATGACGACTTTGGCGACTTGGTCAGGCTCGACCGGAAGCTGCTCGATATCGGTGATCAGCTCGACGATACCGCCCGGGTAGCCGTCAGGCTTTCTCAGGATCACGGTTGCATCGTTGGCAGCCGACGCCAGTTCGGCATTGGTAAAGCCGTTGATGGCGCGGGCAATGCGGCGCGATGTTGTGAAGTCGGGATTGCGCAAAGACAGGCGCACTTCAGGTAATTGGTTCAGGTCGAAATCGATTTCGCGTTCGACGATACCGCCGCCGGCGATACGCCCGCGTGTCGGCGTATTCTGGGTGATGGTCTGCGCTTCGCCGCCAGCGGCAAAGCCGGAAATGGCGATCGGCCCTTGGGATACGGCATAAACTTCCCCGTCGGCACCTTTCAATGGTGTGACGAGAAGCGTACCGCCTTGAAGGGATTTCGCATCGCCGAGCGTGGAAACCGTGACATCGACTTTGGAGCCTTGGGACGCAAAAGGCGGCAGGGTTCCGGTGACCATAACGGCAGCGACGTTACCGGTATTCAAGTTCTGGCCACGGACGTTGACGCCGAGGCGTTCCAGCATGGCAATCAATGACTGGCTGGTAAACGGAGAGTTGGCGAGTTTATCGCCTGAGCCGTTGAGGCCGACCACCAAACCGTAACCGATCAGGACGTTGTCCCGCACGCCTTCTATATTGACGATATCCTTGATGCGGGTCGTGCCGGCCTGCGCCGAAGCCGCATTCCCAAGAAGGGCGAGGAACAGGCACAAAGCGCCAAAGCAGAAGATGACGAGGCCATCGAGATTTAATTCGTTAAATCGTTTCGCAATCTTTTTCATACCAACCACCATTAAGTTTTTATAATCGTTGTAACTCTCCTTGCGAGGATCGTGCCAAGTCGGGCCGCGTCGCGCTCTAGGCAAAACTTGCCGAGTGGAAAAGCCGCAAAGATTTGATATGATGGATATATGAAGATCACAGGCCCCGATAAAACATCCAAAACCTCCGGCACCAAAAAGACGGGCGGTACCAATAGTGCAGGCGCCAGCGCTTTCAGTGGCTTACTCGGCGGCGCGGAAGAAACATCAGAAGCGGCGCATACATCCGGCGCGAATGCGATTGCCCGTCTGGACAGTCTTTTGGCGGCTCAAGGCGCGGAAGATCCGGCAGAGCGCGCCAGCCGCGGACGCATGAAAAAACGCGCCGACAGCGTGCTGCGTGGCCTCGATAAAGTCCGCCTCGGTATTTTGACCGGCAATGTAAGTGTGGGCAATCTCATAGACATCGCGGATGTCGTTGCATCGCATCGTGAGCGAATTCAGGATCCGCAACTGGCCTCTATTCTGGATGAAATAGACCTTCGCGCGCAGATCGAGATTGCCAAAATGCGCATGGCGCTGGATGCGTCGAAAATACTCTAGTTTTTTTAGAAAAGTTCCCTCAAGCCCATGAAATAATTGGGGTTATTTGAGGTTGTCTCTCGTGTTTTCAGTTTCATTTATTTCAAGATGAAACCAATAGATATTCTTATTGTCATCCTTTTTATGCCAGCGATTATCTTTGTCGCCGGATTTATTTATATGTCGAGCCGCGATTTATGCCAGCCGGGTGGGCCGATATTTTGTATCGGGATCAATTGGTTAACGGATTTGGTTTTTATCCCGCTTGTCATTTTCAGCGGCGGCGCGGGATTGTTTTTTCTCTGCCGGCGGCTAGGAACTGAGAATATTTAAGTGAATGCTTATATATTATTAATTTCAAGGACTTAGTGTAGGCTCCTAGTTTGCTTTCATTTTTTGTTGGATTTTTTCATTCGCTATCATAAGCGAATGAATGAGCGCGGCGATCCATGCCGTGAAGAGTAATATTTCAATGACTTAAGGGGAGTCTCTAAGTTTGCTCGTCGCTTTTTTAAGGGGTGTTACGCGAAGATCCGAAGGATCGAAGTTTTAATTCTCCTTCGGGTCTTTGGGTCTTCGCGTTAACTTGTGTTCAGTTTGAACGTAATTCTAACTACTTTGAACGTCGCGTTTTTAGATAGGTTTAGCTTTCTATCGCGAAGAAGCGGAATTTACCGAGGACGTGGTGCAAGACTTAAGTCTCCCTGTCTTCTTGTAACTAACGGCTAGGTCCCCGCCGGGTTCGAAACCTTGGGGATGGCCGAAAGACGGCGTGCCGTGATCTGGCTCACAGCAAAGCAACACCTGATTATAGGTATTTATTCCTGTTATGTCAATTTCTATGATCCCCAGAGCATATAACCGGTAAGCAGCCCGCCGATGGGAATTCAGGCAAAAAAGTAAAAGCGATGATGAGAGTTAATAAGTCTTAACAACCATCCAAAAATGATTGTCATTTGTTGCTGCTTTAAAGCAGCCCACGGTGTCGGGTAGATCATGGCCAACTGAAGATGGATTGCTGCCGCTTGTTTCAGTCCCTGTAGTAGAGATACGTCTAAAAGTGACTCCGTAAACGGCAGGGAAATCTGAATAAGAAGGAATTGTATTACTTCCACTTAATTGCCGGTTTATTTCCTGACAGACTAAATCTGATATGAATAAAATTCTCAAAACCTCATCGGGTTTATCGGTGCCAAGTTCCATGCCGTTAATTTTGATGTCTCTTGAAAACCACTCGTAAGCCCGAGTATCTGCTGCATAAGAAGCATGTCTTGCCAAATGAACATAGGAAGGTTTAGGCAATGAAATGGCATCGCTGTTAAATAGCCCGATGGTGCGGCCTCTTCCGGTTGTATCTGCGCCTACATAAACGATTCCATTCGTGTTGTCCGCGACACTATTGAAAAGTACCTGAGCATAATCACCACTCGCATACAATCGGTCAAAGCCTGATTTAAAGCGGTTTAATTCCGATACTAGCTGGCTGGCTAAAATTCGGGCTTGATCCTGAGAAATATTAGAGCTTCCTGTGCGCGAAGAGGAGACGACAGCGTAAGAAAGTGCCGCAAACAAGGCGACTGCAATTAATATTAAAAATAATACATTGCCCCGAGATCTATTCGGGATGAATCCCGGTGATGTATTGATTTGAGAATTCATAAAACCCATTAATTATAAATCTGCTTGTTTTTTGGCTTAATTGGACGTCGACGTGTCTACAGCAAAGACGAATGGCTATTTGTTTTATAAAGGAATAAGCACGAATTGAAAAGGTGAAAAGACTATATTCCTATATGCGTCAACAAACGTTTTTTTTCGTCATTGCGCTTTTACATGACGCGTCATTGATTTATAAAATGTCACGGCGTTAATATAAAGACGTCTCATAACTCTAGGAACCCTCATGTCTCAAGCCTCGCTCGCCACCATCCTGTCCAGCTCCAACGCGGAATATATCGCCAATCTGTATAAGGAGTTTCTGCACAACCCGAATGCGATCGATGCGAGCTGGCGCACATTTTTTGGTGATCTGAAAGACGACGAGACGGCTTTGCTGAAAGAGATTACCGGCGCGAGCTGGGCAAGCCCGCATTACAAGAAACCCGCCGCGCCGTTTGGCGTGACGACCGCCGACGAGGCGATCAAGGGCGGCAAGGCTCCGGCGAACCAATCCAAGGCTCCGCAAGCGTCATACGATACGCGCGCGATGAAAGACTCCATTCAGGCCATGATGCTAGTGAAAGCGTACCGCGCCAATGGTCACTTAATGGCCGATCTCGATCCGCTCGGTCTGAAGCGTCCGCAAATGCGCGCCGAGCTGGACCCTGTGACTTACGGGTTTTCGGCTGGCGATATGGACCACAAGATTTATGTCGGCGGTATCCTTGGTTTCGAAACAACGACGATCCGTGATCTGGTCTCTGTATTGCAGCAAATTTATTGCGGTAAGATCGGCGTTGAATACGAACATGTGATTTCGCAAGAAGAGCGCAACTGGCTCCAGCAACAAATTGAATCAACCGGCAATAAAACGCATTTCTCCGCAGAGCAGAAAAAAGCGATCTATCAAAACCTTGTCAATGCGCAAGGACTGGAAGATTTCCTTGCCCTGAAATATGTCGGCACGAAACGTTTCGGCCTTGACGGCGGCGAGTCTTACGTCGCCTGTGTCGAGGAAATAATCGCCAAGGGAGCCGAGCTGGGCGTCGAGGAAGTCATCGTCGGGATGGCACACCGCGGACGCCTTAACACGCTGACTAATATCGTCGGCAAGCCGTTCACGAAATTATTCGCCGAGTTCAACGGCATGCCATCGACGCCGGACGACACGCCGGGATCGGGCGATGTTAAATATCATATGGGATATTCGACCGACCGCGTCATTAACGGCAAAACGGTTCACATGTCGTTGACGCCGAACCCATCGCATTTGGAAGTCGTCAACCCTGTCGTCGTCGGCAAGGTGCGCGCGAAGCAGGATTTGGAAAAGGGCGGCAATCGCAAAGCGGTATTGCCATTGACCATCCATGGCGACAGCGCATTCGCCGGACAAGGTCTGGTCGCGGAGATTTTAATGATGGCGGAATTGCCGGGCTATACCGCCGGCGGTACGGTTCACATCATCATCAACAACCAGATCGGTTTCACGACATTGCCGGAATATTATAAATCCGGCCCGTACTCATCCGACATGGCCAAGATGCTGGCGATCCCGACCTTCCACGTCAATGCGGACGATCCGGAAGCGGTGGCGCATGTGTCGCGCATGGCCATCGAATATCGCCAGAAATTCGGCCATGACGTCATTATCGACCTTATGTGTTACCGCAAGAACGGCCATAACGAAGGCGATGAGCCGATGTTCACGCAGCCTGTGATGTACAAGGCGATCAAGGAGCAGGTTTCGACGCGCAATCAATACGCGCAAAAACTAGCCGCCGAAGGCGTCATGTCGGCGGATGATTCCAAGGCCATGGTCGATGCGTTCCACAAAAAACTGGAAGAGGCGTTTGCCGCGACATCTAGCTATAAAGTCAACAAGGCCGACTGGCTGGAAGGGGCCTGGTCGGGCCTGACCACCCATGTCAAATCCAAATTCGGCGAGAAGCGCAAAGGCGAGACATCGATCACCGAGGCGCAAATGAAAATGCTGGGCGAGCGGCTTGTCGATATTCCGGCAAGCTTCAATCTCAATTCCAAGATCGCGCGTCAATTCGAAGCGAAAAAGGAAATGTTCAAAACCGGCACCGGTTTCGACTGGAGCGTCGGCGAAGCTCTGGCTTTTGCCTCCC
This sequence comes from uncultured Micavibrio sp., assembly GCA_964399985.1. Taxonomy (GTDB): domain Bacteria; phylum Pseudomonadota; class Alphaproteobacteria; order Micavibrionales; family Micavibrionaceae; genus Micavibrio_B. Next base: position 289,980 of record CAYNRY010000003.1, read on the forward strand.
TCGTTCAGGAAGGTTATCCCGTGCGCGTATCGGGTGAAGATGCTGGCCGCGGGACGTTCTCGCACCGTCATGCCACTTTGCACGATCAGGAAAACGCCAGCCGTTATTACCCGTTGCAACATATCACGCCCGATCAGGCAAATTTCGAAGTCCATGACTCTCCTTTGTCCGAAGCCGGTGTTCTCGGTTTCGAACTTGGTTATTCATGGGCCGCGCCGAACTCGCTTACCATCTGGGAAGCGCAATTCGGTGACTTCGTCAACGGCGCGCAAGTGATCATCGACCAGTATATCGCCTCCGCCGAAACCAAGTGGCTGCGTATGTCGGGTCTTGTGATGCTGCTGCCGCACGGCTTCGAAGGGCAGGGACCGGAGCACTCCTCCGCCCGTCTCGAGCGTTTCCTCCAGCTTTGCGCGGAAGATAATATGCAGGTCACGAATATCACGACGCCGGCGAATTATTTCCACGCGCTACGCCGTCAGTTGAAACGCGATTTCAGAAAGCCACTGATCAATATGTCGCCGAAATCCCTGCTGCGTCACAAGCTCGCCGTTTCCAAGGCCGAAGACTTTACAGGCCAGACGAGTTTCCATCGCTTCTTATGGGACGATGCCCGTGACAACCTTGCCAAGCCGAAAGACGTCAAGCGCGTCGTCATGTGTTCGGGCAAGGTGTATTACGACCTGTTCGAGGAGCGCGAAAAGCGCGGCATCAAGAATGTCGTGATCTACCGTCTGGAGCAATTCTATCCGTTCCCGGAAGCAGAACTTGCCGAAGAGCTGGCGCAATATCCGAACGCGGAATTCGTCTGGTGCCAGGAAGAGCCAAAAAATCAGGGCGGATGGTCCTTTGTCGAGCCGTTACTCGAAGAGACATTGGCGGCGGCGAAATTCAAAGGCGGCAAGCGCTTTAAATATGCAGGTCGTCCGTCATCGGCGTCTCCGGCAACGGGCTACGCGAAGCGCCACGCGCTGGAACAGGCGCGCCTGGTTGACGAGGCTTTAAAGCTCTAAGCACACGCCTGTATTCGCTTATATACGATTAACTTTTGCCTTTCATACTTTGCCGTATGGAAGGCAAAATTTTTGAATTTTTGAATAATGCGAACCGGTTGAAAGCCATCGAGGATTCCGGCATGGCGAATGCCGATTTCGATCCGGCCTATGATTTCCTGATGGAAAAAATATGTTTCGATTTGCGCGTGCCGGCGGCGTTTATCTCGATCATCGAGCCGCACCGACAGTTCTTTAAAAGCCAGAACGGTTTGCCGGCGATACTAGAGCAGTTAAGAGAAACCTCCCTCGATTTGTCGATCTGCCAAAATATCATTCTGGATGGTTCGTCTGTCGTGATTAACGACATTACAAATGACAGCAAATTTAGCCAGCATCCAGCGCGGTTCGAGTTTGGCATCATCGCCTATCTAGGCGAACCGCTATGTTACGAAGGGCAGGTCATCGGCGCGGTCTGCGCTTTCCATACTCGGCCCCGCCAATGGAGCAAGGCGGATCGCTTGACGTTGCAAAGTATAGTCACGGATATCGAAGCGGAGATGTATTTTCGACGTTTCAGCAAGATTGGATAGATTTTTCTGGCGCTTTTTATTGCGGTTGAGTTAGTTTGCGCCACATGAACAAGCTTTCGACCGATTTTAATAAAAGATCCCGCCAGATGCTGTATGCGCGGGATGCGCGCACCAAGGAACTGGTAAAACTACCCGGTGACATCAATGACGATGCTGTTGTTTATGACGATAAAATTCATAAAGGGCATCTTATTTGCGAATGCTGTGATACGCCCGTCTATTTTCATCAGGGTTCAGATGTAGCGAAGGGATCTCGTCAATTAGGGCAATCGGCTCATTTTAAAACCTATCCAAATTCTTCGCATTACGATGATTGCAAATTAGGAAAACCGGCACTTGAGCGTAAAGCATCAACCGCACCATTCTGTTTTAATTTCAATACGACTTCTGCTGATTATTTAGCGCAGCCAACTGATAATAACCGGCCCGAAGATTTGTTGGGTTATTCTCTGAAGGGTATGTTCGATCTGGCTGCTGCCATGCGCACGCAAGAAATCTCCCGTATCACGAACGGTTATGCCGTCAATCGTGAGCATGGAGCAGCGTGGAGAAATTTTATGTGGTCGGATACCGATGCTGCTTGTCGCAGAAATATGATTGAAACTGTTCAGGACATGATTGCGCACAAAAAATTAATCCAGCTTTGTGCGATAGAATTACGGGTCGATAAAACGAAAATCGGTATACCTTTCGGAATTCCCGAGAAAAGATTTATTCCGGGTAAAGCCGTCAAAATGTATGAAGATGATCAAGGCGTATCGCATATCATCATGCCGCGGTTTACAGTCGATTGGCGGATTACAGGAAAAGACGGCTATGAGGAAATTCTTTCATTCTTCGACCGTTCGGACACTTATATGGCGCAAGGTCTGGCAAGTTTGTCGAGCAAGAAGCAGGGTAATGCCAGATTCTACTTTCCGGAACTGGCGATTAATGATCCCGCTCAGTTAATAAAGGACAGTCTTAAAAACTTGCTGGCCGAAAACCATCGCCATCATGCAAGACAAGCTCAGCCGAGTTAAATTTGCGCTTTCCATATAAAATATGTTAAATAGTCGGCCATGAGCAAAACATGGCCTCCTGTCCAGTTCGATAAAGCAAAAAAACCGCATTATCCTTCGGTGAAATACTGGAGCGATGAATTATCGCGCTATGTCTTTGTTCGCCTTGCTGAGAAATCCGAGTTTGATTATCCCGACTTGCAAGAATTCAATGATTGGGAAGACTATGTCGTTACCCAAGACGATCTTATTTATCCGGATAGATCGCCGCTTGAAATGGAAATTTATAATCCGGCTATTCATGATTCAAAGCATTTAATGTGCCCGGATATAGGCTGTCATGCGCCGATGAAACATATCGATCAAAACCCGGAAAGAGTAGAGCATTGGAAAGCGCATAACAATCTCGAGCATGCAGATGACTGCCGCTATCGCCATCACGATTATGATGAAGAAAAAGGCCTTAAAGTCAAAATCAAGATGAAAGGACTTTTCAATCCTTCATCGCCTCACGCCATGGTGGATGGCTTGCATGAAAAATATTCACGCGATCAGGAAAAACATCCAAAATTTGCAAAAGCCGAAAAGGCGTTCGATGGGATGGAAAAGTTTCAGGCCAAGGGCGTACAGGATATTATAAAGCTTTATCAGAAAGCGGGCGTTCAGCGAAACCTGTCATCGATATTTAAAAACAGCGGCCAGTATTATACCGAAGCTCAATTTCTGATCCGACGCCCGATGGCAGGCGAAGAAAACCGTTTCCAAAATTTATATGACAGGCTAATTGCGATGCCGCATGGCAATTATTTGCCCGTCGCGATGCAATTTCATATGAGGCACGAGCATGGAAGGGGCAATCTCCATGGCACAGTCGCTTCGCAGGCGATATTCTTGCATCGTGAATTGGGTGATACAGGACAGGATGGCATAGTTCATTTTATGGTCCCGCGTGTAAAACCGGCTGCAGGTAATAATTTGGACTTAGCAAATGCTTTTAACACGGCAGGAGATCGTCTGGTTTACGGTCCGGTGGTGCTGTCAGATGTCATCGATCGCGGAGACAGGGTTTTCCATTATGTGGATATAGAAATTCATGATGTGCAGCGCCAGATTGCAAAAGTGGAGATGTCGGATTTCGTTGAAGCATTACAAGCCAGACCCGGCCCGCAGAACGAATTTCCTTTCAAATTGCCTTGATAACTGACCGAATATACCCTGATTTCCCATTGACCTTTTGACCCGTACAGGCCAAATTAGGCGCAAATTATATAAGCCTTTAAAGGAATTCCTATGTCCCAGATCGTCGTCCCCGCCCTAGGTGAGTCTGTATCAGAAGCCACTGTTGCCAAATGGCTGAAAAAAGAGGGGGATGCAGTTAAAGTTGACGAGCCTTTGGTCGAGCTGGAAACCGATAAAGTCACGCTGGAAGTAAATGCCGCCGAAGCAGGCGTTTTAAGCAAGATTTCAATTCAGCCCGGCGCAACCGTCAATGTTGGCGCGCTTCTCGGTGAAATTACTGCGGGTGGTGCAGGTGCGGCTCCGGCTGCTCCGCAGGCAGCCCCGGCCAACGATCCAAAACCGGCAGCGCCAGCCGCCACCGCCGCGCCAGCTGCTTCGATCAACGAGGGCACGGCTCCTGCAGCCCGCAAGATCATGGCGGATAACAATATCAATCCAGCAGATGTTTCTGGCACCGGCAAAGATGGCCGCGTCACGAAGGAAGACGTCATCAATCATCAGGCCGCGCCAGCGAAAGCTGCGCCGGCGCCAGTTGCACCTCGCGCAACCGGCCCACGCGAAGAGCGCGTAAAGATGACCAAGCTGCGCCAGGTTATTTCCCGCCGTTTGAAAGAAGCGCAAAATACCGCCGCGATCCTGACGACGTTTAACGAAATCGATATGGGCGCGGTCATGGAAATGCGCAACCAGTATAAGGACGTGTTTGAAAAGAAACATGGCGTAAAGCTGGGCTTCATGTCCTTTTTCGTGAAGGCGGCTGTCAACGCGCTAAAAGAAATCCCAGCCGTGAATGCCGAGATTAACGGCGATGATATCATTTATAAAAATTACTATGATATCTCGGTCGCGGTATCGACACCGCAAGGTCTGGTCGTTCCGGTCGTGCGCGATTGCGATCAAAAATCCATGTCCCAGATCGAGAAGGATATCGGCGCACTTGGCGTTAAAGGTAAAGACGGTAAGCTGACCATGGAAGAAATGACAGGCGGCACGTTCACCATTACCAATGGCGGCACATTCGGCTCCCTGATGTCGACACCGATCATCAACCCGCCACAGGTTGCTATTCTCGGCATGCATAAAATCCAGCAGCGCCCGATGGTCATGAAAGACGGCAAGATCGAAGCCCGCCCGATGATGTATATCGCCTTGTCATACGATCACCGTATTATCGATGGCCGCGAAGCGGTTACCTTCCTGGTCCGTATTAAGGACGCGCTGGAAGATCCGCAGCGTTTGATTTTGGACGTATAGAGATTTTAAGAACCCGCCAATCGGCGGGTTTTTTATTTATTGGACTATCATTACGATGAATTGGTAACAACCAGCCTTGTCATTCTGAGCAAAGCAAAAAATCCTATTCAGGCTTCGCGCAGATCCTTCGCTTTGCTAAGGATGACAAGTAGGGGGTTCTGGCACGGGAAAGCGATCATCCTAGCATGGAACCGGATAACTGAAGAGACGGTTAGCTTGCATATCTGACCTTCCAAACAGTCGAGGATAATTTTTCTCGCATTTGCGAAAGCGAATCTGTATCTTCCAATCAAAATAATAAACAGGGAATATCAATGAAATTATCTTCTAATGCTTTAGGCAGCTTTTTAGCAGTGTCTGCCTGTTCGGCTCAGCCGGTGATGGCCCAAATTCAGGGCCCGCCAAGCTTGGTCGAAACTGGAAAAGTCTTTTCATTAGAAGATGAAAAGCAGCCTTTATTATCATTGACCCAAAGCTTGGATAAAAAAGGCAGCAAAAATCTTAAGTTTGAATTCGGTCGATATACGACAGGTCCTGACACTGAAAAATCTTCCTTAAGATTGCAAGTCGGTCCCGGGATGGAAATGAAAGCCAAATTCAAAAGAGTGAAATTCACGCTGGAATTTTAATTACAAAGAAATAAACTGCATCACGCCGTTATCAGCTAAGAGGCGCGAGGCGGCAATGGCGTCTTCATCACGGGCGGCTTCTTCATTGCCGAGGCAAAGGGTCTGAATACCGGCCCCGACCACGTTGACCAATTCACGGCTGGTCGGTACTTCCGAAGACCAGATAAGACCGTCGAGCAATCGCAAGCCATAGCGGTGTGCGCCCATTAAAATCCGGTTCAGCGGTTCCAAATAGAATGAATATTTACCTTCCTTGTGGCTTATAATATCAGCGTCATGATCTTTCGTGTAACCGATAGCCGGATGAGCCGAGGCGACTAAAAAGAAATTCTCGCCTTTGGTGTTTTTCGCCAGCGCACAGGCCCAGCGTTTATGGATGATTTGCGTCGAGGCGACGATCTGGTTGAGCGCATAGATATTGGGAACGACGCTGGTTTTCTCGATTTTGATCGGGTTGTCTTGTGCGGGCACATAATTATCCGGCACTTTATAAATTGGCTCGATACGGTTTTCCTTGCGCCATAACTGGTAAATATTGATACCGGCTTTTGAAGCGATGCGCAGCGACATGGCGCTGAAATCTTCCCCGCGGCGAAGCGCGAAATCCTTATCGAAGCCTTTATGGTCTATATAAATATTTTTGATGCCGGACTCGGCGAGATTTTTGGCGCAGTTTGGGCAGAAAGGGTCTGTGATGCACAAACTCGCGCCTTCCGTTGCATGGGGAAAATTCAGCAGGCAGGATACTTCTGCGTGAAGAGTGCCCGAGCTTGAGCCGATACGCGTTTCCGTGCCGATTTTCTCCTCGATCAGGGACGGCCAGATATTGGTGGAACTATACGCTGTATTTTCCTTAAAGATCGTCGCGGCAATTTTATTTGTCGCGTGAGATGAGTTGCCGACTATATCGACGGCTTTCTGCATGGCTTCAAAGGGCGTGATGGTCATGCCGTACAGTACACAGCCTAATCCACCATATCAATCAGATGTTTTAGACTGCCGAGCGGACGTGCGCCCGGATGAGACAAGCAATCGAGCGCACATAGCTCTGCCAGTTTTGCCATTTGCGGCAATGTGAAATCATGCGTCAGCCCATAAAGAAAACCGGCGGCGAAATGATCGCCTGCGCCATTGGTATCGATATAACCATCAGGGCGGGGCGGGGCGGGTAGAAAATGGATTTTGCCTTCATGAAAGACAACAGCACCTCTTGCGCCATCTGTCACAACGCCTGTCTTTTTCATGGAAGGGAGTTTATCCGCAACATCTTGTAGGGTTTCTATACCAAATATCGCGCGGGCTTCGGTCAGGTTACAGATAACGATATCTACTTCCTTGACCAGTTTATCGACATCGCTTTTGTAAAGCTCGACAATCGATAGATCTCCCGGGTTGAAAACCGATAGATGACCTTTTTCTTTTGCAATTTGTGCGGCCTTTAAAAATGTTTCCATCGCGTAAGGTGAATACATTGTGTAGCCGTCGAAATAGGCGATGGATGATCCTGTAATTATATCGTAATTTATATCTTCTGGTGCAATGTCTTCGGCCACGCCCTGATAAGTGACAAAACTGCGGTCGCCGTCCGGCGTCGTCAGGCATACTACCTGTGTCGAGCCTGTATCGGCTTCATCAGAAATGGAAAGCGCCGTTTCGATACCGATCGATGTCATAGAAGTTTCAAAGGTCCTGCCTTCGATATCTTCTGCAATCTTGCCGAGAAAGGCCGCGTTGCCGCCAAGGCATTGAAAGACATAAACTGTATTTGCCGCCGAACCGCCTGCGATCAGTTTTGGATTTACAAGCTCGGATTTCAATTTTTGCAGGGAAGGGAAATCAACATAAATGCAGTGGGATTTATGGACGTTGTGACGCGCCATGAAATCCATGTCGCAATCCGCGACAATATCCATGCAGGCATTGCCGATGCCGGTGATGTCGAATTTGGTTATTTTCATGAGGCCTGTTTTAAGCCGCTTTTAGTTCCCATGGAACATTTATATTCGGGACAGGCTTAATAATCGGCACAATTTTACCGCAATTTGTACGGAAAGTCTCATCCAATACAGATGAGGAAAAGAGTGTCGAAAGATTACTTTTTGTTCTGGTATTTAAAAATTCCGCAAAAGCGCTTTGCTGGTCCAATCCAAAAAAGCCACGCTCCGATTTGCTCATATCCGCATCTTCAATGATGGCACCTAGTAAATCTGCTTCACGTTGTACTGCTTCGCGGAAAAAAAGGAGACTCAGGCTTTCATCAACAGAATCAAGGCCATGGCAGACATGTTCTTTACAGCCTGGATAAGTATTAAATTCGCAAGGCTTATGCAGCGGCTCCAATTCCAGTTCACGGCGTCCCTTTTGAACCGTCATCTGCCAGCTGCTTTCATCGAAAGGCGAGCGGACATGGTAGCGGACTTTATCCATGAGCATTTCGCCGACAAATTTTTGATCTTCAGTCATACCAAAGACTTTAGAATCCATCCCAATAACGCGACGCTCTCTCAGCGTATCGATCAAAAATGTCTCGATCAGGCGAGGCATAGAATTTTTAATGACGATCAGGGCATTTTTTAGATCGGGAAGCTTTCCTTCCGCCAGTTTTTTTGCATATTTTTGCTCAATAACGGAAAGATCTATAAGTGAGGCATGGCTGATATTGGCTTCGAATTCACCTCTCGACATGCCAACTTCTGCCTTGCCGCGCTTTGTTTTAATATTTATGTCGGGGGTAGTCAGCATTCCCAACGTTTCATAATAAGTTGCGCGGATACGAAGGCTGATACCGTTGCGGCGAAGAAATTGGTCGGGCGTATCGATCTGACGCGTAATTAATCGTTGCGGCGCTGATTGCTGAAGTTTTTCAAAGCCTTCGATCTCACCATTATCCATTTTCTTCGCAAATACGACAAACGGCTCAGAGGAGCCGTCGGGAGTCACTAATTTCAATTCATTTTCTTGATCCGGTTTTTCGACTTCTGCAACGCACGGATTCTGGACAGTAGATACAAGATTAAAAGGGGAAGCGCTTGGAGGCATAGCAGTGGCCTAACTTGGGCAAAATTGAACTTAAACTTGGAGCATCTTAATATTCAGAGAATCTAATAGAGTCAAGTAAATTTTATGAAAATAATGGAACTTTTTTCGGGTTTCACTTTCATTTTGTTCAAGTATAGCTAATCTTCCTATGTTATTCCGGTCCCGAAATTCTTTAATAAAACCCTGTGGAAAAAATATGTCCGATAATTCTTATGATGTGATTGTAATTGGTTCTGGCCCGGGCGGCTATGTCTGCGCCATTCGCTGCGCGCAGCTCGGCCTGAAAACGGCTTGTGTCGAAAAAAGCGATACGCTAGGCGGCACATGTTTGAATATCGGCTGTATTCCATCGAAAGCCTTGCTGACGGCATCGGAAAAATATCACGAAGTGGGGCATTCGCTCGCCGCTTTCGGTGTGAAAGTCAGTCAATATGAGCTCGATCTGCCGGGCATGATGAAACACAAAACAGATGTCGTATCTTCGAACACCAAAGGGATTGAATTCCTGTTCAAGAAAAACAAGATCGACTGGCTGAAAGGCGCAGGAAAATTTACGTCGGCGAACACAATCGATGTCGCCGGGCAATCTTACAGCGCAAAACATATTATCATCGCGACAGGTTCGGATGTCGTATCGCTTCCAAATATCGAGATCGACGAGAAACGCATCGTGTCGTCGACGGGTGCGCTTGAGTTGAAAGAAGTGCCGAAGAACATGGTCGTTATCGGCGGCGGCGTGATCGGTCTGGAACTTGGTGCGGTCTGGAGTCGTCTGGGTGCTAAAGTTACAGTCGTTGAATATCTGGATCGTATCCTACCGACCAATGATGCGGAAATTTCTAAAGAGATGCAAAAAATCCTGACCAAGCAAGGTTTTGAATTCAAACTGTCGACCAAAGTCACCGGCGTTGAAAATGGCAAGGACGGCGTAACGCTGACGGTCGAACCGGCGGCGGGCGGAGCGGCTGAGAAAATCGAAGCAGATGTCGTTCTGGTGGCGATTGGGCGCAAAGCTTTCACGGGTGGTCTCGCTCTTGATGTGGCGGGCGTTGAAACCGATGAGCGTGGCCGCGTGAAGACGGATCATGGTTTTAAAACCAACGTACCGGGCATCTATGCGATCGGTGACGTGATCGCTGGACCAATGCTCGCACACAAAGCCGAAGATGAGGGTGTTGTGCTTGCCGAGATGCTGGCGGGGCAGACAGGTCATATCGATTACAATCTTATTCCAGGCGTTGTCTATACATGGCCGGAAGTGGCGTCGATTGGTAAAACAGAAGAGCAGTTGAAAACTGACGGCGTCGAGTACAAAAAAGGTAAATTCCCGTTCAGCGCCAATGGCCGCGCGCGGGCAATGAATGCGACGGATGGTTTCGTTAAAATCCTAGCTGATAGCAGAACGGATAAGGTCTTAGGCGTTCATATTATTGGACCGGAAGCGGGGACATTGATCGCCGAAATCGGCGTGGCGATGGAATTTTCTGCGTCTTCGGAAGATATCGCCAGAACCTGTCATGCGCACCCGACCTTGGAAGAAGCAATCAAGGAAGCTGCGCTGGCGGTTGATGGAAGACCGATACATATTTAATAAGTCTCAATCGTCATTCCCGCGAAGGCGGGAATCCATGGACCCCCGCCTTCGCGGGGGTGACGTTTATGGGCTCCTCGCAATGACGAGAGGAATCTGCTACAATATTTCCATGAACCGCCAGTCAGGAAACGTTTTTTTTATTATATTCTTGGGTATCGCTCTTTTTGCCGCGCTTGGTTATGCAGTGAGCCAGAGTATGCGGACGGGGAATAATTCAGGGCAAACAGAAAAAGCCACGATGCTTGCAACTGATATTATTTCTTACGGCAACGTTGTGGCTACGGCAGTTAAAACCATGATGGTGATGAATGGATGTAAGGAAACACAAATTACGTTCGAAGACAATAACGGGACGTCATATAAAACCGTAAGTGGCGCGTATGATTATACAAATCCTAACGCGCCGATTGATAAAAGCTGTCATGTTTTCAATCCTGCCGGTGGCGGCGTCTCGCCGAGAATCATGTCTCAAAATGCAACATTGTTGGACTCTGATGTTCCAGCTCATAGTATGGCGCCTAAAAGCTGGGTTGCTCAGTACGGAAAGTTTAATGGTATAGGTACGGAAACTGGAGCTGAAGGCGCTGATCTTATTCTAGGAATTGGTTTTTTAAAAAAAGAAGTATGTGTTGAAATTAATAACAAGCTGGGCATTACCAATCCGAGTGGCAATCCTCCAACTGATACTTGGGCAGCTGGGCGTTTTGTAGGGACATATACAGACTCTGCTAATGATTTTAATACAACGGCAACACAAGGTAAAAAGGCCTTTTGCGGTACGTCTACGGGCGGAGATAGATATATGTATTATCAGGTCTTGATCGCCCGTTAATCTCGCTTCGAATGCGGATGGAATTTTTTGTGAATGTTGATGAGTTCTTCCGCGTTTACATCCGTATATCTTTGCGTCGTGCTTAAAGAAGCGTGCCCCAGCAGTTCCTGAATTTCCCTTAAGTTCGCGCCGTTTTGTAACAAGTGAGTTGCGAAGCTGTGACGCAAAGCGTGCGGCGTGGCGGTTGCGGGGAGATTTAACATTCCCCGAATATCGCGCATGGATTTTTGCGCTACGCCTTGGTGCAGGCGTTTGCCTTTTTCGCCGACGAATAAAGGACGGTCCGGGGTTTCGGCAAAAGGGCAGGAGGCGCGGTAAGCGGCCAAAGTCGTTTCGACAATTTTTAAAACCGGAACCTGACGCTCTTTGCGGCCTTTACCCATGACGATCAAATATCCATCGCGAGGCAAGTCGGATATATTAAGGCCAAGAGCTTCCTGAATACGCAGGCCGCAGGCGTAGAGGAGGGTGAAGAGGGCGGTATCGCGGGATTGCACCCAGCCTGCCCCCTCACCCCAACCCTCTCCCCCACGGGGAGAGGGTTGGGGTGAGGGGGAATGCAATAGGCGCATAATTTGAACTTCTTCCATCGGCCTTGGCAGTTTCCGTGGTAGTTTCGGCGTGCGGACAAGTTTGACCGATGCGTTATGCAGGATGCCTTGTTTATCGCACCATGTCAGAAAGTTTTTGACGCCTGACAGGGAACGTGCACGCGAAGCATTGCCTAGACCATCCATCGCTTTCCTCGACAGCCATGAACGGAAATCTGCAAGCTTGGTATCGGCGACATGGGAGAGCGAAGCCTCGGCGCCGTTATGCGTGGCAATAAAAGTCAGGAATTGGGTGACATCGGCGTTATAGGCACGAAATGTATGCGGCGAGACATTCTTTTCGACCTTAAGCCATGTATGCCATTTTAAAACGGCATCGGCCAGATCGGGTGCATAAGATATCAGGGAAGCATCAGCCATGTACGCAACTGGCGCTCAACAACGCGCGCGAGAAATGAAACCTGTTCCGTCCCTTGACCGGCACTGAAGAGATGCGGATCGCGGCTGCCAAAAGCCAAAATAGCGGGCGGGGTGTGCATGGAAATATCGATACGCACCAAGGCTTGCGAGCGGACTAACGTAGCACCGGAACCATAGATAACTTCTATACCGCTGATGTCATCCTGAAGCAGTGCGTTCTTGCCGCGCATCCAGTTATCGATCGTGCCTTCCGGAACGATGCGAATGCCGTTGGTATGGATATGAGGAATCTCGCGGCCATCTGCTTCGACGACGAGCGTGGTGATATCGACATCAAGAAGATTGGTGATGTCGGTGGTCAGCGTCTGGATAAATTCATCGAAGGTGATTGCTTCGAGCAGGCGCAAAACGGCTTTGTGAATGCGCGACTGGTTGTTCATGTTGTTGCGAGCGGTTTCGACAACGCCTTTGGCCACTTCGACAGCTTCGGTTTTATCGGCTTTCAGACGCTCGATCATATAGGATTGGAAGTCGGCGACTTTGCGTCCGTTTTCTTCTTTCGGTGCGATGAGATAGTCGATGGCTTCCGGATGTTTCTTCAGGAAATCAGGATTGGCTTTAAGCCAGTTAATAACATCGTCAACGGTCATGGTAAGATTGTGAGGAAGCGGTTCGGACATTTGGAGATTGTATCATAATATAGCCATTTTCGAACATTATTTTTACCGCGAAGTACGCGAAGTTTTAGAAAAAGAGACGCGAAGTTTTTATATTCTGCTTCGCGCCTCTTCGTGTTCTTCGTATCTTCGCGGTGAAATTCTTATAAAATGCTTTGGCCGGTTTTTTTCCAGTCGTCGACAAAAGCGGCAAGGCCTTTATCGGTCAGCGGGTGGTTGTAAAGCTGGCGGATAACAGATGGCGGACAAGTCGCAACATGGGCGCCCATTCTCGCGCTCTCAGTAATGTGGATCGGGTTGCGGATGGACGCGACCAGAACTTGCGTATTGAAATATTCGTAATTGTCGTAGATATCGACAATCTCGGAAATCAATTCCATGCCGCTCTGGCCGATATCATCAAGGCGTCCGACAAAAGGCGAGATGTAGGTCGCGCCTGCTTTGGCAGCGAGGATAGCTTGCGCAGACGAGAAGCAAAGCGTGACATTGACCATCGTACCGTTGTCAGACAAATGTTTGCAGACTTTAAGACCGGCAGGCGTCAATGGAACCTTGACGCAAATATTAGGTGCAAGCTTGGCGATTTTTTCGCCTTCTTTCATCATGGTTTCGTAATCGGTCGAGGCGACCTCGGCGGAAACAGGGCCTTTGACGATTTTGCAGATTTCTTCCACCAGCGGCAGGAATGGCTTGCCGGCTTTGGCGATCAGGCTGGGGTTCGTGGTGACGCCATCTAAAAGACCTGTGGACTCAAGGTCCTTGATGTCATCAATATCTGCTGTATCAACAAAGAATTTCATAGTTTTATGCTCCGCGGCAATAGACAAAGGTTTTGATTTTGGGGCATCATGCAACCTTAAAGACAAGAAAGCAACAATGAGTATCGCCCGGGTTCTGGTGAGCCAACCTATTGATAAGAATTACGATTATCTCATTCCTGAAAATATGGATATCGAGGCGGGCGACTATGTTCTGGTGCCGCTCGGGCCACGCGAAGTCGTCGGCGTGGTATGGGATTTAGGCGAGGCCGAAGCGCCTTCCAAGAAGCTAAAAGCCATTTTGAGCAAATATGATTTGCCGCCGATGACAAAATTAACCCGTGAATTTATCGATTGGGTCGCGCGATATAATATGATCGAACGCGGGCATGTCCTGAAAATGGCTGTGCCGATTAAAGAGGCGTTGGAAGAAGGGAAGGCGGCAATCGCTTATACTCTTTCTTCTCCTTCCCCTTTTCAAGGGTGGAGGGCGGGCGAGTTTAATTCGAAACAACAACGTATCATCGATTTTCTATCCGATAACAAACCGCGGAAACTTTCAGAAATTACCGAAGGCGCGAATGTGACGCCAACTATCGTCAAAACGCTTGAAAAGAACGGTGTTCTAAAAACAGTTGAAATTCGTCCGCCGTCGCCGTGCCGTAATCCCGATTTCAAACACGGTCAAAAAGCTCTGACCGAGACGCAAGGCGAGATAGCGGAAAAACTGATAAGCCGTATCAAAAGCGGCGGTTATGAAGGCTTTATGCTGGACGGCGTAACCGGATCGGGAAAAACCGAGACATATTTCGAAGCGGTGGCAGAGGCTTTGAAAGAAGATAAACAAGTTGTTATTCTCTTGCCGGAGATTGCGCTGTCCAATGCTTTTATCGATCGGTTCAAAAGTCGTTTCGGCTGTGCGCCGGCGCTCTGGCACTCATCGTTAACACCGGCGCAAAGGCGCAATACATGGCGCGGCATCGCCTCAGGCGAAACACGCGTCATCGTCGGCGCAAGGTCGGCGCTGTTTTTGCCGTACCCTGATTTGGGCCTTATGATTGTCGATGAAGAACATGACGGGGCGTTCAAACAGGAAGAAAACGGTATTTATAACGCGCGTGACATGGCAGTGGTACGCGCCAATCTGGCAGGTATCTCGATTATATTGGTATCGGCAACGCCGTCGCTCGAGACGATGCAAAATGTCTGGGCTGGAAAATACACGCATCTTGAAATTCCATCGCGCTATGGCAATGCTTCCAAGCCCGAAATAAAAGTCGTCGATTTGCGCGTCGATAAACCCGAGCGCCTGCATTTTATTTCGCCAAGTCTAAAAGAGGCGATCGCCCGTAATATAGAGAAAGGCGAGCAGGCTTTATTATTTTTAAACAGGCGCGGTTATGCGCCTCTGACCTTGTGCCGGACTTGCGGCTATCGCTTTGAATGCCCGCGCTGTACGTCATGGCTTGTCGAGCATAAAAAGATCGGCAAATTGCAATGTCACCATTGCGGTTATGATATGCGTGTTCCCGATGATTGCCCAAGTTGTCACGATACAAACTCTCTGGCGGCATGCGGCCCTGGTGTCGAACGTATCGCCGAAGAGGTGAAGGAATATTTCCCGGAAGCGCGGACACTTATATTGGCCAGCGATGTGACCGATACACATGAGAAAATCACCGATGCGCTGCAATCCATTCACGATCATAAGGTCGATATTATTATCGGCACGCAAATTATTGCCAAGGGACACCATTTCCCGCGCCTGACTTGCGTCGGAATTATCGATGCCGATCTAGGCTTGTCGGGCGGGGATTTACGCGCGACGGAAAAATCTTTTCATCTTTTGCATCAGGTCGCAGGCCGTGCAGGGCGCGAAAAACTGAAAGGCGAGGTCTATATCCAGACTTTTAATCCCGAGCATCGGGTTATGCAGACTTTGGCCGAAGACGACCGTGACGGATTTTTGCAAGTAGAAGCGCAGGAACGTGAGCGGGCTCATATGCCGCCGTTTACAAGGCTTGCCGCTCTTATTTTTGCCGGAACCAATGAAGGGCAGGTCAAGGCGATTGCCGAGGATGTCGTTCGCAAAGCGCCGCGCGTGGACGGCATTGGCATTCTGGGGCCAGCGCAAGCGCAGATGTACCGTATTCGCGGACGCTATCGTTACCGCGTTTTGATCAGGGCGGAGAAAAACCTGAATTTGCAGAAATACCTGTCTGAATGGCTGGACCCGATAAAGATACCGTCGAATGTCAAGCTGGCGGTCGATATTGATCCTCAGAGTTTCCTTTGATTTTTGTCCGCCTCCGCGGGGATGACAGTGATGGAAAATTATGAGATTATTAGATTATGCCATCTAAAGTCTCCACGCTCAATTTAACCACCTACGATCTTTTAAAATCATTCGCTTTGCTTTTGATGATACTCGACCATGTCGGATATTATTTTTATCCGGAGAATGAATGGTTCCGCGTTATTGGCCGGGCCAGCATGCCGATCTGGCTCTTTCTTGTCGGCTATGCAAGATCCCGCGATTTATCGAAACCCCTATGGGTTGGAGCGGGGATATTAATCCTGAGCAATTTCATATTCGGCGGCGGTGTTTTCCCGCTCAATATTCTGGCGACAATTATATTGGTCCGGCTTTTGCTGGACAGGGTAGTATCGCTTACGTTTCGCAACGGAGAAATGTGCTTATATGGAACCTTCGTTATTAGTACGCTGGCGATTGTAACCTATTTCTTTACTGAATATGGAACGATAGCCCTGTTAATTGCTATGGCCGGTTATCTGGCGCGACATCGGGATGAGGTTAATTTATCGCCGGCGGCACGCAATGCATTTATGGGCTATACGGTTGCGCTTTATGCTTTGTCACAAATCGTTATCTTCGGTTTTGAAAAATCGGTGGCGCAGGTCATGGTTGCGGGAATAGGTGCGGCCTCACTCATGCTCTATTATTTCGAACCTAAAGAAACACCCGAAATCGAAGGAAAACTACCGGGATTTGTCGTATCGGCTTTGAAATTCGGCGGCAGATATACGCTTGAAATATATGTCGTCCACCTGATTCTGTTTAAATTGGCAGCTTGTCTGTATGGTTTCCAGCGCTATGGCTGGTTTCAATGGGACTGGATCCGCTGAATTTCCGCTAAGCCACTGTTATCCTGTCAAAAAACCTTGTTTTTTTAGAGTCATAAGGCTTGCGTATTAGTATCTCGTATGCTAAATCCTGCGGCATCCATTAAGGGGTTAATATATTCGAACGAAAGGACAACGACGTGGCCCAATCCTCGTCTGCTGCCCACCAGATTGCCAGCCGCTATGCCGCGGCATTTATTGACACCGCGCAAGCCGCGAATTCACTCGATTCAATAGAAAAAGATATGCTCGACCTGTCCGCTATGCTGGACGCATCGAGCGATCTGCAAAAACTGGTGTCATCTCCGGCTTATTCCATCGAGCAGCAAGTCCAGGCGTTTGGCGCCCTTGCCAAAGCGTCGTCTTTTAATGTGCTGACACAAAATTTCCTGCAAGTGCTGGCTCATAATCGCCGCCTCTCTGCATTGAAAAACATCATCGCTGCGTTTTTTGCGGAAATGTCGTCCCGCCGCGGCGAAGTGAAGGCGAAAGTCGCTACGGCCATTCCTTTGACGGATTCACAGCAGCAGGAATTGAAAGCTGAGCTGAAAAAATCCATCGGCTCCGATGTCGTGCTTGAACTTAAAGTCGATAAATCATTGCTTGGCGGCATGGTCGTTACTGTCGGTTCACGTCAGGTTGACGACTCGGTCAAAACAAAACTCAGTGCCCTTAAAAAAGCGCTTACATCCAATCAAAACGTTCAAAACTTAAAAGAGGTCGGTTAATCATGGAAATTCGCGCAGCAGAAATTTCTGAAATCCTAAAAAAGCAAATCGCGGATTTTGGTGCGACAGCTTCCGTTGCGGAAGTTGGTCAGGTCCTGTCCGTCGGTGACGGTGTTGCCCGTATTTACGGCCTCGACCAGTGCCGCGCCGGTGAGATGGTTGAATTCCCGGGTGGAATTAAAGGCATGGCCTTGAACCTTGAAGCCGATAATGTCGGTGTCGTTATTTTCGGTTCCGACCGCGACATCAAAGAAGGCGATATCGTTAAGCGTACCGGAGAAATCGTTCAGGTTCCTGTCGGTAAAGAACTCTTGGGCCGCGTTGTCGATGCGCTCGGCAATCCGATCGACGGCAAGGGTCCGCTCAAGGCGACACAATTCTCTCGCGTTGAAGTCAAGGCACCGGGCATTATTCCGCGTAAATCCGTTCACGAGCCTATGCAGTCCGGTCTTAAAGCTGTCGATGCTCTCGTGCCAGTTGGCCGCGGCCAGCGTGAGCTGATCATCGGTGACCGCCAGACAGGTAAATCCGCTGTCGCGCTCGATACGATCATCAACCAAAAAACAACGAACCAGACCGGCAGCGAAAAAGACAAGCTGTATTGCGTTTATGTCGCGATCGGCCAAAAACGCTCGACCGTCGTCAAGCTCGTGAAAGAACTTGAAGAAGCCGGTGCGCTTGAATATTCGATCATCGTTGCCGCAACTGCGTCTGAATCTGCGCCGATGCAGTTCCTAGCGCCTTACACAGGCTGCGCGATGGGTGAATATTTCCGCGACAACGGGATGCATGCTCTTATCGTTTATGACGATCTGTCCAAACAGGCTGTGGCTTACCGCCAAATGTCCTTGCTGCTTCGTCGTCCGCCAGGTCGTGAAGCTTATCCGGGCGATGTTTTCTACATTCACTCCCGTCTCCTGGAACGTGCAGCAAAACTCAATGACGAGCAGGGCGCAGGTTCTTTGACGGCCTTGCCGATCATTGAAACACAAGGCGGCGATGTTTCTTCCTATATTCCGACGAACGTGATTTCGATTACAGACGGCCAGATCTTCCTTGAAACAGGCTTGTTCAACAAAGGTATCCGTCCGGCGATTAACGTCGGTCTATCGGTTTCCCGTGTTGGATCCGCCGCGCAAATCAAGGCGATGAAGCAAGTTGCCGGTACGATCAAGCTCGAGCTTGCTCAATACCGCGAAATGGAAGCTTTCGCCCAGTTTGCCTCAGACCTCGACGCGTCTACTCAAAAATTGCTGGCTCGCGGTGCGCGCCTGACACAGCTTTTGAAACAGCCACAATACTCGCCGCTCGCTATTGAAGAGCAGGTTGCTGTGATCTATGCCGGTACGAACGGCTATCTGGATGCTGTTGCCGTCAATAAGGTCAGCGATTACGAAACTCAATTGCTGGCTTCGATTCGTTCTCAGGGCAGAAATATTCTGGACGCGATCCGTACGAAAAAAGCATTGGATGACGAGATCAAGAAAGAGCTTAATACTTTCCTTGAGCGTTTTACTTCCTCTTATAACGGGAAAGTTGCTGCTTAATGCCGAGCTTACGCCAATATCGTGACCGCATAGCTTCCGTTAAGTCGACGCGTAAGATTACGTCGGCGATGAAAATGGTAGCGGCGTCCAAGCTGAAGAGGGCGCAGGAATATGCGCAGGCTTCGCAGCCTTATGCGCAGGCCATGGCGGAAATGCTTTCCCGCGTGGCAGCCAATGTAACAGGGGCTACAGGACCAAAACTTCTGGTCGGCACAGGACAGGATCAAAAACATTTATTGATCGTTATCACCTCTGATCGTGGTCTGGCTGGTGGTTTCAATTCCAATCTGATCCGTTTCGCCCGCGTCGAAGCGCGCCGCTTGATGGCGGAAGGCAAGGAAGTAAAGATCGTGACTGTGGGCCGTAAGGCGCGCGATTCCATGAAACGCGATTTGTCCGGCAATATTCTCGAGAGCATCACGGGTCTTGGTGGCAAGAAACGCCTCGGTTTTGCCGAAGCGCGTGTGATTTCCGATATTATCATGCGCGAATTCACTGCCGAAAATTTCGACGTTTGTACGCTGATTTATAACCAGTTCGTCAACGTCATGGTGCAAAAGCCAACGGCGCAGCAAATGATCCCGTTTTCGATCCCGACGCCTGCCGTGGCGAACCAGAACGCATCAGCGCCTGAAGCGGCAAAAGATCCGGTATCGCCTTATAGTTTCGAGCCAAGCGAAGAAGAAATTCTTGAACAGCTTTTGCCAAAAAACATCTCGATCCAGATTTTCCGTGCACTTCTCGACAGCTCTGCCGGTGAACATGCGGCGCGAATGACGGCGATGGATGCGGCGACACGAAACGCAGGCGATATGATCAAGCGTCTCAGCCTCGAATATAACCGGGCGCGTCAGGCAGCGATTACAAAAGAACTCATTGAAATTATCTCGGGCGCGGAAGCGGTCTAAAATAAAAGTTAAAAAAGGAAAAAGAAAAATGGCACAAGGTAAAATTGTACAGGTACTCGGCGCGGTTCTGGACGTTCAGTTCCCTGAAGGTGAAGCTCCGGCGATTATGAATGCGCTGGTTACCACCAACGAAGGTAAAGAGCTTGTTCTCGAAGTTGCACAGCACCTTGGCGAAGGCGTTGTTCGCTGTATCGCGATGGACTCGACAGACGGTCTGGTTCGCGGCGAAGTCGTAAGCGACACAGGCGCGCCGATCACCGTTCCGGTCGGTCCTGAAGTTCTGGGTCGTATTCTGGATGTTATCGGTCAGCCGATCGATGAGCGCGGTGCGGTCACGACAAAAAAATCCTATCCAATCCACCGCGAAGCGCCTGAATTCACAGAGCAAGCGACAGAAACAGAACAGCTTGTCACAGGTATCAAAGTCGTCGATCTGATGTGCCCATACGCAAAAGGTGGTAAAATCGGTCTCTTCGGTGGTGCCGGCGTTGGTAAAACCGTTACCATTCAGGAATTGATCAACAACATTGCAAAAGGCCATGGCGGCGTTTCCGTTTTCGCGGGCGTTGGCGAGCGTACGCGTGAAGGTAACGACCTTTACCACGAAATGATCGAAGCGGGCGTTATCAAGCTCGATGGCGAATCCAAAGTTGCGCTTGTTTACGGCCAGATGAACGAGCCTCCGGGCGCGCGCGCGCGCGTTGCCTTGACAGGTTTGACAATGGCTGAATATTTCCGCGACGAAGAAGGCCAAGATGTTCTGTTCTTCATGGATAACGTGTTCCGCTTTACGCAAGCTGGTGCAGAAGTTTCGGCGCTTTTAGGACGTATCCCGTCCGCTGTTGGTTACCAGCCGACACTTGCAACGGATATGGGTGCGCTTCAAGAGCGTATTACATCGACGAACAAAGGTTCGATTACCTCCGTTCAGGCCGTTTACGTTCCAGCGGATGACTTGACCGATCCGGCACCTGCAACGACTTTCGCTCACTTGGATGCAACGACTGTTCTATCCCGTCAGATTGCCGAACTTGGTATTTACCCTGCGGTCGATCCACTGGATTCAACATCGCGTATTCTTGACCCGCGCGTTGTCGGTGAAGCTCACTATAAATGTGCAACCGACGTTCAAAAGACGCTGCAACAATATAAAGCGCTGCAAGACATTATCGCGATTTTGGGTATGGACGAATTGTCTGAAGAAGACAAACTGGTCGTTTCCCGCGCGCGTAAAATTCAGCGCTTCCTGTCACAACCGTTCCACGTTGCCGAAATCTTTACCGGCACGCCGGGCGTCTTCGTCGCTATCGAAGACACGATCAAGGGCTTCCAGATGATCGTTGACGGTAAACTCGATCACCTGCCAGAATCTGCTTTCTACATGGTCGGCACGATCGAGCAAGCGATTGAAAAAGGCAAAAAAATGGCGGCTGAGGCAGCTTAATGACAACTCAATTCAATTTCGAACTCGTATCTCCTGAAGAAAAGCTGATTTCTGAATCCGCTTTTCAGGTGACGATCCCGGGACAAGAGGGCGATGTTGGTGTTCGCGCCGGTCATATGTCGCTGGTTATCTCCATGCGCCCGGGTGTTGTCACCATTCAGCGTGAAGAAAATTCCGCTTTAGAGAAAATCTTTATCGCGGGTGGTTTTGCTGATATCAGCCAAGACCATGTTACAGTTCTGGCGGAAGAAGCTATTCCGGTTGCGAATTTAAGCCGTGAAAAGCTGGAAGCGGAACTGCGCGATCTTGAAGACGATATCAAAATGGCGGATAACGACGCTGATATTGTCAGGATCCAGAACAAGAAAGCGCTGGTAAATACTATGCTGCTGACATTGGCAGCATAAGCAAGCGGCTTCCAATTATTGAATTAGATTTCCAGATTTGAGCGGCTCTTTCGAGCCGCTCAACTGTTATATGCTCTTCTCTAGCGCGGTGCTCGGCGATCAGTTTCATACGCGTAATACCAGGCAGGGCGCCATCCGATACAGGCGGCGTGATCCATGTGCCATTTTCAACGATAAATATATTGCCTGTGGTTGCGCAGGCAACGTGACCTTCGGTATTAAGCAATATTGCATCTTCCGCGCCGTAATCCTGCGCTTCTAACAGTGCCAGCATGTTGTCGCCGTAATTGGTGGATTTAATACGCGACAAAGGTGAATGCTCATTGCGCCGTGTTGTCGTGGCAATAATCGCGCGGGCAGGTGTGTCGTCTATTTGCGGCGCAGGCGTGGCGCGCATGACCAGTGTCGGATGCACATCTCTCGGCGGCATAAGGCCGCGAAGGCCGATGCCGCGCGTGATTTGCGTACGTACGACCCAGCGTCCGGTTGAAATGGAATTACGCGCCAGCAGCATTGTCGAAATCGTATCTAAATCCAGAATGGTTTTATCGAATGGGATACCGAGAATCATGGAATCGTTTAAAAGGCGTTCGAAATGCAGATCGGCATCTAACAATACACCGTCTGTGGTAATTTGCGTATCGAAGACGCCGTCGCCGAGCGTAAAACCACGGTCATTCATCGAAACCGATACTTTTTCTTCTTCGATAAACTGGTCGTGAAAGAAACAGAACATGTATTAAGCTGCCTTTTTCTTTTCATTCCATTTAAAAGCCAAACTCAAAAAATTCTCGATCAAGGTGCCCCCATGTTCGGTCAATATGGATTCAGGGTGGAACTGCACGCCGTAGACCGGATAATTTTCATGCTCGATAGCCATGACCACATTATCATCGCTTTGTGCTGTGGCCACCAAGGGGCCTAAATCATCCATCTCTACCATCAAGGAATGGTAGCGCCCGGCAGAGAAAGGGGAAGGGATGGAAGAAAATAATTTTGAATTCCGGTGATAGACCGTGCTGGCCATGCCGTGCATCGGTTTATGAGATTGTACAACAAAACTGCCGTAAGTTTCGGCGATACATTGATGGCCGAGACAAACGCCGAGAATAGGCGTATTGGGGCCGAGTTGTTTGATAAGATCTATGCAAATACCGGCCTGCGCCGGACCGCAAGGACCGGGGGAAAGAATAATCGCTTCGGGATTGAGAAAGGTGATTTCATCGATAGAGATTTTATCGTTCCGTACGATGCGAATATCATGGCCGAGATTTTCGACATACCGGCCCAGATTATGGACGAAGGAATCGTAATTATCGATAAGGAGAATCATTTACCCTTGTTGCGCGATCTTTGATGGTGCTTCTGTGCTTTCCGCTTCAAAACTTTCAAAGATTTTGCGTGCTTTGACAAGTGTTTCCTGATATTCGGCCTCAAGTTGCGATCCGGCGACGATGCCGCCGCCAACGCTTAAGGATACTTGGTTGTCTTTATAAATCAGCGTGCGGATAGCGATATTGGTATCCATCGTGCCGTCAAAACCGATATAGCCGATCGATCCGCAATAAGCGCCGCGCCGCGTCGGTTCCAGCTCCTCGATGATTTCCATGGCACGAATTTTGGGCGCACCGGTGATCGAGCCGCCGGGGAAACATGCCGATAAGGCATCGAGGGCGGTTTTGTCCTTTTTGAGTTTTCCGGTGACGCTGGAGACTAGATGATGAAGGCCACTATAGCTTTCGATTACGCAAAGCTCTGGCACTTCGACCGAATTCGCTTCGCAGACTTTGGAAAGATCGTTGCGAAGTAAATCGACGATCATCGTATTCTCGGCGCGGTCTTTGGCGCTGCTCAATAAAGTGGAAGGATGTTCGCTATCCGCTATCGTTCCCTTGATCGGGCGAGTTTCGATTGCCCGGCCACTGACCTTCAAAAAACGTTCCGGTGAAGTAGAAGACAAAACAATATCCCCTATGCGCATAAAACTTGAAAACGGGGCGGGGTTCACTTTGCGCAGGCGTAAATAATGGGCATAAGGGTTGAAGTAATCCGGCAAGGTCGCCGTAAATTTTTGCGTCAGATTAACCTGGAACACATCACCAGCATGGATATAGTTGATAACGGTTTGAATATCTTCTTTATATTCGTCGCGTGTTTTCTGGCGCGACCATTCAGGGTTATGGCTGTTCGAGACATGATGTTTGAAATTATTCAAACGGGCGCTGGCACGGCCTAGACTCGCCTCGGCGGCTTTTGCGTCTTTGGCAATCGTGCAGAAATATGCTTTCTGTTTTTTAAGATCGAAACCTATGACCTGGTCGTAAATGCCAATGGCCATATCAGGCACATTCATATCGTCATGTGCGATATTGGGCAGCTTTTCAAAATGACGCGCCAGTTCATAAGAGAAAAATCCTGCCGCGCCGCCGGAAAAAGGCATAGGCGATTTATCCGATAATTTTGTAATTTCTCGCCAGACCGCAAGACGTTTTTCAATCACCTGAAAAGGATTGCCACGAAATTTTAAAGAGAATTCGCGATTATTGATTTCTGTTTTTCCATCGCGGTGAATAATGGTTTCCATTGGCGAAAAGCCGATAAAGGAATATTTCGAATGCGGTGAATTTTTATCGGAAGAGTCGAAAAAGATCGCGCCGTCATCATCGGCAAAAACCGAAAAAGCGCGTTCTGGTTCTATATAAGGAATTTCAAATATATATTGCTGCATTTTTGTCCCCGCAGACATTTCTAACCCTGTTTTGCGAGGTTATGCGGTATCGGTGAAAAATATGCCAGAAAATAATTAACCGAGAAATTCGCGCGTCTTTTCAATGACTTCCGAGAGGCCTATCTTCTCGATAATCACGCCTTCGGGGAAAGCGGTTTGCAGGCGCTGCGGCAGGGCAGAATCAAGCATGACAAAAACACCCTTATCAGAGGCGCGGCGGATCAGGCGTCCATAAGCCTGTTTGAGCTTAAGCCGCGTCAGTCGGTCATCGAAAGCGCTGCCACCGAGCACTTTTTTGCGGGCTTTATGTAGCAGCGTCGCACGTGGCCATGGCACGCGGTCGAAGACGATCATGCGGAGCGATTCACCGGGTACATCCACGCCGTCGCGCACAGCATCTGTGCCGAGCAAGCAGGAATGCGTATCGTCGCGAAACATATCGACCAAGGTTCCGGCGTCTATCCCGTCGACATGCTGCGCATAGAGCGTCAGCCCTTCGCGGGACAAGCGATCCTCAATCCGGTGGTGCACGTTTTTGAGGCGCGAGATGGATGTAAACAATCCCAATGCGCCGCCGCCGCTGGCCAAGAATAATTCACGGTAGGCAGCAGAGAGTTGGTCCATATCGTTCTTGCGGATATCGGTGACGACGAAAACTTTTGTCCGCTCCGCATAATTGAACGGCGAGGGGATGGAAAACGTCATCGGAGACGATGACAAGTGATTGGCACCGGTGATCGTGCTGGCGGTTTCCCATCCTTGCTGGTCATCCGCCATGATAGAGCCGTCGCGGAGTGTCGCCGATGTGACGATCATGCTATGGGCGTGCGGTTTGAGAGCGGCAGCAAAAGGCTTGGTTGGATCGACATAATGACGATACATGCCGACATCCATGATCCTGCCGTCGCCGCGTTCTACCGACATCCAGTCAACCCATTCGACAGGGTTTAGACCAGATTCAATTGTCTCCAGCATACCGATCCATGCGGCAATTGTCGCATTGGCGCGGCGTTCCAGTGATTGCGCCACGGCATCAATTCGTTTGCGACTGTCGGGGGCCAGCGTATCGGCCTGATCATCAAGCTTGAATTTTAGATGCGCGACAAGGCGCATGATGGTGGCGCGCAAAACTTTCAGTTCTTCTTTTAATTTATCGGATGTTTCAAGCAGGCCTGTCACAAGCGGGAAAGTCGGTGTCTCCAGCGAATATAACCCTTCGGCTCCTTCGGCCCTTGCCTGAACCTGATTGAATATTTTTTCGATAAAGCTTTCTGCCGATCCTTGTGGCTCGCCGGATTTCAGGCGTTTGAGCCAGTCCTCGCCGGTTAAGAAACGCGCATGATGAAGAGCGCGTTCCATATAACCCGTGCCGTCTTCGTCGCCTGCAAGCAAATCTTCCAGACGTTTTTTCAAGCCGCGCGCGCGCGATCTTCTTCCGCCTTCAGGCCCGATCAGCCAGCGGCGTAAGTCATAAGTTTCCTGTCCAGTTAGATGCGCAGCAAACGCAGAGTCTGCTGCATCGAATAAATGATGGCCTTCATCGAAAATATAACGCTGTGGCAGATTTTCATCGAGGCCTGCGAGGGCGGTTTGGTACATAACAACCGCGTGATTGGCGATAACAAGCGGCGAGGTTTTCGCTTTGCGAATAGCACGCTCAGGAAAGCATCTTTTGTAATGATCGCAAGCCGAGAAAATACATTCACCGCGGCGGTCGGCAAGGCCCAGCGTTTGCGCATATCCAAGAAGGCCTGGAAGCCAACCGGGAAAATCAAACCCGGTCAGGTCGCCGTCG
The DNA here is from genome assembly GCA_964399985.1 of uncultured Micavibrio sp. Lineage (GTDB taxonomy): Bacteria > Pseudomonadota > Alphaproteobacteria > Micavibrionales > Micavibrionaceae > Micavibrio_B. The sequence goes on from CAYNRY010000003.1 coordinate 316,260, forward strand.
CGTGTTTCCATGATCCATCGCGCCATCAATCCTGCGGCAATCGCATTGCGGATTTGAATCGTCATGCCGGCGCTTGATGCGAGATCATCGAAATTCAAAAGGCAGAGATAATTCTCGCGGCCTTTGCGCACGGCAACGCGTTTATCGCGCACATCGGGATCGGGGTATAAACGGGTAAGCTCGCTCTCGATCTGGCGCTGCAGGTTTTTGGTATAGGTCGAAATCCAGACCGGCGATTCATTTTTCTCCGACCAGATCGAGGCGGGAACAAGATAGCCGAGTGTTTTACCGACGCCGGTTCCGGCTTCAGCCAGAATGACATTCGTGTCTTCGGATTTATCGCGGGCCGTGAAAGCCTCGACAAGCCGCGTTGTGTAATTCAATTGCGGCGCGCGGCTCTCGGAGCCGATGGCCTGTGCCAGCGTGGTCGTCATGCGCTCGCGGGCTTCATCGCCAGTGACCGAAATATGAGAGGAGGGCGGCAGCGGCGCATCTTCCGTCCATTCCGGCAAATCTTTCCAGACATTGAGCTGAGTGCGGCTGATGATCGTTTTTTCAGGATCGTATTTTTCATTGAGCGCGGCAAAGATATGCGGCGTCCAGTACCAGCCACGACCGTTTAGTCCCATAGCTTCAGCAATATTGAGCAGCCGTTCCTTGTTTGGTTTTTTAGAGAGATCGTCCAGCAGATAACCGACGGAATCTTGTAGAGAAAGAGGATAATCTTCGAGGCTCTGCGGCGCAACTTGACCCAACGCCTTGGCGATACCGGCAGGTGTCGGCACGCAAAATTTTCCCGGATGGACGAAGGCGAATAATTCCAACACATCAGCAGCGAGCAGATCATTGGTGTCGAGCTTGGACAGCATATAAGGCGCATGGCAGACCAGCGTAATCTTTTTGTGAACTTCAAACTGCGCCTGTTTGTTGTCGAGAATTTTAATCTCGCCTTCCGAGGTAAGAAGCGCAAACTGACCCGAGGCAAAGCACAGGGCAGGCAGGGTTGCGGTCTTCTGGAGAGTCGGGGAGGTCATAAGGGAATTTATCACATAAAATAATGACTGTCATTCCGAGCGAACAAAGTGAGCCGAGAAATCTCATCTATTTTAAGTTGATATCCCTCGGCGGAGTTTATCCTCCGCGAAGGCGGAGGCTCGGGGTGACGAGCGTGTTGTCTGTAATAACGAAAAATCAACGCTCAACCAAAACATGGTAAAAAAAGTATTTCCCAGTGCCGGCTTGGTCAACCGCAGATGTATCTTTGTAACCACTGGTAGCTTCTACACAGCCTGTTTTTTTATCCCATAAAGCATTTGTATTTAAAGGAGTTACCGATGTTTTGATTGAAAAACCGGCTTGAGAAGACGTCCAGTGGGAATAATTATGGCTGCTTTGGGCTGTGCTTGGTGCATAAAATTTAAGGCTTAAATCAATGCCGCCTGTTCCCGCATTCTGCGGGGGGGCTGTTGAAAACGACGTTGTAACTCCTGCTGACAGATTTATAGCTTTACAAACATTTACATCAGTAAAGGGCAGGACCATTAGCAAATCTTCACAAGCGGATGTACAGGCGATACCTGTTTCTCTTTCAGTCCCGACACCACCAACATTGTTATGGCGTATAAACATCCATTCTGTCCCGTCATTGGCGGATTTCGGCGGCATTGGAAAACTTAATCCTGCGCCGGATGCATCAAAGAGCCAACAGGACTTATCCGATGGGGATTGCGCGTTGGTATAACCTGTAAAAGTGGAGTTGTCGAAGCTAAGTTGTGTGATACTGCAGCCTTTGGCAACCAACCCATCTACAGCATTTGCCATGGTTTTTGCCTGCCGCAATATCTGTGATGCAATCACGGAGGCTTCTTCCTGAGATACTTCCGTCGTGTTATCGCCCATTCGGGTTATGGTTATCGTCACGGCGGCGAGCAGGGCGATCATGATCAAGATAATGACCATGACATTTCCTGAGGTGGAAGGATGGGCGGAATTCTTAATAAAACCTTGATTTTTCATAGATTTTGTCTCTCAATACAGATCCTATTTTACCACATTAAAAACAGAGTCTGAAACATGTTAAACGCCAATGCCCAAACCAGTCCACAAACCTCTCCTGCGGATGAAAATCCGTTGAAACTGGCCAAGCTAAAGAAACTGGCGGCTATTGAAGAGGCGGGTATTAACGCTTTCCCGCATAAATTCCACCGCACCCACAAAGCGGGCGATGTGCAGACTAAGTATGAAAGTCTTGAAAACGGCGTTGAAACCGAAGATGTCGTGCGCGTGGCGGGCCGGATCATGGCCTATCGCAATAACGGCATGTTTATCGATTTGCATGACGCAACGGGTAAAATCCAGATTTTCTGTCATAAGGACACATTATCCGAAGATAAATTGAAGGCTTTGGAGACGCTCGATCTCGGCGATATTATCGGCGTCGAGGGTACGATCCGCCGCACGCCGCGCGGCGAATTGTCGGTGCGTACGAAAGAACTGACACTGCTGACCAAAAGCTTTTTGCCATTGCCGGAAAAATATCATGGCCTCAGCGATATCGAACAACGCTACCGTCAGCGCTATGTCGATTTGATCGTCAATGATGAAGCCAAGGCGGTCCTTCGGTCGCGCTCTAAAATTGTCGCTTCGATCCGTGACTATCTAAATGGTATGGGCGCAATCGAAGTTGAAACACCGATTTTAAATCCTATCCTCGGCGGCGCGAGCGCGAAGCCTTTTACCACTCATTATAACGCGGTCGATTCAGAATTTTACCTGCGCGTTGCGCCGGAATTATATTTGAAGCGTTTGATCGTCGGCGGCTTTGCCGATGCGGTTTACGAGATCGGCAAGAACTTCCGTAACGAAGGCGTATCGGTGAAGCATAACCCTGAATTTACGGCGGTCGAAGGCTATCACGCCTATATGGATTATGAAGATATCATGACGCTGGTCGAGGACATGGTGCGCTATGTGGTTCACGGCCTGCACGGAACCTATGAAATTCAATATGGCGACAAAGTACTGGATTTCGGCAAGGCTTGGCCGAGAAAACGCATGACCGATCTGGTCAAGGAAGCGACAGGCATCGATTTCCTTGAGCTGGATAGCGCACAAGCGGCACATGAAGCAGCTGCGAAAATTGGTATCAAAGTCGATCCGAAATTCAATTGGGGTCAGGTGGTTGAATATATCTTCTCGGAAAAAGTGGAGCATACGTTGACACAGCCGACACATGTCACGGATTTCCCGTTCGAGATTTCGCCTTTGTCGAAAAATCACCGCGACAATCCGCGTCTTGTCGAACGCTTTGAAAGCTATGTCAATGGCTGGGAAATTGCTAATGCCTTTACGGAGCTGAACGATCCGCGTATCCAGCGCGAGCGTTTCGAAGCGCAAGTATCACAGCGCGATGCAGGTGACGAAGAAGCGCAAATGCTCGATGAAGATTACATTACGGCGCTGGAATACGGTCTGCCGCCGACAGGCGGCTGGGGGCTCGGGATCGACCGTCTGGTTATGCTGCTGACGGATTCATCGAATATCCGCGATGTCATTCTGTTCCCGACGCTCAAACCGCTGAAGTAATCACTAACGATCAAGACTCATATATTGATGAAATCCTGATACGATATCTTCACGGATATCTTTTGCTGTGCCTTTTCCAACTAGATAAAGGTTTTTAGCGGCGTATTCGATCCAGTCGGCGCTGGAGACATATTCAAAAGCTTCTTGAAGTGTCGATATTGTTATGGGTTTGAACGCGATATTAAGAAGTGGCTTTTTGCTTTTAGCAATTAGTGGCGTGGATGAGGTGATCTCTTCGACTTCATCAGTATCGAGAACATGGCCTGTTAATACAAAAACAGACATAGGGTCATTGATGAATTCTCTATCCCATGCTTCCCGAAGTGATAGTTGAGGGACAAATTCTGGTTTTGTAATATCTTCGATTATAGGTTCTCCCGTGATAACTGGCATTTCTTCCAGTTCGGGTTTTGTTACAACTTGCACGTCCATCAGCGGTAATTCTGCTACGGGCTCAGCTATTTTAGAAATTTCTATTTCTTGATGTTCAAAAATAGGCTGGGCTGCTGCTGCCGGCTTTTCCTTTTTTACTTCAGGTGCATTTTCGAAAGCTTTTTTTACTGTAATTTTTCCTGCTGCAATTTTTTGTATTAGTTTATCTGCGCTTGGAATGTCAGTTTGCAAAACATAGGCCGTCATAAATCCTAAAAGTGCGGATGCTTCCTGAAATATCAGATTTTCTGCATAAGATCTTTCGGGGACATCGTCTCTTTTTGTCTTTCTATAGACATGGGCTATTTGTTCTACGCCGCCTTCTTTTAACAAAGCTTCATATTTATTCGCCCGCTTTGACCATAGACCGGAATGGCCGCCTGAGGGTTGCGCGATTTCTGGCAAGGCTTTTACAAGCTCTTCTTTAGTAGGCATAGGAAGCATTTGTTTATGTGCCTGATTGACAGGAACATCCTTGGTAATGCCTCGTCGAATGCTAGGCACTGTATTAGTGGAAACCAGATGAAAGGCGTTAAAAGTGACACCTCCATAGGTTAAAGGCCCTATGGCTGTTATTTTGGCTATTCCTAGCGCTGGCACGAAGACATCTTGCCCAATTTCAAAATCTGTACGCATTCTCACTCATCCCTGTTTTTTCTAGAATTTAGGAGGAGAGTTTAATTACGTCAACTTGAATCCGGCCTTTGGTTTCTCTTTATCCGGCATTCCATACTGATCGCCTTTATTTAAGGTCGCATCCGACTGCCAGTAAGTTGTGATATTGGCGAGGTCCGGACGTTCGCGTTCGTCATTGGGCGCGGCTTGTGTGCCGATATAGATAAACCCTGCAAAATTGTCGCGTGAATCCAGTCCCATCGATGCTTTGAAATCTTCGCTATAGGTATACCATTCGGTTAGCCAGTTCGAGCCATAGCCAAGCGAGTTAGCGGCAAGGCATAAATTCATACAGGCGGCTCCGCTTGAGAGAATTTGCTCCCACTGCGCATGCTTGCCTGGCTTGATGCGAGAGACAACGGCAATCACCAAAGGAGCGCGGAGAAAACGTTCGGCTTCGAGGTCGAGCTTGGCTTGCGGCGTGTCCGGATTTTCGGTTTCATAAGCCTGTCTTAATAATTCTCCGGCCCTTTGTCTGGCATCGCCTTGTAAGACGATAAAATACCATGGCGCGTACTTGCCATGATCGGGCACACGACTTGCAATTTTCAGGATAGTCTCAATTTGCTCTTTTGAGGGAGCAGGCTCTGCCAGATGGGCGACTTTGGCCGAGCGGCGTTTGAGGAGAAATTCGGTTAATTCGGGCTGGGTCATGAATATCTACTATAAAAATCCTGTTTGGCGGCTTTGCTTTTGCAGTAAAAGCGTTAAGTTATATATATGCCGACAACACAGGAATTGCCACACCCCGCCCAGCCTATTTCAGCGTCGCTGGATCAAGATAAACCGTTCAGGATCGACTCGGAGTTTACACCCTCCGGCGATCAGCCGACGGCGATCCGCCAGCTTGTGGCCGGTATTCGATCAGGACTGAGCGATCAGGTTTTGCTCGGGGTGACTGGGTCGGGCAAGACATTCACCATGGCGCATGTCATTCAGGAAGTACAAAAGCCGACGCTTATTCTTGCCCCGAACAAAACACTTGCCGCTCAGCTCTTTGGTGAAATGAAAGCCTTCTTTCCCGATAACGCCGTCGAGTATTTCGTATCTTATTACGACTATTACCAACCGGAAGCTTATGTGCCGCGTACCGATACGTTCATCGAAAAAGATTCCAGTATCAACGACCAGATCGACCGCCTGCGCCATGCAGCGACACGGGCTTTATTCGAGCGCAAGGATGTTATCATTGTCGCATCGGTTTCCTGTATTTACGGTATTGGCTCCAAGGAAGATTATTTTGCAGCAACGGTTGAAATTCGTCCCGGTGAGCGTTTGGACCGCCAAGCCCTAATCGGCAAATTTATCGAACTTCATTATAAGCGTAATGATATAGCCTTTGACCGCGGGACGTTCCGCGTGCGCGGCGATACGGTTGAATTATTCCCAGCGCACTTTGAAGACCGTGCGTGGCGTTTTTCGATGTTCGGCGACGAAATTGAAACCATCATAGAATTCGACCCGCTAACTGGGCAGAAATTCGCCGATCTTCAAGGCGTGCGCATTTTCGCCAATTCCCACTATGTCACGCCTGGCCCGACCATTGGTCAGATGATCGAGCATATCAAACGCGATTTGAAAGAGCGTTTGGCAGAATTCGAAGCGGAAGGAAAGCTCCTGGAAGCGCAGCGCCTGTCACAGCGCACTCAATTTGATATCGAGATGCTGGCAGCGACCGGCATGTGTCAGGGGATTGAAAACTATTCCCGCTATCTGACAGGCCGCAAGCCGGGAGAGCCGCCGCCGACCTTGATTGAATATATGCCGCCGGACTCGCTGCTTATTCTCGATGAAAGCCATGTCATGGTGCCTCAGATCGGCGCGATGTATAATGGTGATCGCGCGCGTAAAACCACGCTGGTTGATTACGGTTTCCGCTTGCCGTCGGCGCGGGATAACCGACCGCTGAAATTCGAGGAATGGAACGCGCTGCGTCCGCAAACTGTCTATGTCTCTGCCACGCCTGCGCCATGGGAACTGGAACAGGCCGGCGGCGTCTATGCAGAACAAATCGTGCGCCCGACGGGCCTCATCGATCCACCGGTCGAAATCCGCCCGACCAAGCATCAGGTCGATGATTTAATGCATGAATGTAAGCTTGTCGTCGAGAAGGGAGGGCGCGTTCTGGTGACGACGCTCACCAAGAAAATGGCCGAAGCACTCACGGAATACCTGACCGAAAACGGCATTCGTGTGCGCTATCTTCACTCTGATGTCGACACGCTCGAACGGATTGAAATCTTGCATGATTTGCGCCTCGGGCATTTCGATGTGTTGGTCGGGATCAATTTGCTGCGCGAAGGTTTGGATATTCCCGAATGTATGCTGGTGGCAATCTTGGATGCCGACAAGGAAGGTTTCCTGCGTTCAAAAACTTCACTGGTGCAGACGATAGGCCGTGCCGCGCGTAATATTGAGGGGCGAGCGATCCTATATGCCGACAGCATCACGGGAAGCATGCAATACGCCATTGATGAAACCAGCCGTCGCCGCAACAAGCAAATGGAATATAACAGGGAACATGGCATCACGCCGGAGAGTATCAAGAAATCGATCAGCAATGTCCTGGCGAGCGTTTTCGAGCGCGGCGATCATGTGAATCTGGCAGCAGGGTTTTCTGATTCCGATCAGGAAAAATTCCTGTCGTCACCGGATGGCTTACAAAAACAAATCAAGCGCATGGAAGAGAAAATGCGCAAAGCCGCCACCGATCTGGAATTCGAGGAAGCTGCACGTTGCCGCGATCAAATCAGGAAACTGGAAGCAATGGATTTAGGTCTGACGGGTGCGCTTATCGCACCACGCCTTGCCAATGACTGGAGCCATAAATCCAGTGCCCCGACGAGATCGAAGGGCAAGAAGAAATAATTAAATCATCGGTCCCGGCGGACAATTCAAAGATTTAACACCGAGGTCGAGCTGATTTACCTGCGCATCCACAACCGCTTTTTCAAACTCCGTTTTTGAAGTTATCCCTATTTTCAGCATATTAAGCTTTGCGGTAGATAATTCATCGCAGCCCATGACTTGATAGGATTGATCTTTCCAGTTTAAAAACGCTGCCTTCAGCGAAATTTTCGAAGTAGAATATTTCGTGCCGCTAATGGCAAACTCACCTTGTATTCTTGATGGTTGCTCGAGGGTAATTGTCAAAGACTGGTCGGGAATAGTGCTGACAAATCTGTATGGAACAAATCGATCTGCCATGATTTTTAGAAAAGATTCTCTTATTTCCGGTGGAGCAGTTTCGGTGGCTTCAGGGTTTTCTGGCGATACTGAATTCTCCTGACTATAAGAAGGTAAGGCAGTAGTTGCGAGCGCGGCAGCTGCCGCGATGCGAAGATATTTATTCATACTCAAGGCTCCCTGTTTTTTTATTTATGAAGCAAGCCTAGGACAGATGATTTATTAAATGCAAATTAAAATGGATTTCTTTCCATGACTCCCTCACAATTGACGGCGGCATTTTTCATTTCTGTAAGATATTGCTGCAGGTTTTCGCTTTTTTGAGCAGATTTTTCATGATTTATATGTCCTGCGACCTCAATAATGCCAGCTTGCAGCATGCTGCACTCTACGGCGTGCGGTTTTCCGGAAGCCAGCCTGAAAATGGCATAGAACCTGTTAGGCGAAAACCGCCCTATATCCTTGACCATTTGATCTTCTGAATTAAGGCTGTCACCACGGTCCATTCTTTCAAAAAGGATATATTGGGTTTCTTGTGCCGGCTGAGCGGAGGCTATGGAAGTTGTTGCAAGCGCAAAGCCTGCCAATAATTTATTCATACGCAGTGATCCTTTCGAAGTCGGCGAACATAGATCACAGGCGTTGAAATTGCAAATTGTCCTTAACCAAGTATTAGCGTATAATAACCCTTAGTATTTGATTTCAAAGGGGTTTTTCTTGAATATCTGGTTCCTGCTCTGGGTTTTCCTTGCCATTTTCATTCTCGGGCTGTTCGGATGGTCATTTCACATCCTGCTGCGCCAGAAACGTGCCTGGGCGCAATTTGCCGAGAAAAACAACCTGGCCGTTACCCCGGGCAAGATGTTTTCATCCTCTGCGATTACCGGAAATCTGAAAGGTTTCCCGTTCTATCTTTATTCGGAAGAGCAGACGATCAATCAGGCGGGCTCGCGTCGCTTCCGCACTATCATCCAGTTTGAATTACCGGGCCCGATGCCTACTCAAGGGGTCATTGCCTCCGCCGATGCCGGAAACTTTGCTCGTGCACTTGGCCTCAAAGAAGATTACACGCCCGCTTACGATTTTTGGAATAAAGAGATCGTCGTTATCACCGATGATCAAAATATCCTCGCGCAGTATATGACTGAGGAGAGATGTAAATCTTTAAATTCCCTGATGACGATCAAATCGATTGCCGCCATCCTTATTTTCGACAGCGCGAATGTATATTTGCGCTTCGAAACCGCCGAAGCTTTCGATGACTATAAAAAACTCGACCGCTTCGTTTCCAAAGCGGTCGAGCATGCGAAGATATTATCGCTTTAATTATTGAGCTGCCGCTTTCGGCGCTGCTTCTGCTTCACCTTTATCATCAGCAGCAACAGTCAACTTGACGATTTTGTCAGGATTGACAGGTGGCTCGCCGCGGCGAATTTGATCAACAAAGCCCATACCGTCTGTGACTTTGCCCCAGACTGTGTATTGGCGGTTTAAGAAGCTGCAATCATCGAAGCAGATGAAGAACTGAGAGTTGGCAGAGTTCGGATCGGAAGTGCGGGCCATACCGATCACGCCGCGACCGAAGTTTTCATCGTTGAATTCAGCTTTAAGATCAGGAAGCTCGGAGCCGCCTGTTCCTGTGCCCGTCGGGTCGCCTGTCTGTGCCATGAAGCCTTCGATAACGCGGTGGAAAACAACGCCGTCATAGAAACCTTTGCGTGCCAGTTCCTTGATGCGGGCAACGTGCAAGGGAGCTTTGTCTGGCAGCATTTGAATGGTGACGCGACCATAAGTCGTATCAAGATAAAGTGTATTTTCAGGATCCATGGTTTGGGCTTTCGCAGTTGAGGCCAAAGGAGACAGCAGGATTGCCGCCGCCAAAGCCAGTTTTAAAAATTTCATGACATTTCCTTTCGTCACGGGAGATTTTAGGAAAATAACAGCTTTGCTTTTCCCGCGAAAGCGGGAATCTACGAGTTCCCCGCTTTCGCGGGGAAAACAGAAATATTGTTATTCATTTCCGAAAGATTTTGCCTTTTCAGGAACGGAAGAATCGGCGCCGATGCGGATTCTGACCGTTTTATCCGGCTCGACCGGCGGTTCACCTTTTTGCAACTGGTCGACATATTCCATACCGGAAATAACCTGACCGAAAGCCGTATATTTGCCTGTCAAATCGGCGCATTTGACATCCGTCAGGCAGATAAAGAACTGGGAATTGGCGGAGTTGATATCTTCGCCATGGCCCATGCCGAGCGTGCCGCGCTTGAATTTGTAATCGGTGAATTCCGCCGGAAGGTCGGGGAATTTGGATTTACCCTTGGAGCCTTTTGGGTAGCCTGTCTGGGCGATGAAATTATCGATCACGCGAAACCATTCAAGATTGTTGTAAAAACCGGAACGGGCGAGGGCGCGGATTTGCTCGACTGTTTTGGGCGCTTTTTCCGGCAGTAATTCGACTTTCACTTCGCCGCCCGGCAGATCAATGATCAGTAAATTCTCCGGCGCGATATCTTTTGCGAAGGCGGTTGAAGAGAGAAGGCAGAGAGCAAGTATTAGTATAATTTTTCTCATATTATCCTCTTGTGTTTTCCCCGTGAAAACGGGGATCTGATTTAGGAGAGATTCTCACTTTCGCGGGAAAGCAATTATTTATAAATTCAACGCGCGATCCACAATCGAAGGCGCGTGTTTGATATAAACGCTGTAATCGAAAATTTGGTCCATATCTTCTTTAGATAATACACCGGAAACTTTTTCATCCTGTTCAAGGAATTCGCGCAGCGTGGTCTTGCCCTGAGATTCCCATACTTTCATTGCAGCTGTTTGCACAAGGCGATAAGCGTCTTCGCGGCTGATGCCTTTCTGAGTGAGCGCCAATAGAGTACGCTGGGAAAAGACCAGTCCGCCCATGCTCTCTAGGTTTTGTTTCATACGCTCCGGATAAATCAGCAGGTTTTCAACGACGCCGGCGAGGCGGTTGAGCGCAAAATCCAGCGCGATCGTAGCATCGGGTGCCATCAAGCGCTCGGCGGCGGAATGCGAGATATCCCGTTCATGCCATAAGGCCACATTCTCCAGCGCCGGAATGACATTCGAGCGGATCAAACGCGCAAGGCCAGTGAGGTTTTCGGTCAAAACCGGATTGCGCTTATGCGGCATGGCGGATGAGCCTTTTTGCCCGGCAGAGAAAAACTCTTCCGCTTCGCGAACTTCGGTTCTTTGCAGATGGCGAATCTCGACAGCGAGATTTTCAATGGAAGAGGCGATAACGGCGAGCGTCGCAAAGAACATGGCGTGGCGGTCACGCGGGATGACTTGCGTCGAAACTGTTTCACGGCTCAGGCCAAGTTTGGAGGCGATATATTCTTCGACATCCGGCGGCGTTGTCGCATAGGTGCCGACCGCGCCGGAAATGGCGCAAGTGGAGACTTCTTCCTTTGCACGTTGCATACGCTCTTTTGCGCGTTTGAAAGCAGCATAGTGTCCGGCGAGTTTGACACCGAATGTCGTCGGCTCGCCATGAATGCCGTGAGAGCGCCCGATGCAAATCGTATTCTTGTGTTCTTCAGCCCGTTTTTTAAGCGCGGCGAGAACTTTATCCAGATCGGCCAAAATCAAATCGGAAGCTTGTTGTAATTGAACCGCGAAAGATGTGTCGATGACATCAGAGGATGTCATGCCCTGATGCATAAATTTTGCTTCATCGCCGACATGTTCGGCGACATTGGTCAGGAAAGCGATGACGTCATGTTTTACTTCGCGTTCGATCTCGTCGATACGGACCGGATCGAACTTACCGCGCTCGCGGATGGCTTTCGCAACGCCCTTAGGAATGGAACCGTTGATCTCCATGGCTTCGGCGGCCAGCGTTTCGACTTCCAGCATAATGCGAAAGCGGTTATCCGGTTCCCAGATTTTTGCCATTTCAGGGCGTGTATAGCGTGGTATCATTTTTTTCTCTCGTATGCTGTTTGAAAAACAGTTTGCCCTTCAATTCTTGTTATCATCTCGGCTTCAGTCATCTTTGCCAATATATGTTTCATGCTGTTTTCTGAATCAATAGAACAGATTTCTCGAGCTTGCTTATTGGTAATTCGACTATTGCGGTCAAGGTATTCCATAATTAAATGCTCTGGTGTTCCCAAAGATTCATGCTTTAAAGTAACAATAACATTCATGCCGCGAACTTCAATTTTCGGGGGCTTTAGTTTCATTTTATTCATGGCTTGAAAAGCAGTATTTAAACCTTCACCAACATCTTTATTAGGGGGATTAGGAAATTTGTTAATCAACCTTACTAAAACACCATTTCTTGAGAAGCGTTCATCAAGAATATTCTGAGGCGTTATGTGCCCAGGGAGTACGCCTGGGCTTTGAATTTCTATTCTATTATCATATATCCTAATGTGAATGTCATCGGAAATACTATAATCTCTATGAAGAACAGCGTTTGTGATAATTTCATGAAGTGCTTCTGTAGGATAGTGAATTTGTTTAAATCCTTCACTAGTCATTATTTTAATTGGTTCAATAATCTTTTTTACCCGGTCTACGGCATCTTTTATTATATTGTAGGCATTTCCTTCTATAGTTAATGGATCAAATATTAAAGTTTCTCTGTCTCCTTCTTTCTTTGTCCCGTACTGATAAATTTTTATTGCACTTTTAGGGATGACAATTTGAGGCTCTTCACCAAACAAAATTATGCCTGCTACGGTCGGTAAGTTATTTATTATTAATCGCTGTTTGTTGAGCCATGAGTCCGGGTCAGTATGTGGAACAACTTGCTTAATAAAATATTTTATATGTGGTGAATCTGTAATTATATTCTTATCTGTCTTTACAGTGTCAACTTCATGAGAAGTTATACCTTTATTCCTCTTAAGTAATTCTAGGCCGGCATTATCTAATGGAATATTTTGTGCTCCACGACGAACATAGGTTTTTCCATCCGAGGCATTTTTTATGTTGCTGTTTTTTAGTACTTCAATTTTTAAGACTAAGCCGTCTTCACTGTTGTTTTTTAAAAAATAAGCGAAGGTATCCATTTCAATAGGAAAGAAGCGTTCAATAGTTGCTATGTGGGCATTTGCTGCCTCAATGTTAGGAAAGCCCTCCCAAATCTTATTATCTTCAATGCCGATGTAAATTTCTCCGCCATCAGCGTTAGAGAGTGCAGATAGTGTTTTAGTTAGATTTGCTGGCGCTATTCGGACTGATTTAAAATCTAAAAAATGAGATTCTTCATCATTAAGTATTTTAGCGCAATCTTCGTTGCTAATCCCAGTCGTGCTAATCATATTAGGCCCATATTTCTCATCGAGTTTGTACCGTTTCTAGATACGATAACGTGGTCGTGAATGACAATAGAGAAGGGGCGTCCGGCCTCGATAATCTCGTTTGTCATCTCGATATCGGCTTTTGAAGGTGTCGGGTCGCCGCTCGGGTGATTATGGGCAAGGATCAAGGCGGTTGCGCCAAGCTCCAAAGCGCGTTTCATGATCTCGCGCGGATAGGCGGGTGTATGATCGACCGTGCCGGATTGTTGAATTTCATCGCCGATTAATTCGTTTTTCTTGTTCAGGAATAACAGGCGGAAATGTTCTTTCTGTTCCCGCGCCATTGTCGCTTGCAGATAATCGATCAACTTGTTCCATGAATTGAGGATCGGGCGCTTGAGCAAATCCTGTTTCATCAGGTGAAGCGATGAGGCCTGAATGATCTTGATCGCGGCGGCGGTATTTTCACTGAGGCCAAAGCTGATTAATTGATCGGCGCTGGCATGCATGACGCTTTGAAAGCTGCCGAAATTTTGGATTAATGATTTCGCGAGTGGTTTGACGTCGCGGCGAGGGATAGCCGAGAATAAAATCAATTCCAAAATCTCGTAATCCTGAAGCGCGTCGATGCCGCTTTTTAGGAAGCGCTGGCGCAGGCGGTCGCGGTGACCGGAATAATGAGGCGTTTCTTCTTTAAGGGCGGCTTCAGTCATTAGAAAAGGGGGCATTATACGGCGGCTTATCCAGACCTATAAGTGACTTGGTAAAAATCTCGTACCCTGTTTCCGTTACGCCGATGGAATGCTCGAACTGCGCGGAGAGGGAACGGTCGCGTGTAACGGCGGTCCAGCCGTCATTCAATACTTTCGTCGGCCAGTCACCGGCATTGATCATCGGCTCGATGGTGAAGAACATGCCCGGTTCCAAAATGACATGGTCGGAGTCTGGTTCCCAATAGTGCAAAACGCTTGGCGCGGCATGAAAACTACGGCCAAGGCCGTGACCGCAAAAATCGCGCACGACGGAAAAACGTTCCGGTTCTGCGACCGCTTGAATGGCCTTGGCGATATCGCCCAAAGATACGCCCGGCTTGACGATTTCGATAGAAGCCATCAGGGATTTATAGGTAATCTCGTTCAACCGCTTGGCCTTGATCGATACATTGCCAACCTCGTACATGCGGCTGGTGTCGCCATACCATCCGTCGACGATAACGGTGACGTCGATATTGACGATATCGCCATCCATCAATTTTTTCGGTCCCGGTATACCGTGACAGACGACATGGTTGATAGAAGTACAGATGGTTTTTGTATAACCCTTGTATCCAAGACAGGCGGGGATCGCGTTGTTTTGAATGATAAAATCGTAACAGCGCTGGTCCAGCTCTTCTGTCGTGACGCCGATTTTGACGAAAGGCGTGATCATATCGAGGCACTGCGCGGCGAGGCGTCCGGCGGCGCGCATGCCGTCGAAATCAGCCGCCGTGTGCAGCTCGATCCCTTGGGCGGTAAATGTGTTCTTGGAAGGCAGGTCTTTCATCTTGTGGGCTTGACGCCTTTCACTCTAAGTCATAGTTATAAGTATATTATATCCATATAGTTTCATTAAGAATTTGGCAACATGACAGACACCGCTCCGACCGCTGCGCTTCTTATTATCGGCAATGAAATCCTCTCGGGCCGCACACAGGACACGAATACGCAAAATATCGCCGAAAGGCTGACAAATCACGGTATTCGCCTTATTCAGGTTAGAGTTGTGCCTGATATAAAAGACATAATCATTCATCATGTAAGCGAATTAAAGGGCAAAGCCGATTATTTACTGACCACCGGCGGCATCGGCCCGACGCATGACGATATTACCGCCGACAGCATTGCCGAGGCTTTTGGAGTCAAGTTGGAGCTCAATCCCGAGGCCAGAGCCATGCTGCTCGCTCATTACGGCAATGAATCCGACCTGACCGATGCGCGGCTTAAAATGGCGATGATCCCGCAAGGCGCGGGCCTTATCAAGAACCCTGTTTCCGGTGCACCGGGCTTTATCATGGAAAATGTTTATACCATGGCGGGCGTGCCGCGCATTATGCTCTCGATGCTCGATGAAATTCTGGCCATGGTCAAAACAGGGCCGAAGATATTGTCGAATTCGGTCAGCTGCAACCTGGGCGAAAGCGCGGTTGCCGAGGGCCTCGAGAATATCCAGAAGCAATATGACGATGTCGAGATCGGCAGCTATCCGCATTACCGTGCCGGTACGCTGGGCCTGAGCCTCGTCTTGCGATCGACCGATCCGGCTCGTCTGGATGAAGCGACACTTAAAGTCGTGGCGCTGATCCGCAGCCTCGGCAGCGAACCGGGCGCGATTAGTCTGCAAAGTGAAAAATAAGTCACTTTTTCCAATTCACAGACGCGCATCTTCCGTGTATACCCTAAAACCTTAAGTGGCCCCATGGCGGAATCGGTAGACGCAAGCGACTTAAAATCGCTCGCTTTCGGGCGTCCCGGTTCGAGTCCGGGTGGGGCCACCAACTTTGAAAGTTGGAACACATTTCATGACAACAGAACTTACCATTTTAGGCTGGACGCTGATTCTGGCGATCGTCCAGATTTTACTGCCTGCACAATTTCGTACAAAAGAAACCGGCGTTGCCTATAACGCTTCGGCGCGGGATGGCGAAGGTCCGCCTGTTGGAATTATCACCGCGCGTTTACAGCGAGCGCAGAAAAACCTGTTTGAAACGCTGCCGTTGTTTATTGCCGCCACATTGATCGCGCATGTGGCCGATATTCATACGCTATATACCTATTGGGGCGCGTGGATTTATCTGATCGCCCGTGTCGTATATGTGCCGCTTTATGCGTTCGGCATTCCCTATATCCGCTCGCTGGTTTGGGTGGCTTCAATGGCGGGGCTTTGCGCGATTATCTTCTCTGTATTATCCGTTTGACAATGACTGGCAGGGCGCGCGTTCGTTTTTATATTGAACGCGGACAGGCCGTGCAGGATTTTCCGAGATAAAGATTTCAACGTCGTCATCGCCGGGCTGGTCTTTGCAACGATCTTCCCTGAGATAATCCCATTCTTTCTCTCCCTGATCGTCGCCACGATCGGTACGGAATATCTTTTCTTCCGTCATGAATTTCAAATAACGCTGAGCGGTGCTGGCTCTTGGATGTTCATGATCATTTCCGGATCCGAAGACTACATAGTCGGGTTTGACCGCCTGAATGAAACATGTCGACGACGAATTGTCGCCGCCGTGATGCTGTCCGATCAGCAAGTCGCTTTTCAGCGTGACGCGGCTTTTTTCGATCATCCATTTTTCGGCATAGCGACAGGCGTCAGGCTTATCGCCGCCTTTGCGTCCGATCGTGTCTCCCGTCAGTAAAACAGACTTGCCGGCATAAGAAAATTTAGCCGTGATGCTGACGATGTTGTTTTTTTCAGCGTCGCTGAGTCCTGCACCGGCTTCATCGCCGTAAGGCCAGCTATGCCATCCGGCCACCAGGGTAACGCTTGCACCACCTAGCTGAACAATGAGGGGATTTCTTTTATCACTGACTGTATTCGGCAAAGGTTCAAGTTGCAGGTTCATGACAGGATTTTTACCTTGCGCACGAGCTTCTTTTTCCAGTCTTTCCAAAGCCTCCACTACTTTAGGCCATATATTTTTCGATGTCCCGGCGCGGCCTGTATAGATGATCTTTTTGGCCGTCCTATGATTTTCCTTACTAAATATTTTAGGGAATTCCCCGACATGGTCGGCATCGGAATGACTTAAAATAACAAGGTCGATTTCGTTAGCGCCTATAATTTCATCGACAGCTTTGGCGCAATCATCAGTTTTATAATTTCCGGCGTCATAAAGCATATATTTCAGGTCGGGCGTTCTGACGATGACGCAGAGCGCATTACCTGCGTCGACAACCCTTATATAGGTTTCTTTTTCTCCCGTCACGGCAGCGGCGGAAGCTGACAAGCCGAACAGGGCGCTAAGACCTATTAATTTATGCAATGACATGGATATCCCCTTTTTTCGGGGAGCATAAAAAGCTTTAAGTCGTGAACGCAAGAAAATTATTCGGAAGATGTAGGTGGGGCCGGGGGTGGAGTGCTGCGCTTTGCCAGTTTGGTATATAATCCGGCTAAAGCGAGCGAGACGATAGAGCCGACGCCGATTTCCATCACGCGCAGCATCACATAGTGAAATTCTTCTTCATGAGTCTGGGCGAGGCGGCCCGCATCCATCAATATCACGACCGTCACCGGCGCAAGGCGCCAATTCACCGGATAGCGCGGCACCCGCATCACCAGCATTACTGTGAAGGCGGCGGAGAGTATCATCACCAGCGGCGAGTAGCCGAAGTAAAAGATACTGGCCAGACCAATGGCGCAGCCGACAATGGTATTCAGCCCGCGCACCTTGGCAAGACCGAAAGTGGTGTTGAGATCGGGATCGCTGACGACAAAGACGGTGATCACCGCCCAGATCGGATTGGGAATACCCGCCAGCGTCAGGCTGTACCAACAGATCAACGACGCCATCAGCACTTTCGAAGCATAGACGAAGGATTTATGGGAGAGGGCGAGCTTCAGACGGTCTTTATACATGTTTCGCAAATTACGATTTTTAAGTATGAAATCCAGCCCGAAATGTAGTTTCCTTTGGAAGAACGATGGCAATACCGATTTCCCTTGCATCTTATCCCTAAACATGGTTTATAGCCCTCGAGTTAAGTTTAAAGCTCTCATCAGGTGGGTTGCCAGTCCTTAAGGACGAAGACAGCCGAATGTATCGCCCTCCCAACAGTCTTAAAGACAGTTTCTGGCGTGATACGCAGAAACGATTTTCCCAAAAAGAAGCCATCGTTCGTTTGAAAAGAGTTTACCGGATACGGCAATAATGCCGTTTTGATCACGGTCGCGGACGCTCTTTGTCATTTCGAAACCAAGTTTTCGAGAGACGAATAACGTATTTTTAAAAAGGAAAAAATCCCAATGCAGGATTTCACGACACTAAATTTGCCTGAGGCTCTCCTTAGCGCACTCGACAAAATGAATTTCAATACGCCGACCCCGATTCAGGCGCAGTCCATTCCACAAGCTCTGGAAGGCAAAGACATTCTCGGTTCCGCCCAGACAGGAACCGGCAAGACCGGCGCGTTCGGCGTTCCTTTGGTTGCCCATCTATTGAACAATCCACGCGGCACGGCGCTCGTCATGACACCGACACGCGAGCTTGCGGTTCAGGTTATGGCAGCTTTGAAACAGATGCTGAGCATGTCACCTCAAATCAAAACGGCTGTTTTGATCGGCGGCGAACCTATGCCAAAACAATTCAACCAGCTTAAAATGCGTCCACGTTTGATCGTCGGCACACCGGGCCGTATCAACGACCACCTGGCACGCGGCACGGTTCAGCTCAACGAAGCGAATTTCCTCGTTCTCGATGAAACAGACAGAATGCTGGATATGGGTTTTGGCGTTCAGATCGACAAGATTTTGAAATACATGCCAAAACAACGCCAGACATTAATGTTCTCGGCGACGCTTCCTCCTTACATCATCAAAATGTCCAACCAGTACATGAACGAACCTGTTCGCGTATCGGCGGGTAACGTTTCGACACCTGTCATCAAAATCGAACAGGAAATGATCAAGATCAACAACTCCGATAAATACGAGAAACTGACAGAAGAACTGGCGAAACGTTCAGGCTCCGTCATCGTGTTCGTAAAATCCAAGCACGGCGCGGACAAACTCGCTTACCGTCTGAGCAAAGACGAGCATGAAGCTGATGCGATCCATGGCGATCTTCGTCAGAACAAACGCGATAAAGTGATCAAGTCGTTCCGCGAAGGTAAATACCGTATTCTCGTTGCGACAGATATCGCGGCGCGCGGTCTGGATATTCCGCATATCGAACATGTTATCAACTTCGATCTTCCACAAGCGGCAGATGATTACATTCACCGTATCGGCCGTACAGGTCGTAACGGCGCGGAAGGTAAAGCTCTTAACTTCGTATCCGGTGAAGACGGCGCGAAATGGAAAGCTATCCAGCGTTTGTTGAACCCAGGCGATAAAGGCCAGTATGAAGGCGACGGACAACCACAACAACGCGGCTCTTCGGGCGGCGGACGTTCCAAGCCTGCTTATGGCGCTGGTAACAACCGTGGTTCTTCCAATGGTTCACCTTATGCGAAAAAACGTCCATTTGGCTCACGCGCCGACGGATCCGATCGCGGTAATCGTTATGATGCGCCACGCCAAGATCGCGGTGATTTCCGTGATCGCCCGCAATCTGATCGTCCGGCACGCCCAGACGGCCAGCGCTTTGACAACCGTTTCGAAAAATCTTTTGAGAATCGGGGTGAACGCGGCGAAAGAAGCGGCAATAAATTTGCAGCACCTCGCCCGGCTCCACGTCAAGACAGAGACGGCAATCGTGAAGGTGCAAACCGCTCACGTTTCGAAGAGCCAAGAAGTGAAGGCGGCTATAAAAACCGCAATAAGGACTTCGGCGATTTCCGTGCCGACCGTTCAGCGCCTCGCTCGGACGCACCGCGTCAAGCTCCACGTCAGGACAGAGACGGAAACCGCGAAGGCGGTAACCGTTCCCGTTTTGAAGCCCCCCGCTCTGAAAGAAGAAGCGAAGGCCGCAGCAATGCTCCTCGCTTCGAAGGACGCCGCGCAGAGGGCGGACGCTCCGATGGCGCCCGTTCCAATAATGGCGGCAACAGGCCAAGCGGCAATGCGCAGGGAAATCGCTCTAACATGACCCAGGGTAGCGGTGAAAAACCGAGATATTCTTCCCGCACAAGAGCGGCATAATTTAGCTTAAGATTTAAAAAGGGCGGTTTTTACCGCCCTTTTTTGTTTCTGATTGCTACTCTAAAATCTTCGATATTTTTTGAATCAGCGCGCGGCCTTTGGGCGTTAAATATAATTCCTTGCGGCGTCTTTCTTCCGTAGAAATTCTAATCTCCACCAAACCGTAGGGCTGGCCGTTCTGGCGATATTCCGAAAGGGATCCGACAATGCGGGAAATGGTGGAAAGGGAGAGGCTTACTTTTTCGGCAAGGGCTGTTAGGGACATGCCTTCATTGACGGAAATTTCGGCAAGGCAAAGAGCATATTGAAGGGGAAACTCATTGTCAGTTTTTTGAAGCTGGCGCAGCACATCCATAAATATCTGAACGGGTTTCGCGTCCGCTGCCTTATCCATTTATATATCCTGTAAATAGCCTAATCTTTTGATGTCAGAAATTTCCACGGAGTGAAGATAATCTCTCCTAATGGAAACTCTACAACAATTTCATTATGCCATTTATTGAGAGAATACAAACGTTTTTTATATAGCGGAAGCCCAGCCTCAAAATACAAGGCACCCAGAAAAGGAATGGTCACATATAGTCTTGCTATTCTTTTCATCTACATAAAATTTTAGCCAAAGACTATTAATAAATGGTTGAGCTTAATAAATTAACTTCAACCATTGAGCGAGATGTGTGTTAGCTCCTGCAGCATTTCATTTGTTATTTTTTTAAGCTCATGGTTTGAAACCTGATAAAGATCGTCTCCGATTAGAAACGAACCGCCGAAAAAGACAATCTGGTTTTTTAGACCGCTAAGTATGCGCGGCGGAATTTGCATTGGTACTGATTCTGTCTCGTGAATATAGACATTTTCAATGAACGTATTTGCATGCTGAAAAGAGACGGAGAATGCCGCCTTTCCTGCAAAGCGGCAATTGATGATATCGGCCTGCGCGAAATCCGTCATACCGAAGCGGGAGTTGGTAAAATCGCAGGTGCTTATCCTTGAATAGCAAAAACATGCATCGAAAAGATCCGCGCCTTCGAAATTGCATTCTTCAAGACTTGCTTCGGATATGTTCGCGCCGTTTAAATTGCTGTTGGCAAAATTTGCATTTAAGAGGTGAATGCCGTCCAGATTTATATTCTGAAGATCCATGCCCGTTAGATCGATTCCGTCCAGATCGATATTGGTGTCAATCGCGTCTGTCAGGGCGTCTTTAAAGCTGTAATGTAGGCCTTCGTAGATTAAACCGCGGTCTTTTGCCCGCAGACCGTATTTGGTCCGGTTATTTTTCATGTCTATCTCCCCCCGGAGATGATTGGTTAAACTTAAAGTTGATTTCTATCAACTATTGATTGAATACATAACTCATTCGGAAAATGTCAAACATTATTTTTAAGCGAGCAATATTCGTGGTTCCTGTTGCAAGCGGCCGCAGGTGATTTATATCTATAAATATGAGTGAAAAATCGCTGCCAGCCTCACTGGAGCGCGGTGTCAATGTCATACGCGGCTATGTGAAATTGCTTCCCGATTCCCCGGGCGTTTACCGAATGCAAAATGCGGCAGGCGATATCTTGTATGTCGGCAAAGCCCGTTCACTGAATAAACGCGTGGCAAGCTATACTCAGCCGAACCGTCTGCCGACACGGCTGAAAAGAATGATCGCTGAAACCGTACAGATGGAATTTATCCGGACACATACGGAAGTTGAGGCGCTGCTGCTTGAATCCAACATGATCAAGAAATTCAGGCCGCCATTTAACGTGGTTTTGAAAGATGATAAATCCTATCCCTATATTTGTATTACCGGCAATCACGAATTTCCGCAGATTATGAAGCATCGCGGCGCGCAAGAGAAAAAGGGAGATTATTACGGTCCCTTCGCCGGCGTAGGATCGGTCAACCGGACCTTGATTGCCTTGCAGCGTGCTTTCCAGCTTCGGAATTGCACGGATAGTTACTTCGCAACCCGCAAGCGTCCTTGTTTGCAATATCATATCAAACGCTGCACAGCGCCTTGCGTCGGCAATGTCACGCATGACGAATATGTGCAGCAAGTCGATAGCGCAAAAAAATTCCTGAGCGGGAAAAGCAGTGAAATACAGGCTGCGCTATCGCAATCCATGATGGAAGCTTCGGACAAGATGGATTTTGAAACCGCAGCGGGGATGCGCGATCGCATCCGCGCTTTAAGCGCCATCCAGTCACGTCAAGATATCAATCTGGATGAGGATACCGATATGGATGTCGTGGCCATTGCGCGGCGCGAAGCCTGCACTTGCGTGCAGGTATTCTTTTTCCGCGGCGGGCAAAATTACGGCAATCGCACGTTTTTCCCGTCCCATGCCAGTGAATTGACCTTGCCGGAAGTGCTGTCGAATTTTCTGATGCAGTTTTATGACGGTAAGCCTGCGCCTGCCGAAATACTGGTCAATGACGATGTGGCCGAGGAGGAATTACTGGAAGAAGCTTTGTCAGCGCGGGAGTTTCAGAAGCGAAAAACCTATATTTCAAAGCCGTCGAGGGGATCACGCAAACGGGTCATCGATTTCGCGGTTCGCAATACGGACGATGCATTGCAGCGTCATTTGATCGAGCGCAAAGGAGATAAAACGCTTTTGAAAGCTGTGGCGGAATTATTCGATCTGGAAGACTCTCCGGAAAGAATCGAAGTCTATGATAACTCGCATATTTCCGGCACCAACATGGTGGGCGCTATGATCGTGGCGGGACCGGAAGGTTTTCGAAAATCCGCCTATCGAAAATTCAATATCAAGACCGCGGCCAAGTCAGACGATTTCGGCATGATGCGCGAAGTTATCGCACGACGTTTTTCCCGCGCTCTATCCGATGAGGTTGATAAAGAAGGCGAAGACTGGCCGGATCTGATTTTAATCGATGGCGGGCAGGGGCAATTATCGGCGGTTCAGGAAACTTTAAAAGAGCTGAATATCGAGGATGATGTTTGCGTCGTGAGTATCGCCAAGGGGCCGGACAGGAATGCCGGCCGCGAGAAATTCTTTATGCCGGGTAAGGAGATGTTCCAGCTACCGATCAACGATCCGGTCTTGCATTACCTGCAAAGATTACGCGACGAGGCGCATCGTTTTGCCATCGGCGCGCACCGCACGCGCCGCATCGGTCAAGTGGGCGTTTCAGTGCTCGATGAAATTCCCGGGATCGGCGCAAACCGGAAACGGGCGCTCCTTAATCACTTCGGATCGCCCAAGTCGGTACAGGAAGCAGGACTTTCCGATCTGGAAAGGGTTGAGGGGATCTCCCGGTCTGTCGCCCAGAAGATATATTCTTTCTTTCACCAGACCTCTTAACCTCTTGTTCTGTAAAGATAAAGAAAACCCGTCAAAACTTATTGCAGGGCAGTCAAAACCCATGCTAGGGTCCCTAAATCCAAGGATCAGGCCCTTTTAGGGCATAGTTTGGTAGACAAGGAATTGTCAGAGAATTCAAGGCGTTAGTTTTGAATTCTCACGTCCTGAAATAGAAAGAGAGAGGGTTCTTAAAATATGTTTCATCGTCCAAATCCATCCAATAACGCAACCAGCAACGCAACGCCAACCCAACCGGAAAAAGAATCCATGACAACACAGACAACTCCAGACAACAGTTCTGACGCAACAGCAGCCGCAAGCTCTGTTGATATCCCGACATCAGGCGGCAATCCGTTCCAGCGCACAAGCGCGCCAGCAACGCCTGCACGTCCTGCAATTCCATCATATGGCGCAACTGCGAGCGCATACCCGTCCTACGGTTCACCTTCTTCTTCCAGCGCGGCTGCTTCCGGTCGTCGCCTCGTCATCGGTAAAGGCATCACCATGTCCGGTGAAATTGAATCCTGTGACCACCTGGTTGTCGAAGGAACTGTTGAAGCCGCCCTGAAAGGCGCGAACATTCTCGAGATTGCCGAAGAAGGTATGTTCTACGGTACAGTTGAAATTTCTGAAGCGACTATCGCCGGTAAATTCGAAGGCGAAATCACAGTCAACGGTCGTTTGACGATCCGCGCAGGCGGTTCCGTTATCGGTGCGATCACCTATAAGGAATTGGCTGTCGAGGCCGGTGCCGTCATCGACGGTAAAATCAACCCAGTTGGTGGAAGCAAAGGAGCCTCTTCCGAAAAAAAGTCGCGTAACGGTAAAGCTTCTGCGAACGCAACAGAAGAGTTACCGATGCTGGCTCGCGCTGCGGGCTGATCTATCGCACAGCAACACAGAAAAGGCCGCTTCTCGCGGCCTTTTTTATTGCGCGTAAAATCATCAATTTGCTATAAAAAGCTACAATTTTATGAGTAAATTTATATGGGCTTATCTTCACCGAAACTGATCGTTATCGACAGTCCCGATCTATCTGATATCGGCGCAGAATTTAATAAAAGGGCAGCAGAGCTGGGCCGCGAGCGCCTTTCTCCCTTACATGTCACTGACACATTGGCCGACACGATCGAAGATTATGTTCTCGGATTTAAGTATATCGATAAGAAAGCAGCTAATTCCAAAGATGCATTTGCAATTTTTGTCAAAGCCACAAGCAGCAAGAGCGAGTTGGAAAAAGTTATAACGGCTGCCAATTGTGTAATGCTGGATAATAATCGTGACGTATTCGTCCTGCGATATGATGGGGAAACACCTGCGCATCTTTTAATCGAATTGCAGAAAGATCCATATTGGATAAAATTTGCATCTCTTCACCGGCATGGTCTTGGAACTGATCCGGTCGTGAAAGATATAGATGATGGCGCAAGCAACTTCTTTAACGTAATAGGATTTCCGTCTCTGGCAGATTTAAGGCCTTACCGCAAAGACATTACGGTCGGCGGAGATAAAACGCATTTTGTTCATGTCGTTAATTTGGATGAATTCTTCCCGCTGGGCCAAAATGCGCAAGCTGTGATTGCGCCGAAACCTGCCGGATTAGGTTGATAAATATGAGCGAGTATCTTTTCGAAAACCCTGCCTATCCGATCGTAAATTCCTATCGTGATATTCTTCCGGCTTTACGCGATCCTTTCTGCCGGGCCGTGACCTTGCGCGACCCCGAGCTGGCTATATCCTCTTTGATCGAAGCCGTTCCAAATCCGGACCTGGCAAGAAAATATGGACGATCTTATTTTCCCATGACTGAAAAATCGACGGGCCAAATTTTATGCGAAAGCTATGTTTTCGAGCATGATATAAAGCGCGAAGCGGAAGATGTCAGTATTGAGATGGACGCTATGGCTGTCTCCGATTATGTCGATATCAGCAATCATCTGCGCGATATTTTTATTCCGGTATTCGAAGAATTTAGCGGTTTGAAATCTTCGCGTATCAGAGGCATACCATTATTCGCCCCCATCGGTGCAACAGGCCGTGCGCCTCATCTGCATGTAGACAATAATATCCTTACTTTGCATTGGTCGGCTGCCTTGGCGCGATTGTCGATTGCTAATGGAGAGCCGGACGAAGAGACATGGAAAGCACTTGATGCAAAATGCTCAAGTTTATCGGCGCTCAAAAGGCTGGAATACCTCGAGAGGGCTGTCCATTTTCCTAAGCATGATATGCGGGATAATGAAATCGGTGATGTGGTTATTTCGAAAGGTCAGAAGCCACTCAATCTGGCCAATCTTGAACACAGGAAAAGTGTTTGTGTTCATAGTTCGTCTTCTTCTATAGCTGAAAACGGACAGGTAGCATTTTTATTAGCGCCTAAACTAAGTTGATCTTTCCCGTCTTGAGCAATGTCTTCCCGATGGGACAAATATTATTGACCACGCAATTCGGGCAATCGGGGCTGCGGGCTTTGCAAGTATAGCGTCCATGTAAAATCAGCCAGTGATGGGCGTGACGCATAAATTCCGGAGGTATGACTTTCTCCAGCTTCTCTTCGACTTCCAGAACGTTATTACCGGGCGCAAGGCCGGTGCGGTTAGAGACACGGAAAACATGGGTATCGACGGCAATGGTCGGCTCGCCATGAATGATGTTCAGAAAAACATTGGCAGTCTTGCGCCCGACGCCGGGAAGCTCGGTCAGGAGGTCGCGATCTTTCGGGATGTCGCCTTTATATTTGTCTAGCAGCATGTTGGAGAGTTTGAAAACGTTTTCGGCCTTGGTATTAAACAGGCCGACGGTTTTAATGTATTCCTTGATGCCATCGGCGCCAAGCTTTGCCATTTTGGCAGGGTTATCGGCTTTTTTAAAAAGACCGCGTGTCGCTTTGTTGACGCCTGCATCCGTGGCTTGCGCGGATAAAACCACGGCCACCAGAAGAGTGAACGGGTTCACATACTCTAATTCGCCTTTGGGCTCGGGGTTTTGAGCGCGCAGGCGGGAAAAGAATTCATGAATATCGGCTTGTTTCATTCATCATATATAACCTATATCGTCATTCCGGCGAAGGTCGGAATCCAAGCGATCTAACCGTATACCGTATGGATTCCGGCCTTCGCCGGAATGACGAAAGAAAGGGAAGTGCAAGAATCGGATTGTTTCACAGTCTATGGATGGTAAATTGAATCCATGTCCCATATGCAAAAACTCGCTGCCGCTATCGACTATCTGGTTGCCCATTATCATGAGCAGCCTGAGCTTGATGTTGTCGCGACGCGCTTCGGGTATGAACCGACTTATTTTCAAAAAATATTTCAGGATCATGTGGGCTTAAGTCCGAAGAAATTCGTCCAGTATATGAGCCTGAAAACGGCAAAGGATTTCCTGCTTCAGGGAGGCTCGACTTTGGAGGCGGCCTATGAAGCGGGGCTATCAGGCAATGGCCGCCTGCATGATTTATTTGTTGCTTGCGAAGCAGCCTCTCCCGGTGAAGTAAAGAATAAAGGCAAGGGGTTGACGGTACGCTACGGCGCACATGCAACGCCGCTCGGTGAATTATTTGTTGCTCAAACGGACCGTGGTATTTGCTGGCTGAGTTTTCAAATGGACGGCACGCAGGAAAAATCCTTAGCGCGCCTTCATAAACATTGGCAAAACGCAGAGCTCATTGAAGATCATAGCGGGGCAGAAGAGATCGCGGAGAATATTATGTCGATCTGGAGCGGACATGCCGATAAAAACCAAAAGACAAAACTCCATCTTTTCGGCACGAATTTTCAAATTCAGATATGGCAAGCGTTGCTGAAAATTCCGTCTGGCTCGACGGTGAGTTATAACGCGATTGCGCAAAGCCTCGGCAAGCCCGATGCCAATCGCGCCGTCGGCACGGCAGTTGGAGCTAATCCGATTTCTTTATTAATTCCCTGCCACAGAGTTATTCAATCGACGGGAATTATCGAGAATTATGCTTGGGGGAGTGAACGTAAGAAAGCGATTTTGGGGGCCGAGATGGCAGCTCTTAAAAAATCTTGAGAAAATCATCCATCGTATAAAAACCCGGCTTTTGCTGGATAAGCCATTTAGCGGTTGTGATCGCACCACGGGCAAATAATTTGCGGTCAGTGGCGCGGTGGGTAAGCTCTAACCTTTCGCCTTCGCCATAGAAATAAACAGTGTGTTCGCCTACGACATCGCCGCCGCGCATGACGGAAAATCCTATATCGTCGGCTTTGCGGGCGCCGTTGCGGTCGATTGATTTGTGGGTTTCGAAATCTATATTGCGGCCTTCTGCTGCGGCTTTGCCAAGGGCTAAGGCGGTGCCGGATGGTGCATCGACTTTATATTTGTGATGGCTCTCTAAAATTTCAATCGCGTAATCATTGCCTAAAATTCCGGCGACTTTTTTAGTCAGCTGTACAAGCAAATTGACGCCGAGACTTGTATTAGCGGAGAGAAGAATAGGCGTGGCTTCGCCAAATTTTTTGAGCTGTTCAATTTGTTCCGGCGAAAAACCTGTCGTGCCGATCAGTAAGGCTTTTTTATTTTGTGCGGCAAATTCCGCATGTTGCAAGGAGGCTTCAGGCGAAGAAAAATCGATTACGATATCGGAAATTTCAAAAAGTTTTTCGGCGCTCAAATCGCTATTGCGGTCGCAGCCGCCGGACAAGGAAAGGCTCTCGGAAGCTTCGACTTCCTGAAGTAATAATTGGCCCATGCGGCCATTGCATCCGGCGATTCCAACTTTGATCATAATTTTATTATAACGCTATCTCACTGAAAAACAAGGATAAATTCTTTTTCTTGCATGTTACGACCATTTTCGGGCAGTCTTTTGTCAACGAATAAAAAACAACGCGAGTTGGAACAGGATTTGGGGAACCAGAAATGAGAGAGGCCGGCTCGGGGGAGACGGCCTCTTTTCTTATTCTTTCAGATCTTTCCAAAGATCTTTCATCTTCGTAAGAAAGCCTTCTGATTCCGGCATATGTTTTTTGCCTGATTTCTCCAAGGACAACGAGTCGTCGAGCTGTTTCATCAGGTCGATTTGCTTTTTATCGAGATTATGCGGGATCTCGACGAAAATCTCGATATACATGTCGCCGCGCGAAGACGAGCGCATGATGCTCATGCCTTTACCTTTCAGGCGAAGTTGCTGGCCTGTTTGCGTACCTGCTGGAATCTTGATGCTGGTGCGCGCGCCTTCGATAGTCGGTACATCGATAGAGCCGCCAAGTGCGGCGGTCGTCATCGGCAGCGGCACGCGGCAGTATAAATTCGCACCGTCACGGCGGAAGAAATTATGTGGCCTGATCGCGATCAAGACATAGAGATCGCCTTTACCGCCGCCACGAAGTCCGGCTTCGCCTTCACCCGTTAAGCGGATACGGCGACCGTCATCGATACCAGCGGGAATATTGACGGAGATTGTCTTTTCGCCGCGCATGCGGCCTGCGCCGCCGCATTTTTTGCACGGGTTTTTGATGACGGTGCCCGCGCCGTTACAGGTCGGGCAGGTGCGTTCGATCGTAAAGAAACCTTGCGTTGCGCGCACGCGTCCAGAGCCTGAACAGGTGCCGCATTGTTCGGCGGATTGTCCGCCTTCCGCGCCGGAGCCCTTGCAGAGATCGCAAGACTCGACAGTCGGAATTTTCATCTTGGCTTCTTTGCCTTTAAAGGCGTCGTCCAGCGAAATCTCCAAAGTGAATTGAACATCAGAGCCGCGCGTTGCTGCGTTCGGGTTACGTCCGCCGCCGCGGCCTGCGCCACCGAACATGTCTTCGAAAATATCGGAGAAGGCGCTGCCGAAGCCTGAATAATCGCCGCCGCCGCCGCCAAATCCGCCGCCGCCACCGAAAGGATTGCCGCCTTTGCCGAAACGGTCATAGGCTGCGCGTTTATCGGGATCTTTTAGCGTATCGTAAGCTTCGGAAATTTCTTTGAATTTAGCTTCTGACTCTTTGTTGTCTTTATTACGGTCAGGGTGGTGCTCCATCGCCAGTTTGCGATAGGCTTTTTTGATTTCGTCATCGGAGGCGGTTTTGGACACGCCAAGAGTTTTATAATATTCGTCGGCCATTGATGTCTTATGTACCTTAATTGCTTTTCCCGCGAAAGCGGGAATCCTGTTTGTGGATAGAGAGACCCCCGCTTGCGCGGGGGAAACAGAATTATTTAATTTTCAGATTAATTGACTGTCGGCTTGCCGTCATCTTTCAGATCGGTGAAATCTGCGTCGATAACGTCTTCGCTGGAAGCTGCGCCATCAGCTGCTTTCGGCGCATCAGACGCATTGTTATCGGCCTGACCGGCAGCGTTCTCTTGCGCCTTTTTATAAGCGGCTTCGCCGATTTTCATTGCAGCCTGTTGCAAAGCGTTCGACTTGGCTTCGATGTCGGAAACATCTTCCCCGTTCAAAGCTTCCTTCAACTCGGCAATCGCTTTTTCGGCTTCGGCTTTATCGCCTTCCGGTACATCCGCGCCAAGATCAGCGATGGATTTTTCGGTTTGGTGAATAATTGCTTCGGCCTGATTTTTGGCTTCGACGACTGCGCGGCGTTTTTTATCGCCTTCCGCGTTGGCTTCGGCATCCTTGACCATTTTCTCGATATCCGCATCGGACAGACCGCCGGAGGCCTGAATACGAATATTCTGTTCCTTGCCGGTGGCTTTGTCTTTTGCCGTTACATGGACGATACCGTTCGCGTCGATGTCGAAGGTGACTTCGATTTGCGGCACGCCGCGCGGGGCGGATGGAATACCGACGAGATCGAACTGGCCAAGCATTTTGTTATCAGCAGCCATTTCGCGCTCACCTTGGAATACGCGGATTGTTACAGCGCCCTGATTATCTTCGGCTGTTGAGAAGGTCTGCGACTTTTTCGTCGGGATCGTCGTGTTACGGTCGATCAAGCGAGTGAAAACACCGCCGAGCGTTTCGATACCGAGCGACAATGGCGTTACGTCGAGAAGGAGAACGTCTTTGACGTCGCCTTGCAGAACACCGCCCTGAACTGCCGCGCCATCGGCGACGACTTCATCAGGGTTCACGCCTTTATGCGGTTCTTTACCGAAGAAGTCTTTGACCGTTTCGATGATTTTCGGCATACGCGTCATGCCGCCGACCAAGACAACTTCATCGATCTCGGATGGTTTGAGACCAGCATCTTTCAACGCGGCTTTCATCGGCTCGATCGTACGGCGAACCAGATCGTCAACAAGGCTCTCGAGTTTGGAACGTGACAATTTCACGTTCAAGTGTTTAGGGCCTGACGCATCCGCCGTGATAAACGGCAGGTTTACTTCTGTCTGCGCTGTAGAAGACAATTCGATCTTGGCTTTCTCCGCCGCTTCTTTCAAACGTTGGAGGGCAAGTTTGTCGGAGCGCAGATCAATACCTTGCTCGCGTTTGAACTCGTCTGCCAAAAAGTCGATAATGCGGGAGTCGAAATCTTCACCACCAAGGAATGTGTCGCCATTGGTTGATTTAACTTCGAATACGCCATCGCCGATTTCAAGAACGGACACATCGAATGTACCACCACCTAAGTCATAGACCGCGATTGTGCCCGCTTTTTTCTTATCGAGGCCATAAGCCAGCGCAGCCGCAGTCGGCTCGTTGATGATGCGAAGAACTTCAAGGCCTGCGATACGTCCGGCATCTTTCGTTGCCTGACGCTGTGCATCATTGAAATATGCAGGAACGGTAATAACGGCTTTATCGACCGTCGTGCCGAGGAAGCTTTCCGCTGTTTCTTTCATTTTCTTGAGAACCATGGCGGAGACTTGCGCCGGGGCCATTTTCTCGCCGTTGATTTCAACCCATGCGTCGCCATTGTCGCCTTCGACGATTTTAAACGGGGCGTGTTCTTTCATTTTCTGGACTTGCGGATCATTGAATCTGCGACCGAGCAAGCGTTTGATCCCGAATAATGTGTTTTCCGGATTGGTGACAGCCTGACGCTTGGCGGGCTGACCGACAATACGCTCGCCATCTTTGGTGAATGCAATCATTGAAGGGGTGGTGCGTGCGCCTTCGGAGTTTTCAACAACTCTCGGTTCTTTGCCATCCATGATGGCGACACAGGAGTTGGTTGTACCTAAGTCGATACCGATAACTTTAGACATGTATTTAACCTCTTGTTATTAATGGCAAATTTCAAACGGCCCGACCATCGGCACCGCCCAAATTCCCTAACGGAAACGGTGTGTCTCCGCGAGGAGTATATATAAGGCAGGAGCTCTGAAAAGACACCCCTTTTTCGCCTATATCTACAAGATATGAGATAGGATTGGTGTCCTAGAAATCAAGGCCTTAATATTGATATTTAGGCGCTCGTATCCACGTTATGCGCGGTCCCGTCACCCTTGGCGACGCCGACTTTGGCGGCGCGGAGGAGGCGGTCGTTGAGCACATAGCCGGCATCGACCAGCTGAATGATCATGCCGGACGGCTTGCCCGGGACAGGGGCTTCGAACATCACTTCATGCAAATTCGGATTGAACGGCTCATCCATCGGTTCGATTTTTCTGATGCCGTTTTTCTCGAAAACTTTGAGCATGGAGCGTTCGGATGCTTCCAAGCCTTCGATGACAGCTTTCGATTTAGCATCCTCGCGCATTTCCGCGGGGATATGCTCTAAAGCGCGGCGGAAATTATCGGCGACTTCAAGTAAGTCCTTGGCGAAAGAGGCAACTGCGTATTTGCTGGCGTCTTCGCGCTCGCGCTGGGAGCGTTTGCGTAAATTCTCCATCTCAGCCACGGTGCGGAGGAGTTGATCCTTGGTATGCAAAAACGCCCCTTCAAGCTCTTTCAGCTTGCGGGTGGATTCATCGATGTCGGAATCTAACTCGGCCTCTAAGCTCTCGATATCGTCGTTGGCTGGCTCTTCAGTGTGTTCAGGATTTATATTCTCGGTCATGGCTGTAAAATAGGAAAGTTTATGTCTAAAAACAAGTATTAAGAATTTTTACCGCGAAGAGCGCGAAGTTAAAAGGAAGAAACGCGAAATTTTATAAATTCAGCTTCGCGTTTCTTCGTGCTCTTCCTATCTTCGCAGTAAATTCTTACTTTACTTGAATCTCACCTAGCAAACGTCCCATTACTTGGCTCGTGAAATCCACCATGGAAACGATACGGGCGTAATTCAGCCGCATCGGTCCTATAACGCCGACCGCCCCTATAATTCGTCCGTCTTCAGATCGGTAAGGCGAGACCACGGTCGACCAGTTCGGTTTGTCAAAAAAGCGGTTTTCCGAACCGATAAAGATTTGAACGCCGTCAGCCTGAGATACGGAATCCAGCATCGAGAGCATTGACTTTTCTTCTTCCAGAATGGTCAGGAGTTGCCGTGCCTGTTCCAGTTTTTCCAGCTCGTTGACGTCTTTTAGAAGATGCGATTGGCCGCGCACGATGATGTTACCGCCATCAAAAGGCGTCACCGCCATGACAAGACCGTCCTCGACAAGTTTCTTGGTCAGTTTATCGAGATTGGTCTGGTGATTGCGGATATCGAAAAGAATTTCTTCGCGCACGTCCTGTAATAAACGTCCCGCCATGCGGTCGTTTAAATATTGGGTGGCTTGTTGAAGAATAGACGCATCCAGGTCAGGCGGAATATCGATGATACGGTTTTCAACGACACCATCCTGCATCACCAAAATTACAAGAGCTTTGGCGCGTTCGATCTGCACGAATTGAATCTGGCGGATCGGCCTGTTCATTTTCGGCGCGATCACCATGGCCGCTGCGCCGGTCAAGCCGGATAACATCGTGCTGGCTTTATCATAAACTTCCGCCATCGAGCGGCCCGACGTGGAACACTCGCTCTCTATTTTGCGGCGCTCGTCTTTGGTCAGTCCGCCGATTTGCATCAAGCCATCGACATAAAGGCGTAAGCCCGTTTGCGTGGGCAGGCGTCCGGCAGAGGTATGCGGGGAAAAAATAAAACCTAAATCCTCCAGATCGGACATGACATTGCGGATCGTCGCGGGAGATAAGCCGGCTTCGATCCGGCGCGACAAAGTACGCGAGCCGATAGGTTCACCTGTCGTCAGATATTCATCGACGATTAAACGGAATATATCGCGGGTGCGGTCGGAAAGGTCCATGGGGAGAATATAGAATAAAAAACCACAAATGGACACAAATGAACTCAAATAATTTGTGTTTATTTGTGTCTATTTGTGGTTAAAAGACTAAACAAAAACAAGGATTATTCATGACCCGCCCATCTGGACGCGCTGCCGACGAACTTCGCAAAATCGAGATTATCACCGATGTTTCCAAACATGCCGAAGGGTCCTGTATGGTCAAATTCGGCGATACGCATGTTCTGTGTACGGCGTCGATTGAGGAGAGCGTTCCCGGCTGGATGAAGAACAAGGGCTCGGGCTGGATGACGGCGGAATACGGCATGCTGCCGCGCTCGACCGATAAGCGCATGGACCGCGAAGCGGCGAAGGGCAAGCAGACAGGCCGCACTCAGGAAATTCAGCGTTTGATCGGACGTGCGCTTCGCGCCGCGATCAATATGGAGAAAATGGGCGAGCGCCAGATACGCCTCGACTGCGATGTCATTCAGGCCGATGGCGGCACGCGCACGGCGGCGATCACCGGAAGCTTTGTCGCCGCCCATCTGGCGTTTCAGCATTTGCAAAATATCGGTCTGCTGAAAGAGTTGCCGATCAAGGATACAGTCTCGGCAATTTCTTGCGGCATTTACAACGGCGTGCCGGTTCTGGATCTCGATTACATCGAAGATTCAAATGCCGAGACAGATGCGAATTTCGTTTTGACCGGTGGTTGCGGTATTGTTGAAATTCAAGGCACAGCAGAGAAAGAACCTTTCACCGAAGTACAGCTTGGTGAATTGATGGCACTGGCGAAAAAAGGCTGTCAGGAAATTTCGGCCATTCAGAAAAAGGCGCTCGGCCTATGAAGTTTGAGAGCAAAAGACTCGTTCTGGCCACCCATAACAAGGGCAAGATTGAAGAGATTAAAAATCTGCTCGAACCATACGGGATTGAAATTTTATCTGCCGTCGATATGGATTTACCGGAGCCGGATGAAACCGAGAATAGTTTTATCGGCAATGCCACGTTGAAAGCCAAAGCGGCGGCAGTGATTACCGGATTGCCGTGTTTATCCGATGATAGCGGTTTATCTGTTAACGCTTTGAATGGTGAGCCGGGCGTTTATTCTGCCGACTGGGCAGGTATTCCGAGAGATTTTGATAAAGCGATGAAACTCGTCCATGAGAAAATGGGTGCTGCAGCGGATAAATCAGCTTATTTTACAAGCGTGCTCGTGATTGCCAATCCGGATGGGTCTGTAATGACTGCCGAAGGCCGCATCGACGGGCAAATCGTCTGGCCGCCAAAAGGTACAGGCGGGTTCGGCTATGACCCGATATTTATGCCCGAAGGTGAGACGCGGACTTTTGGCGAGATGAAACTCGAAGAGAAGAAAAATTATTCTCACCGTGCGAGAGCTTTCGCGCAGTTACTCGAAAAATATTTCTAATGGCTTTTGGCATTTATGTTCACTGGCCATTTTGCCTGTCGAAATGCCCGTATTGCGATTTCAATTCCCATGTCCATGACACGATAGATCATGAAGCTTTTGCTAGAGCCTATCTCAAGGAAATCAACTATATCGCCGACATGACAAAGGGCCGCACGGTCGAAACCGTTTTCTTCGGCGGCGGCACGCCATCCTTGATGAAACCGGAAACAGTCCGGATGATACTCGATGCGATTAAATCGCATTGGAATATCGCGCCGGATTGGGAAGTCACTTTAGAAGCCAACCCCACATCTTCCGAAGCGGAAAAATTCAAAGCTTTTAAGGCGGCAGGGGCTAATCGCTTATCTCTCGGCATCCAATCATTGCGCCCAGAAGATTTAAAATTTCTGGGCCGTACCCATGATACGGAACAAGCCAAGGGTGCGATCCAGATGGCGGCGGATAATTTCGATCGTTTCAGCTTCGACTTGATCTATGCACGGCCGCAGCAATCGCTCGAGGCGTGGAAAGAGGAATTACGCGAAGCACTGCAAATCGCCGCCGGACATATCTCGCTCTATCAACTTACCATCGAGAAAAACACACCGTTTTTTATCCAGCATGCGCGGGGAGAATTCAAAATTCCGGCGGAAGAACTGGCCGCAGATTTCTATGATGCCACCGAAGAGATTATGAACGCTTCAGGTTTCGAAACTTACGAAGTATCGAACTATGCAAGGCCGGGTCAGCAATCGCGGCATAATCTTATTTACTGGCGCTATGGCGATTACGCCGGAATAGGGCCGGGCGCGCATGGTCGTTTGACCTTGGATGGCAAGAAATACGCAACGCGGACTCACCGCGCGCCTGATATCTGGCTGCAGCGCGTGGAAGCCAACGGTCATTCCCACCATGAGTTTGAATTGATCGAGCCGGTTCAACGATTGCAGGAGGCGATGATGATGGGGCTACGCCTCGAAGAAGGCGTACCGCTATCACGTTTGCAATCTGAATATGGCGACGACCCGCTTGAAATTATCGAGCAAAGAAAAATCAGCAAACTCTGCGACGAGGGCTTGCTGATTTTTGAAAACGATATTATCCGCGCGACACATGCGGGCCGTAAATGCCTGAACGGCGTGCTGGATTATTTACTTAATTGATGCCGCATTCATTAGAAGGCTGATATCGACGCCGTTCAACAAAGTGCGGCCTTGAGTGTCGGTTTTGACGTTATAGCTGCGCGTATCATCATTACCGGCAACCGGCTTACCCGACATTTGCAGGACGCTTAAAATACCGAGCGCCTTTTGCAATTGCGCCTTGTTTTGCGTTGCCGGATCTTTCAGTTTCGTGCCGATCAGATTAACCGCACTGCTCAGCCCACTGATTTCCGCCTGTGAAGTTTGCGTAAAACCGCGCACGGCGTTCTTATCGGCTGCGATTTGCGACTGGACTTTCAAAGATTTTGCCAAGGGCGATTTTTGATTTTTTGCATCGACAAAGTTCAGGTCATTTGCAGTGATATTGACGGGGCCGGAAAAGCCAGATTCCGATTTGCTCAAATCATAGTCGATATTGACGTTGGAAACGGCAGTTCCTTCATTGGTCGTATCGTCGCGATAGGAAATATCGCCGTAAGATGCATTGAATGTTCGAAAGCCAAACATATCCATATCCCAGACGCCGGAGGCTTTCTGGCTGCCCAGCGATAATTTGCCCGGGTTTTTGCCGGAATAGGTGAGGAGTTTGGGAACGGCAACGGATGATTTCCACTCATTGGCATTATCGGTGGGCATCATATTCATGATAACTTTACCGACATTCAAAACGTCGCCTTGCGGGTTGGTCAGTTTCATCGAAGGCAGCGTTACTTCATAAAAATTGCTTTTTGGCAAAACGGAAACGCTGCCGCTGAAATCGGCCTTGCTGCCCGCAACTTTGATATCCTTGCGCGAGGCGATCTCTTTTGAAAAACGTTCCTGCAGAACGGTTGCGCCTTGCTGGTCAATATTGGCGGCGGCAAAAGCAGGCGTCACTAAAAAAAGGCAGGTTAAGAAAAGGCTGAATAGTTTTAGATGGGGCATGTGCCGGGGTCTCCATTTTCGCGTTTTTAGTGATATATAAGTTATTAGCAGAAAGTACAGAGCGCCGCCATATGTCCCCTACAAACAAAGCAATTGCCTATGACGGCCTGATCACCGCTATTTTGGGGCCGACCAATACCGGCAAGACCTACCGAGCGGTGGAACAAATGCTGTCCCACCATTCCGGCATTATCGGTTTTCCTTTGCGCCTTTTGGCACGGGAAAACTATGACAAGATCGTGCAGATCAAAGGTGTGGCGGCGGTGGCGCTGGTCACAGGCGAAGAAAAGATCATCCCGAAACATGCGCGGTATTTTATCTGCACGACCGAAGCCATGCCTGCCATGTTGCATGGAAATCAGGATTTCGACTTCGTCGCGATAGACGAGATTCAGCTCGCGGCGGACCCCGATCGCGGCCATGTCTTTACCGACCGCCTGCTTCGTGCGCGCGGCAGGCTCGAAACCATGTTCATGGGATCTGAAACCATAAAGCCCTTATTGAAACAATTGATCCCGGGAATTGAAATCCGCTCGCAGGAAAGATTTTCAAATCTCACCTATACAGGTTTCAAGAAAATGACGCGGCTTCCGGCAAGGTCGGCCATTGTCGCCTTTACCATCAACGATTTATATGAAGTTGCCGATCTCATCCGCCGTCAGCGCGGCGGGACGGCGATTGTTCTCGGCGCATTATCTCCGCGTACGCGTAATGCCCAAGTGGAGATGTACCAGTCCGGCGAAGTTGATTTTCTGGTGGCGACAGATGCCATCGGTATGGGACTAAACATGGATATCGGTCATGTCGCTTTTGCCTCGACGCGCAAATTCGACGGGCAGAAAATGCGAAAATTATCGCCGGCGGAACTGGCGCAAATCGCCGGGCGGGCAGGGCGGCATAAAACCGATGGCACGTTTGGTGTTACGGGACATATCCCTGATTTCGATCCGGATGATGTGGAGCGCATCGAAAATCACCGCTTTGAAAATCTTCAGCAATTGAGCTGGCGAAATAGCGATCTCGATTTTTCCTCGCCGAAAATGCTTTTGCGCTCTCTCGATGTTTTTTCCGGTGAGGCTTCTTTGCAAAAAGGCTGGCCCGGTGATGATTTTATCACGCTGGAAAAATTTACCCTGCGCGACGATATCATGGCGAGGGCGACGACACCCGATACGATCCGACTTTTATGGGATGTCTGCCAGATTCCGGATTTCAGAAAGACGATCCATGAGAGCCATCACGAACTTCTGGCCGGGGTTTTCAACCATCTGATTTCCGATGAAGGCGTTTTGCCCGATGACTGGGTAATGCCGCAAATCGCACGCCTTGACCGCATGGACGGCGATGTTGATACGCTGATGTCGCGCATCGCCCATATCCGCACCTGGACCTATATTTCCTATCGCGCAAATTGGTTCAAAGACCCTGAAAACTGGCAGGGGAAAACCCGCGCCATTGAGGACCGTTTGTCCGACGCGCTTCACGAAGGATTATTGCGCCGTTTCGTCGATCGGCGCTCCGCCGTCCTGCTGAAAGGGCGTGAAGAGGGGGCAACCCTGCTGGCAGGCGTAAAAAGTGACGGAACCGTGGTGGTTGAAGGACATCCTGTTGGACAATTGACCGGTTTTCGGTTTATACCAGACGCGGGTGTTACCGGACCGGATAAAAAGGTCATAATGTCGGTGGCAAGATCCACGCTTAAATCTGAAATAGGACGACGATTAAACATGATACTGACTGCAATAGCCAAGCAATTCAAATTGCAGGACGATGGACAGATTTTCTTTCAAGCCGATGCCAGCAATCCTTTACCGGGTCAGCCCATCGCGCGTGTAAAAAAAGGCGCGAGTCTTTTGCAGCCGGAGATTGAACTTCTCAATTCGGATTTGCTCGAGTCTCAAGATAAAAACGCTGTGACCGAACATCTCCAGACTTGGGTGAAGGCGCATATCTATACCGTGCTCGAACCGTTATTCAATCTCGTCGGCGACGAAGCTCAAGAGAATAAAATGTCCGGCGCGGCGCGCGGTATCGCGTTCCAGCTATTCGAAGGCACAGGAATTGTCCCGCGTACGCAAGTTGACCCGATGATCGAAACACTCGACGCCGATGGCCGCCGCGAACTGCGTCAGAAAAAAGTGAAGCTCGGACCTCTATTGGTGTTCTTGCCTGAACTGAACAAGCCAGCCGGTGTGCGTTTGCGTGCGCTGCTCTGGAGCCTGTATAACGACCAGCCATTGCCGGCGCCGACACCGCGCGACGGCTCCATGTCGGTCACGGTCGATCCGGCGACGATCAATGCTGATTTTTACAAGGCGATCGGCTATCCGGTTTACGGCCCGCGTGCGGTCCGTATCGACATGCTCGATCGTGTGATTAACTTAATTTACGACAACGCCGATAAAGGGCGCTTCCGCGCCGACCATAAAATGGCCGAATGGATGGGCTGCGGCATCGCCGATCTCTATGCGATTTTAGAGGCGATGGGGCATAAGCGCATCGAAGCGCCTAAAGTTGAGGAAGCTGCCGAAGTAAAAACGGAAGAACCAAAAGTTGAAGAAGCGGCTCCGGTCACGGAAGGTGGAACAGCTGAAGCGACGGAAACTCCTGCTCCAGTAGTCGAAGTTAAAAAGGAAAAACCTGTCCTCGATGAATTTATCCTGCGCAAAGGCAAGGCGCATCAGGAACAGGCCGAGCGCAAACCGCGTGAATTTACGCCCCGTGATAAAAAAATGGGTGATAAAAAACCGTTCCCGCAAGAACGCAAGGAAAACCGCCCGGGCGAAAAACCAAAATTCAGTAACGACAAGCCGAAATTCGATAAAAAGAAATTCGACAAGAAAAAGGATTTCAAAGACAAGAAATTCGACGAACCGCGCACCTATTCTGCCAACGCCAAGGTCGAAGACAATCCATTTGCAATTTTGCAGCAGTTGAAGAAGTAGTTATTTATCTTTGCTGAAAATGGATTTTGCCCATTTCGGTAGTTGGCCATTTTTGTCTAAAATTTTAACGCCTATGGAATCTGTTTGATAAATTTCTTCTTCTTGCTCGGTTGTATTAATTCTTAGTAAGTACCATTTTTTAAAATCAGCTAATTTTTTATTATCCAAAGCTAGTGCTATTAGCTCATCAAAGTGATTAATTAAATATTCTTCTTCGTTATTACTAGACGATTTACTTTGAGTAATAAGGTATTTTCCTAATTCCTGAGGATGGTAGACACGCCTATCGTTTGGAAATGAGAAATGTATGTATCTTGCCGGCTCAGGAGTCATTTTATCGGATATAGTACTTGTAATTCTAAGCTTGTCGGCTGAAATTAATCCTAGGTTTAAGCTATCAGTGTAGAGCTTTTCTATAGTGGTGTTATTTTCTGATGAATCCATTTTACTTCTTCCGCTCTAGTATGGCTGTTCATATCTTGCCCATATGTATTTAGGGTATGGGTGCAATATCCGGTTTCTTATCCCAGATAGTTTTAATCAGCTCACTGCTGGAAAAGAATCTATCTTCCGCACAGGGGATGATCATAACGCGGCCCACACGTTCTGCGCCGTAAATAGGCTTGTCCGCATAATCATGTCCTTTGAACATGATGTCGGCCTTGATTGCATCTAACAACTCTTCATGATAAGTGCTGTCTGAAATGATAACCGCATCGACGCAGCTTAGCGCGGCAATTGATTGCGCACGCAAATGCTCGTTGATCATCGGTTTGTCTTCACCTTTTTGTTCTTTCACCGTTCTATCTGAAGCCATAATGGCAATCAGGCGCCCGCATTGCTGGCTCGCATCATTCAGAAATGAAATATGCCCCGGATGCAGAATGTCGAATACACCTGTTGTGGCGCCAATCTCATCATCGGATTCGGAGCGCCATTGCGCAACCAGAGCCTTAAGCTCTTCAAACGTTTTGACTTTTTCTTCATAAGCCAAAGTCGGTCCGATGCGTTTTTTCGGTGTTTCTAGTTCTTCGAAATATTTTTGAACTTGCTCAAATAAAGAATGCTGGTCCTTGTGAAGAAGATTGACATTGCCAGCGGTAATGTCGTCTAGATCAAAAATTTTCTTGTCGCATATTTCGGGAAGCTTTGTTTCATCATTCACTGTTGCAAATGCGCATGCATCGTAATAATCAGGATCTGTTTCAAGCCTGTGAACATGTTCCTCGACAATATCGATTTCATCTTCATTCAGCTCGTACATGAAACCCATAACTGTCATGTAATTACCATTACCGCCCATAGAAACCGTATCCATGATTTTCAATCTGGCAGGGTCGATCTTTAAGAGGGGCGAGCCGTCAGGCAGGCGGAATTCCTCTTCGATTTCCCGTGCTGCGGCGGCATAGGCATTTTCCGGCTGATCTGATGCGGGAACAAGGCTGCTACCTTTTGTATAGGCTAAAGTTATAAAGCCGCCAGGGATGGTAAAGCTGTCTACAGGCGGTGCGGTATTCTTAGGATTACGGAGTTGTAATTCATGGTAATGGCCACCGGCCTCACCCATTAAAACCTTGCGGACGCCATTTCGTTTCCAAGTCAGAACCGCGCCGCTGCCAATTGATGACGTGGGCGTTTCATGAATATGCGGCCCGTCTTTGGCGTCTGTTGAATAAGTTGAGAAAGATGGAAAACCGGGCCAGTTCTCTTTGACGGCTTTTCTAAAAAATTCTTTAAGCTGCGGACCTTGCAGATTATGTTTGGCAATAAGGTCTTCTAAATCCTGTTCAAGCGTATTCATTCCGGCTCCCACTCATTTTCTTGTTATGGGATGATTTAAGAGAGGTTTGGGGAATTTTTCAATAAAATATTACTTCTTGCGCTCTAAAGCGAAGTAAGCGGCTTCAATTAATAACGATTTTAGCTGTGTATCAGGTAATACTGATAAAGCTTTCGCCGCCATATCCGCATACTTCTTCGCCATATCAAGAGATGCGACATCGGCTTTATGCTTCCTAATTAAATCTTGCGCGAATTTTAAATCGGCTTCGCTCGCATCTTTCGCGCCGAAAACGCGGGCCCAGAATTCTTTTTCGGACGCGTCCGCTTTTTCTAAAGCAAACAATACAGGCGCGGTCATTTTGCCTTCTTTGAAATCATCGCCGATGGCTTTGCCAAGCTCCGCGGCGTTGGCTTGATAATCCAGCACATCGTCGGCGATCTGAAAGGCCATGCCGAGATTGTAACCGTAATCGCGTAGGGCCTTCTGCATCTCGGCGGATTGATTGGTGACAATCGGGCCGATCTCGGTGGCGGCGGCAAAAAGCGCGGCGGTCTTCGCGCCGATCACGCGTCTATATTGATCGATGGTTGTCTCTAAATTGCCCTGAATGGAAAGCTGTAGCACTTCACCTTCGGCGATCACGGCGGAAGCTTTGGAGAGAATGCGTAAAACATCGAGCGATCCGTCCTCGACCATCAATTCAAACGAGCGCGAGAAAAGAAAATCCCCGACCAATACCGTTTCCTGATTGCCGAAAATGCGATTGGCGGATTCCTTGCCTCTTCGCTGTTCGCTTTCATCCACGACATCGTCATGCAGGAGAGTGGCGGTATGGATAAACTCCACCGCGGCGGCGAGGGGATAGCATCTTGTCGTGTCGGCGCTGAATAATCTTGTCGCGGCCAAGGTCAAAAGCGGGCGCATGCGCTTGCCGCCGGAGGCGATCAGATACCCGGCCAGTTGCGGGATCAGCGCGACTTCAGAGTCCATGCGTTTGTAAATAAGCGCATTAACCTGTTCCATATCTGCTTTGAGCAGCGCCGAGAGGTCTTCGAGCGGGTTGGTGGCTTTTACGTCTTTGGTGGCACTTAAGGGCATATGGCTTTATATCGAAAGGCTTTTAAAATGCCAATGACTGACTTAAGAGTAACGGTATGGCGCAAGAAATCTACGTTCTCGATAAAAAAGTCCGGCTTTTACAGCCCGAAGGCGGGTTTCGCACCAGTCTCGATTCCGTCATGCTGGCGGCTGCGGTTCCGGCAAAAGCTGGCGAAACCGTGCTTGATATGGGCTGCGGCGTCGGCGGGGCGTCTTTTTGCCTGTTGTGGCGCGTGGATGCCAAACTCACCGGCATAGATATTAATACCGATTATATCGACTTGGCGCGGCAGAATAGTGGATTAAACAATAAATCGGCCAATTTTGAAGTGGCGGATATCCGTGAATATCAATCGCCGACTTTCGACCATGTCATGTTAAATCCGCCGTTTTTCGAGGCGGGAACCCATTTATCATCCCCCAATCAGGGAAAGGCGCAAGCCAACGGCCATATCGATGAGGATTTAAGCATCAGGGATTGGGTAAAAGCCGCTCACCGGCTGGTCAAGTCGAACGGCACGATGACGATTATCTACCCGAGTGGCGGCATTGATAAGATAATTCAAGTAATGGGTAAAAGCTTCGGCGCCATCGAGATAATCCCTCTCTGGCAACGCGCCGGAGCCGAGGCGCGGCGGGTTATTATACGCGCCATCAAGGACCGCCAGACCCCGGCCAGAATATTACCCGGGATTATTTTGCATGAAACGGACGGATCGTATACAATTCATGCAGAAACCGTTCTGCGAAACGGGAACCAAATATAGCTTTTCAGGTTAATTTAGCATGAGTATTTCAGCTTCAAATACGGGGATAATTGGCAAGGAATTAAGATCGAGATTTCCCGCTGATGAAACATTGCCTTTAGATGTAGCGGCTTTGTTAGCACAGCTAGATGGCAATAATCCCGATGAAGTAGCTGTAGATGTTCCTGAAAAATCGATACCGAAAAGGCGCTCTTGGTGGCCTTTTTCGAGAGAGCCCTAAATTGGTAATTCTGCGTAATGGAGATGTTAATGACAAAGAAATCAGATTTAACGCCTGTTGAAGAAGGGGAATTAGCCCGTAGTTTCGACAACGCTCTTAAAAAAGCCGCTCATAAAGAATCTATACCTGCAAAAGATCAGCAAACGAACGATAAGCCAGAACCTAAAGCGCTTTGATGTTCTTGCGCAAATATTCCGCAACGTTATCCAGATGAATACGTTCTTGCGCCATCGTGTTGCGTTCACGCACTGTCACTGTTCCGTCTGAAACCGTATCGTTGTCGATTGTAAAGCAATACGGCGTGCCGATCTCATCCTGACGCGCATACCGCTTGCCGATATTCTGTTTGATATCCAGATCGACGGCGAATTCCTCACGCAGTTCCAGATAAAGCTTTGTCGCGATAACCGGATGCTCGTCTTTGGCGGTGAGTGGCAAT
This sequence comes from uncultured Micavibrio sp., assembly GCA_964399985.1. Lineage (GTDB taxonomy): Bacteria > Pseudomonadota > Alphaproteobacteria > Micavibrionales > Micavibrionaceae > Micavibrio_B. The sequence goes on from CAYNRY010000003.1 coordinate 360,422, forward strand.
ATCGCCGCTTTTTTCGGGGCGAGCGCCGGATGGAAATTCATATACATGCCCGACGGGCGGTTCGGATCAACCGTATAGGCTTCGCAAAGAAGGGCGAGAACCCCGCGTGTTAAACCGGCGGCAGGCTCGATGACATGCGGCAGGTATTTTTCATTCGTCACCGGGTCCATATATTCCAGCTTGGTTTTGGAATGGGTCTGGTGCTGGGTCAGGTCGTAATCGGTACGATAGGCAATGCCTTCGAGTTCGCCAAAGCCCGGCGCCGTAAACGGGAAGCGGTATTCGATATCGTATGTCTGCTGGGAATAGAAAACCAGTTCGTCGGCATCGTGCGGACGCATAAGAATATCGTCGCTTTTCAGGCCGATTTTTTCCCACCATGCTTTGCGCTGCTCAACCCAGAAATCGAACCATTTCTTGGCTTCGGATGGATGGCAGAACCATTCCATTTCCATTTGTTCAAACTCGCGGGAACGGAAGATAAAGTTGCGCGGGTTTACTTCGTTACGGAAGGCTTTTCCGACTTGGGCGATACCGAATGGCACGCGCACGCGCGATGAATCGAGCACGTTTTTATAATTGATAAAAATACCCTGTGCCGTTTCACCGCGAAGATAAACAGTCTGGTCCTGCGTCGCGCCGGTTTTGGATTCAAATAGAAGATTGAAAGCTTTTGGCTCGGTCATTGTGCCGGGTTCAGATGCATCAGGCCCGATAACATTTTTATAATCGGCAAGATCGACTTTATCGAGTGCAATGGATTCATAATCTTCCGGTGATTTGCCGCGTCCCATTTTCTTGACGCGCTTTTTGAAATTTTCTTCATGTGCGTCGCCTTCCTGAATGGCGAGCCATGGCAGACTGCCATCCTTCGCTTTGTAAACGACCAAATGATCGGCGCGGTATCTTAATTTTGTTTCTTTGCAATCGACCATCGGATCGGTAAACCCGCCGACATGGCCGGACGCCACCCATACTTCCGGATTTTGAATGATGGCGCTGTCTAAACCGACGATATCGACCGGCAGACCGTCCGGTCCGATCGGCGGGCAGGTGACCATGGATTTCCACCACTGGTCGCGGACATTGTTTTTTAGCTCGACGCCGAGCGGGCCGTAATCCCAGAAGCCGTTAATCCCGCCATAAATTTCAGAGGCCTGAAAAATAAACCCTCGGCGTTTGCACAGCGCGACGATATCTTTCATTTCTTTTACAGGGGATGTTTCCGGGGAAGTGCTCATAAAAACCTCAAATTTATTGGAAGGGCTTTTATAGTCATATTTTTCTGAAAAGTCACGCCCGAGGCTGAAGATACTTTAATTAATGATATCGTTCCATAGGCGCTGAACGGCATTCGGGCGGTATCTTTTGGCCGCGATTTTCTGCTGGAATGTCAAATTGCCGTTTTTATTCTTTTTAAACTTTGGTGCATCTTTACCGGACCCCGTTTTTTGTGCGGTCAGAGCTTCGCGCATTTTGCGGGTCATTTCGGCTTTACGCTCTTTTTCCTCTTTAACGGAGCGGATTTCATTACCGGAGCTGCGGGCATTTCCTGTCGTTTTATTATTGCCTTCGCTCCATCCGGCAGGGCGGACTTTCTCGGCATGCGCGGGAAGGGCGGCAATCGTGAAAACCAGCAAAGCGAAGAATAATTTCATAAACGGCAATCTGTGGTTGGGTTTAGCGACGGCGATGATTATAAATACCATATGATTGAAATAAAGACAGCACTCTTATCGGATGTGGAAGCTTTGCGCCCTCTCTCAAACGAAGATGGGTATTTCGAACGCTGTCTTGAAGAACAGGCCAAGGGCCATCGTGAGCTTATACTGATTTTAAAAGATGGCGTGCTGGCTGGCTATGTCCAGTATCAGCGAAAGCCGCAGTACCAGCCGTTTCGCAGTCTGGGCATTCCCGAGATTCAGGATTTATACGTTTTGCCTGAATATCGCCAAAATGGTCTGGCGACGAAACTTATTATTCACTGTGAAGAAAAAGCTTTAAGTGAAAATCATGACATGATCGGGATTGGCGTGGGACTTTATTCAAATTATGGTAAAGCGCAGCGTCTCTATGTGAAAATGGGATATGAACCCGATGGCGGCGGGATCGTCTATGAACGCAACTCAGTCATGCCGGGACAGTTGTATAAAGTAGATGATGAGCTTTGCCTCATGATGATCAAGCGGTTAGTATAGCGGCATCATTTTTCTCGGGAGTTTTTATATGACTAAATGGACCTATACCTTTGGTGGCGATAAATCTGAAGGCGATAGCTCGATGCGCAATCTGCTCGGCGGCAAAGGCGCGAATTTAGCCGAAATGGCGTCGCTCGGCCTGCCGGTTCCTCCCGGGTTTACGATCACGACTGAAGTCTGCACCCACTTCTACAAAAACGGAAAACAATATCCGGCGGAACTGAAGCAACAGGTTTCTGACGCCATTAAATTCATCGAACAATCTGTCGGCATGACCTTCGGCGATGCGGTTAATCCGCTTCTGGTTTCGGTCCGCTCCGGCGCGCGCGCCTCGATGCCCGGCATGATGGATACGGTGCTTAATCTGGGGCTCAACAGCCAGACCGTCGAAGGTCTGGCCAAAAAATCCGGCGATGAAAGATTTGCCTGGGACTCATACCGCCGCTTTATCCAGATGTATGGCGATGTCGTGCTCGAAGTGTCGCATGACGATTTCGAAGACATTCTCGAAGACTATAAGCGCGATCACAAAATTACCAACGATACTGAGATCACGGCGGATGGCTGGAAAGAAATCGTTGCCGATTATAAAGAACTGGTCAATCGCTCGCTTGGGCGTCCGTTTCCTGAAGACCCTCAGGAACAATTATGGGGTGCCATCGGCGCGGTCTTCACGTCATGGATGACGCCGCGCGCGGTCACCTATCGCCGCATTCATTCCATCCCCGAAGAATGGGGGACGGCGGTCAATGTGCAATCGATGGTCTTCGGGAATATGGGCGAAGATTGTTCGACAGGCGTTGCCTTTACCCGCGATCCGTCGACGGGCGAGAATTATTTCTACGGGGAATATTTGATTAACGCGCAAGGCGAAGACGTCGTCGCCGGTATCCGCACGCCGCAACCGCTCTCGATCAAGGCGAAGGAAAAAGAATCCCTGACCACGCCAAGCATGGAAGAAACCATGCCGCAAGTCTTCGCGCAGTTGAACGATGTGCGCCTGAAGCTCGAGAAACATTACCGCGATATTCAGGATATCGAATTCACGGTGCAGCAAGGCAAGCTCTATATGCTACAAACACGCGCCGGAAAACGCACGGCGGCGGCGGCGCTGAAAATCGCGGTCGATATGGTGAATGAAGGATTGATTACGAAAGACGAGGCTTTGCTGCGCCTCGATGCGTCAGCGCTGGATCAATTGCTGCACCCGACCCTCAATCCGAAAGCGAAGAAAGAAATTATCGCGAAAGGCTTGCCGGCTTCTCCGGGCGCGGCGAGCGGTATTGTTGTTTTTAATTCCGATGAAGCCGAGATTAAGGCGAAAGCCGGGCAGGATGTCATCTTGGTCCGCATTGAAACCTCGCCGGAAGATATTCACGGCATGCATGCGGCAAAAGGAATTTTGACCACACGCGGCGGCATGACATCTCACGCGGCGGTGGTCGCGCGAGGTATGGGCCGTCCTTGCGTGGCGGGCGCTGGTTCCATTCAGGTCGATTACGCGAACAAGGTTTTTAAAACGGGCGGCGTTGAAATCCGCGAAGGTGAATTGCTGACGATCGACGGTGCCAAAGGCGAAATTATTAAAGGCCGCGTAGAAACACTACAGCCGGAATTGTCGGGCGATTTTACGACTATCATGAAATGGGCGGATGAAACGCGCCGCATGCAGGTGCGGGCCAATGCCGAAACGCCGGACGATGCGCGGGTTGCGCGTGATTTCGGTGCGGAAGGGATCGGGTTGTGCCGGACCGAACATATGTTCTTCGAACCCTCCCGCATTCAAAATGTGCGTGAAATGATCTTTGCCGAAAATTCATCCGCGCGTGCAAAGGCACTGGCGAAGTTATTGCCGGAACAGCGCAAGGATTTTGCCGAGCTGTTCACCATCATGAAAGGCCTGCCGGTCACGATCCGTCTGCTCGATCCGCCTTTGCATGAATTCCTGCCGCATGAAGAAAAAGAGATTGGGGAGTTTGCCAAGCTGGCGAATTTATCCGATGACATGGTCAAGCGCCGTTTGAATGAACTTCAAGAATCCAATCCCATGCTCGGCCATCGCGGTTGCCGCCTCGGTATTACCTATCCTGAAATTTACGAGATGCAGGCCGTGGCGATTTTCGAAGCGGCGGTTGAGGTCGGCGATGTCATACCCGAAATCATGATCCCGCTGATCGTGGCGAAGGATGAACTCAAAGTCCTGAAGAACATTGTCGATAAAGCGGCGAAACAGGTATTCGAAAAAGCGGGCAAGACGCTCGATTATATCGTCGGCACGATGATTGAATTACCGCGCGCGGCCTTGATGGCGCATGAAATAGCGGAAGAAGCGGCGTTCTTCAGCTTCGGCACGAACGATCTGACGCAAACCACGCTCGGGATGAGCCGCGACGATGCGGGCTCTTTCCTGCCTTTCTATGTCGAGAAAAACCTTTTCCTGAAAGACCCGTTCGTGTCGCTGGATCAGGAAGGCGTCGGACAACTGATTGAAATGGCCTGTGACAAAGGCCGCAAAACCCGCGCCGATATCAAGCTCGGTATCTGCGGCGAACATGGCGGCGACCCGGACTCGATCGATTTCTGCGAACGCGCCGGATTGAATTATGTGTCCTGCTCCGCTTTCCGCGTGCCGATTGCACGCCTCGCCGCAGCCCAAGCGGCGGTGCGTAACAAGGCGCAAGCAAAGGCGAAGAAAGCGGCTTGATGAATTTTGAAAGATTTAAAACCAAGCAAGTAAAAGTTTTATCTAATATCTGCTGCATTCTTTTAATTGCTTGGCTAATTTATTTTATTTATTCGATTTACCAAAGTGATTTGGAAGAGAAATTGTTCCAAAAGCCTATAATCCATGCATGTAAAGAATGCGTCAAAATCTGTGAAGATGAGTTTTTTAAAAGCGATCTTTGTAAAGATTTTATAAGAAACCAAAATTCTAGTTCGGTAGAGTTTAAATTTGAAGGTGAATATATCTACAGGTCTGCGCGTGTTAATGATGGGTCGATAATTAAATATGATTCTGAAACAGGCAATGTCATCGAGACATGTGGTTTCTGGATAGGAGTGATGACACAAAAAAAGCCGCCTTGCGCTACTCCTGAAGAATTGGAAGAGGCGCGTAAGAATATGTAATGGCCGAATGCCTATAAATATTTTCCTGAGTTGTGGAAATCCGAAGCAAAAATCAAATAACTGAAGGTGACCCCCCTCCCGACCTCCCCCCTTGTAAGGGGGGAGGATTAAGGTGGGGGGATATAATTTGAATCGATTCCAAAAATTCTTGGGTGTTCTTAACCGTATAATCGGCAAAAGCTGAAGCCTGCGCCACCAGTTTCGTCGGTCTGAAAATCGTCGTCATGCCGGCTTTTTTTGCCGCTTCGACGCCGAGCGGGTCGTCTTCGATGGCGAGGCATTCGGTAGCGGAAACCTGAACGTTGAAAATTTCTGACATTCTTTTTATCGCTGCAAGATAGGGCGCGGGGTCGGGCTTTCTTCCGTCGTAATCTTCCTTGCACAGAATGAATTTGAAATATTTCTCGGTGCCGAGCGCTTCATGCGCAGGCAGAACGGAGGATTTTCTTCCGTTGGATACGACGCATTGCTTAAACCCCTTATCATGGAAATAATCGAGCGCTTCCTTGACGCCGTCCATAAATTCAAGCCTATGGGCATTCGCCGCATACCATTCGTCGATCTCGGAAAGATACTGACCTTGCGGCGCAACCAAACCCAGCTCGGCGGTCAGCCATTCCCAGTTTTGCTGCCCGTTATTGTGATGTATTTTGGTTTTATATTTATCATCGAGCGTGATGCCGTATTTTTGCAGCGTCGTAACATGCTTCGCCCAATGCAAGGCGAAGGTGTCGATCAATGTATTATCACTGTCCCAGAAGATGTATTTTATTTGGTTCATTCTAAAGCACAGTCGTTACTTCGTCTGCTTAATCACCGACATCGCCGTTGTGATCATACCTGCGACATCTGCCGTATTTGCCGGAATGATCATCGTGTTATTCGTCTTGGCGAGTTTTTCAAAGGCGTCGACATAACGCTCGGCGACTTTCAGATTGACCGCTTCATAGCCGCCGGGGATTTGAATGGAAGAGGCGACCTTGGCAATGGCATCGGCTGTCGCATCGGCGACGAGACGCAAAGCGGTCGCTTCCCCTTCGGCTTCGTTGACAGCGGCGGCGCGTTCACCTTCGGATTGGGCGATAGCGGCGGAGCGTTCACCTTCGGCGAGGTTGATCTGCTCCTGACGCTTCCCTTCAGATTGCGCGATCAAAGCTCGCTTTTCACGCTCGGCGGTGATTTGCGCCTGCATGGCGCGCAGAATTTCCTGTGGCGGAGTTAAGTCTTTAATTTCATAGCGCAGGACTTTTACGCCCCAATTGGCGGCGGCTTCGTCGATGGCGGCAACGATGGTCGTGTTGATGATGTCGCGCTCTTCGAAGGTGCGGTCAAGTTCGAGCTTACCGATTACGGAGCGAAGTGTTGTCTGTGCTAATTGGGTAATGGCCACTACATAATCCTGCGAGCCGTAAGACGCTTTGTAAGGGTCTGTGACTTGAAAATACATGACGCCATCGACTTTTAACTGCGAGTTATCGCGCGTGACGCAAACCTGTGCCGGAACGTCGAGCGGAATTTCTTTCAATGAATGCGTATAACGAATGACATCGACGAACGGGATGATGATATTGATACCCGGCTGCAAAATGGCATTGAACTTGCCGAGACGCTCGACGACTTTTGCCTGTTGCTGCGGGACGATCTTCACGCCTTTGAAAACGATAACAAGAACGATAAAAGCGAATACAATTGCGGCTTCCATTAGAGGATATCTCCTGTGATTTTAGATGTAAGGTATAGGGTAGAACCATCTATTTTGGAGATGGTGTAAGTCTTGGCGGCGTCGGCAATAGTGCCGTCATCTATCTTAGCATCCCATCGCGCGCCGCGCAGCAAGACATGCAATTTTCCATCTGGATCGATAGAAGCGATTTTTACTTCGGACCCGATATCCATGTTCAGGCTTGGATTGGCGCGATGATCGGGATGCAGCTTTTCGGGTTTGTATTTATTTAATAAAAACCAGCCGGCGAGGGTAACAAGGGCGGCGGCTAAAACTTGGACGATATCGTTAAACCCTGTCGCGGCCAGACCTGACGCGACCAAAGCGCCTATACCGGCGAGTAAAAGATAAAACGATAAAGTGAATATTTCGGCAATGATGAGAGATGCCGATATCAAAAGCCAAAAAAGCCATGCCGTCATATTACAAATCCCTGTTATTCTATGCCTATATCTAGCATATAAAAGCCATCCACGGGAGGGGGTAAACTCTCGTCTTTTAACAGGGCAAGGCCGATATTCTGGTTGGAAGATCGCATTTCGCCGATATTTTTGCCCTGATAGGCGAGGGGCACGCCGCTTATCGGTGTTAGCTCTTCAAACTTCACTGGGAAGAGGTGTTTTTTTGACAGGCCGCGATGGTGAATACGGGCGGTCAGTTCCTGCCCGACATAGCATCCTTTATTATAATCGATAGCATCCTCCATGTTCAGCTCTGCCAGCGTCGATTTTTCGATTTCGGCGTCGCGGCTGCCATCGGCCATAGAAAGTGATATGCGAAGCTTGTCCCAGACATCAAAACTTTCCTGCGGAAGATCGGGCTTATCGAAAGATCGCGTGCCTAAAGAAGTATTATCTTTTAAAATCGCATAGACCGGATTTTCTTCTATCGCTTCTAATGTCACTTTCGATCTCAGGCGATACATTGTCAGGCGTTTCAATAAATCCTTAGTTCTCTCGCCGCCTTCGCAATCAAGCAGGTAGCTGTCTCCGTCTTTGGAGATAAAGAAGTCATGCAAAAACTTGCCTTGCGGCGATAGCAGACAGGCATGGCCCATTTTGTTCATATCCTGCGTGACTATATTTTGCAGGAATTTAAAGCCGTCCTCGCCGCCGACCTTTATCAGGCCGCGATTGGGGAGTTCGACGAAGCAGGGTGTGATTTGAAAAGTCATAGATATACTATAACTATACAGTCATTCCGGCGAAAGCGGCAAATGGTAACCGCAAATATATGCAAATATACTCATCGTCATCCCGTTGAAAAAACGGGATCCAGATAACGCCGCACCGCCTGGATTCCGGCTTTCGCCGGAATGACGGGTATTTTCTATTTGTTTCTATTTGTGGTAAGAAATTCCCAAGATGACAAAAATACTTTTTATTACCTCGACCCGCATTGGCGATGCCGTTTTATCGATGGGTCTGCTCGACCATATGCTCAAAACGGTCGAAAACCCGCGTTTTACGATTGTCTGCGGGGCTTTGCCGTCCAGCCTCTTCGAAGGTCTGCCGCATCTGGAAAAACTGATTACCCTGAAGAAACAGAAATATAACAAACACTGGTATCAACTTTGGAAACAGGTTGCTTCGACGAAATGGGATGTCGTCGTTGATTTGCGCAATTCCATCGTTTCGCGCCTGATCTTTGCTGACCGTAAATACATCCATGGCAATCAAAAGGGTCATAAGGTCGTGCAAAATGCGGCGGTGATGAAACTGCCAACCATTCCTTTGCCTGTTTTATTTCCAACCAATGCACAGATTGAAAAAGCAAAAACGCTTATTCCTGATGGTGGGCCGGTCCTCGGGGTCGGGCCGACGGCAAACTGGATCGGCAAGACATGGCCGGCGGAAAATTTTATTGAAGTGGTCAAATCTATCACCGATGAAAACGGAATTTTGCCCAATGCGCGTGTTGCGGTCTTTGCCGCGCCGGGGGAAGAAAAAGAAGCATATGAAGTTTTAAATTCCGTGCCGCAAGATCGCCGCATCGATGTAATTGCCAAGGGATCGCCGGGAGAAGCGGCGGCGGCCCTTGCCAGATGTGCACTTTATATCGGCAATGATTCAGGGCTCATGCACTGCGCGGCAGCATCCGGTATTCCAACCTTTGGCCTGTTTGGGGCCAGTTATGTCGATATTTACGGGCCTTACGGACCTAACACGGCCTACGCGCATACGCCGGAAAGCTATGATGAATTGACGGCGTTCGAAGGCTATAGCGCAAAAACGCTTCAGCATTCGCTGATGACCTCGCTAAAGGTTGAAACCGTTTTGAAAAAATTAAATGAGTTTATAAAGAAAACCCCGCTTTAAGCGGGGTTTCTAATTACTGGTTCAGGTGATCGTAATCGCTTTGAACTTTTTCATTCGTCGTAGAGCGGAAACGCTGGTAACCGATCGCATCTAGATAATCATTGCGGGAGCGTTCGCGGGTTTCAGGGTTCACGTATTTCGTACGCTCCCAACCTTTAGACATCATGCAGGTTTCAAAGTCATGATATTCCAGATTTTCGATGCGAATATAACCGTTGCGCTCCGGCGTATCGTAATCAGCCATGCGGCCACGCGGGGAATTCGGATCGGTATGGGAATAGGCTTTGTCGAAGGTTTCCGGCGGTACAGCATTTCTGATGGCGCCCAGGCGCTGCATCTCGTTCAATGTGGCTGTGCAATTTGCCTGATCCTGGAACAGCATTTGCTGGGCTTTCGGCCCGCGCTGGTAAATCGCATCCGTCGTATCGACGCGCTGCCAGTAAGTACCGTTCATTTCGATTTCCTGAACCATGCCGTAGCAACCTGATAAGGCAAGAACGGAAAGGCCAAGCATTAATTTCTTCATCACGAATTCCTCTAAGATTTGCAGTAACTTACCAGAATCACTTCCGGTTCTCAATCCGTTTATTCTGGCCATTTATTCTGGCTTTTTATACCAGCTTTCCATGGTATTGCCGTAAAGAGCGGGTTTTTCCGGATGGGCGAGGGACGGCCAAGACGCCACCATATCCTTGCCGCTGTAGAATAAGGGAATGGCGATATGTTCCCATGTCAGGATTCTATCCAGCGCATGGGTATGGGCCAGCAATTCTTCGCGGGTTTGGACTTGGGGGATGTTTTTGGCAATGGCGTCGCTGGCCGGATGGCAAAAACCCGAATAGTTGAAACGGCCTTGCTGTTTCGCGGCTTCGCATCCCCAGTACAGCATTTGCTCGGTCCCCGGCGATAAAGTGTTCTGCCAGAAATAAAGAGTCATGTCGTATTCATAACCGAGAAGACGATCATTAAAGGCCGCGGCGTCGAGAGTGCGCATGTTGAGCTGGATGCCGAGGCGGGCGAGGGAGCGTTTGAAAGCCAGTGCGATTTTTTCGTCATCGGCGCTGCCGAGAAGAATTTCAAAGGTAAAAGCCTTTCCTGTCTTTGCATTGACGCGCTTGCCGTCCTTGATAATCCATCCGGCTTCTTTCAGCAGGGCGTCCGCTTTGCGCTGGCTGTCGCGGGAGAGATTTTCCGGTTTCCATGACGGGCCGAAAATCTCGATTGGCAAGGTTGATTTATAAGGCGCGAGTAATTTCAATTCCGCTTCATCAGGCGTTCCCGATGCGGCGAGATTGGAATTGGCGAAGAAACTGTCGGTTGGCTTATACGCGCCATAGAAAATATTTTTATTGATCCAGTCGTAATCGATCATTAGCGACAATGCTTTACGCACGCGGATATCGTCGAAAGGAGCGCGGCGCAGATTGAAGATCATTCCCCACATGCGTTCGACGCGGCCATGTTTCAAATTCTCTTGATTGATCTTGCCGCTTTCGGAATAGGATTTCGCCCAGCGACCGGGGTCTTGCTCGATGCGTAGGGATAAATCACCTTTTTTAAAAGCCTCGAGCGCGACGGAATCGTCACGGAAATAATCGGTCGTGATAAGGTCGAAATTATATAGGCCCTTATTGACCGGCAAATCTTTTGCCCAGTAATCCTTGTTGCGCTCCAGAACGATTTTACGGCCCGGATCCACGCTTGCGATTTTATACGGGCCGCTGGTTACCGGAACATCCAGCGTCGTCGTATCGAATTTTTTTTGCGACCAATAGGCTTTGCTCAAAACCGGCATCATGGCGATGATCATCACGGTTTCACGGTCATGCAGCGGACCTAGAATAAATTTTATCGCTGTGTCGGTTTTTTCAACGCGCTCGACGAGTTTGTAAACGGCGCGCATATTCGGGCGGCCTTTTTTTTTCAATGTCTGATAGGAAAATAAAACATCGTCGCTCGTGATCGGTGATCCGTCGCTGAATTTTGCCGCCGGATTTAAATGGAATGTAATGCCGGATCGGTCGTCCGGCACATCTATGCGTTCGGCAATCAAGGGGTAAAGCGTAAACGGCTCGTCCCAGCTTCTCGCCATAAGCCGGTCATATACATAGTTCATGCCTTGCGCGGCTTTACCCTTGATCGTGAAAGGATTGAGCGTATCGAAAGATCCAAGGGCGGATTGTTTTAACTCACCGCCTTTGGGCGCGTCTTCCTTGGCATAGGGAAGGCTGGTAAAACCGTCCTTTAGCGCAGGCTCCCCATGCATGGAAATGCCGCCGGCGAGAGCAGCGTTTGCGTAAAACAACAATGCAATCGCCGCCAGGAATCTTATGAGAAATTTCATGCCGCTATTTTGGTTTGCATCAGGTCTTTCAGGGAAACAGCCGGACGCGGACCATAATGATCGATAACTTCCGCCGCTGCCAGTGAGCCGAGATGACCGCATTGCTCCAGTGATTTACCGGATGTCAGGCCGAACAGGAAGCCGGCGGCATAAACATCGCCTGCGCCGGTCGTATCGACAATGCGTTTTGGCTTTGCTGCGGCGATATCGATAATTTCTTTTTCAGTGACGATTTTCGATCCGTCCGCGCCGCAAGTAATCGCAATGATTTCGCATTTGCCGCGAACTGTTTGAATCGCTTCTTCCAGAGTGGAGACTTCATAAAGAGCTTTGATCTCGTCTTCATTGGCAAAAAGAATATCGACATGATCTTCAACCAGCTTTTTGAAATCTTCGCGATGGCGATTGACGCAAAATGAATCTGACAAGGTTAGCGCAAGTTTGCGGTTATTCTTTGCGCAGATTTCAGCGGCTTTAAAAAATGCTGCTTTGGCTGGCGCGGCGTCGAAAAGATATCCTTCAAGATAGGTGATTTCGGAATGGGCAATCATCTCTTCGTTGACATCTTCCGGCGCAAACTGGACTGAAGCGCCAAGGAAAGTATTCATCGTGCGCTGGGCGTCGTCGGTGACGAGGATCAGGCATTGCGCCGTCGGTGCGCTATTGAGCAAAGGCGCTGTATCGAAATGGACCCCGATGGCGCGAATGTCGTGGGTGAATACTTTGCCGAGCTGATCGTCGGCTACTTTGCCGATATAGGCACCCTTACCACCGAAAGAGGCATAAGCGGCCATGGTGTTACCGGCGGAACCGCCGGAAGCTTCGGTTGCCGGACCCATCAGGCCGTAGAGTTCCTCGGCGCGTTTGGCGTCAATCAGGGTCATGCCGCCCGGCTGCATGCCGAATTCTTTTTGGGACTGAATGAATTCCTGTGTCGCAGGAGCCAGAATATCGACGATTGCATTTCCGATGGCGCACAGGCCGAATTGGGTGGACATAAATAAGCCTTTGTAGTGTTGAATTTATTGATTTAATACTTAGCTTGATTAGCATTAACGGAAACCCCATGCCACCAAAACCAGCGCCAAAAAAACAAAAACCACAAGTTTCTGTAAAAGACAGGATTATCGATGCCGCGTTAAAGCTGGCCGCGGTTCAAAGCTGGTCTTTTATCACCATCCGCGATGTCGCCAATGAAGCCGAAATAGATCTGGCTGACTTTTATGAAGTCTTTGACGGCAAAGACGATATCGTCACCGCTTATGGACGCAGGCTGGATTTGAAAGTCCTGCAGAATTTTTCCGATATTCATCCTGAAACGCCGCTGCGCGATTTGATCTTCGATATCATCATGGAGCGTTTCGACCTTGCTAATAAGGATAGGGAAGGACTGAAATCCATTTTGAATTCCATGAAATCCGACCCCAAACAATTTTTTACCGCGCTGCCGCAATTAAGCGCCTCGATGACCAGAATGCTGGAAGCCGCTGGGCTTGATGCTTACGGCCCAAAAGGCGCACTTCGCGTCGCCGGTTTAACCGCAGCAGTCGCCTATGTTACGAGAACCTGGCTCGAAGACGAAAGTCAGGATTTATCTAAAACAATGGCAGCGTTGGATAAAGCACTTGAGCGGATTGAGTCTCTCGCCGAAAGGTTCGGCTTGTAGGTAGGCGGTAAGCAGTAGGCAGTAAAGGGGGAAATGTGGAAGTTGAAGCAGGTTATAAAAATCTTAAAGTATATAAGCTGTCTTTCGAGCTTGCTTTAGAAGTCCATAAGCTCAGTTTGTCTTTTCCTAAAATCGAACAATTTGCTTTAGGCGATCAAATGAGGCGTGCGAGTAAGGGAATATGCGCGAATATTGCAGAGGGACAGGCAAAGCAATATTATTCGAAAGCTGAATTCAGACGATTTACATTAATGGCCTTAGGCTCTGCGCAGGAAATGCGCGTATGGTTGGAATTTGCCTATGAATTAAATTACATCGATCAACATAAATTTAATGAAATAGATCATAAATATCTTTCCACGGTTAAAATGTTGTCAAGTCTGGCTCAATCACAACAAGCCTAGTTACTACCTAATTTTACTATTTACCGCCTACTTCATACCGCCTACTATACGGCTATGATCATTGTCTTCGGTTCCTTGAATATGGACATGTCGGTGCGGCTGGAAAAACTGCCGCAGGCTGGTGAGACGATTTTATCCAGCGATTACGATCTTAATCCCGGCGGCAAAGGCGGCAATCAGGCTTTGGCTGCAGCTCGCGCAGGCGCAAAAGTCGCCGTTGTTGGCAAAGTTGGTGACGATAATTACGGGCGCTCGATTACCGAAGCGTTAAGGCGCGATGGCGTCATCGTCTCCGGCGTTGCCAAATCGGACGATCTGCCGACCGGCACGGCGCTTACCGCGCGTGATGCGACAACCGGCCAGAAACAAGTCATTATTTTGTCCGGCGCAAATGTCGAGGCTGCCGCCGATCAAATTCCCGATGAAATACTCGTTCCCGGCAACGTGCTTTTGATGCAGATGGAATTGCCGGTTGAAGAAACCTTGAGTGTTCTCGAACGCGCCAAGCAAAGAGGCTGCACGACAATTTTGAATATGGCTCCCGCATTGGATATTCCCAAACGCGCTATCGGTAATCTCGATTATTTGATCGTCAATAGTATCGAGGTCAAACAAATCGCGGAAAAGCTGGGTTTGAGTATCGACAGCAACGCGATCAAGATCGCGCATAATCTCGCCAATGAAGGGCAATTAACCTGTCTAGTCACCCTCGGCAAAAGCGGGGCGGTGGCGGTGACGAAAGACAATCAGGCCTGGGGCGTGCCGACCTTGAATGTCGATCAGACTCTGGTTGTTGATGTAAACGGGGCAGGGGATGCCTATTGCGGCACTTTCGCTGCTGCTATCCATGAAGGCTTGCCGTTGCCCGAAGCGATGCGCCGCGCCACCGTTGCGGCGACTTTATGCTGTATGAAACAAGGGGCAATGCCGTCTCTGCCATATCTGGACGATATAGATTCGAAACTGCCCGACTTGCCACAGGCACAATCTGTGCAAATCTAATTTTTGTGCAGTACAAAAAATCGCGACTCATATAAGCTCTTCCTCAAATAAGAAGACGTTAGATCTTTAATCTGGGAGACTTGAGTATGCTGGTGAGTAGCCAATTCGTTGGCGATGACGTGATATTCCGTCCGTCTTTGTATAAAGGTGGCGAGGCCCATTCTCTACATTCCATTTTCCGACATTTGGCACATGGGCACACGCTCAAGAAAATGCGTGAAATTCGTAAGGACATCCTTCCGGAAATGATCGAAGAAACACGTGAAATTTTGATAGAAAGAAACAGTCAGCATTTCCCGGATACGCAAGGCGAAAAAGCGCTGCACGACTATAAAGTCTTAATCGATGAAAATATTCCCGCTCATGTGGTAGGTTTTTTGCGCACGCATTTCCGGAAAGTTTCCCATGTGGATGGTGTAGGCTTAACGGGTAAAAAGGACGATAAGGTTTGGGAATGGGCGCTGGATAACGAATACAATATAATTATCACCAAGGACCGTGCTGAAAAAACTGATCGTGATTTAACTTATATTGCAACACATGATGCAAGATCTATTCTAAGAGCGATAGAAGAGTGGGGTGGTAGTAATTTTAAGCTATCAGATTTACCCATGATTGTGCATTTATCGGGCGGTTGTGATCCTGATAGAGAGTTAAAAGTGTTTCTTAGAAACGAAAAAAATAAAGATAAACTCTTTAATTTCGTTTCAAATAGGGCGACACCTTATATAGACATCGTTAATGGCAAGATTGTATGTGGTCCAACTTATTTTGAATTGCGCGGAAAGAACTTTATCGAGGACAACAAGATTTCAGAATCGTCGTTCAAGCAAAAAATAGAAGCGCGCGAATTATTCAAAGCCCTTTGGCTGGGGCGTTTGAGCCCAAGTGAAATCAGGGATATGAATCCTGAGAGAGAACAAAAGATTGACGATCAGATTGAAGATTATATGCGCAAATCCGCTTCCCGGAAGCCAAGCGCGGCTAGAGAGCGTCGATTAGCTTTGCTAGCTGAAAATCCTTTTCCGACACCCCAGCCGCATCATGCGTCGTTAAATTAATCTCGACCTTGTTGTAAACATTTGACCATTCTGGATGGTGATCCATTTTTTCAGCCAATAGTGCGACTTTGCTCATAAAGCCAAAAGCCTCGACGAAGTTTTTGAATTTAAATGATTTTTGTAAAGTGTCGCGGCCTTGACCGTTGTTGTAAGCCCAGTCTTTCAGCTCGGCCAGACGGTGTTGAATTTCTTGCGTACTAATACGTTCTACCATTGGTAATGTTTCTTTCTTTGTCCTATGATGTGAGTCGTAATCTAAACCTTTACAGCTACAGGGCAAGTTTGTGATGACGGCAAAAGCCATGTCCAGACAGGAAATTATAATGAATTATTCGTCCGCACCAACTGTGGATGACATTACTGTCCTCGCCATGCAGGTTTTAAGCTCGCTTCCTGATGAATTGGCCGAAGCCTGTGAAGAGCTCGGCCTTCAGGTGGAAGAATTCCCTGACGAAACACTTGAGAACGAGATGGAGCTTGAAACGCCTTACGAACTTTTGGCGCTGTATAAATCCGGTAAGGAGTTATCTCCCGGCGTTGAGAAAAAAGTCGCCAATGACGATGATATCCTTCTTCTTTTCCGCCGCCCGATTTTGGATTTATGGTGTGAGACAGGGGACGATCTTGCCGGCCTCGTTCGGGAAGTCATCATCGAAGAGATTGCTCGTTCTCAGGAATTTTCCGAGAATGATATCGCGAACATGCTGAAACAATATAACGCGTAAGAAAAACACAAGGTCATTGAAAAGGCGCTTTATTCTCTCATGTTATTGCGAGGAGGCATCAGTCGACGCGGCAATTCTGTGCATGCCATGGTTCAAAAAACATCAAATGGGTATAAATTCCTTGACATTTGGGGGAATTTAGTCCTATATTTCCTGTATGACACACGAAACAGACACCCCCCACCAAGAAAACCCCGAAAACGAAACCTCCTGCCAGCCAATGCTGCAGCCGAAATCATGTCTCGGCGTGAAAGCGATATCCCAATATAAAAAAATGGGTGTCGAGATTACCCCTGAAGACTATGCAAGGCTTAAGGCTGATTTGGAGAATAACATTATCTATCAGGACTTTGAAAATATTGAGAGCGATCAGATATTCGTCAAACAATCGATGCTGATGGATACCGCGTTTCATTATTTTTATGCCGGAGGTGAAACTGGCCTCATAAATGATGACGCTTTTCTTCTGGCCCTCAGGGCGCAGCGGCAATGTAGAGCGACGATCGAATTTGTCCGCCGGTTCCGGCACAACAAGAAAAAATTTGAATTTCAGCAAGAAAAATTCGAACATGAAATCCGTGAAAAATGGTAGCGGCGGCTCTCTCTCCTTCTAAACTACGCAACTGGACGCAATCTCAGCGTCAGGATCAAAGCGCCAAATGCCGTGCGCAAAAGATATGGCTCAAAGCCACGGGCCCCAAAACCATTGAAGGTAAAAAACGATCTTCGCAAAATGCGCGCAAGCACGGCATGCGCTCTGAGGAAATTAAAAGTTTCAAAAAGCTCCTGCGTATGCAGGCGCAGATGCTGAAGAAATACAAAGCATGGGAACGGATCGAACGCATCAAGCGCCGGGCGGTTTTCAATATGCTCCGTCAGGGAATTACTGTCGAAAAATATAAAAAAATATACGAACGAAATAAGAGACTCGGCCAAACCGCACTCCAGAATTCATGTTTTCCCCGCGAAAGCGGGGATCTCGCGAGATTGGCGGACCTAGATCCCCGCCTTCGCGGGGAAAACAGATAAATAATGATGATTTCTTCAAGGATACAACAGCTCGCTGTGCCAGTCATGTCCGCTCTTTATATAAACAATTCTTTCATGGCGGCGGAACTTGGTTTGCTGCCAGAATTCTATGCGCTCGGGCACTATTCTAAACCCCGACCAATGCGGTGGCCGCGGCGGATTTTCAACGCCGGAAAATTTCTCTTCATATTCCTCGATACGTTTTTCAAAAGTCGAGCGATCATCCAGAATTTCAGATTGCAACGAAGCCCAGGAAGATATGCGGCTCGACCGCGCGCGCGAATTGAAATAGGCATCGGCTTCCGCTTCGCTGACTTTTTCGACCATGCCTTGAGCGCGTACCTGACGCTGCAGGCTTTTCCAGTGAAAACAAACTGCCGCTTTGGGATGGGTAAGAATTTCGCGGCCTTTGCGGCTGTTATAATTGGTAAAAAATGTGAAGCCGCGTTCATCGGCGAACCTGACCAGAACCATCCGCGCATTGGGCATGCCGGTTTCATCCACGGTGGCGATGCAGGCGGCATCTGGATCTTCAATTTCCGAAACTCTGGCTTCCGCCATCCAGTCCTGAAATTTTTGTACCGGCCAATTGGATGGAATGGGGGATTGCTCTGTCATGGTCCGTTATATAAGTAAGTATGGTTGTCTTGCCGGATTTCTTTTCTATATTATGTCCGGCTGGATACTGCAATGAGTACCGCAATATTTTAAGAACTCGCTCAAAAGGAAAGAGGGATATCAGATGAAGAAATTTATAGCCACCATGGCCGCCGCCGCATTTATTCTGGCAGGTTGTGCACAGGAATTCGACGGCATGGGGAATAAGCAAATGATCGGCGGCGGTACAGGTGCCGTTCTCGGCGGTCTGGCCGGTTCGCAATTCGGTAAAGGCTCAGGTCAATTGGTCGGCGTTGGTGTCGGCGCTTTGCTTGGTACATTGGTCGGTAGCTCTATCGGTAAATCCCTCGACAAAGCTGACTTGGCCTATGCCCAGCAAGCTCACCAACAGGCTTACTCTGCCCCGATCGGTCAATCGATCAACTGGAACAACCCGCAATCCGGTCACTACGGATCTGTAACGCCACTTCGTGACGGAACCAGCACATCCGGTCGCTACTGCCGTGAGTACAGCCAGACGATCTATGTCGATGGCCGCTCTGAAACAGGTAAAGGAACCGCCTGCCAGAATTCCGACGGTACATGGCAGATCCAGCAATAATTTAAAGCATTCATGAAAAACCGGCCCGGGATATAAAACTGGGCCGGTTTTTTTTATTTTTGATCTTCTGTTGTCGTTGCGGCGCTTTGTCGTCGTACCGTTCCGGCTCCGCTCATCATGCCGCCCGCCATACCGGATCCCATTCCCATTCCTGCGCTGGGTGCCATGACGGCGGCATGGGCATATTGAGGCGCCGATGGTGCCGGCTGCTGCGGAGCGGGGGCGCGCGGTCTTGGTGCTTCGTTGACGTATTCAAGCCGTGCCAGATAGGCGGGGTCTTCCATCGTCAGCCGCAAGGATTCCATGACGTGTTTCATTTCCGGTTTGCGGCTGCAGTACTTCTCGATTTCGGTGAAGGTAACCGCATTCCCGCTGCGACGTTCCGCAATCATGTAAGAGCCGAGTATATCCATGTTCTTCCAGTCATCCGCGCCGCGTGACAATCTCTGGAACTCGATACGTGATGCGGATTCCGGCTGCATGCCTTTCTTGAGAGCCATGTCGAAAGCGCGCGCCGAAGATTGAAGTGCATCGGCGCACCAGCCGAGCAAGCGGCCTTTCATCAGGTCGTGATTTTGACTATGCGCTGTATGCATAAGCGGCTCGGCGCTTTTCGCATTCACCGCGTCGATAACGGCAAGCTCAAAGCTTTCTTCGCTTAGCTTGGCGTGATTGTAGCTATTGACCTCTGCGTTGACAAAAGGGTTGGCGACATTAAGAAGCGGCGGCGGGGTTTCCGGCTGAATGCCGGTAACCTCGGCGACGAGATTGGCTGTTGCCTTGATAAGTGGATCGATTCCCGTATTGACCGCCATGCCAAGGATTTGTTCAGGCGTGCATCCGCTCCACGCCATGGCTTGCGCAGGCGTGGCGAAATTGATCCATGACTTCAGATTGTATTTGTCAAAGCTTGTCGCAACCTTGCCCGATATGTCGAAAAGACGGAGAAGCTGATCGTCACTGATCTGGTTCTCGATTGTATACCGCATCAAATCCGACGAGATAACGAATGGGTAATCTTCCGGGTGGTAACTAGTTTGCGGCGTGAGGCATTTTCTGGCGCGCTGATCGGCAAGGTGATGCGCTGCATTTTCTTCGCCCTTGGAATGAACGGCGAGTGCGCTGAAAATATCCGACTTCAAATGATTGCGGGATAAGGATAACTGATTACGTTTCGGCTCTAAAATCACATTCGATTTCTCAAAATTAAGGCCGGTCTTTTTGGCGAGGAAATATGTATCCAAAGCCTGAGCCGTATAATGGTAGAGATCGAACAGGCAAGCTTCATTGTCCTGATAGCTGTCGATCCTCAAGGCTATAAACGCGATCAGGTGATTTCGGTGCCGAAGACCGAGGAAGCCCTTTTCGGTGCCGCAGGCAATCCCGACGAAGCTTGAGGCTTCCGGTGTCGTGCTGAACTGCTTGAGCAATTCCCTGGTGGCGCTTTCACAAGGATGGCCTTTCAATGCGGCAAGGCTGCGTTCGCATTCGTCGTGGCGCTGTCCGCGCTGGAATATGATGAAATTGATTTTTAAATCGGCATGCTGAGATTCGACGTCGCGAGCAATGCGCTTGGACGCTTTTATGACTTCATTGCGGAATTCGTCGATCTTTGTCATATTTTTTGGCTCTATCCCGTTGATGATACCAATAACCCCTTAATAAATATGTAATTATAGGGCTGTGGCTCTGGACCTTTGGGGGTAATTGTGTAGGATGCCAGATCGCTAATTAATAAAAATTAACTATTGAGATAACGACAATGAACGCTTCTAAAAATCCTTCAGGAATCATGGCTGGTAAACGCGGTTTAGTCATGGGCGTAGCCAATGACCGCTCGATTGCCTGGGGTATTGCCCAAGCCTGCTTTAATCAAGGCGCTGAACTTGCCTTTACCTATCAGGGCGAAGCCCTTGAAAAACGTGTACGTCCTCTGGCGGACAGCGTCGGCTCCAAACTGGTTCTGCCATGCGACGTCACCGACGAAAACAGCATTGCAGATACGTTTGCCAAGATTGAAAAAGAATGGGGCGAGCTTGATTTCGTCGTTCATGCGATTGCGTTCTCCGACAAGAACGAGCTTGATGGTTTATATCTGAATACATCCCGCGCCAACTTCCTGAAAACGATGGATATTTCCGTGTTCTCCTTTACGGCGGTCGCGCAAAAAGCCGTGCCGATGATGAAAGAAGGCGGAAGCTTGCTGACACTAACATACTATGGCGCGGAGCGCGTGATGCCTCATTATAACGTCATGGGCGTTGCCAAAGCTGCGCTGGAAGCTAGCGTGCGTTACCTTGCCGCCGATTGCGGTAAAGACGGTATTCGCGTCAATGCCATTTCTGCAGGTCCGATCAAAACACTGGCAGCATCCGGCATTGGTGATTTCCGCTATATTTTGAAATGGAATGAGCTGAATTCTCCACTGAAACGTAATGTCACGATTGAAGATGTCGGTAATTCAGGCCTGTATCTGCTCTCCGATCTTGGCTCGGGCGTCACGGGCGAAGTCCTGCATGTCGATTCCGGTTATCACACTGTCGGCATGGTATCGATTGATGCGGCGGCAGAGACGGCGGAACTACTGAATTCCATTGCACCAAAGAAAAACGATCAGGCGGCTTAAGTGAAAACCGAGGGTGGAATCTGGTTTAAAGATTACAAACTCGATTATCTTGAAGGTATGCGCAATGCCAATATGGGCACGCATATCGGTCTTGAATTTTCTGAACTTGGACCTGATTTCTTAAAAGGCCGTATGCCGGTCGATCATCGCACGACCCAGCCTTTCGGCATTCTTCACGGCGGCGCATCCTGCGTTCTGTCTGAAACGCTCGGCAGCGTTGCCGCATGGATGACCATCGATCCTGAGCTTTACCGGGCGGTCGGTCTCGAGATTAACTGCAACCATATCCGCGCTGTGACCAAAGGTTATGTCGAAGGCATTTGTAAGGCCTTCCATGTCGGTAAAAGAACGCAAGTCTGGCAAACCGAAATTTTCGAAGAAGAAAGTCGTAAACTTGTCGCTGTTTCGCGCCTGACAGTCGCCGTGATCGATCAGGGAACTTTAAGCGCGCAAAAAAATGCGGTGCATGTAGGAAAATCATAATGTCTGGCAATCGTTTCGGAACTCTCTTTCAATATCAGACATGGGGTGAAAGCCATGGCCCTGCGATTGGTGTCGTTGTCGATGGCGTGCCGCCGCGCATTCCGTTGAAAGAAGATGATATCCAGCTATTTCTGGATCGCCGCAAGCCGGGACAAAACCGTTTCACGACCCAGCGACGCGAAACAGATGAAGTAAAAATTCTCTCCGGTGTTTTCGAAGGCCAGACGACCGGAACGCCGATCAGTTTGATGATCGAAAACATGGATACCAAATCCAAAGACTATGCGGATATCAAAGACAAATTCCGTCCCGGTCATGCCGATTTCACCTATCAGGAAAAATACGGAATCCGTGATTATCGCGGCGGCGGGCGATCTTCGGCTCGTGAAACGGCCAGCCGCGTCGCGGCAGGGGCGATTGCCAATAAAATTCTGACATCGCAACTCGGTGATAATATTGCCATCCGTGCCTGCGTCGTTCAAATCGGTCCGCATAAGATCAACCGCGACAATTGGGACTGGACACAAGTCGATAACAATCCGTTCTTTTGCCCTGATGCAGAGGCTGCGGCGCAATGGGAAGACTATCTCGACGGAGTTCGCAAAGCAGGCTCAAGTGCGGGCGCGATCATCGAATGTCATGCTTCCGGTTTTCCGGCAGGGCTTGGTGCTCCCGTTTATGATAAGCTGGACGCCGATATCGCTAAAGCCATGATGTCGATAAATGCTACGAAGGCTATAGAAATCGGTGCAGGTTTTGAAAGCGTGGAGTGGGGCGGTGAACAAAATGCCGATCCCATTCGTAACACCGGAAACGGCGCACATTTCCAGTCCAATAACGCGGGCGGCATTTTAGGGGGGATTTCGACAGGACAGGATATCGTCTGCCGCGTTGCCTTCAAGCCGACCAGCTCGATCCTGACACCTGTCGCCACTATCGACAAACACGGGAATGAAACCGACATCATCACCAAAGGCCGCCACGATCCTTGTGTCGGTATTCGCGGCGCCCCGGTCGTCGAAGCGATGATGGCCTGCGTTCTGGCCGATCACTGGCTGCGCCATAAAGCGCAGTGTCTGTAGTTATCCCAAGATCCCCGCTTTCGCGGGGAAAGCAATATGTGTAAGCTTCGCAAAACAAGGAATAACTTATGACCAACTGGCTGCGCAAAAAATCATTATTTCATACACCGCGCAAAGCGGTTGCTGCTCCGGTTAGGCCGGTGGCCGGAAGGTTCTGGTTCTTAAATATCCTTTGGATCATGACCAAAAAGGCCTGCACCGTTCTGGGCGCGTTGATGCTCATCATGATGGTGATTATTTTCTGGTCGGCGTCAAAAGTTGTTAATGAAGAGCCGCCGAAATTGCCGAACGAAATGGTGCTTTTCCTGCGCATGGAAAAGTCATTGCCGGATAAACGCGGCGCACAGGATTACTTTTCCCAATTCGGTTTGGCCCCTGCGGCTTTGACGACATCGGAGCTTGTCGATGCGCTGGATAAAGCCGCAACCGATAACCGCGTAAAAGGTTTTGTTCTTTCCTTACGCAGTGGCGGCTATGAGCTGGCGCAGTTGCAGGAAATCCGCAATGCCGTTCTTAAATTTAAAAAATCCGGCAAGTTCACGAAGGTCTATGCGCCGTCCTACGGCGAAGCAGGCTCCGGCCTTGGCATGTATTATCTGGCGTCAAGCTTTGACGAGATATGGATGCAGCCGGTCGGTGTTGTGTCGATTGCCGGTCTCAATGCAGAAATGCCGTATTTCAAGGATATCTTGGAGCGTTATGGCGTGAAAGGTCAATTCTTCCAGCGCAAAGAATATAAGAACGCGATGGAAAACCTGACCGCCAATGAAATGTCTCCTTCCAGCCGCCAGATGATGACCGAATTGATCGGCGATCTCGGCAATCAGGTCACGATTGGCGTGGCAAAAGACCGCAAAAAAGTATCAAAGAATTTTCGTAGCTTGGTAGATCAGGGATTGTTCACCGATGACGAAGCTTTGAAAGCTGGTTTGATCGACCGTCTCGATTACGGTGATGTTTTGCTGTCTGAAATTCGTATTCAACTCGACGGCAAGGAAGACAGTAAGAAAACAGGTTTTACCGATGTTGCCGATTACGCGACGCTGACGAAAAAATCAAACTCGTCGAAATCCAGAATTGCTGTCGTTCATATTCATGGCATGATCATGGATGGCGGCGGTTCGTCTCCCTTGGCGTTCGATGAAAAATCAGCCGATGCTACCGTGATAGCGCAGGCCATTCGCGATGCGGCATCTGATAAGAATGTCAGCCATATCGTCGTGCGCGTGAATTCTCCCGGCGGGTCGCCATCGGCGTCTGAATCCATTCGCCGCGCCATCGTTTGGGCAAAAGAGAAAAAGCAAAAACCGGTCATCGTTTCGATGGGGTCGACAGCGGCTTCCGGTGGGTACTGGATTTCCGCCAATGCTGATAAAATCTATGCGGATGCGGCAACCCTAACCGGATCGATTGGCGTTGTCGGCGGTAAATTTGACGCCAGCGGCCTTTTTGAAAAATACGGGGTCAACTGGGACGGCGTTTCCTATGGCAAGAATGCAGGCATGTGGGCAATGAACAGAGGCTTTAACGCGGCAGAGCAGGAACGCTTCGAAGCAACGCTGGACAATGTCTACGATCATTTCATCAAGATCGTCGCAGAAGGGCGAAAATTGAAACCCGATCAGGTAGAGGAAATTGCCAAGGGCCGCGTCTGGACAGGAAGACAGGCGAAAGAGATCGGTCTTGTCGATCAGATCGGCGGGCTGGATATGGTGCTCGATGATATTTCAAAAAGCAAAGCCTTGGAGAATCGTCATAAACTGGCGGTTGTCGATTACCCGCCGCCGGAAAATCCACTGGAAGAGTTATTCAATATGGTCAAACGCAGATCGCCTTTCGGGGCTGAGCTTCCACAAAGTCTGAAGGGAATGGCGGCCTATCTGCCGTTTCTGGAGAATGATAGATTGGTCTATGCGCCACTGCCTGCGCTTTGATTAAGCGCGCTTCTGCAACCAGATCAGGAAAGAACCTTTTTCTTCCCATTCTTTCTGATATTTGTCGGGGGCTTTTTTAACGAGCAGGCCGAATTCAAGCCGCAGGATTTTTTCCTGCTCCTTTAGCTCTTTTTTATCGGAGCCAAAAACAAGCAGATCGTATCCGCTCTGCGCCAGTGATAAAACCGGCTTTAGATGTTCGGCCAGATTTTCGGTGCCGATATCGGTGACTATAAGATCGAATTTACCATCGTCGAGATGGCTGGCATTTACATCTTTGGCCTCGATGCGTTGCAAATTCTTGATTCGTGGATTGAGACTTAAGGAGTGATGAAGGAGCGCCGCTTCTTTTTCGATGGCATAAATTTTCTTGCCGCCTTTTTGTAATATAACGTCTTCAAAGCCGCCGATACCTGCACCGATATCAACGGCAATCCGGCCTTTGACATCGATCTTGGCGGCTTCAAGTGCTTCGAATAATTTCAGCGCATCTGGGCTGACCCATGGGCAATCGATGCCGGATATTTCAATGTTATGCGCTTTATCGACCGGACAATGTGGGGCGGTAATGACCGCGCCATTAACGCGTACGGCGCCGTTCAGAATCAATTCCTGTGCGCGCTGCGGCGTTGCTACGAGTCCGCGATCAGTTAACTGTCTATCCAGACGCTGGAATTTTGTTAGCTGGTTCATGGGGTGAACAAATCCTTTAGCTTTAATTGCAACTCACTATAACTGGTCAGTATATGATCGGTCGATATCTGGTTTTTCAGGATTGAAATAGCCGCGTCGATTCCGAAAGAAAAAGGCTCGACATGACAGCCTAGGACCTTACCGAGCGCAAGCGCGGCGTCGATGTCCTTGCGGCGGTCGCCGATGCACCAGATGACATCCTGCGGCGTGATGCTCAACGCCATGGCGGAAATAGCATTCAGCAAAGGTTCGGGGTGGGGCTTTGCTTCCGAGAAATCTTCGCGAAAAATCTTGGCTTTGAAAAAGCGCGCGAGGTCGAATTTCTCCAGTATGTCATAGCCGTATCCGCGGCCCAGCCCGTTGCTGACAATCGCTACCGGAATATTCAATGTCTGGATGTATTCCAGAACTTCATGAACGCCAAGATACGGCTCGACGATTTGCTCGACCGATTTACGACGGAATTTGTGCAGAGCGCGATGGACGAGAAGATGGGGACGCTTATGAGATTTCGTATCAACGCGATAATCGATTTTTTTATCCCGATCACCAAAACGGTACATAATATCATCGATCTTTTCGAGGATGTGCAACATTTTTGGATTGATATGCCGGACGGTCGTGCCGTCCATATCGAAGATAATGATCGTGGGCTTTAAAAGTGTCATGCCCGAAATTATATAGGCCTAATTCAGGCAAGGCAAAGGCTTAAGAGAGAAGTGCCTTGTTTGCAATCGCCTGCGCCGATAACTGGGCCTTTTCATACTGCTTATCCGGCGCGTCATGGTCTTGAAACATATCCGGCAGATAGGCATTGCGGATTTTGGCTTTGTCGAGTTGGTTGCTTTCGGCCAGATATTGCAGAACGAATGCGCCAAATCCGCCCATAGAGCCTTCTTCGACTGTCAATACGACAGAATGATTTTTGATGAGTCTGTCGATCATTGCCGTATCGAGTGGCTTGGCAAAACGCGCATCGGCAACGGTAACGGACTTGCCCTTGGCCTCGAGAATCTCGGCGGCTTTCAAACATTCGGACAATCTGGTGCCGAAAGATAAAATCGCGATATCCGTGCCTTCCTTGATAATGCGGCCTTTACCGATTTTAAGTGCCTTGCCTTTTGAAGGGAGCTCGACGCCCATTCCTTCGCCGCGCGGATAACGGAAAGCAATAGGGCCGTCATTATGCGCGGCGGCGGTTGCCACCATATGCATAAGCTCGGCTTCATCGGATGCGGCCATCACTACCATATTCGGCAGGCAGCCGAGATAGGCGATATCGAAAGATCCCGCATGCGTCTGGCCATCCGCACCAACTAAACCTGCGCGGTCGATGGCAAAGCGGACTGGCAGATTTTGAAGTGCGACATCATGGACGATCTGGTCATAGCCGCGTTGCAGGAAAGTCGAATAAATCGCGCAAAAAGGTTTGTAACCTTCCGTGGCAAGGCCTGCGGCAAATGTTACCGCATGTTGTTCGGCGATGCCGACATCGAATGTACGTTCGGGGAATTCTGCGCCGAACAGATCAAGCCCTGTGCCGCCGGGCATGGCTGCCGTGATGGCGACGATTTTTTCATCCGCGTGAGCTTCGGAGATTAATCCTTGCGCAAATACTTTCGTATAGCTTGGCAGATTGGTTTTTACTTTGTTTTGTGCGCCGGTTACGACATCGAATTTCGTTACGCCGTGCATTTTATCATCGGCATTTTCGGCAGGCGCATAGCCTTTGCCTTTCTTGGTAATGATATGAATCATCACCGGGCCTTCATGGTCGCTGTCGCGCACGTTTTTTAAAACCGGTACAAGTGCGTCAAGATTATGCCCGTCGATCGGGCCGATATAATAAAAGCCCATTTCCTCGAATAAAGTGCCGCCGCCGAATGCCGCGCGCGCCGTTTCTTCGGCCCGTGCCGCCACTTTGCGGATCGGGGAGGGCAGATAATTGGTCAATGTCTTCGCTGCGTCGCGAACATTCATATATGGCTGCGAAGAAACGAGGCGTGTCAGGTATTTGCTCATCGCGCCGACCGGCGGAGCGATCGACATTTCATTGTCGTTGAGAATAACGATCAGGCGGGATTTAAGCGCGCCCGCGTTGTTCATTGCTTCATATGCCATACCGGCGGAGATCGATCCGTCACCGATGATCGAGATGACGTGATTGTTTTTACCGGCGAGATCACGGGCAACCGACATGCCGAGGCCTGCGGAAATAGACGTCGAACTATGCGCAGCGCCGAACGGGTCGTATTCGCTTTCGCTGCGTTTTGTAAAGCCGGATAAACCGCCACCTTGGCGCAACGTATGGATGCGGTCCTTGCGTCCGGTCAGAATTTTATGCGGATAGGCTTGGTGCCCGACATCCCAGATAATGCGGTCGTCTGGCGTATTGAATACATGATGAAGGGCAACGGTTAATTCGACGACGCCAAGTGACGCGCCCAAATGCCCGCCGGTTTTTGAGACGGCTTCAACGGTGGCTGTACGGACTTCTTCGGCAATCTGCTTTAGATCGCGTTCGGGAAATTTGCGCAAATCTGCAGGAATGGTGATTTGATCAAGCAAAGGTGTTTTGCTGGAAATGGCAGTATTGGAAATTGTTTTCAAGTCTGGTTTCATTATTATTCTTTGTCATCCTGAGCGTAAGCGAAGGATCTTTTCTTAAAGCTGCACCAGAGATCCTTCGCTTACGCTCAGGATGACAGTCTGTTGTTAAGCGCGACGTTGTAAAACGTAATCCGCCAATTGCTCCAGCAAAATTGCACGGCCATCGAAACTATGCAAATGGCTCTTCGCCTGCGCAACTAACATTTCAGCGCGTTGTTTTGCTTGTTCTTTACCCATCGTCGAAACGAAAGTCGATTTACCAGCCTGTGAATCCTGATTGGCCGGCTTGCCGGTGGCAACAGGGTCGGCTTCGACATCGAGAATATCGTCGGTTACCTGAAAGGCGAGGCCGAGATCATGTGCATAATTCAATAAGGCTTTTCTGTGTTGCTCTGACGCTTTGCCGAGGATGGCACCGGCTTCGCAAGCGAAAGCCATAAGCTTTCCTGTCTTCATGCGCTGCATGCGCGAAATCGTGCCAAGATCGAAGCTTTCATTTTCGCCGATCAAATCGAGCATCTGTCCGCCGACCATGCCTTGCGGGCCTGCCGCTTTGGCCAGAGCCAATATCAATTCGGAACGAACGCGCGGGTCTTCATGCGTATCGTTTTCTGCCAGGATTTCGAACGCATAAGTCAAAAGCGCATCGCCAGCTAAAATGGCAGTCGCTTCGTCATAGGCTTTATGGACGGCCAGTTTGCCGCGACGCATATCTGAATCATCCATGGCTGGTAAGTCGTCATGAATAAGTGAATAGGAGTGGATCATTTCGATGACGGCGGCGACGCGGCGCGAGCGAGACGGATCGACGTTGAACAGTTTGGAGCTTTGCATGACCATAAAGGGACGAAGGCGTTTACCGCCAGCCAATGTGCCGTAGCGCATAGCGTCATATAACTGTGCTTCGGCAAGATCCGTTTCCGGCAACAGGCGCGAAATGGTTTTCTCTACCATTTGAACGCATTCTTCTAATGCTTCCTTCAGCTCAGCGCTGGTCTCGCGTGGGGACGGGGCCATAAAATAATTACTCCTAAATTAATTCTCTGGATCAAGCGGCACGGTAGAAACACTACCGTCCGGTTTGACAACAATTTTGTCGATACGGCTTTGCGCTTCGCGCAATTTATTTTCGCAATGATTTTTCAGGGCAACGCCGCGCTCATATGCATTGATGGAATCTTCGAGGCTGGTTCTGCCTGTTTCAAGATTCTTCACGATGGTTTCAAGTTCGGCCATGGCCGTCTCGAAGGAAAGTTTGTCGAGTGAATTTACGCTGTCTGCCATAATCTTATCTATCGAAAAAGAAGGCGATATTATTCCATGCTGGATCGTTTCTCAAGCATGAAAAAGCCTTATATTTCAAAGAATTGACAGATTTAGCTATTTTACCGACTTTTCGGCGGCCAGAGCGCGGTTATAGGCCAGTTCTTGATCGTTTAGCTGAAAGCCCAGCATAATCTTGTAATCAGCCGGTTTTGTGCCCTCAGGCAGGGGAATAACCTGTTCCAGTAGGTCCGGGAAAGACTGTTCGGTCTGGCCGTTCTTGTAAACCATGGTAATGGCAAAAATATCCTTGGAAATGATCTCGCCCTTTGGATTTACCACGGCAACCAGATAAGGAATGGAATAGCTGGCTTCGGTTTTGGCATCTTTCATTCCCGCAGGACCGAGACGGCCTTTGAAATCGATGGCGAGGCGTACGGTTACAGCCTTATCATCCTTTGTACAGTCGGGCTTGACCGAGGCGATGATGGTTTCGGAAATAATCTCGTTATCGCGGAACTGGGTCAAATTGCCGAGATCGGTCGTGATGCCGGTCACAGGGCAGTCATTTGCAGCTTTGCCCGCGCCGAAAGAAGGCCATTCAAAAGATTTCAGGCTTTCGCAGCCGCTTAGGAGGAGGGAGCTGACTGCGGAGACGGCGATAATTTTCTGGATGGATTTGAATGTCATAAGCGGACCCCGATTCTTGGTGAAGCAAAGAGAATATATCATGCGAAATCTATGGCAATAGCTTCCTCCGTTTGATACAAAAATCGCCATGGATAACATTTCTACGAATGCAGCTTTGAAGATACTATTGGCCGCGCCGAGAGGCTTTTGCGCAGGGGTGGATCGTGCCATCCAGATCGTTGAGAAGGCGCTCGAAAAATATGGTGCGCCGGTCTATGTCCGCCATGAAATTGTCCATAATAAATATGTCGTCGATACGTTGCGGGCGAAGGGCGCTGTCTTTGTCGAGGAATTGCATGAAATTCCCGATGACGGCCAGCCGGTTATATTTTCCGCGCATGGCGTCGGTAAATCCGTGCCCGATGAAGCGACAAAGCGGAATATGTTTTTTATCGATGCGATTTGCCCGTTGGTGACCAAGGTTCATAATGAAGCTGAACGTCACTATAAACTTGGCAAGCAGATTATCCTGATCGGCCATGAAGGCCATCCTGAAGTTGTTGGCACGATGGGGCAATTGCCGCAAGGTGCCGTGCTTCTGGTGGAAACGGTTGACGATGTCGAAAGACTGTATGTCGCGGACACTGACAATCTGGCGTACTGCACGCAAACCACGCTCTCTGTCGACGATACGGCAGAAGTCGTCGAAGCATTGAAGAGAAAATTTCCGCTTATCCTCGGTCCCGCCCGTGAGGATATTTGTTATGCGACGACCAATCGGCAGATGGCGGTTAAGGAAATCGCTCCCAAAGTCGAAGCGTTGTTCGTTATCGGTGCGCCTAATTCTTCGAATTCCAATCGGCTTGTAGAAGTTGCGAAAGTCTATGGCTGTCCGAAAGCCTTTCTCGTTCAACGCGCCACGGATATTCCATGGACGGAAATTGAAAATATAAAAGTCATGGGATTGACTGCGGGCGCATCGGCTCCTGATGTGCTGATTAATGAAGTCGTGGATGCTTTAAAAGCCAATCGCGATGTATCGGTTGAAGAAGTCGCCATTACTCAAGAGAATGTTGTTTTTAATATTCCCCGATTGTTGCGCGATGCCGAAGAGCGGGTGCAAACGAAAGCGCTATGAATTTATTTCTGACTCAGCTTATTGAGCAACTATCCCATCCTGTCGCTATATTCTTTATTATTGCTTACGGCCTTAGCCTCTTTCAATTCCATGTCAAAAGCCGCCGGCGTATGCTGGCGACGAAATTTACGAGTGATGCGAATTATTCAACTTATTATTTTTTAATGGGCGCGACACCCGGCGCGCTGGGCGCCTTGATTGCCGGTCTTGGCGGCTTGGTGCAGGCGCTGACTCCTGATCGCCTGATGGCAAAGACGAAATATTACCGTCTGGGTATTGCTATCGCGCTGGCCTTGCTCGCGATCCATTTTTCGGCGGCGAAAGCCAATGATATGCTGCCTTTGCTGGCGATTATCCTTGGGAGGCTTGCGGAAATGGCAAAAACACCGCAGCGCATCAGGGTGGGGATGTGCCTTACTTTCCCGCCATGGATTGCCTATAATTGGAACCATGAATTTTATCTGCTACTCTTTGCCAACTTGACCGTTCTGGCGTCCTTGTTCTGGGCGGTCTGGAAACATCACCGCATCAAACTCATGCCGGAGCCTGTTTAATGGCTGTTTATACGAAACTGTCCAAAGAAGATATCGAGTCATTGCTCTCACAATACGATTGCGGCGCGCTCGTCGATTTCGAAGGCATCATTCAAGGTGTTGAGAATTCAAACTATAAAATTCAAACGGACAAAAATAAATTTATCCTGACGATATTCGAAGCCAGAACCAATGAAGCGGATTTGCCTTTCTTTTTCGATTTTATGGCGCATTTGCACGCTCACGGAATTTATTGTCCTTTTGTGATTGAGGATAGGAATGAAAAGAGAATCCAAAAAATCAGCGGCAAGTCGGCGGCGTTGTTCAGTTTTCTCGATGGAAACAACATAGTCTCTTCCGATATTACACCGGAAAAATGTTTTCAGATGGGGCAGCTTCTGGCGCGTATGCATATCTACGCAGTCGATTTTACTGAAACGCGCCATAATTCGATGTCGCTGCCGGCTTGGACGGCGCTCTATGCAAAAATATCTTCCGTCATTCCGGCGAAAGCCGGAATCCAGGGAGTGCAGCAACATCTGGATCCCGTTTTTCAACGGGATGACACGGAAGAGGAATTAAAACTTGCGGAAAAGACGTTGTCTCTCAATTTGCCGAAAGCGGTATGCCATTTAGACGCTTTTCCTGACAATATTTTTGAGCATGATGGAAAAATATGCGGCGTGATTGACTTCTATTTTTCAGCATTCGATTATCTGGCCTATGATTTGGCTATTACTTTAAATGCATGGTGCTTTGAGAATGGGGAGGCGCAGCCGCAAAAGATAAGCGGTCTGCTCAAAGGGTATGAGGAATTACGACCCTTGCAGGCGAGAGAAAAAGAAGGATTTCAAAACCTTTGCCGCGCCGCCGCTTTGCGGATTTTCATGACGCGCAGCCATGACCAGATTTTCCACGATCCTGAAAATCTGGTAAAGCCCAAAGACCCGAACGAATATAAACGCATACTGGAATTTCATCGTGACAACAAAATCTTCAGTTGAGATTTATACGGATGGCGCCTGTTCGGGGAATCCCGGCCCGGGGGGCTGGGGCGCGGTGATGCGTTTCAACGGCGCGGAAAAAGAATTATCGGGCGGTGAAAATCCGACCACCAATAACCGGATGGAAATGATGGCGGTTATTAAATCACTCGAAGCACTGACGCGTCCTTGTAAAGTTGATCTCTATACGGACAGCAAGTATGTGAAAGACGGTCTAGAACAATGGCTCGCGGGCTGGAAAGCTCGCGGCTGGAAAACCGCCGATAAAAAACCTGTAAAAAATATGGACCTTTGGATAGAGCTGGAGAATCAGGTCTCTCGCCACGACGTCAAACTTCATTGGATCAAGGGCCATGCGGGTCATCCTGAAAATGAACGTGCTGATCAATTGGCTGTTGCGGCGATTGTAAGATAGTTATCCACATCTGAATCCGCCCGAATCCGGCACTAATCATCCCCTTTAAGAGTCTGTTAATACGAATCTCTCAGCCTGAGAGTACGCCCCTCGAAAGGAGGACACCATGAAAGCCAATGATAATTTGCTGACTGATCGTGTAGTTCTGCCCGTTCCCGAAATCCGCGATATGAATCATGCCGACGCACGGCACGAGATGGAGATTTACACGCGCTTCATGCGCCATCTTCGAAACGTTGCCAATAGCCGCATGGAGATAAAGATACTAACTTCTATCCAGTTCGTTGCAGATATGATGGATTTGCCGGATTCTCAAGTCGCAAAAACGCTTGTCGATCTAGGTCTTCGCGCCCCGCGTATTGCCCTTCCATCTGACTATCTGGATCATGCAGATGTGTGTTTGATGCGAGATGACTGGGAGATTGGCGCGGCAAATTCAGCGCTTAAATCTTTACAAAATCATTGGGGCCGAATTGGCGAAGATCGCTTCGCCGCATTCCGCAGATTTTATCCGACATTGGCGGAAAATATTTTTTCGAGAGAAACGGTGTAGCGAAAAATTAAGTTTAAAAAAGTGTGTGTCTAATGTTAGGACGGGGAGTTTCTGAGGCCCCGTCCTTTTTTTATCAATCGTTAAACCGGCCATAGCCGATTTTATCGCCCGGTCTGTCCGGCGTGAATGTGCCGGTCGGCATTTGATATCCATCCGGAAGATTGCCCGATATGGGAGTTTCCGGCATTTTTTCATTCATCAAATTCGACATCATGTCGCCGAAATCGTCAGAATAGCTGCCTGATACTTGCAGATTATTAGGCGATGGTGTCGGGTCCGCCTTGGCGGCGGAGATAATATCGCGCCATGCCGTGGCCGAGATGCTGCCACCGGTGACGGCCTTCATCGATTTGTTATCGTCATTGCCGAACCATACCACGCCGACATAGTCATTGGAGAAACCATCGAACCATGCATCGCGGT
Source organism: uncultured Micavibrio sp. (assembly GCA_964399985.1). GTDB lineage: Bacteria > Pseudomonadota > Alphaproteobacteria > Micavibrionales > Micavibrionaceae > Micavibrio_B. Next base: position 394,627 of record CAYNRY010000003.1, read on the forward strand.
GATCCTGCGTCGTGCCGGTTTTTCCGGCGGCGAAATAGGGGCCGCGTGCGCCTTGGCCCGTGCCGTGCTGAACAACGCTTTCCATCATGCGGGTGAGCTGTGCCACATCACGCTCGCGGAAAACGCGCGGGAAAGATTCCTTCTCGTGCTTGTATAAAACTTTTTTCGTGCGCTCTTCACGGATCTCGTTGATGCCGTAGGCTTTAACGGCATAACCGCCTGTGGCGATCGTTGCATAGGCCTGCGCCATCTCCACCATCGGTACTTCACTGGAGCCTAGAGCCAGAGCAAGGTTTGGCTCTAGCTGGGCGGTAATGCCCATGCGACGGGCGACCGAGATAACATGGTCGATGCCGACATATTTAGCGAGTTGCACGGCAACCGAGTTCATCGACATGGTCAGCGCATCCGTCAATGTCACGACGCCATAATATTTATTGCCGAAATTTTGCGGGCGGTATTTGCCGTCCGAGAACGGAAAGTCGTCGATCTGGCTATATTGATCCCATCCGGCTTCGAGCGCGGCGAGATAGACAAGAGGTTTGAAGCTTGATCCCGGTTGGCGCATGCCGGAACCTGCGCGATTGAACTGGCTTTTGCGGTAATCAGCGCCGCCGACCATGGCGACAATAGAACCATCAGGCCGAAGGACGACAGACGCGCCTTGGGAAATCCTGAGCTTTTCATTGTCGAGAACTTTCTTGGAAATTACCGACGCCGCGCCTGCCTGTACTTCTGGATCGAGCGTTGTCTTGACGATAATATCTTCGTCAGGCTTGCCAATTAAATCATCAATCGTATCGACGACGTAATCGGCGAAGTAACGACTGGACGATCCGTCGGCGCGAAGTTCGCTTTTATCGCTTGCCGTATTTTTAAACGCGGCTTTCGCTTCTTTTTCCGTGATCTTGCCGTTATCGACCATCGCTCCGAGTACGACTTTGGCACGGGCCTCCGCTTCTTTCGGGTTGGCGAGGGGTGAGTAACGAGATGGTGCGCGAAGTAGTCCGGCCAGTATAGCGGATTCTTTGAGATTTATATTGCGTGCGCTCTTGTTGAAATAGACATGCGACGCTGCATCGACGCCGTAAGTTCCGGCGCCCATATAAACGCGGTTTAAATAGGCAGTGAGGATTTCGTCTTTTGTCAGTTCATGTTCCAGCCAGATGGCGAGCAGGGCTTCCTGAATTTTACGCTTATAGGTTTTTTGCTGGCTTAAAAACAAGTTCTTGGCAAGCTGCTGGGTAATCGTCGAGCCGCCTTGTTTTACATTGCCGTGAAGGGAGTTGATGACGACCGCACGGAAAAGGCCGATCGGATCGATTCCGTAATGCATGTAAAAGCGGCGGTCTTCGGTCGAAAGAATGGCATCGATCAAATGCTTGGGCAGTTCTTTGACAGTCAGGGTATTTCCGGTGATATCGCCATAGCGTCCGATTACGGAGCCGTCATTGGCTAAAACGGTGATTGAAGTTTTACGCTCTTCCAAGGGCTTGCGGATGATATCGGGTAGTTCCCGCGCATACCATGCGACGACTCCGGCAACGACGATGATGCCCCATATAGCTAGCACAAAACACCATTTTACCAGACGGCCAACAAGGGACGGCTCGGAATAACGGCTGGCGGCTTTGTAATTGCGTTTTTTCGGGGGCATGGGGCTCTACTTTTGCTAACGCTCTTGTTAGTCAAAAGCTCCCTTATTTTCAAGGTAAATTAAAGCAGGAACATCGTTGCGAGGCCCAGAAAGGTCAGGAATCCTATGCAATCGGTCATGGCGGTCAGGAAAACACCCGAAGCGATGGCGGGGTCGATATCATAACGGTCAAGGACGATAGGCACGGACGCGCCAAAAAATCCTGCGACGACAAGATTGGTAATCATGGCGGAGGCGATAACCGCGCCGAGTTTCGGATCATGGAACCAGATACCGGCCACAAGGCCGACCATAACGGCAAAGACCGCGCCATTGACGCAACCGACCGCGACTTCCTTGCCGATAACCCGCCATGCGTTGGTGCTGGAGAGTTCGCGGGTGGCCAAGGCGCGAACGGCAACGGTAAGGGCCTGCGTTCCGGCATTACCGCCCATACCGGCGACAATCGGCATCAGGACGGCCAGCGCCACGACTTTTTCAATCGTGACCTGAAACACGGAAATCACTGCTGCCGCCATAAAGGCGGTAAAGAGGTTGATAAACAGCCAGCGAAAGCGCGAGCTGGAGGTGGACATAATGGAGCGATACAAATCGTCCTCTTCAATACCACCGAGTTTGAGCAAATCTTCCTGCGCTTCTTCATCGATAACATCGATGACGTCATCGTAAGTAATGATACCGATCAGGCGGCCATCTTCATCGACAACCGGCGCAGACGCCAAATCTTCGTTACGGAATATTTCCGCCACTTCCTCCTGATCCATTGTGGCCGGAATAGGGTGGGTATCATCGAGCGTCAGCGCTTCGATCTTTTCAGAACGACGAGCACGGACCAGACGGTGCAGCGGAATCTCACCGGCAATATGATAGGAAGGGTCGATGACGATCAAATCATAGAATGTATCAGGCAAGTCATCCGCGGCGGCGCGTAAGTAATCGATGGTTTTGCCGACCGTCCAGAATTGCGGCACGGCAACGAATTCACGTTGCATTAAACGTCCGGCAGATTCTTCAGGGAAGCTCAAACCTTCCTGCAAGACCAGCCGTGTTTTGGCAGAGAGTTTACGGATAACTTCGTGCTTAAATTCTTCTTCGAGCGGCAGGATCAAATCGAGCGCATCATCGGAATCGAGTTCGGAAATAATACCGGCGATCTGGCCGGGCTCCATATTCTCGAGAATCTGGCGGCGAACCTCTTCCTGAATATAGGTAAAGACTTCCGGTTCGAACAAGACGTTGCCGTATTCCAGCAAGCGTGTCCGCGTATCCATGTTCACTTTTTCGAGAAGATCGGCTTTATCGTAAGGGCCGAGATTTTCGAACAGGAAAGTCAGCTTTTCAGAGTCTTCGTCGTCGAGGGCTTCGCGGATGCGTGCGATTTCATCGTCCTGCAAACCCAGCAGGGCCGTTCCCTCATCTTCTATTATTTCCTCTTCGGAAATAACAGGGGTTTTGTCGTCTTCCTCAATCATTTGAGGGACCTTTGCTTATTCTAGATCCTGCCTGATAAATTGAGCCGGATTTTCTGATTGGAATATCTGGGCGCCAACGGTCGATAAGGCCGTGACATTGACTATACCACGGCTTGTCGCAGCATTGGTCAAAATATGTGCCGTTTGCCCGACGCCAAGCAGAAGGGGACCGATTGTAATGCAATCGGCCAATACCTTGATGGCGTTATAGGTGATATTGGCGGATTCCACATTCGGCATGACCAGCAAATTCGCATTGCCTTTAAGCGGTGAGCTTGGCACGAACTGACCGCGGATATTTTCATCAAGAGCCGCATCCGCATGCATTTCCCCGTCTATTTCCAGAGATGGATCACGCATTTTCAGGTCGTAATAAGCCGAGCGCATCTTGATCGCGCTCTCGCTGTCCGACGATCCGAAATTTGAATGCGAGAGCAGGGCGACTTTCGGCGTAATACCAAAACGCTTCATCTGCTCGGCGGCCAGCAAAGTCATTTCTGAAATCTGCGCAATAGATGGGTCTGGATTGACATGCGTGTCGCAAATAAAGATCGGTCCGCGTGTTGGGTGCAACAGGCATGGCATCGCCGCAGCTGTTTCCACGCCCGGTTTCAGGCCGATAATACGAACGATGGATTTTAAATGGTTTTTGAACGGCTCGACCGTGCCACAAATCATGGAATCAGCGACGCCTTTATGAACCATCAAAGCGCCGATAATCGTGTTGCTGTTACGCACTGCGTTCTTCGCATAAGAAGCGGTAACGCCCTGACGTTCCATTATGGAATGATAGGTCTGCCAATAATCTTTATAGCGGGAATCGTTTTCGGGATCGACGAGTTCGAAGTCTTTGCCGATTTCCATGCGTAAACGCAAACGTTTCAGGCGCGTTTCAATGACGCTCTTACGGCCAACCACAATCGGCTTGGCAAGGCTCTCATCAACAACGGTTTGAACGGCTTGCAGAACGCGGTCTTCTTCACCTTCACAATAGACGACGGTTTTGGGGTTGGCTTTCGCTTTGGCGAAGACCGGACGCATCACACCTTCAGTGCGATAGAAATGCTGGGTCAGGCGGGCGCGGTACGCATCCCAATCCTTGATTGGACGCGTGGCAACGCCGGTCTCCATCGCCACCTTTGCAACAGCCATTGGAAGCTCGACCATCAATCGAGGGTCGAACGGTTTAGGGATCATATAGCCCGGGCCGAATTCCAGAACTTCATCCGGATAGATGGCGGCGACTTCTTCGGATACTTCCTTGCGGGCAAGGGCGGCAATTGCCTTCACGCATGCCATCTTCATTTCTTCGTTGATGGCGGTGGCACCGACATCCAAAGCGCCACGGAAAATAAACGGGAAGCAAAGAACGTTGTTAACCTGGTTCGGGTAATCGGAGCGGCCTGTGCAGATCAAGGCTTTCGGGCGAACCTTCAAGGCTTCTTCCGGCAGGATTTCCGGTGTCGGGTTGGCAAGGGCCAGAACCAGAGGCTCTTCAACCATGCCTTCCATATATTCAGGTTTGAGTGCGCCGGCGGCGGAAAGGCCAAGGAAAATATGCGCGCCTTTCAAGGCTTCTGGAAGCGTGCGCGCTTTGGTAATGCCATTCGCGAATTTTTCTTTTTCCGCGTCCATGCCTTCATTACGGCCTTTATAAATGACTCCATTACGGTCACAGGCAATAATGTTTTCAAGCGGCATGCCGAGCTGATGGATCATCGTCATACAGGCGATGGCGGATGCGCCAGCGCCATTGACGACAAGCTTGGTATCTTTCCATTCCTTGCCGGTGATGTGCATCCAGTTGTAAATCGCAGCTCCGGCAATAATCGCGGTTCCGTGCTGGTCATCATGGAAGACAGGAATTTTCATGCGCTCACGAAGCGTGCGCTCGATCTCGAAACATTCAGGGGACTTAATATCTTCAAGATTAATACCCCCGAATGAAGGCTCGAGGCTTGCAATAATCTCGATCAGCTTTTGCGGATCTTTTTCATTGATCTCGATATCGATGGAATCGATATCGGCGAATTTTTTGAACAGGACGGCTTTGCCTTCCATGACCGGCTTGGACGCCAGCGCGCCGATATCGCCCAGACCTAAAACGGCAGTTCCGTTCGAGATAACCGCGACGATATTGCCGCGTGACGTATAGTCGAGGGCCTTTAAAGGATCTTTTTCAATTTCAAGGCAGGGAATGGCAACGCCGGGGGAGTAAGCAAGCGCCAGGTCACGCTGGGTAGCCATGGGTTTGGTGGCCTGAATGGCAATTTTACCGGGCTTTGGATGAAGGTGATATTCTAACGCTGCTTCGCGGAGTGTGTCCTTCATTATCAAATCCCTTTAGATGTAAAATTGGTTCGCTGGCAAAAGCCCTGAAAATAGTTAAATGGTGCGGCCAAGAAGACTCGAACTTCCACGGGTTGCCCCACATCGACCTCAACGATGCGCGTCTACCAATTCCGCCATGGCCGCAGGTGGTAGTAGAAGAAGGCTGTGTCGTAACAGATTGAATTCGGCCACGCAAGCCTGTAATGGAGTGAAATGGAATGGAAATTTTCAGACGATCTTGTGGACTATCCGGAGGCGATAGAATTCATGGAAAATCGCGTTGCAGCAATCCGTGAGGGCGAGGCGGACGAGCTTGTCTGGTTTCTGGAACACCCGCCGCTTTACACGGCCGGAACATCTGCGAATGCCAAAGATTTACTATCCCCGCAATTCCCTGTTTTCGAGACCGGACGCGGCGGCCAATACACCTATCACGGTCCCGGCCAGTTAGTAGCCTATGTCATGCTGAATTTAAGAAAGCATGAGGCGGAACCGGACATTAAAAAATATATCCATAATCTTGAGCAATGGATCATCAATTCACTGGCGGAACTGGGCGTTACCGGAGAGCGAAAAGAAGGCCGCGTGGGTATTTGGGTTAATAATGAGGGGCGTGAAGAAAAAATCGCTGCTATTGGCGTCCGTGTCCGGCACTGGGTGACCTATCACGGCATCTCCATCAACATAGACCCCGATCTATCCCATTTTGGCGGCATCGTGCCCTGTGGCATCGCCGACCATGGCGTTTGTTCGTTGAAATCTATGGGCATTAAAACGTCGATCAATAAAGCTCAGGAAATTTTTCAAAATCAGTGGGTTAAGATATTTGGTTAATCCGCCGCCTGCGCGATTTTCTGATCTTCGGCCCAACCAGCAATAAATTCTGACAGTTTATAAAGGTCACTCTTTAACCTGCTGTAATTTTTGCTTTTTTCCTGAGTTTCTTCATTCAGATAGAGCGATTTGTTGATCTCGATTTGCAAGCCGTGCCGACCCATTTGCGGGTTGGAATAGCGCTTCAAAAGCTCCACTCCCTTGTAAGGATCGTTGATATTAACTTTGTACCCAAGATCTCTCAGGAAGTCTTTGATTGCCCTTGTAAATTTAGGATCGCAAGTTGTTCCATCGCGATCGCCGAGCACGAAATCCGCTTCCTTCACAGAAAATGCCGAGCCGACTTTCGATGACAGGGAATTCATCGAATGGCAGTCGATATGCCAGACCTGCCCGAAATTATAATGGGTGTCATCGAGCAGGTTTTTAAGCGCTGCATGATAGGGACGATAGAAATGGGTAATACGGTCCTGAACTTCCGAGACATTCAGGCGGCGGTCGTAAATCGGGAATCCGGCACGGATCAGGCGATGGACAAGGCCGTGACCGGCAGCTGACCGTATCGTTGGCTCGTATTTCTCCGGCCAGTCGGCATCTAAAAGATCGGGATCGATATCGTCTTCGGCGCGGTTTACGTCGATATAGGAGCGGGCGAACTGGCAAGCCAGGAGCGGCGCGCCTAATTTTGTTACATCCGCATAAAGATCGTCGATATATAAATCTTCCGTCCTTCGCAGCAAATCAAGCGTCGAGGCATAGCCATAATTGTCCGGATAGATTGTGCCGCTATGCGGGGAATTGAATACGACCGGAATGCTCTGCGCCGGAAGGGGCTGCAAGATTTTATAAACATTCTCAATTTCGGGTTCCAGAGAGGACATTGAGTGATCTTAGTCCGTATTTCCGAAATGAAAACCCCGAAGTTGAAATCACGATTTAGCCAAACTTCTTCTCATAAAGATTTGACGGGCGGTCAGTCCCGGCTACTTTTACGGTAGTTGTTTTTGTGAAATCGAAGCCGCTTTTAATGAGTACCGCGCTGGATGAAGCATTGTCTAATGCCGTTGTTGCGAACAAGCCTTTAAGACCAAGCCTTTTATTGCCGAATTCGATTAAGGCTGTTGCGGCTTCGGTCGCATATCCTTGGTTCCTGAAGTTGTCATGAAACCAGAATCCAATCTCCCAGATATCGGGATCGGGTTCTTTTTTGCTGTTATAGGTGATACCGGCATAACCAATCATTTGCGGCTCTTGGCTCTGGCAGTTGAACACGCCTGCCAGATATCCTCGACCCGTAGAATTGAATTTCTCGGCTCTGTCACACCAGCCCTTCATATCATCAAGAGTCATGCGACTGGCAAAATCCGCAATCTCGGGATTATCGGGCGATACGAATGTATTAAAAAGAGCAACGCCATCACTCATCACCAGGCGTCTGAGGCTTAGACGTTGTGTTTCCAGTGCCTTGGTTCTTTCAATGATTTCCGTACGCATCATGAATGAGCATTAGATGAATACATCTAAAATTGTCAATAATTACGATAAATGATGGGTGGATTATTGCTTGTTACAAGCTGAATAAATTTGCAAATTTTATATCACTGGGCTAGTCATAATCGTAATCTAAAAATAAACAGGGATTGATGTAAATGAGTGAAATTTCTTTATATAAGCCGCAACTGGCGACAATCGCTTTCAATAGCATCAACCCTGACGATGTCAGTCTGGTAAAGCTTACGCCCGGGCAGGTTACGTTAGTTACAACTCAAGGTAATCATTTTATTGTCGCGGAGGACACGCCCGCGAAAATGGCAAAGCCTGTTGGAAAATCCTATAACAGAAAAATATCGACAAGAGGTCCTAGCTTAAATCTTCGTGCCAGCTTCGAAGCTGTTGCGGCGTCTATACGCGAAGAGGGACATTATCTAACCAAAGTAAAGCAAGATTACAGAATAAAACAGAAAGAGGGTACGAAGCCGCAGGGTAGTATCGCCATTATAGGCGAACACAATCGTCACCCTGAGATTTTCTACTATTCCTATGAGGAAACTTGGATCAATGAAGCCAATATAAAGGCGTTAACGCATCAAAAATCGTCTAGAGAAGAAGCTGAAATTTTTCTCGTGGGTAATAATAGTTTTAAATTTAATGATTATGATCAACCGCCAAAAGACACAGATTTAAATGCTTTATTGTCACGTATAGATCAGCGAGCCGAAGCAGGTAAGATTTTTAAATATATCAGTGGTATTGAAGATGTCACGCCTCACCGTCCGGGATATACGCTGACGACGTATTTACAACTGGATAACATTGGTGAGATAAATCTTGATATTTGGCCTAAAAGAGCGAAGCTCTCAGCTGTTTTTACCGATGTAAAAGAGTCTATCAGGAGTGAAAGTATAATCGGGCATCGCTTTGATATAAGTATTTTTCCGCTGGCTGATGAAACTAATCCTGAACAGGATTTGTCTAGACATCAATGGGGTCATGTTCGCATACGACGTGAACGTGAAAATGCGATTGCCTTGAGAGATCAGCTAAGAGAATTGCGCCCGGATGTACAATTTTACAGTAAAGGCGAAGATGGGGCTTTTACGCCTTAAGGCTTTGGCGTCCATAGCACCTGATCGATATCATCCGTACCCACGGCTAGCATAGCGAGACGGTCAATCCCTAGCGCAATGCCTGAGCTTTCCGGCATGCCGAATTTCAGGGCGTCGAGGAAATCCTGATCGACGGGGTATTTATCGCCGTAGAGTTTTTCTTTTAACGCGAGTTCTTCCGCAAACCGCGCTTCCTGTTCAATCGGGTCGGTCAGTTCTCCGAAAGCATTGGCGACTTCGACGCCGCAGACATACATCTCAAACCTTTCGGCAAATCTCGGGTCTTCCGGTTTACGTCTGGCGAGGGATGCCATGCTCACCGGATAGTCACATAATATAGTAGGGGTGCTGTTGCCGAGTTTCGGTTCGATCAAGGCGTCCATCACGCGGAAGAATAAATCATCCCAAGCATCATCCGGCGCGGTGCGAATGCCGATCTCCTGAATGGCACGGTTAAAACCTTCGGTGTCATCGAGGAAGTCCGCGAGCTTTATGCCCGCATACTGGCGAAACGCTTCATCGACCGAAATAATTTCCCAATCGCCAAACGGGTCACAGATTTTATCACGGTAAGAATAGGCCTTGATGCCGAGTTCCTTGGCACAAAACCTCAAAAGATCGATACAATCCTGCATAATCTGTTTGTAATTTTCTTCCGCGCGGTACCATTCGATCATGGTGAATTCGACGCTGTGCCGTTTTGACGCTTCGGCATCCCGGAACACATGGCAAATCTGGAATATTTTTGGCAATCCTGCGACCAGCAATTTTTTCATCGCGAATTCGGGGCTGGTATGAAGATAACGCGTCCGGTCAATCTGCTTATCGACGCCGCGGATATCTGCCTTGATGCCAAGTATATGCGTATCCATCACCGGGCAGACTTGCAGGATAGGGGTCTCGACCTCCCAGAAATCAAGGCCTTCGAAGAATTTCCGCACAGAGCGTATCAAAACCATGCGGGCGCGCAGGTTTTCCGTCTTCGACCTAAAATTCTCCGGTTTCCACCACATATTCACATCCTTAAGGCGTTGCCCTTTACACCTAATTTATATAGATTCTTACGGCAATAACAAATCAAGGACCCCCTTATGCACGACCTGCGCGCCATTCGCGAAAATCCCGAAGCCTTCGATAAAAACTGGGCACGTCGTGGTTTGCCGTCTCAAACGGTTGATATCCTCCGCCTTGATGAACAACGCCGTGCCTTCCAAACGGAAATGCAGGTACTGCAACAGCGCCGTAACGAAATCTCAAAGGAAATAGGTAAGATTAAGGCGCAAAAAGGTGACGCCGATGCCCTGATGGCCGAAGTTGCGCATATCAAGGAACAAGTCGCCGCGCTGGAAGTTTCCGAACAACAAGCTGCCGAGGGCCTTGAGCTTATTTTATCCGCGCTTCCAAACCAACTGGCCGATGATGTGCCGGACGGTGCGTCCGAAGATGACAATGTCGAAATCCGCAAATACGGGCAGCCGAAACTCATCAACGATATCAAAGACCATGTCGATATCGGTGAAGCTTTGGGCATGATGGATTTCGACACAGCCGCTAAAATGTCCGGCTCCCGCTTCGTGCTGTTAAAAGGCGGTCTCGCGAGAATGGAACGTGCCTTAGCACAACTTATGCTCGACACGCATACGCTCGAACATGGATATACCGAATGCTCTCCACCTTTATTGGTGAACGATCAAACCATGTACGGCACGACGCAATTGCCGAAATTCGCCGATGATCAATTTAAAACCACGCGCGGCGACTGGCTCATTCCAACGGCGGAAGTGACACTCACCAATATCGTTGCCGATACGATTATGGATGAAACCATGCTGCCGAAACGTTATACGGCTTTTACACCGTGTTTCCGTCAGGAAGCTGGTTCAGCCGGACGTGACACGCGCGGCATTATCCGCCAGCACCAATTTTATAAAGTTGAAATGGTTTCTATCGTCCTGCCGGAACAATCCGAAGCCGAACATGAACGCATGCTGGGCTGCGCAGAAGCCATCCTTAAAAAACTAGAGCTTCCGTTCCGCACTATTGTTTTATGCTCCGGCGATATCGGTTTTGCCGCTCGTAAAACCTACGATATAGAAGTTTGGGTTCCGTCCCAAAATAAGTACCGCGAAATTTCCAGCTGCTCAAATTGCGGAGACATGCAGGCCCGCCGTATGAAAGCGCGCTTTAAACGCAACGGTGCCAAGGAAACGGAATTCGTCCACACACTCAACGGTTCTGGTTTGGCTGTCGGACGAACCCTCGTTGCCGTCATGGAAAATTACTACGATCCTTCCGACGGCGGCGTCTTCGTCCCCGAAGCCCTGAAACCTTATATGAACGGCCTAGAGAAAATCCTTCCACCAAAATTATAAAATCATGAACCAGCAAGATTTTTTTAGCCACGAAGACACAAAGCCACGAAGTTTTTTTAAATCTTCTTCGTGTCCTTCGTGTCTTCGTGGCTATTCAGGTTTTATTTCATGAACGCTCCCGATGCCCGCAAGATACGTTTGATAATGACGCTTCGTCAGGCAGGGATTACCGATACCAAAGTGCTGGGCGCTATCGAGCGCATTCCCCGCGAAAATTTCGTGCCGTATTCTTTCGGCGACCGGGCTTACGAGGACACCGCACTTCCAATCGGCCTCGGGCAAACCATTTCTCAGCCTTATGTTGTTGCCTATATGACGTCTGCGCTCGAAATGGATGACCGCCATTCTGTCTTGGAAATCGGTACAGGATGCGGTTACCAAGCCGCTATTCTCTCCAAACTTTGCCGCCGCGTCTACACGGTCGAGCGCCATAAACCCTTGGCGGAAGTCGCGCACCGTCATTTTGATGAACTCAAACTCCGCAATATTACCAATCGGTGCGATGACGGTATGAAAGGCTGGCCGGAAGCTGCGCCGTTTGACCGTATCATCGTGACGGCTGCTGCGGCTGGCGATCCGCCAAAACCGCTACTGGATCAACTCAAAATCGGTGGTATCATGGTTATCCCGATAGGCGGGCAGGGCCAGAACCAAACACTTCGCCGCTATAAACGTGAGAGCGAAGAAATCTACTCGAAAATTGATTTATTGCCTGTGCGCTTCGTGCCGCTTTTGCCAGACGTTCCAAAAAATAATTCTTACACGCGCGAAGATTTACAGGAAGTCGCCTCGTGAGAAAACATGCCGCAATTTGCCTGACTTTATTGCTGGCCTCCTGCGCACCATCCAAAAATCTTGCGCCTGTATATTCTTACGGCGTCGCGCCGGGTGTCGGAAGTCTTGGTGTTCACGTCGTTCAGCCGACCGATACTGTTTATAAAATCTCTCAAAAATATAATCTTGATTTGCGTGGTATTATCGAAGCCAATCATTTATCACCGCCCTACGTTCTAAAGACTGGTTCGCGCCTTAGCCTGCCTGCGCCACGAACCTACAGGGCACGAAGCACAGACAGTATTTATAACGTATCGCGCCTTTTCAACACGACACAGACGGAACTTGCATCTCTCAATAAACTCTCGCCTCCTTATAAATTGGCGCAAGGCCAGTTGCTGAAAATTCCAAGCAGTTATGATACGGCTGATGATGTTTCGATGCCGGTCGACACCGTGATGTCGGCGCCGCAGCTTCCGGCGAGCGTAGAATCTGTACCCTTGTCGTCTAATTTGCCCCCGCCGATCAATACGGCGTCGACAATGCCGCCCCAGCCGGTAAATAACGCAATTCCTGAAGCGCCTGCTGCATCGCCTGTACAAACGGCAAGCGCCACGAAAGATTTACCAGTGCCGCCTCGTGCTGGAAAATTCTTGAAGCCTGTCAGTGGTAAAGTGATTTCCAATTTTGGCGACAAAGCCGACGGGCAGCATAATGATGGCATTAATATCGCCGCCGTGAAGGGTGATTCAGTACGCGCCGCCGAAAACGGCAAGGTCGTCTATGTCGGGGACGAGATTAAGGGCTACGGTAATATGATCTTGCTTCGTCATAAAGACCAATACATGACAGCCTATGCGCATCTGGGCAAAATGCTGGTAAAAAAAGGCGATGTGATTACACGCGGTCAAGCGATAGGGACCGTGGGGGCGACAGGTTTCGTCGATAAGCCGCAGCTTCATTTTGAAATTCGCAAAGGCAAGAAAGCGATTGACCCTGCGGGGATGATTTAATCATAGATCTAAAAATTACCACGTTCTTGCAACTCACGGTCTTTAATCTGGACATCGAACTTCAAGCGCATGTTCTCTCTGGTCAGGTTGTAAAAATACTTATAGTAGGATTTTTCGTCGATCAGGTAGCGGCCTTCATTTCCAATAGTTGAAATGCGGATGCCGCGCGGGCCGATCGTGGCGAATTTCCCTGGCGCTTCCGGATAATTCATTAAAAGAATGAAATTGCCTTTTTCTTCGAAAGGATTTGTGTATTTAAATTGTTCACCATTTATGGGCGGCAGTTTACGCATAAAAGAGTCGTATAAATTTAGATTGTCTTGTTTATCGATGAGCCAGGAAGGGTTGGGTAAGTTCTGGTTGATCCAGTAACGGGCGACGATACCTTTTGAGTTCATTGGATAGACTTCACCGGGAAATTTTTCAAAACTGGATTGATTGGTGACTTCTTCTTTTAGAAATTTATAAAAATTTCTTACGTCTTCATAATAATTGTCTTTCGCTAAAATGGTTGAAACCAGCAAACCGTTCTTGGAAAGATAATAATCCTTACCCGTTAGTCCATTTGCATCTTTGATACTCATGACCAACATTTCGTCGGGCTTATTGATAAAGGGGCTGACTTTTTCCTTTTCGCCCTTTTTCATGCTTTCGGCCAGATATTCGAACCGGCGCCACTCGTCGGATTCGTTCATTCGCCATTTATATACTTCTGTAAAACCCTCTTTTGCCGCAGGATCGGCTTTATACAGCCGGATAGAGACTTGCGTGTCCGCATGGGCGGGCATAGCGAGTAAAACAAAAAGGGTAAAAAGAAGAAATCTCATTATCATTATATAAGCACAGATTTTGCATAGGATAAATAGACCTGTTCCCTTGTCTTTAGGGCGTAAGAGAGGATATATAGTCCTCATCTCAAACATCACTTAAGGACGATTGAATGTTAATTAAATCTGCTTTTGCGGCTTCCGAAGCGACAACCGCCGCCGTTCCAGCTGCAACATCTACCGCCGGTAGCGCAGCCTTCCCGCAAACCATCATGTTCACGGTCGTTCTGGTCGTCCTGTTCTACTTTCTTTTAATCCGTCCTCAGCAAAAACGGTATAAAGAACATTCTGACATGCTGGGCAAACTGGGCGTTGGCGATACAGTCGTGACGCAAGGCGGGGCGATCGGCAAAATAGATTCCATGCCATCCGAAAAAGAAGTCATCGTCGATTTCGGGAATAATATCAAAATGACCATATTGCGGTCTTCCGTCATGGGTAAATACGAAGCAGACACTAAAAAGACAGATAAAAAATGATTCATATTGCACGCTGGAAAATGGTGCTGATCGTAGCGGTCAGCATCCTTTCTATTCTTTATACGGTTCCAAGCTTTCTGGATCAAAAAACCAAGGACTGGCTCCATGCGCATGCGCCGGCCTGGGCGCCAACGCGTGCCGTTAATCTAGGTCTTGATCTGCGCGGTGGATCTCATCTCTTGCTGGAAGCTGATATCGACAGCGTGATCAAGCAAAAGACAGAAGACGGCGCGACCGCTTTGCGCGCGGAACTGCGTAAGCGGAAAATAGCCTTTGGTAATGTGTCGCTGATTCCAAACGGCATTAAGGTTGAACTTAAATCTGAATCTGATTTATCTGCGGCGGAAAAGGAATTGCGTCTTGCTGACGACACTTTTGTGGTGTCACGCGATGGTTTGACTTTACAGGGTATATATGATGATCGCGCTTTAAAAACTATTCGTACCCAGACATTGTCGCAATCGATTGAGATCGTGGAACGCCGCGTAAATGAAACGGGAACGCGTGAACCGATGATCCAGCGTCAGGGTGATACGCGCATTCTCGTCCAATTGCCCGGTGTTGAAGATCCGCAGCGTATCAAGGAATTGATGGGCCGCACTGCGAAGTTGACATTCCATCTGGTCGATTTGGATGGCAGCGGTGTCGATGCGCGTCTGTTACCGATGCACGACAATCCGGCGCAAAAAATCGCCATCAAGCGCCGCGTGATTATGAGCGGCGATATGCTCGTGCAGGCGCAGCCGTCTTTTCAGGAAGGCGCTCCGGTTGTCAGCTTTAAATTAAACGCTATCGGCTCACGCCGTTTTTGCGATGTAACGACACAGAACGTGAATAAACCTTTCGCGGTCGTTCTCGACGGCGAGGTTATCACTGCCCCGAACATCAACTCCGCAATTTGCGGCGGACAGGCGGTTATTTCCGGCAGCTTTACGGTTCAGGAAGCCAGCGATCTTTCGCTGCTTCTAAGAGCCGGTGCTCTGCCGACGACATTGACTGTCGTCGAGGAACGCTCTGTTGGCCCGACGCTCGGCTCTGACTCGGTCAAGGCCGGTGCTATCGCCAGCTTTGTTGCTTTCGCTCTGGTCGTTGCCTTGATGCTGGTTTGTTACGGTTTATTTGGCTTGTTTGCTTCTGTCGCTCTTGTGGTCAATCTATGTCTGACGTTTACGGTTATGACTTTGATCGGCGCAACGCTGACCTTGCCGGGTATCGCGGGTCTTGTTCTCACCATTGGTCAGGCGGTTGATGCCAACGTGCTTATTTTCGAACGGATGAAAGAGGAGATCAGGGCAGGGCGCTCGGTGATGTCGGCCATCGATACCGGTTATCAAAAAGCCATGTCGTCGATTATTGACTCGAACCTGACCGCGCTTATATCCGGCGCCATTTTGTATGCGGTCGGCACCGGCCCGATTAAGGGTTTTGCCGTGACGCTGACTATCGGTATTCTGACGTCGCTTTTCTCTGCCATCATGCTAACCCGTATGATGCTGTTGATCTGGCTGAAGCGTACCAAAGCCAAAACAATTCCGATTATGTGAGTGATAGAAAATGAGAATTTTTAAATTTGCGGAAACCGCAAACTTCAACTTCGTCGGACAACGCTATATCGCGTTTTTTGTCACTATCGTTATGATCATCGGCTCGCTGGCGCTGTTTGCGACCAAGAGCCTTAATTACGGTATCGACTTTACCGGCGGCGTCATGATGGAAGTGCGCGTGCCGGAAGTGCCGGATCTGGCGAAAATGCGCGGTGAATTGGATAATTTGGAATTTGGTCAAATCTCGATTCAGGAATTCGGCCAACCGACAGATCTGATGATCCGTATCCCTGAACAAAAAGGCGGCAATGTCGCGCAGCAGGCGGCGTTGACGAAAGTGCAGGAAACGATCAATGCTGAGTTTCCTGACAAGAAAGTCGATTACCGCCGCACGGAATTCGTTGGCCCGCAAGTCGGCGATGAGTTGAAGGCACGCGGCGCGTGGGCTTTCGGCCTGACCATCCTCGCTATTCTCGGCTATGTCTGGTGGCGCTTCGAATGGCAATATGGAGTCTCTTCTATTATCTGCTTGATTCATGATACGCTGGCCGTTGTCGGCTTGTTTTCTTTTCTCGGCCTGCAATTCGATTTAACGGCCTTGGCCGCGGTTTTGATGGTGGCGGGTTATTCTACCAATGACACCGTGATTGTTTTCGACCGTATTCGTGAAAACCGCCGTAAGTTCAAAAAAATGAGCATGAAGGAATTGATTAATCTCTCGGTGAACCAGACTTTGTCCCGTACCTTGATGACGTCGCTGACTACCGTTCTGGCGCTCGTAGCTCTTCTTTTCGGTGGTGCGGTCATTCGTGATTTCGTTATCGCTATGCTGTTCGGTGTAATCGTCGGGACCTATTCGTCGATTTACGTTTCTGGCGCTGCGCTGCTATATCTGCCGTTCCCTGACGATAAAAAACGTCATGACGGCGGCGAAGAAATTGTTGCCGCTTAAATGACAGATGTAACGCCACTTTTAAAAGCCGGGCAGAAAATCATCCAGAGCTATGCTGCAGGCAAATTTAAAATCAGCGGCGTTTACTATGAGCATCCGGTCATCATTACGCCCATGGCAGTGGATGCATGGGAAGTCTCAAGCCTTGAAAACTTGTCGCCGCAGCCTTTTCTGCATCTTAAAGATGAAATCGATGTTTTGATTATTGGCTCCGGTAGAACCGGCGCACTTCTTATGCCGCAAAAACGTATTGAATTTAAAGAAGCCGGATTTTCACTCGAAATAATGGACACCGGGGCGGCGTGCAGAACTTTTAATGTTCTCACCGCCGAGGGAAGAAGAGTAGCGGCAGCGCTGATCCCTATGGATCGTTAATCAAATAGAGTTTGTAATTTTAATTCGTGCCTATAGGATGAGTTTACTTCATCTCATGCTGATTGGCGGTTGTCATGCTTACGCGCGTAAAAATACATTACCCGGCTGTCATAACTTTTCTGCTTGGCCTGTTGTTAAGCATCGGACTTTTTTACTTCGTAAATCAGTCTGAGAAGCAAGCTGTGTATGATGAGGTTAAAGGTCGCGCCAGAAGCTTTCAGGAGCAGTTTCGCCAGAGCATCAGGCAGCATCTTATTCTCTTGCGGGCAACAGACGCTTTCTATCTTTCTTCAAATGATGTGAGCAAGGAAGAATTTGATAAATTTGGTGCCGGCTTAATTGAAAATCATGCCGAAATTATAAGTCTACAATTTGTTACGAAGCAAAAGTCGACACAGACAAGCCAGCCGAATGCGAGTTATATTCTTGAGAAGATGGTAACCAATCAAGGTGATCTCTCTCATCTGGGCATGGATCTTGGGGGAATGCTGGACCTAAGAAAATATCTACGCCAGGCTGAAGTTCTGGGCGCGCCTGTCATGACGTCGCAAATGAAAGCGTTTGAAGAAGAGGAAGATGACGATGAAGCTGATGATGTTTATCTGATTTATCCTCTAGACAAGGAAGTCGTCAGTCGCAATGCTCCGTTGGCCGATAAAGCTTTTTTGGTGATGGGTTTAGATTTGAAAGTCGCTACTCAGGAATATGCGGCTCTCGATATTTTTAAAGGCTTGTTTATTCGTGTAACGGCCAATACAGCCCGAGGTAACGAAATCATTTTTTCAAATACCGACAATGATTTTAAGGCCCTGTACTCTGAAAACCTGTCGATAATGTCGCAAAATTATAATTTTGCGTACGGACTGAATAGAGGCGCTTTAAATGTCGATCTTCGATCGTTCATAATACTTTTTGCTGGTTTCTTTCTTACCGTTTTTTTATCCGCAAATATCTATACTTGGCGGAAGCAGCTCCTCAAGGATGATGCCATAAAGAAAATCTTGAATGCTGCGATTGAAGAAAAAGAAGCCCTATATTCAAGAGTTAAAAAGGCACAGGTCGAATTGCAGGAACGTGAGGTTTTGCTGCAGACAATTCTTGATAATATGCCTTTGGCCGTTTTTGCAAAAGATGCGCGAAATGATTATCGCTGGTTGATGCTAAATAAGATGGCGGAAAAAATGTTTCTCCTGAAACAGGGGGATGTCGTTGGGCTTAGTGATTACGACTATTTCCCAGAAGAAGAGGCAGATTTTTTCCGCAAGACCGATATTGATGTGATGGCGGGAGGTAAGGTAATTGAGGTTGAGGCGGAGCCTGTTACCACCGCCAAGGGTACGTTTACCGCCCATACTATAAAAGTGCCGATTTACGAAACTGATGGTGCGCCATCTATACTTCTTGGCATTACTGAAGACGTGACTGAGAAAATAAAGGTTCTCGAAGAGCTTCGTGTTGCAAAGGAAGAGGCTGAGCAGGCGAACGTAGCCAAATCGGATTTTTTAGCCAATATGTCTCACGAGCTTAGAACGCCACTGAATAGTATCTTGGGTATGAACAGATTATTGCTTGAGTCTGATCTTAAGCCGGAACACCGTGAGCTGGCTGATAGTGTTTTTCGCTCTTCGGTAAATCTTCTCGAAATTGTAAATGATATTCTTGATCTTTCAAAAATTGAATCGGGCGAGCTTGAGCTTGAGAAGATAGGCTTCGACATTAACTATGTTTTTTACAGTGTAGTTCATGCTCTTCAGCATCTTGCCAAGGAAAAGCATATTAAGCTTGAGAAGGATTATGATGCGGACGCTTTCCCTTATGTTATTGGCGATCCGTTGCGCATGACACAGGTGATAACAAATGTTATCAGCAATGCCATTAAATATACGCATCATGGAAGTGTCACATTTAAAGCGTCATGCCATTCGACGACTGAAAATCGCATTGAAATCATATGCGAGATCAGCGATACCGGTATCGGTATTCCTGAAGATAAGCTGGAAAGAATTTTTGAAAAATTCGGGCAGGCCGACACTTCGACAACACGGAAATATGGCGGGACCGGCTTGGGCTTAACGATAACCCGTCAGCTGATAGACATGATGGGCGGCCACATCTCCGTAAAAAGCGAATTGGGCAATGGTTCGGTTTTCACAATCAGAATTCCTTTCGATAAAACCGACGAATTAAGCTCGTCAAGTATGACAAGAACCAAGCGCTTATCTATAGGGGTTATCCCGGCATCGGAAGCAAAGATTCTCGTGGCCGAAGATCATCCGGCCAACCAGATATTGATTAAAAAAATTCTTCATAAATTCGGTATTGATAAATTTTCTGTTGTTGAAACTGGAACCGCAGTCTTGGAAAAGTTCAAGGAGGAGGACTGGACCGTCCTTTTAATGGATTGCCATATGCCTGAAATGAACGGTTACGATGCGGCACTTGCCATACGTGATTTTGAAGCTGACAATAAACGTCAAGCCATGCCAATCGTGGCCATGACCGCTAATGCGATGGTGGGTGAAAGGGAGAAATGCCTTCGTTGTGGAATGAATGATTATATCAGTAAACCAATTGATATGGACGAAATGAAAGAAATTCTGGCCCAATGGGTTGCTTTTGAAAAAACCGAGATTGTGCAGGATGTAATAATAATTGATGAAAGTATGCCGGTTAATTTCTCGTTGATGCGGACATTTACGGATGGAGACATCCAAGTTGAGAAAGAACTTGTCGAGGTTTTTGTCGTGGAGTCCGAAAAAAATATGGACGCTTTGAAAAAATCCCGTTTCGAGGGTGGTCATGACTGGGTTGAGGCGGCGCATATGATGAAAGGCGGCGCCGGAGCCATAGGTGCCTTTATTCTTCAGTCTCTTTGTAATGAGGCCCAGCATTTTTCAGGTGGCTCGGAAGAGCGCCAGGAATTGCTTGATAAAATTTCGTTAGAATATGAGCGCGTTAAAGCTTATTTGAGAAAAGAAGGACTTTTGGCTTAGAAGATTGTCGGGCATTTGTCGACATATTCAAGAAGCTTGTCTTTGGAGAAGGGCTTCGCCATAAAACCCTTTGCGCCGTTCTTGACGGTTTTTGTTACATTTTCAATCGAGCTGTCCGAACTTAACATGACAATATAGGCGTCAGGGTCGAGTGCAAGTAGGGAGGCCAGATTTTCCATCCCGTCTTTTCCTGGCATATGTATGTCGAGAAACAGAATATCAGGATTATATTTTTTATAAGCTGAAACAATCTCACTGCCGTGAATAACTTCGTGAACGCTGAATTTTTCATTAAATCCTTTTTTTAGAAGAGTGCGCATATACATGTCGTCATCGGCGATAAGGACGATATTTTCGGTGCGCGCCTGTCTTTGGGCGGAGCTTGCCGACAATATTTTAGGCGGAGTTATTTTGATCGAGATCGTAAGCCTTGATAAATTTTCTGCGGTTGGTTTTTCTATATGAACGTCGCAATATCCGGCGGGCAATGCGCTTTCAATTTTCTTTGAAAGGGCGCCGGGGGGCGAAGATATGATTCCTTCGTGGAGCAGCATCAGCAATTCACGTTCACCTCCCAGATAGATAAGGCCTTCTTTGTCCTTGAATAAGGATTTAAGAACATCTGCAGCTTGAGTGGATGAAAGTTTCTCTGCCGGCATATCCAGCAATTTTATCGTGACCAATTGCCATTCCACGATGCTGGGTTTGATCTTGGGTAGAAAGGCCAAAAATTCCAGATGGTTTTTGCTGGTTAATATTTCCATGACAGCCTTTTCTTTTTTGATTCTAATATAAAAATATAAGGCTAAGCAAACGATTAAGTGAAAAGGGCCGCCAGAGGCGACCCTTCGGATGCATTTTAAGGCGTGATTTTCAGCGGACCTTTATCAAGCAACTCCGCGACATATTCCCAATTGATCATATTATCGACAAAAGCTTCGAGATATTTCGGACGAGCGTTGCGGTAATCGATATAATAGGAGTGCTCCCATACATCGACGCCCAGTACTGGGGTCTTGCCTTGTACTAACGGGTTCTCGCCATTCGGTGTTTTGACGATTTCGAGTTTGCCGTTGGCGTCCAGCGCCAGCCATGCCCAGCCGGACCCGAATTGACCCACGCCTGCCGCGACGAAATCGGTTTTGAACTTATCGTAGCCACCGAGGTCGGATTGAATCTTTGCTTCGACGCTGCCCGGAATTTTCTTTCCGCCTCCGTCTTTTTTCATCCAGTTCCAGAAATGGATATGGTTGTAATGCTGACCGAGATTGTTGAAGAGAGGTTGATTCTTTTGGTTGTACGCGGCAACCATCGCTTCTTCCAAAGATTTTCCTTCAAGTCCTGTGCCTGCGATCAATTCATTGGCTTTGTCGACATACGCCTTATGATGCTTGTCATGGTGGAATTCGAGCGTCTCTTTGGACATGTAAGGCTGCAGCGCATCGTAAGCGTAAGGCAGCTCGGGAAGGGTAAAAGCCATAATTAATTCTCCTGATTATGTTGTGCTTTCTCCGCGAAGGCGGAGATCTGGACCAGACCCCCGTTTCCACGGGGGAAGCATTATGTGGAGACTAACCTATAACCTTTCGCCGATTAATCAATATGGATTTCGTTCAAGCAAAGGTGATCCACCTATGGGCAAATAATTGACCGGCTCTTTGAAATTATTAGCTACGATACTAGCTTGGACAAAACCTGACTTCATTTTTCCTCTGGTCAGGGAATGAACCCCAAGCCCACCGGCAAAACCAAAGATTCCAATCAAGCCAAGTGTCATATAGCTAGGCATGCTTGAATCTGCAGGAGTTGGAGCATTGCTCACTGAAGGTTCTTGCGGTGCCGTTTCAGTTTTGACAGTTTCGAAAGTTTGAATCGGCGGCTGTTCAATGACGGGTTTAATTTTTTTTATCTCGCCATTTTCTATTCTTTTTTCGATTTTGGAGATCTCATCTTTCAAATCTTTATCCCGGGCCTGAAGAGTGGTGTAACCCGCCATAACGAAGGAAAAATTTATATTGCTGATATTAACGACACCTGAAGCCGCGAGCCCGGTTGTGCAAGCCCTGCCGCTTTTGAAATCTACTATATTATCAATATAGTAGTCATATGTTTTCTTTTGCGCTTGAATCCCTGTTGTGATTGTAAAATTAACAGGCTTGTTTGAATTGACTGTGTAACCTTCGAGTCTTTTGCTTGTTACATTCAATTCACGTGTCAATTCGGGCATGTCTCTTTGTTTCGCCGCAACCAGCAATGTTTCGCTTTCTGCATCAGTAGATTGTCTTTGTGCAACAAGTTTTGTTGGAAAACCTGAGGCGCTGCTGTAATGCGAACGCATGCCTAATCCTTTGGCATATCGATTGGCAATAATTGCGTATCCGGCTTCGCTGCTCCCTATATCTAATGCCAAAGCATAGGCGGCACGATTTGATGAATTGATACGAACGGCATATAAAAGATGTCGCCGAGTCATTTTAATGACGTTTCGAGGAATAACATCGTGGTTATCTATGATGTTCTGTGCATCCTTAAAATCCACTTTAGGAACGGAAATGATTTTATCTAAATCTTCATCGCTGTAAGTTTTTCCCGCCACATACATCAACATCTGCTTGGTCACTGAGGCTTGAAAGAAACTTTTCTCTGACAAATTTTCACCGGTTATGACTTCGCCAGTTTCCATGTTTGTAATATATTTTACTTTAAAACGTTTATTGAGAGATGCCTTCGGGCATGTAGCATCAAATTTTGTCAAATTATTTGACGTCGCACCTCTTTCCGCCTTTGCACTAGCCTCGGAATCGATTCCGCCGAGGCCAAAACCAAGTGCGGTAAAGGAAAGGAGCCAATGTGAAAATCCGGGTTTCATGCAAGGTAAATTATATAACAATTATGGAAATGTCAACTTTCTTCTTATCTTTCTTGCAACATGCTAAAAACCGGCCATGCCCATGCCGTCCGACCTCGAATATTGCCGTCAAAGCCTTATAAAGGCTGATTATCATCATTATTTAATCAGCCTGTTTATGCCAGAAAATAAACGTCCAGCGCTCTGGGTTTTGGGAGCGTTCCGGCAAGTCATTGAAACCATTCCGGAATCCGTTTCCGATCCTGCCCTCGGTTATATGCGCCTGACCTGGTGGCGCGACCAGATCGCAATTTTAGAGCAGGGCAGGTTGACTAAAGGTCAGCCGGTTTTAAGCGCTATTAAACAAAACTTGCATCCCTGCGAAGGCAGGGATCCAGATGCTTACGTCCTTTTGATCAACTTAATTAACGAATACGAAGTCCTGATCGAAAACCCCGACGGCGATTTCAACTCAACGATTTACCCAGTGCTCCTTGAAAAAATTCTCGGCCCCGATTTTCCTTGCTACCGGAAACTTGAAGACAAGCTAACCCAAATTTTGAAATCTCATCACGGGACAAGATGGGAAAACAACCCGCCATTTCTGGCTTTTCGTTTATGGCTCAAAAATTGATTTAAAAAGCAGTTTCTTCGACAAGCTTCAGTATGAAGTCACGGAAGAGCGCAATGCGCTTGGAATGTTTACGCTCTTCCGGATAAACGAAATACATATCGATTTTTTCGCCCTTGATATTTTTCAGGACAGGTACAATCTCGGGATCATTCGCGATCATAAAATTCGGCAATACTGCAATGCCGGACCCATTTCGTACGGCTTCGTAAATGGCTGAAATCGAATTGATCTGAACGACGCTCGGGTTACCATCAATCTCAATACCCGCTTTTTCCAGTAACCAGTTCGGATTTTGGTATGGCAATAAAACTTGCTCAGGATAAGCGATCATCAGGTGATCTTTCAAATCTTCCAGCTTCTCCGGCAGGCCGTCTTTGGGCTTGTATTTTTTACCTGCACAAATTGTGAAATTAATCGCCGTAACATGGCGCTGAATTAAATCCTGCTGTTCAGGTTTATAAAGGCGTATAGCGGCATCGGCTTCGCGCATACCAAGGTTTAATACCTTGTCTTCCAGCAGCAGGCTGATCTGAATATCCGGATATTGCGCGTGAAATTCTTTTAACTTTGGGGCGAGCCATGACACGCCTATAAAATCCGCCGCCGTAATGGAAATCGAGCCGCCGGCACGATCTTTGGTATCTTGCAATTGTCCTTCGATCATCGCCAGCTTGCCGAAAATATCGCGTGACGTTTTGTGCAGTAATTCACCCTGTTCTGTCAAAATAAGACCACGGGCGTGGCGGTGGAACAGGCTAACACCGAGTGTTTCTTCCAGCGCGCTGATATGACGCGAGACGGCCGATTGTGACAGCTTCAGCGTTTCACCGGCATGCGTAAAGCTACCTGCTTCAGCGACCATGTGAAATATGCGCAGTTTGTCCCAATCCATGGAAATCCTCTTGTCTATTCTGCCGCGTGGCTTTGTTGTTGTGTTGTCTCGGACGCAAGAAGGAAACGGTCAGCTTCAAGTGCTGCCATACAGCCCGTACCTGCTGCTGTGACAGCTTGACGATAAACTTTGTCTTTGACATCACCAGCGGCAAAGACGCCTTGCACGGAAGTAGCGGTTGAATCTGGTGTTGTAAGAATATATCCGCTTTCGTCCATTTTCAATTTGCCTTTGAACAATTCCGTTGCCGGATCGTGGCCGATCGCCATAAAGACGCCATCGACATTGATATCCTGGATCTGTCCTGTTTTGGTACTTTTTAGGCGCAAGCCTGTAACGCCTGGATTATCGGTGCCTTGCGGATTACCAAGGATTTCCTCGACAGAGTGATCCCATATGATCTCGACTTTCGGGTGGGCGAAAAGACGGTCTTGTGCGATTTTCTCGGCGCGTAAAGTATCTCGGCGGTGAATAAGGGTGACCTTGGTGGCAAAACTGGTGAGGAAAAGGGCTTCTTCGACGGCAGAGTTTCCGCCGCCAACAACGGCCACTTCTTTACCGCGGAAAAAGAATCCGTCGCATGTCGCGCAGGCCGAGACGCCAAGGCCACGGAAAATAGTTTCACCTTCTAAGCCGAGCCAGCGCGCTTTCGCACCGGTGCAGATAATAACAGTATCTGCTACATAAGTTGTGCCGCTATCGCCTTTGCAGATGAAAGGGCGTTTTGAGAAATCGACATCGACGATCATATCCTGAATCAATTGTGTGCCGACATGTTCTGCCTGTGCGCGCATTTGCTCCATGAGCCACGGCCCTTGAATGATATCTGCGAAGCCAGGAAAATTCTCGACATCGGTCGTGATCATCAACTGGCCACCGGGTTCTATCCCTTGCACCATGACTGGTTTTAGATTGGCACGGGCGGCATAGATCGCGGCGGTGTAGCCGGCAGGGCCGGACCCGATGATAAGGACTTTGGTTTCGATATTTTTGGACATAAGACTTTCTAAAAGGTCAGTAACCGACCGTAAAGCGGGAAATGTTAAAAGAGCACGCTTTTCCGCCGGATTTCTTGCGCAATCAGCGCGGCATCATTCAAGGGCTCATAGCTCCATTCGTCGATTTTCCCCTCGAAGTTACGAATAATGCCCTTTTTGCGCAAATTTTCCTGCATCAGGCGGTGGCGGGGCTTCCCGCCGTTTAAATTAACCGTATAGACCGGCTTTCCGGTCGTGGCGGCTTCCGACACCATCGACATGCTTTCCGATGTCACGATAAGGGCATCCGCCCAGCCGAGGATGCCGAAATAAGGATTTTCATCTATTCCATTCCAGAAATAGATATTCTGTCCTTGAAGCGCGTTTTGAAGAATATTCTTATTTACTTCTCCGGTCCGGCGCGACGCTGTGATCATCAATCCATAGCCATGCCTAGCCAGCGTTTTTAGCTGATCGGCCAGATGATGAACCATGCCCTCTGTTAGAATTTGTTTGCCCGCTGAACCGCCGATTAAAACGCCGATACGCGGAGCGGGCAGGGATTGAAAAAAAGAAAAATGCGCTTTTGCTGTTCCCAGTTTTTCTTTCGTAATACGGTTTGGCGTGGCCTGCGTCACTAAAATATTTTCTGACGTCAATTTACTGGCCGGATCATGGGCGGGGACAGCGAGAATATCGAAATCATCGCGGCTAATTCTTGTGTCCTGAATTTGAACGACGAAAGTCTTGTCTCCGCTTTTTCGTTTTATAAAGCGGGAAGCTGCTATGCTTTTTCTACCCGATGCGATCAATAAATCCGGCCATGGCGGGGCGATGTTATCTCCTTCACTTGAAAAAGTCTGCTCACATTCTAGCTTGATATATGGAGATAAAGTT
The DNA here is from genome assembly GCA_964399985.1 of uncultured Micavibrio sp. Lineage (GTDB taxonomy): Bacteria > Pseudomonadota > Alphaproteobacteria > Micavibrionales > Micavibrionaceae > Micavibrio_B. The sequence goes on from CAYNRY010000003.1 coordinate 421,104, forward strand.
TTCCACGGTTCGTTGAGTTTTATGCGCTTGACGACTGGTGAAACACCTAAGGATTCTGCGACACCCAGGCATTGATTTTCAGTGCCGATTAAGCCTTCTGTTACAACCCATGTGGAAATCTTTTTGTCCAAAGGAACCTTCTAAGATTAGCAAAATTGCATAAAAGACTTGCCCTGAGAGGGAAGGGTCTTTATATCAGGGCATGTTAATAAAAAACAACAGGACATTTGAGTAATGACTAGCACGCCAGCCCGGCAAACCCGTATCAAACTTGACCGGATTGACCGCCGCATTTTAAGCGACCTTCAGGATAATGGGCGTATGACGAACGTGGAACTAGCAAAGAATGCCGGTATTTCTGCACCGCCATGCTTGCGCCGCGTTCGCAATCTGGAAGAAATGGGGCTCATCAAAGGTTATTATACAGAAGTAGACGAGGCTGCTCTCGGCTATCCTGTCACGGTTATCGCGCTGATTAAATTGAATTCCGTCGGCGATGCAGAATTGAAAAAATTCGAAGAACAAATCAATGGCTGGGATCAAGTGCGCGAATCCTACATGATGACTGGCGAACATGATTTCATGATGAAAATCGTCGCGCAGGACTGGGATGCGTATCAGCAATTCCTGACCAATGATTTATTAAAAGCGACGAATGTAGCTGCTGTTAAATCTTCGCTGACCGTGCGCGTAACAAAGAACAAGCCCGGTGTGCCGATCGAGGTTTAAAATGCCTGCATAAATTGGATTATAATCCTTTCCTGAGTTAGTCAGGAAAGGATTATTTTTATCATTTTCTTTCAAGAGGTAAATAGGGGACTAAAAAAGTACCTTTTTTCGTCTTGGAGCTATTTTTCCATTGACCGGACTCGGTGAGAAGCATAGGAAGTTGAGAATAATTCTCAACTTCATGCCAGAGTAAAAAAATGATTGCTGCAGCACTTCTTCAACAAATCCAAGAAGATTATCTCAATTCACACATCCATTCTTTAAGACATGAATTTCGCCACGACGTGCAGAAAATGATTGAGCGTCATTCTATTAATAAATTCGCGGATTTTAAATTAGAGCCTGCAAATCCAGTCGCTACACCTATCTATGTTGTGACAGGTGTCTCTTTTATTCCGACCAGCCATGATGAAGGTCAGTGTATTTCGGATCAGCACACAATCTTCGGATATAGCGACGATGGCGAAAAATATGTAATGAACAATTCTGCAATGATTGCGCAGAGATTATTAGATGGAGGACATCGTGTTGTTCTGCATAGCTCAAATGAAAAATTGACCAGGCAGTTAATTGAGAACCACCCCAATGGTTGCAATGCTCATTTTGTCTCGGGCAGCGTTAGCGATCCTGCATTAGTCGGGCATGTTTATGAAGCTCTGCATATGGAGGCCATGTATAATCCGATTTCCGATGTAAGATTAATGGCCTATCAATCTTTTGCACAGGGTGTCGAAGAACCTTTTAAACCAATGCATCTAGAAGACTCTTCTTTTGTAGAGCAGGCTTGCTCTAACCGCATCAGATTTGTTTTCAATATGGCTGCGATGGCTTATGATCTTTTAGAAAACAAAAACGCAGCAGGAATGCGTATAGTATCATTATCAGCGCTTGCCGGAAATCGTGCCAGTTATGGCCTTGTAGCAGATGCTGCTGATAAATTCATGAATGAACTTATGTGGCGGACCTTCCATTTGGAGTCCAATATTTCGACAGGAAAACCTGTAACAATATATAAGATAAATCCAGGAATCACCGCAGCTTGTGATGTATATAACCGAGACAGCGTGGTTGATCTTGTTACGAAAGAGTCAATAGCTGATGGCTTTCCTTTTGAGGGCAAAGTTCTTTCTGGAAAAGCGCCATTGCCTATAATGTCCTCGGACGATGTAAGCTGGGTTGCCGAAAGAGTTTTGACTGCAGAAATAGGGCAGCCATTAAATGAAAATCTGCCGGACACAATCCGTCAGCTTTTATATGCAGGCTATGAGCCTGATGACTTAGTAAAGCGTTTCTCCGATGCTGTAAAAATTGATGGTAACAGAATTTCTGTTGGAAACGATAAGCTGCCGGAGCATTGCTATGCAGCTAATACAACGTATGGGGCACTTCCTGATGTAATTAAACCTGGCGAATATCGCCGTATATCTCTCACACCAATAGGACAAATGTTTTAGGATTTAAATATGGCACATGCAGAAGTAAAAACATGGGATAGTGAAACTGGCGAAGATGCAATGCAGGATATGCATTATCCGGCATGGATCACTATGATTGAAAAAATATCAGAAAAAAGTCTTGCGGATAAACAGGTTCTTGATTTTGGATGCAATCGAGGAGGTTTTCTGAATGTTCTATATAAAAATAAACCGTTTAAAAATGGCATGGGAGTTGACATTGCAATGGAATCTCTTTCCGCTGCGCGCGAAAATAATAAAGGTCTTCCAATTACCTTCGATCATTCGAACGCTCTTGCAAATCTCTCTGAACAATTCGATATCGTTTTTTCTCACGAAGTCGTTTATTTGTTGCCCGATCTTAAAGATCATGCAGAAGAAATACATAAATCTTTGAAAAAGGGTGGCGCCTATTATTTAGCCATTGGGGAATATACTGAGAATCCTTTGTGGCCAAGATGGAAGAAAGTAATCGAAGATTTCTCTCCAGTCCGCCCTTACACTTACTCACTTCAAGAAATGGCAGAAACATTTGAAGCGCAGGGATTTGATGTTTATATTCGTCGACTTGTTTGTGACCATTTCTTGAAGTACGAAGCAACCGACGAGCAATTTCAAAGCTATATAAAGTCGCCCATCGAATATATTCAATTCAAATATGATTATATGTTTATGTTTAAATTGATAAAAAAGTAGTTATTTATAAACAACCTTCAAAACTTCGTAGTTTTTCCTGCCCTTGGGCGTCGAAATCTCGACGGTATCGCCGATTGTCTTGCCGATCAGGCCTCGGGCCATGGGAGCGGTAACCGAAATTTTGCCTTCATCGGAGTTTGATTCGTATGGGCCGACGATCTGGATGGTCATTTCCTTGTCGTCATCATCGACAATTGTCACAGTCGCGCCGAATTTGATTGTATCGCCGGACATGGTTGAAGGGTCGATAACATTGGCGAGGGACTGCGCAGCATCGAGTTCCTTGATGCGGCCTTCAATAAAGCTCTGGCGTTCTTTGGCAGCATGGTATTCGGCGTTTTCTTTTAGATCGCCATGACCGCGCGCTTCCGAAATCGCTTCGATAATAGCCGGGCGCTCTACGGTCTTCAGATTATGAAGTTCGATTTCCAGAGCGGCAAAGCCTTTTTTGGTAATTGGAATTTGGTCCATAGTCGTCTCGCTTTATAAAATAAGAAACCCGCCCTAAAGCTTTTACAGCTCGGAAGGGCGGGAATATCTTCATTGATAATAGTCAGATTTGCAGCGAAGTCAAATCGAGCTTAATCAGCCGGTGTTTCTTGTAAAAACCCACCTGATTGCATCGACCACAGCCGTGCATACAGGCCGTGTTTGTCCAAAAGATCGTGATGACTTCCTTCCTCAATGATCTGGCCTTGATCAAAAACAAGAATACGATCCATGCGCGCGATAGTGGATAGCCTGTGCGCAATGGCAATTACCGTTTTACCTTTCATAAGCTCATTAAGTGATGCTTGTATAAGAAGCTCCGATTCACTGTCGAGAGCGGATGTGGCTTCATCCAATACAAGAATAGGCGCGTTTTTGAGAACGGCGCGGGCGATGGCAATACGCTGACGCTGGCCGCCAGATAATTTAATGCCGCGTTCGCCGACCATCGTGTCATACCCTTGAGCAAGGGCGGAAATAAATTCATGTGCATGAGCGCGTTTGGCGGCTTCGATAACCTGTTCATCACTGGCGCCGCGTAATCCGTAACGGATATTTTCCATCAATGTCCGGTGGAAAAGAGCTGTATCTTGGGGAATGACGGCGATATTTCCGCGAAGGGAATCTTGCGTCACGCATGAAATGTTCTGCCCGTCGATACAAATCTCTCCGCTTTCAACGTCGTAAAGGCGGAGAAGTAAATTGATGAAGGTGCTTTTGCCTGCACCGCTGGGTCCGATCAGCGCAATTTTCTCGCCCGGCATAATCGTGGCATTCATTTTGTCAAAAATGGAATTTGCACCAAATTGAAAACTGATATTTCTGTATTCTATAAGGCCGTTGGTAATATTCAGTTTCTGGGCATCTGGCTTGTCTTTGATGTGATGATAAGGCGTGATGGTTCGCAAAGCGTCAGAAATATTACCTATTTCATCGACAACTGAAACAATGCCACCGCCGAGCATCCATGTCGCGCCAGCGAGTGAAAAACCGAGAGCGGACAGCGTGGAAACTTCGCCGACAGTAATCATTCCTTTTGCCCAGGCGTAACAGGCTAGGCTCATCATGCCGCTGCCAAGAAAAACAAGAGAAATGCGGCGAAGATTTTCAATTTGCGCCATATTACGCATCAATTTACCTGCTAATGTATATTCAATGGCGGATTGCTCGGATATAAAATCGCTTTCATGTCCGGCTCCTGCAAATGACTTAACCGATGTCATGTTAGTGAGCGTATCGACGACAATGCCAGTCATATGAGAACGTTGATTGGCGTATTTGAGTGATCTGGTGCGTATTTTTTTAAGGCGCAGGATGATCGGAATGGCAACGGACAAAATAAAGACCAGCAAGAAACCGGCGAAAATCAATCCGATAGAGGCGGAAATAGCAAGGCTCGTAACCATTGTAATAAGGGCAAAAAATAACTGGTTGCGCTGGATATCCTGTAAACGGATCGTTCCTTCTGATAATTCTGAAATTTTTCTGGCAAGGCTTCCGGCAAAATGATCCTGAAAATACGAATGTGAATGTTGCATTGTATAATTCAAAAAATCGGCACGGATGGCGCTGCGTAAACGCGGGCGCCAATAAACAAATATATAGGTCAGCCAAACATGGGAAAGTTCGCCGATCGCCAATATGCCAAATAGTGTTATCAGAAGATGCTGGACATTATCAGGAATACCGATGGTCACGTCGCTATGCTGAAGTGCGTCGATAATTTTCCCCATGACCAGCAGCGATAAGGCATAACGGGTATAGTGAATGATATCGAGGATAATGCATAACGTCAAAACACCCGGATTTTTATTCCAGATATATTTTAAAAAACCGCCGAAAGTGCGTGGCGGCTCACCGTGCGTTGCCGGGACGTCGAATTTATAAAGATGCATAAAACGAGGCTACTATTCAGCAGCCTCGATAGCAACATCTTCCGAGAAATAGGATTGAAGCGGCGCGACATGTATATCACGGGATTTCATGGCGCGGATAGCCTGAACACCCGCTTTGGCAGCTGACAAGACAGTATAATACGGAATTTTGTTCATCAGCGCGATACGGCGAATACTGGTTGCATCAGCAAAAGCCTGCGGCCCCTTGGTCGTGTTGATGATAAATCCAACCTCACCATTGATCAGGGCATCGGCGATATGCGGCTGGCCTTCCATCACTTTATTGATACGGGTGACATCAATGCCAGAGGCTTTCAAATGCGCGGCTGTACCGCCGGTAGCAATGAGGCTGAAGCCCATTTCTTTCAGGTCTTTGGCAATGGCAACTAGCTCGTCTTTATCTGCATCTTTAACAGACAAGAAAACAGTGCCTTCGATCGGCAGGATCGTGCCTGCGCCAAGCTGTGACTTGGCAAAGGCTTGGGCGACGTTGCGATCGATCCCCATAACTTCGCCAGTTGATTTCATCTCGGGACCTAGGATCGGATCGACGCCCGGGAAACGATTGAACGGGAAGACCGGCGCTTTAACAGCAACGTGATCAGAGTTCATTCCACGCAAAAGATGTTTGAACTTCGAAAGTTTTTCACCAGCCATAACTCGCGCGGCAATCTTGGCAACCGGCACGCCTGTAGCTTTTGCCACAAAGGGAACCGTGCGTGATGCGCGTGGATTAACCTCGATAATAAAGATTTCTTGCTCGCCGGTTTCCTTGTTTTTCTTAACCGCGAACTGGACGTTCATCAGGCCTTTGATTTTTAAAGCCCGCGCTAATTGCTCGGATTGCTTTTCGAGCTGCTGGACGGTCTTATAAGGCAGCGAGTGCGGTGGTAAGACGCAAGCCGAGTCACCGGAGTGAATGCCGGCTTCTTCGATATGCTCCATGATACCCGAGACATACACATCTTCACCATCGGCAATCACATCGACGTCAATTTCGATCGCGCCGCCGAGATAACGGTCGAGTAGAACCGGACTGTCACCCGATACGCGAACAGCGGTGTTGATATATTGCTCGAGCGCTTCCATCGTGTGAACGATTTCCATGCCTTGTCCGCCGAGAACATAAGACGGGCGAATAACAATCGGGAATCCGAGCTCTTTCGCTTTTTCGATGGCTTCCTTCGCGGAGCGGGCCAGCGCATTCGGCGGCTGTTTCAATTTGAGTTTATGTAGAAGTTTCTGGAAGCGTTCGCGGTCTTCGGCGATATCCAGCGCATCCGGATCAGTACCAAGAATCGGAATGCCGGCTTCCATCAATGCTTTGGTTAAAAGAAGCGGCGTCTGTCCGCCGAGTTGAACAATCGCACCCATAACTTGGCCGTTGGCGCTTTCGGCGCGGATCAGTTCGATCACATCTTCGGCAACCAGTGGTTCGAAATACAAGCGGTCCGATGTATCGTAATCGGTCGATACAGTTTCTGGATTGCAATTGACCATGATGGTTTCATAACCGGCTTCTTTGAGCGCGTATGCGGCATGGACGCAGCAATAATCAAACTCGATGCCTTGGCCGATACGGTTCGGTCCGCCGCCTAGAATGATAACTTTCTTGCGATCTGTCGGATTGACTTCGGACACCGCAGGATTAACGCCATCACCTTCGTAACAGCTATACATGTAAGGTGTCGTTGACGGAATTTCGGCAGCGCAGGAGTCAACGCGTTTATAAACCGGATGAACTTTATGTTTCCATCGCGCTTTGCGTACGGCGCTTTCCGTCACACCAACAAGTTTTGCAAGACGCACATCCGCAAAACCCATTTTCTTGATTTTGAGCCAGCCTTCGGAATTAATCGGCAATCCGTTTTTCTTGATCTCTTTTTCGATTTCGACGATATGGTGGATGCGCTCAAGATACCAGGTGTCATATTTGGTAATGTCCTGAACGTCTTGCACGCTCAAACCATGCCGGAAGGCTTGGGCCACATATAAAATACGCTGCGGAGTCGGTTTTGATAGAGCCGCGCGGATTTGGTCGGGGTGCGGTTCTGGGTGATTATTGGTTGCTGTGCCGATATGAATCTCGTCGAAACCGGACATGCCTTTTTCAAGGGAGCGCAAAGCTTTTTGAATCGACTCTTCAAAACTGCGACCAAAAGCCATGACTTCGCCGACAGATTTCATCGCCGTTGTCAAACCGTTGTCAGAGCCGCGAAATTTTTCGAAAGCAAAGCGCGGAATTTTTGTGACGACGTAATCGATGGTCGGTTCAAACGCCGCCGGAATTTTTCCGTCTGTAATATCGTTCTTAAGCTCATCGAGCGTATAGCCAATAGCCAGTTTTGCCGCGATCTTGGCAATAGGGAAGCCTGTGGCTTTCGACGCCAATGCGGAAGAACGGGATACGCGCGGGTTCATCTCGATGACAACCATGCGGCCATCAGCCGGATTAACCGCGAATTGGACGTTCGATCCACCCGTTTCGACACCAATGGCGCGAAGCACGGCCAATGAAGCGTTGCGCATAATTTGATATTCTTTATCGGTCAGCGTTAGGGCAGGGGCGACTGTAATCGAGTCGCCCGTATGCACGCCCATCGGATCGAAATTTTCGATAGAACAAATAATGATAGAGTTATCGTTCTTATCGCGAACGACTTCCATCTCGTATTCTTTCCAGCCAAGCACGGATTCTTCGACCAGAACTTCGGAGATTGGTGACGCGTCCAGACCTTCACGAACGATGCGTTCGTATTCTTCTTTGTTGTAGGCGATACCGCCGCCGGTTCCGGCGAGCGTAAAGGATGGACGGATAATTGTCGGCAGGCCGATTTTTGGCAGTGCTTCCAATGCTTCGGTCAGCGTTTTTACAACGATGGATTTTGGGCTCTCTAAACCGAGCGTATCCATGACATCACGAAATTTCTGACGGTCTTCAGCTTTTTCAATGGCTTCTTGGTTCGCGCCAATGAGTTCGATATTCAATCTTGCAAGCGTGCCGTTATTGGCGAGAGCGAGCGCCGTATTCAGCGCAGTCTGACCGCCCATTGTTGGAAGCAGTGCATCCGGTCTTTCTTTCTCAAGAATTTTGGCAACGACTTCCGGCGTGATCGGTTCGATATAAGTCGCGTCCGCCAAATCCGGATCGGTCATGATCGTCGCCGGATTGGAATTGACGAGAACAACCCGATACCCTTCTTCTTTCAAAGCTTTACACGCTTGTGTGCCGGAATAATCGAATTCGCAAGCCTGACCGATGACAATAGGTCCGGCGCCGATGATGCAGATAGATTTAAGGTCGGTACGTTTAGGCATATGAGATCTCTACAGATTTGGTAATAGGGGCAAATTCTTTTCGGTTTTGCGAGTATTCAAGCAGGTTGCCGCTATACATATCGAAAAGCCATGCTCGTATAGTAATGCGGTTTTCACTCAAGGCTTTTTTTACGCTTGGGTAAGTATCAAGATTTTTAATGCTTTCCAACACAATTTGTTCTTCCGTGTGGCGAAGTAATTCATCATGCGTGCATTGAATCGCATCACAATTCTTCTTGGCTTTTTCCATCCCGGATTTTGCGACTTCCACAAAGCTGAAAATCTCTTCGTCATCTATTTTTTCGACCAAGGCTTTAATTGCGCCGCAACCCGTGTGCCCAAGGACGATGATTTCCTTTGTCGCATTGTGTTCCAGCGCGAATTGAAGGGCGGCGGCAAGAGCTGTGCCTTTTTTGTAAGGGCGAACAATCGCCCCCATAGCTTTATGCGCAAAGAAAGTCCCTGGTTCCGGCTGGAAAATCGTCCCGGGATCGGATCGGCTATCGATACAAGAAATGACAAAGTAATCTGGCGATTGACCTTTCTCGACCAATTCCGGCATAAGCCCACCATCACTTTCATAGTGATCGTTTCTGAATTTCTGAAAGCCTGCAAGGAGAGGATGCGCCATTCCTATCGACCTTCGACTTTCAAAACTTTGGTATGTTTCTTAAGGTAGCGCAAAGTGAGTGCAACGGCCAAAATAATTCCAAACATAACCGGCCAAATAATGTCATCCTGAAGCCATAGCCAGAAATTTTCCCGTTCGATAACAAGATCCGTGATCATTTCGGTGACAAGAAAAGCAGTGCCAATAGCGAGCAATCCCGGATATTCACGCTTCAATACGGTTTTCCATGAAAATGTCATTTCCGGCGCGCTCCATTGTCTAAAGCGCGGAATGATTATCGGCGTGTTTTCCCGCCATGTGTTATAGCGCTCACCGAATTTATCATGCAGGAATTTCTCTTCGGCAAGGATAATACGCTCCATGTATATAAAGAAGACGAGCGAGAAAATTAAAACCAGCCACCACACTTTGATGGAAAGGATAACCCCAAGAATAATAATGAAGTTGCCCAGATAAAGCGGGTTGCGGACAATTGAATACATGCCGCTGGTATTCAAATGGTCGGCGCGTTGCTCAGTCGTGTTGCGACCAGATGTGCTACCCGGGATAAAGCCGACGGTGAAGCAGCGTATAGCCAAGCCAATCAGTGAAATCATAAAACAGATTAGGACAACAAAGTCTTCGAAGTCATCGCCTATAGCTTCCTCGACATAGGTGCTTTCTTCGAAGGCGATTGCCATCGGTGGAATGAGAAGAAGAGGGATGTAGCTTCTCCAGCGAAAGAAGAAATGCCCGGATTTAATCATCGAATTATAAAGGCTCATAATCATGCACTCTTTTTATGGTCACGGATCATATCAATAAACCGCCCGAACAGATAATGACTGTCCATTGGTCCCGGCGATGCCTCGGGATGGTATTGAACTGAGAAGGCAGGTTTGTCTTTGCAACGTAATCCCTCATTTGACTGATCAAAGAGGGAAATATGGGTCACTTCGACATTGGATGGCAATGTTTCCGGCAGAACTTCGAACCCGTGGTTTTGTGAAGTGATTTCGACCTTACCAGTTTGGATATCTTTTACTGGCTGGTTCGCGCCGCGATGGCCCATATGCATTTTTGCAGTCTTGCCGCCGAGCGCGAGCGCCAGCATCTGGTGACCCAGACAAATCCCGAAGATTGGCATGTTGTTGGCAAGCAATTCCTGAATAACCGGAACCGCATATTTACCTGTCGCTGCCGGATCGCCCGGGCCGTTGGATAGGAAGACGCCATCCGGTTTGTGAGTCATGATATCTTCGGCAGTTGAAGAAGCTGGAACGACAGTGACTTTGCACCCGCTGGCCGCGAGACAGCGCAGGATGTTGCGCTTTGCGCCGTAGTCGATAGCGACAACGTTGAATTCAGGATTGGTCTGCTTGCCGTAGCCGTCTTTTAAATCCCACAAAGTTTCATCCCAGAAATATGTCTGCGTGCAGGAAACATCCTTGGCAAGATCGAGCCCGTCGAGGCCGTGCCATTCCTGCGCTTGTTTGAATAAAGCGTCCAGATCGAATTTGCCGTCGGCTTTATAAGCGATGACGCCGTTCGGTGCGCCGATATCGCGAATACGGGCGGTTAGGGCGCGCGTATCGATACCGGAGATACCCGGCAAGTCATAGCTTTTTAGCCATGCATCAAGATGTTTGCCTGAGCGCCAGTTGGATGGATTGGTAACATCCTCGCGCACGATCAATCCGCAAGCTGCCGGATTGATGGTTTCGATATCTTCTTCGTTGGTGCCTGTATTACCGATATGGGGGAAGGTGAAGGCGATAATCTGTCCGGCATAGGATGGATCGGTCAGGATTTCCTGATATCCGGTCATTGACGTGTTAAAGCAAATTTCGCCGACGCGGGTTATTTCCGCGCCAAAGCCTTTGCCCCATAGAACGGTTCCGTCATTGAGAACAATGACGCCGGTCGCATCTTTTGGTTGCTGGGAAGTTTTAAGTTTTGCTGTTTCAGCCATGATCTAGCGTCTTTCTTTTTATAAGGCACTAGAAAGCGATTTTAATAACGAAAATCGATGTCTTGTACAACATGAATCTTGATGTTCACCTCTTTTTCTGCGAAATCAGTGTTCAGGAGAATTTAAATGTCAAAACGCGCCGAAATTACCACCGCCATGAAAGAAGCCATGAAAGCGAAGGATGAGATGATGCTCTCCACGACTCGCCTGATTCTGGCAAAGATGAAAGATCTCGACATCGAAGACCGCGTAAAGGGTAATCAGGACGGAATCGGCGATCCCCAGATTTTATCCATGATGCAGGGAATGATCAAGCAGCGCGCCGAAAGCGCCAAAGTCTACCGCGAAGGCAACCGCCCGGAGTTGGCGGAAAAAGAAGAGTCCGAGATCAGGGCAATCGAAACCTTTTTGCCTAAGCAATTATCCGATGCTGAAATTGAGCAAGTCGTTGGTGATGTCATCACCAAGGTCGGCGCAACATCTGTCAAAGACATGGGCAAGGTCATGGCTGAATTGAAAGCCAATTACGCAGGCCAGCTAGATATGGGCAAGGCCGGAGTTGTGATTAAAGCGAAATTGGGCGGTTAGGAAACATGCGCCGTTTTATAGCCTGTAATGTGCTCAATTTTTCCTAAAGCTCGATATACCTCGCTAACGGCATGATGATATGTTGCGGTATTTGCTTCAGAGTAAGCAGCTTGGCCAGCCCACATGTTTAGATCAGTTAATATAATCATATCAGGGTCAATTTTTTCCTGAATTGCATCTTCATAGCCTTTTATAAAATCTGTTCTTAAGGCAGGCGAGAGATTTACAAAATCCGTTAAACGATTGAGGCATGGCCCAGTTTGGGAAAAATCTATAAGGCCACTAACTCGTGCTTTATCATCAATCAATATATTTCCGGCATGGTAATCGCCATGAATCACACTGCTAATAAGATGTTCTTGAAGATAATCGTTTGCAATTGAAAGTGCGTTGTTCACTTCAGGGCTTAGGCTTGGAACCTGCATAACGTTAGCGCCGCGTTCCGGTACATGCGTGAATAACCATTCTGCTTTCAAGCTGGTAGCTTTGTGGTGAAATTCGCCTAAGACTTCGCCGGTATGACGGAAATAACGCTCAACCTCTTTAGGCGAGAACACCCCGTCTTCCCATGTTGCCTGATTTCCTGATATTTTAGTCATGCGGTAACTCGCATAGAAATCGGGCGATTGAAGTTCTATAGGCTCGCCCAGAAGTTCGGGAATTTGAAATCCGGTAATACCTGCATTTTGAAGCACTTGAAGATTGGATATCTCCTTTTGCAATTCACGCTCCGACCACTGTTGCTGTTGAGTATTTTGCTTACGGTGTATAAGTTTGCTGACCGTGCCATCCTTATGTGAAACGACTGCGCCGTAATTCCCTGATGCTATGTAATAAGCATCGCCGAAAAGAGAGGGGTTCTCTCTTGCAACGCGTTTAAAGGCTTCCAGAAGGTGGCACGACATTCAAAATCTCTTTTTTAGAATGATATTAAAAATCTTTAATTATGTCAAATTTGTTACTTCTGGAGAATCGGCTAAAAAGCTTGCTATAACCTCTTCATGTCCATCCCGCCGCGTTTTGTCGAAGATCTTCGTGATCGCCTGACTCTGTCTGAAATCATTCAGCGGAAGGTTAAGCTTGCGCGCTCGGGCAGAGAGTTCAAAGGCTGCTGCCCGTTTCACCATGAAAAAACGCCATCCTTCTATGTAAACGATGAAAAGCAGTTTTATCATTGCTTTGGCTGCGGCGCGCACGGCGATGCGGTCGGCTTTGTCATGCAAAGCGACAATCTGTCTTTTATCGAGGCGGTGGAATCGCTGGCCGCGCAAGCGGGCATGCAGGTTCCTAAGCAATCGCCCGAGGCTATTGAAAGAGCCAAAACCGAAAAAAGCCTGCATTCACTTTTAGAAGATACCTGCAAATGGTTTGAGGATCGCCTGCGCGAAGGTAAAAATCGTGAGGTTTTGGAATATCTTACCAAGCGAGGTTTAAGCGAAGAGACAATCTCCGGCTTTCGTCTTGGCTATGCGCCTGCTGATGATCAGGGCCTTCGGAAATTTCTGAAAGAGAAGGGCTATACCGACGCCCAGATGATAGAATCCTCTGTGCTTCGCCCGAGCCAGACTGGCCGCGAGCCGTACGGATTTTTCCGTGACCGCGTTATGTTTCCGGTCGCAGATATGCGCGGGCGGATCGTTGCCTTTTCCGGTCGCGTTTTGCCAGAACATATCCGCCCGTTAAAAGACCCGACCAAAAAACCACCTAAATATATTAACTCGACCGACACGCCGCTCTTCCATAAAGGCCGAATGTTATACGCCCAGCAACATGCCCGCTCGGCGGCCAGCGATCATACGTTGTTGGTCGTCGAAGGTCAGATGGATGTCATTGCCTGTAATCAGGCTGGATTGAAAGGCGCCGTTGCGCCGCTTGGTACGGCGTTGACCGAGGACCAGATTTCCGTCTTGTGGAAGATGATTCCGCATGAAAGAAAAGAGCCAGTCCTTTGTTTTGATGGGGATAATGCGGGCTATCGTGCCGCGGTGAGGGCGGCGGATCGGATCCTGCCACTGCTGAAATCAAACCAGTCCGTAAAATTTGCTTTCCTGCCGGAAGGGGAAGATCCGGATACATTTATCTCGTCACGAGGCTTAACCTCCTTCGAAGATAAATTATCTAAGTCACTCACGTTGTTAGATTTTTTATGGGCGCACCATACGACAGAGAAAGATTTCTCTTCACCGGAAATGCGGGCAGGGTTGACGGCGCTCCTCGATAGTTTGGCGGCGAAAATTCAGGATTCTTCTGTCCAGTATCATTACAAACAGGCGTTTCGTGAAAAGACCCGCAGCCTGTTTTTCGATACGGGAAGTTTCAAAAATAAAAATTCTTTTCAAAAGAAGATCTTGGCTCCGTCTATTACTTTACCGCCTATTCGTAAGAAACAAGATTTCGTGCCGCAAATCGTGCTAACGGCGATACTTAACCATCCATTTCTCTACGCTCATTTCGCCGAACAGTTGATCCAGCTCCCCATTGACGAGCCGGACTTATCGCGGCTTTTCAGTGCGCTTTTGGATTATTTGGCGGGAGAGGATACGGAAAGCCTTGACAAACAAGCGCTTAGCCTCCATTTAAGTGATGTCGGATTGGCCGATATTGCAATGAAACTTACGCACGAACGCGTTTACCTCCATGCTGGCTTTTGCCGACCCGATGCCAATCCGGAAACAGCGCTGCAAGGTTTAAAAGACTTGTGGGAAAATTGGGAGAGATCTCGTCTCGCGGAAGATATCCATTCTGCGCGGGCGGTTTTTCGTCTTTCAATGACCCCCGAGAATGAAAGCCGCATGTTTGCGCTTCAGCAACTGCAACGGGATAAGGATACAGGAACTGATTGATAAGTCAGTTGGAAACTCCTCTACCCCTTTGTTTTTTCTGCAAAATCAGGTTAAATCGGCGAATCGGAATATTCAGGTAAACGGAAAACATGGCAATGGCGGCAAAGAAACCGGCGAAACAGGCACCAAAAGCACAGGCGAAAAAACCACCTGTTGCGGCAAAAAAAGCATCTCCTGCGAAACCTGCACCGAAAGCCGCAGCCAAGCCTGCATCGAAACCAATTCCAAAAGCCGCCGTGAAATCCGCTCCCGTTAAAAACGAAAAGCTTACGAAACAAGCTGCGCCCGTAAAAAAAATAACCAAAGAAACAACGAAGGCGCCTACTCCAGAAAAAGCGCCTCTACCAAAGTCAGTATCAAAAGAAATGCCCGTTAAAGAAACTATCGTTGCCAAGAAACCTGTCAAAATGCCGAAAGCGGCAAAAGAAAAAGCTGAGGTTAAGCCAAGCACCGAATCCGGTCTTGTCACTGGCCAAAAGGGTAATCTTGAAAAAGTCCTGAAAAAGCTAATTGCCAAGGGCAAAGAGCGCGGCTTTTTAACTTACGACGAAATCAATAATGCGATTCCGGCGGAAGAGCATTCTTCCGATCAAATCGAAGACGCGATGTCGATGATTACCGATTCAGGTGTTCAACTGGTCGACAGCGCCGATGATGTTTCCGATGAACCGGAAGCCAAAGAAGAAAAAAGCGACGACGAAGAATACGAAGGTAAAGGTAACATCTCTGATGATGATACCGGACGGACGGATGATCCTGTTCGTATGTATTTACGCGAAATGGGTTCGGTCGAACTGCTATCCCGCGAAGGCGAGATCGCGATTGCCAAGCGTATCGAAGCAGGCCGCGAAACCATGATCGGCGGTATTTGTGAATCGCCTCTCGCAATTGAAGCGATTATCGCCTGGTACGAAGCTTTGGTAAAAGGCGATATTCTTCTTCGCGAAGTGATCGATCTGGATGCAACTTACGGCGGCGACGCCAGCGGTTTCAATGCACCGGCTCCAGGCTTTGTGGCGCCTGTTGCCCCAGCTGCGCCCAAAGAAAAGCCTGTGAAGGCTGCTGTTCCTGCAGAAGGCGAAGCCACTGAAGGTGAAGGCGGCGAGGGCGGTGAAGCGGCTGGCGCTGGTGATGACGAGGAAAATTCGATTTCCTTGGCGGCTATGGAAGCCGAACTAGCTCCGAAAGTCTTCCCGATTTTTGAAAACATCAAAAAAACTTATAAGAAGCTGCAAAAAGCCCAGCAGGAAAAAATCGAAGCAGGCAAGGATGCAACGCCGGCTCTCCTCAAAAAATACGATGCGCTGAAACTCGAGATGGTCGGCTATATGGATGAAGTTAAACTTCATAACGCCCGTATCGAGCAATTGCTGGATCGCTTGTACAAAATGAACCGCGAGCTTGTGGGTCTGGAAAGCAAACTCCTTCGCATGGCGATGGATGTCGGCGTGAAGCGTGAAGACTTCCTTGATAATTACGAGAAAGCCCTGCTTGGCACGAAGTGGCAGGAAAAAGTAAAAGCGCTGCCGGGTAAACACTGGCCGAAATTCCTTGAGAAATATCCGAACGAAGTAACGGCGATCAAGGTACAGGTCGATTCTATCGCCGAAGAAGCGTCGCTGCCATTGATGGAATTCAAACGCATCGTTACGACCGTTCAGAAAGGTGATAAGGAATCTAACCGCGCCAAGAAAGAAATGGTCGAGGCGAATTTGCGTCTTGTTATTTCTATCGCGAAAAAATACACCAATCGCGGCCTGCAATTCCTCGATCTGATTCAGGAAGGCAATATCGGCCTGATGAAGGCGGTCGATAAATTCGAATACCGCCGCGGTTATAAATTCTCGACCTA
>CAYNRY010000004.1:0-27457 GCA_964399985.1 uncultured Micavibrio sp.
AAGGCGGCCGTACCGTCGGCGCCGGCGTCGTTGATACGATTGTTGAATAAGGAAAAAATGTCATTCTGAGCAAAGCGAAGGAGCTCATCTTGAATTGACTTAAAGAGGAGATCCTTCACCCCTCACGGGGGTCAGGATGACACAGAGAAGAAAACCCGCCCAGTTTTTAAAGATGGGGCGGGTTTTTTACTGGCTAAACTATTCCAGATATATTAAATACAAAGCCGCTACAGGGGTGTAGCTCAGTTGGTAGAGTACCGGTCTCCAAAACCGGTTGCCGTGGGTTCGAGTCCCTCCGCCCCTGCCAGTTATTTAATCGAGAAAGCCGGAGAAAATACCATGGAAGAGCAACAAGTCGGTTGGTTAGCAGCTATTATTGTTGGAGCTTTGGCAGGATGGCTCGCTGAAAAACTCATGAAATCCAATCAAGGCCTTATTACCAATATAATCTTGGGTGTGATCGGAGCTATCATCGGTAACGCTATTTTCAATGCTCTGGGGATAGGACTTGCCGGCTGGATCGGATATCTGATTGCCGGAGTTGTAGGGGCTTGCTTGCTCATTGCGGTTAGTCGCTTTTTCGGGAAGAAAAAACTGTAAGCCATAGATAGCTATTCTTTCTCAGCCCTGTGCCGAATTTATAAATTTTGATTTCCGTCAAGGAAGTAGCTCTTTCTATATGTCATACAGCTCTCAATTATTAAGGAGTTGTCATGAAAAAAATCCCCGTAATCTTTGCCGTTTTTTTTCTTTTGTGTTCAACGGTTTCACAGGCAGCCGAGTTTAGCGATTATTTTGCCAAGGAAAGATTCCAGCTTCGTCTGCGCGCGCTGGGCGTTTTGCCACAGGAAGAGAGTGACGTGAATATCGGGGGTGATATAAATGTCGGAAATGCGATTACGCCGGAAATCGATCTGACATATTTCTTTACGCCACATATAGCGGCAGAAATTATCGCCGGAACCACCAAGCATAGTTTAAGCCATACGAGCGGCGCCAGTCTTGGGGAGACATGGATTTTGCCGCCAACAGTCACGCTTCAATACCATTTCACACCCGATAATAATTTTAGCCCATATGTTGGTGCCGGTGTAAATTATTCTATCTTTTATCACGAAAATACAGCGAGCGGTTTCTCCGATCTGAATATTGATAATGCTTTCGGCCCGGCGCTTCAGGCCGGTTTTGATTACTGGATTAGTGAGAATTGGGGTGTCAATTTTGACGTCAAGAAAATCTGGCTTAATGTAGATGCCTCTTTAAACAATGGAGCCATTAAAGCCGATGTCGATCTTGATCCGTGGCTGGTCGGAGCAGGGATATCCTACCGCTTTTAAAATCTAAGTAGTTGCAATTGCATTGCCTGCGCGAATAGTATTCGCGCATGGAAGTGGCTCAAGTCAGACAGCAGATCATAAATTCGCCTTTTTTCCGTGATTTGCCGGAAAAGGATATCGATGATTTTTTGTTGCAATCTCCTTATAAAGGCTATGCCAAGCATGAAGAAATTATTCGGCATGGGCAAAAAGCCGACCGACTTTTCGTCGTCGCAGAGGGCTGGGTAAAATTATATCGCCAAGCCAAAGGCGGGGATGAAGCTGTCATCCATATGTGTACCAAAGGCGATATATTCGGTGAAGCGGCGGTATTGGCACATGGTGATTACAGCTTTTCGGCGCAAGCGGCAGAAAATGCATCTGTCATAGAAATTTCTGCAAACCTCGTTCATACCAAGACCAAGGAAAACCCTGAAATTATGGCGCGGCTGCTCAAAATAATGTCGCGGGAAATACAGGAGATTCAGTCCGAAAACGAGCATTTATCGCTGATGAGCGCGTCACAACGCGTTGGCTGCCTATTGCTACAGCTTTCATCCGGCATGATCGGTAAAGGAGGAACATTTTCATTCCCTTACGATAAAGCTCTCGCGGCTTCCAGATTGGGGATGAAGCCTGAAACATTTTCAAGAGCGTTGGCACAGCTAAGATTGATCGATGTTCATGCCAGCGGGCCGGAGATTAAAATCGAAAGTTTTGAAAAACTCATGGAATATTGCTGTCATCAATGTTCTTCCATGCCCGGCGAATGCCGTAAGTTAAAATAAAGCGGCTGACCATATGCCAGCCGCTTTATAAGAGCTCAGTATTAATCAACGGCTTTTTTCATTGCCTTTTTTTCTTCCCATTCTTTTTTCATTGAAGCTGTCACTTCATCCTTGGACAAAGAGCCATCGGAATTTGTATCGGCTTCTGTGAACATTTTTGCGGCTTTAGCGTCATGTTCGGATTTGCTGATCATGCCGTCAGAATTCGTATCGGCTTCCATAAACTTCTTATCAACTTTCATTTTCAGCATTTCCGCTTTATCGCCTTCGTGATGCTCGGCCAATGCAGGCGCTGCAGCAAGGGTCATTGCGGCCATTGTCATCATAAGTGCTTTTTTCATTGGAAAATCTCCTTTAAGGTTTAGTTGATATTTAGACTGTATTGTCGATTGTTAGAGAACCTAGGGCGGATAGACATTTGGTAAAGCACAAAAAAATGAATAAATTTGGGAACTTTTTTAATGGGCTTTGATGTCGACAGCCTCATAAAAACATTCGGTTATATGGGTGTATGGACTATTATATTTGCAGAAACCGGAATCTTATTCGGTGTTTTGCTACCCGGCGATACGCTGCTAATTGCAGCAGGCATTCTGGCCGCCAACGGGCATTTTGACATTACGATAATGGCCTTCGGGTGTTTTATCGCGGCCTTGATCGGTAATTTATTCGGATATGAAATGGGCGGTCGTTTCGGTAAACCATTTCTGGAAAAATACGGACCGCAGCTAACGACGCCGGAAAAAATCGCGAAGACATACGAGATTCTGAAAAAACATGAAAAAGTCGGGATTGTTATTTCCCGTTTCCTGCCGGCGGCGCGTACCTTCGCCCCGTTTCTGGGCGGCGTAATTAAAATGAAATACGCGTCTTTTGTCCTTTATTCGGTTCTGGGCGCTATATTATGGGGAGCGGGGCTTCCTTATCTGGGTTTTTATCTGGGCGCGATCTTGCCGCCATGGTTTATGGATTTACTGATTATTCCGGTTGCTGTTTTCATTCTTGGGGCTGTGGGCTGGCCGTATTGTAAGAAAAAATTCCGCAAAGAGAAGATTTAGGCTCTTGCGTTTTCCCTCTTGCCTTTTACCTGCGCTTTAGGCATAACTCTGCTATTCCCGAAAATCAGTCATCGTAGAAAACGCCCCCGGCGCTACGAACGGCTGGAGGAAAATGAAAGATTATTAAGATGGCATCACCCGTAGAATTTATTAAACAGGTCCGCACCGAAGTCAAAAAAGTGACGTGGCCGACCCGCGCGGAAACCATGCAAAGCGCGATTGCCGTTTTCATCATGGTGCTGATTGCATCTTTGTTTTTGTTTGGGGCAGATCAGCTGATATCGCTGGTCATCCGTAAAATTCTCGGTTTAGGTTGATTGAAAGGACATAAATCATGACTGCAGCCGCTTCTGTTACTACGCCCAAAATGCGCTGGTATGTTCTCCATGTTTACTCCGGTTTCGAAGCGAAAGTCGCCGAAGCCATTCGTGAAAAGGTCAAGAAAAAAGGCCTCGAAGATTACTTGGGCGATATCATGGTCCCGACCGAGCAGGTCACCGAAATCAAGCGCGGCCAGCGCGTCAACGCCGAGCGCAAAGTATTCCCAGGCTATGTTCTGGCGAAAATTGCGATGACCGACGAGGTTTGGCACTTGGTCAAAGATACACCGAAAGTCACAGGTTTCCTTGGCGCGGGTAACAAGCCGGTTCCGGTTTCCGAGAAAGAAGCCGAGCGCCTGATCAATCAAATCAAAGAAGGCGGCGTCAAACCTAAAAACACGATTACCTTCGATATCGGCGAAAAAGTCAAAGTCATGGAAGGCCCGTTTGCCTCATTCGAAGGTATGGTGGAAGAAGTCGATGACGAAAAAGCCCGCGTCAAAGTATCGGTTTCGATCTTTGGCCGCGCGACACCTGTCGAACTTGAATTCTCACAGGTTGAGAAAATCTAAGCGATTTAAAATTGATTTTTTCAAAAAGCCTCTGCTAGAGTTCGTTCAGAACTAAGTAGAGGTTTTTTTATGCGTATCGCAATGTTCTTTCGTGATTCTGTACAGGCAAACATCTTTAAAGCTAATGGATGTTCTTATCTGGCACTTAAAGGAAATCTTGTTTGTGATGATAGTAGTGGCTACCTGATTAAAGATGCGCCCCTAAAACGGACACTTTCTGTGCCAATAAATAACCGGGAAAAACCTGAAAAAGCATGGGCTCCGAAAGCACAGATTAATTTATGGCCTTAAGATCATGTTGCCTTGCCTCAACTTGTACCTAAAAGGTTTTTAACCACAAAGTACGACGAAGAGCTTTTAAAACGCGGAGTAGAAAACACTCTGAAACTCCGCGCTACTCCACCATCTCAGCTTTGAAAATTAACTTTTATATAGTTTGAACGTCATTCTAACTACTTTGAACGTCGTGTTTTTAGATAAGGTTAGTTTTTTTGCCGCAGAGACGCAGAGGACGCGGAGTTTAAAAGATTGCATCAGAATGTCATCCCGAGCGAGTGATAATGAGCCGAGGGATCTCATCTTCTTTAAGAAAGGTGAGATTTTTCTACTCGCCTTTGGCTCTGTCGAAATGACGAGTATTGAATTTCAATGACTTAAGGGTGGACTCTAAGTTTGCTCGTCGATTTTTAGAGGGTCGATCAAAGGATTTGTGGCCTTCGTGGTTAAAACAGACTCCGTCCTCTTCCCTTGTAATTCGCAACCTGCAACTTGTAATTGAAGCTGGTCCCCTCTGGCTTTCCTTGGGGATGGCCGAAAAACGGCGTGGCTTTTCAGGATAAAGCCTAACGCTTAAAGCATGGCGCCATTTGTAAGGGAATTCAAGTAAATTGGATCTTTTAAGATTATTATAGCTTGCTTTTACCCCTTTAATCCCCTTATAACCCCTTCCAAGTCTTAAAGTTTAAGACCTTCGTGGGAGGCTGACTGTCAAAGATATGCCAGACAGGGCCATCTACACCACGACCCTTCAATCCTTTTAGGAGGTTATCATGGCCAAGAAAATTAAAGGCTATATCAAACTGCAGGTTGGCGCTAACTCCGCTACCCCGTCTCCGCCAATCGGTCCGGCTCTCGGTCAACACGGCGTCAACATCATGGAATTCTGTAAGGGTTTCAACGCGAAAACTCAGGAAATGGAAAAAGGCATGCCGATCCCGGTTGTCATTACCGTTTTCGAAGATCGTTCTTTCAACTTCATCCTGAAAACACCGCCGATGACTTACTTCATCAAGAAAGCGGCTAAAATTACCAAAGGTCACCAGACTGTCGGTAAAGGTACAATGGTTGGTTCGATCACACGCGCGCAAGCCGAAGAAATCGCAACTGCCAAAATGCCTGATCTGAACGCGAAAGATCTTGAAGGCGCTGTTCAGATGGTAATCGGTTCCGCACGCTCGATGGGCGTAGAAGTTAAGGGAGCATAATCGCCATGGCAAAACGTATGACAAAAGCGAACGCTCTCGTTGACCGCAGCAAACTGTATTCACTTGCAGAAGCTGTCGCCATCCTGAAGAAAGCAAAAACAACCAAGTTCGATGAAACGATCGAAGTTTCGTTCAATCTCGGTATCGATCCACGCCAAAGCGATCAAACGCTTCGCGGCATGATCGAGCTGCCAAACGGTACGGGCGCAACTGTGCGCGTTGCCGTTTTCGCAAAAGACAAAAAAGCGGAAGAAGCGAAAGCTGCTGGCGCTGATATCGTCGGTGCGGAAGATCTGGCAGAAAGCATTCTGGCTGGTAAAATCGATTTCGACCGTTGTATCGCAACGCCTGATTTGATGCCATTGATGGCGAAACTCGGTAAAGTATTGGGCCCACGCGGTTTGATGCCAAACCCGAAACTCGGCACAGTTACTATGGATGTCAAAAAAGCCGTTGAATCTGCCAAAGGCGGCTCCGTTGAATTCCGCGCTGAAAAAGCCGGTATCGTTCATGCAGGCGTTGGTAAGATCTCGTTCGACGACCAGAAACTGGTTGAGAACATTAAGGCTCTGGCCGATGCGATCGTTCGTGCGAAGCCAGCAGGCGCAAAAGGCACATACATGAAGAAGCTTTCTGTTTCTTCAACGATGGGCCCGGGTCTGAAAATTGACCTTTCCAGTCTCGCTGCTTAATTTAAAAATATAAAATTTAAAACCCGCCCAAGTTTAAAAACCAGGGCGGGTTTTTTTTATGTGAGGTGAATATTTGCATATCGAAGAATCTAAGCTTTGAAGTGGATTGGTCTTAAGTTAATTTGGAAGTATAAAAACAGTTCTTTAAAGGCATTCTGATGATTTATAAAAAATTAGTATATCTCGGAGATTCTATTACCGAAGGCTTTGGTGATGAAAAAGCTATAGGTTGGGCTGGTCGTATATCGCAGACATTAAATGTCTCGGATACAGATACATCCTGGTCGGTTTCCAATCTAGGAGCTGGGGGCGATACGATCATAGATGGCAAACACCGCCTTTCAACGATACTGTTAAATTATCCAACGCATCTATTAATGTCCTTCGGCACAAATGACATGTCGCGCATTATGTGGCCGGATAATCAGGGGAGTAAAATATCCCTGGCCTATGCGAAACAAGTCTGGCTGCAATTGTTAGGCTTTGCAAAGAACGCTGGTTTAAAGACAACGGTGATTGGAACATTGCCCGTCCAAGAAGAAAAATTTCCTTTCGTGTTTACGCAATGGGATGAAAAGGACAAAGGCTTCTTTTTCAGAAACGAAGATCAATTGGCATATAATGCAATGTTGAAAAGCGTATGTACGCGATTGGATATTCCGATGATCGATCTTTTTGATGACTGGAATAGGCGTGACTTGAATGAGTTATTATGTGACGGCTTGCACCCAAATGCTGCAGGGTATGACCTTATGGCAGATCAAATTGGTCATGCCTTGAAGTATAACCGATTTTTTGATTAGGCCGGGAAAGCGGATCTCAGGGCTGGCTTTGGGATCGGCATGTCACGAACATCTCGGTTGGCTACAAAATCTTTCAAAAACTCTATAGCATCCCAATATTCTCGATTTTCAAATCCCTTGATAGTGTCTGCATATAGACTATTGAGCGAGCTAAAGCCTTCAACCAAGGCATTTTTTTTGTAATCAGTCGTGACTTGTTCTCTGCTCTTTTCAAGCCATGCTTTGCCATCGAGTCCAGGTTCCATCATAAGAGCGCTTGCGTAGCGCAAAACGGGCGCGATGGCCAAGGTTGGAAAGATGACCAGATTGCCCTGTTTTTCATGTATGTTCATATAAGTTCTCAAATCATGCAGGATGAAATCATAGGCCGAGATTATTTTTGCAAAATATGTGCCGTCCGGTACTTTTTGATAGCCGATAGCTTTATGATAGGGGGTTCCGACATAATCTATGATCAGGCTGGTAGTTTCAGTATGGCGACACTCAATGCCACTTTCACTGTCAGTCTTTCCACCGAGTAATTCATTGCCAAAAGATTTTTGAATAATCTTGTCGTCTTTCATCATGAATGAAAGCTGAGAAAAAATTGTATTGGCTTCGGAAAAACAAGGATCGCCATGGTGAAGAAGGTTTAGCGTACCATCAGAAGTGATGTGGTGATAACGCGCAACAGGACCAATATTGATGGCTTTTACCGAGCGACATATATCGAAGATCTTAATGCCTTTAAATCCATCTTCGCCGAAACGTTCTGACAGGTGATTTGTCATGCATTCGGCAATTTGCTGCACCAAACTTGAGCCGTATGAATACCCTATAAGAGAAATGCGAGAGAGATGTGATTTCAGCTTTTGGACGTCTGTCTTGTTTTGTACATCACATTCATCTACAGCCGCGGCATATAAAGTTTTATAAATTTCCTGCGCGAAGATACTAGGGTCTTTTTCGCCATGACCGTAGTCGTACATGAACTGATTTAACTCAGCAGTATCGGTGCAGTTTTCATCAAGGGGCATAATGATATGCCCTGATGCCATTCCTCTTAGCTTGCTCAGGTAGCGGGCAAAGCCGCCTTCAGTGTCGATATCCTGCACATGGAGTAATCCACCCAGAAAAACCATGATTGGCCCTTGCAAAAGTTGGGCTTCTTGAATTGAAATAGGCTTGCGAGAAATTTCTGAATAATCAACTAAATGCATAAGTCTTTTCCTGATATTTGGGCCTTGTTAAACGCATATGTAAAAATAATCAACTTTTTTCTGGTAAATCAAAAAGACCCTATGATATGAAAGCGCTATGAGTAAAACACCTGTTTGGTTCGACGCGGATATGGGCGCCGATGACGTCCTCGCTATTTTAATGGCACTGGGATCCTGCCAATTTAAACCGCTTGGGCTTTCCACTGTTTTCGGCAATGTGTCCGGCGATAAAGCTTTAAACAATGCGGCGGAGCTTTTAACCGCTTTTGGGCGTGATGATATTCCCTTATTCAAGGGCGCAGACAAACCTTTGGTCGGCAGCTGCCCCTTTGGCGATGACGCATATGGGGATGATGGCTTCGGTGGTATCCGTTTAACGAATAAAGAATCTATTGTAAAAATAGATAGCAAGCCGGCGCATTTGGGATTGATCAATGCCGTTTTATCTCAGAATGAAAAGGTAACGGTATTCGGTACAGGTCCTGTGACCAATCTGGCGAAGGCCATCGACTTTCTTGAAAATAACCCCCAAATGCTCGCCGAATTCAAAGACAAGATAAAACTTGTTTTGATGAGCGGTGCTCTAGGCCCTGGACCCTTTCCTAATCCGCCAGGGCGTATCGGTAACATCACGCTTCATGCCGAATTTAATGCGCATATGGACCCTTATGCATTGAGCAAAGTTCTCGGTGCGAAATTCGACACCCACATCGTCACCATGGATGCTACTCAGCATACGTCTTTGACAAAAGCTCGTCAGGATTTAATGCGCCAAGAAATCGGCGACGAGTTATCCAAAAAATTGATTTCCATGATTAGAATCGTCGAAGAGCTGGATACGACAAAATTTGGTTCAAACGGTCCATTCATCCACGATCCACAAGTTGTTTCATATGCTTTAAATCCGGAAGATTTTGAGGCGCGCAACAGAAATGTGAGTATCCAGATTGATCCGCCGGAGGGGTTCGATCCAACATCGCGCCATGGTCGTTACGATAGAATGCTCAGTATGAATGTCAATCCGCCCAAGCTTGTCACGGGCATCTATGCATCGCCGGATAAAATCTTTGCCGGGATTGTATCCGGCATTAAAAATATGGCGCCGGAATACCAGCCTTAAGCAGGGCCGTTCATGTTGGTGGACGGGAACTTGCCTGATGCCATATATTTTGTGACATCTTCTAGATAGGGATATGAACTTGTCGCGCCGATCTTAAGGCAGGCGAGTGAGCCTGCAATGCAGGCCATGGAAAGCGCATCCTGTAAATTATATTTTTGATCAAGAGCTGCGGCAAACGTGCCGCAGAACGCATCGCCCGCGCCAGTACTGTCTAAGACTTTCTCGATAGGCAAGGCGGCGGCTCTATAAATATTCCTATCCGGGGCGACCGCAAAAGCACCTCTAGCACCTAAAGTTACAACACATAAAAGATTGAAATCTTTCGCTATCTTTGTCGTCGCTTGATTTAAACTCATGCCTTCAAAGCCGAGATCTTTCGATAATTGAGCAATCTCGATTTCATTGAGAATCAGCACGTCGAGGTTTTTCAATGTTGCTTTTGAAATATTACGCGCAGGGGCCAGGTTGAGAATAACACGGTCGACTTTGCCGATGGCTTTTGCGGCCAGTAAGTCGATCTGGTCGATATCCGTTTCCATTTGCATTAAAAGCGAATTGCCTTTTTGAAATAGATCTTGAGGAATAGAAGAGGCTTTCGCTTCCAGATTACCACCGGCGGCAACCATAATACGATTTTCGCCGCTGGCATCGACGGTAATGATGGCGGTGCCGGTTTTCGCCTGAAGGCTTCTGCTGATGAGGGATGTATCGACTTTTTCCACCGAGAGATTTTGAAGCATATTATCTCCAAAACCATCCTGTCCCACACAGGCTGCCATTTGAACTTTCGACCCCATTCGAGAAGCCGCCACGGCTTGGTTGGCGCCCTTGCCGCCGGGCAGGGCCAGATAATTCGCCAGCAAAACAGTTTCGCCCGCCTGTGGGGCCAATTCAGGCCTGAAAATCAGGTCCATATTGATAGAGCCGAATACAATAATCATAATCTATTTATAAACGGCTGATGCCAATTCGGCCAATCTTTAAATAAAAGAGTATTTTGAGTTTGACAAAGCCAGCTCCAACTCTGTATAACCACCGCAATTCCTGTCCAAGACTGCAGGTCTTTTTAAGATAAAGAAGACATTCGCCTGCATAGATAGTGAGTTGGTTACGGCTTTGGGCCTATTGCTAGCACACTTGAGTTTTGGATAGGCGGTCATCGAAAGATGGACCGCTTTTTTGTTGAGATTTTTAAACCCTTTGGGAGAATACGATGCATCGCTCACGTAAAGTTACCGAACTGGAAGCCCTTAATCAGGATTTCGCCAATACCGAAACCGTTATTGTTACCTTGAATAAAGGTTTGACGGTCGCACAAGCCAACGAACTTCGCGTGAAAGCCCGCGAAGCCGGTGCAAAATATAAGGTGACGAAAAACACCTTGTCCAAGATCGCGCTGAAAGGCACTCAATTCGAGCCAATCTCTGATTTGCTGTCGGGCCCAACAGGTCTGACCACATCTCAGGACGGTCTGGCCGCGACGAAATTCATCTATGAGTTTGCAAAAACTTCAGGTGACAAACTGGTTATCCTGGGCGGATTTTATGCCGGTCAGAAACTCGACGTGAAAGCCGTTGAAGCGCTGGCGAAATTGCCGACCTTGAACGAAATCCGCGGCAAACTCGTCGGTATCCTGTATGCACCGGGAGCGCAGCTCGCTCGCCTCGCATCCGCTTACGCGACAAAAGAAGCTTAATATTATCAATACCAATCACATCTAAAGGAGAACTAAAATGGCTGCCAATCTAGAAAAAATCGTAGAAGAACTATCAACGCTGACAGTAATGGAAGCTGCTGACCTTGCGAAATTGCTTGAAGAGAAGTGGGGCGTTTCCGCTGCTGCTCCTGTTGCCGCTGCCGGTCCTGCCGCTGCTGCTGTTGAAGAGAAAGACTCTTTCGACGTCGTTCTTGAAGCTATCGGCGACAACAAAATCAACGTCATTAAAGCTGTTCGCGAATTGACATCTTTGGGTCTTGCAGAAGCGAAAGCTCTTGTTGAATCCGCTCCAAAAGCGATCAAAGAAGGCGTAGCGAAAGCAGACGCAGAAACAATGAAAAAGAAACTGGAAGAAGCCGGCGCGAAAGTAGCGTTGAAATAAGCTTCGAAAGTTTTTCGAGAATTAAAAATCCCGGGTTTATGGCCCGGGATTTTTTATTCTTTAAGGCTCGTTTGCTGGATGTTGCGGAACGATTCTGCGTTGTTCTCTTTTGAGAATATCTTTCAGTTCTGCCTGAATATTCTTCTCATATGAATTTATATACTTTTGGTCGAGATATTTCCTTTTTTCATCAATCATATCATCTAGCATATGCAGTAATGTCGATGTCGTGACAGGTTTTTTGATCATACTCACATGATCATAAGGCATATCGCTAAAACCAAGATATGTACTAAATCGGGCTGTCCAAAGTCCTGAGCCATATTTCGTCTCATCGACGATAAGCTGGCGAGGTTTATTGTCTTCTTCGCTTGGAATATCGCAGTGAAATATTCGTGGGGTTCTAAGTTCGGCCACGACATGATTTCCAAATTGAAATGCGCCATGGGCAATAGTCTTTAGAAGAGGGATGCTTTTAGAAGCGGTGCTGGCCATTACGGTCTCCTGCAGGTAAAAGTTACTAAGTGGGTCTTTTATAATATGTAAATCAACAAAAGGCAAGAAAAATAATTTATTTTCAATGCTTTGGCCGATTTGAGCTTTGTATAAAGGGTTCGTACGGTTATTTCAAGCTTTTCAGAAACTCCTTCTGCAATTTCAAAACACGGCGCAATTCTTTGATCGCCAAGACACAGAGACACTAAGGGTTCTGGTCTTATCATTCTCGGCGAAGCTCAGACATTGTATCTTCCAGAAGGGTCAGGGCTTTCGCCAGATTGGCTTTTTAAGAAGAACTTGATGTCTTTGTGTAGTGGTGGTTAAAAAAAGCGCTATCGAAGTTTCGGATAGCGCGGATCGGAACCTCGCATGGAGTTATATGTCAAATAATAATAATCTTGCCAATTATTAAGATTTTGTTTATAAAGCGCCCTCTAATCAAATTGCGGACGGGCAAAAGACAAGATTTCACACAAGAATGTTACTCAAATAATCGGGCTTCCGCGGGTTCGATGTATCTGTAACGAGAGTGTAAATCTAGAAATTCCCACACTATATAAAACTGACTTTTAAAACAAAGGTTCCCAGTGAGGGGACCTATTGTCACATCAAAGGTGAAAGACGAGCAATGGTCGCTAAGAAAACTGCAGCAGCTAAAAGAAATCCCCAAACCCCAGCCGAATTCGTGAATTCCTATACAGGTCGTAAACGTATTCGCCGTTCCTTCGGAAAAATCCGCGAAGTCGCGTCGATGCCGAATTTGAACGATGTTCAAAAAGAATCATACGAACAATTCCTGCAAGCGTTCATTCCGGCAGACGATCGCCTGATGCGCGGTTTGCACGAAGTTCTCTCTTCCGTTTTCCCGATCAAGGATTTCGCCGACAAGGCCGAGATCGATTTCGTGAAATACGAGCTTGAAGAGCCGAAATACGATACAGATGAATGCCGCCAGCGCGGTATGACATTTGCCGCGCCGCTGCGCGTCACACTTCGCCTGTCCGTATTCGATGTCGATGAGACGACAGGTCTCCGCTCCATCCGCGATATTAAAGAGCAGGACGTCTATCTGGTCGACATGCCTTTGATGACAGAAAACGGTACATTTATCGTCAACGGAACAGAGCGCGTTATCGTCTCCCAGATGCACCGCTCACCGGGTGTGTTCTTCGACCACGATGGCGGAAAATCCCATGCGTCTGGTAAATACCTTTTCGCATCGCGTATCATTCCTTACCGCGGTTCATGGCTGGATTTCGAATTCGATGCGAAAGATATCCTGAACGTCCGTATCGACCGTCGCCGCAAATTGCCGGTCACGACTTTCCTGCGTTCGCTGTACTCAGCCGAAACAGAGAAATACATTCTCGAGTGCCAGAAAAAAGACAAGCCGATCGATCCATTGTTGATCCAGGGTATGTCGAACGAAGAAATTCTCGCCGTCTTTTATAACCGCGTTATTTACACGCAAGATAAAAAAGGCTGGAAGACAGCTTTCGATGCCGAGCGTATGCGCGGTGCGAAACTGGCCTATGATCTCGTCGACGCGAAATCCGGCAAGGTTATGGCGGAAGCCGGTGCGAAAGTTACGCCGCGTATGGCACGCAAGCTTGGCGAAGAAGGCTTGAAAGAAGTTATGGTTCAGGAAGAGCAGCTCGTTAGCTCTTATCTCGCCATCGATATCGTCGATCTGAAAACAGGTTCAGTAATGTTCGAAGCGGGTCATGAATTGACAGCCGAAGACATCAAGAAACTGACAGATGCCGGTTACAAAGAATTGCCGATCCTCGGTGTCGATCACCTGAACACGGGCGCTTATGTTCGCAACACGTTGATCGCCGATAAAACCGATACACGCGAAGAAGCGTTGATCGATATTTACCGCGTTATGCGCCCGGGCGAGCCGCCGACAGTTGAATCTGCCGAAGCTCTGTTCCACTCCCTGTTCTTTGATCCAGAGCGTTACGATCTCTCGGCTGTTGGCCGCGTGAAAATGAACGCCCGTCTGGACCTGAAAGCATCCGATGAATTCCGCGTTCTTTCCAAAGAAGATATCCTTGCAATTCTTCGTTACCTGCACGAATTGAAAGACGGCCGCGGCGAAGTCGATGATATCGACAACCTCGGCAACCGTCGCGTCCGCTCGGTCGGCGAATTGATGGAAAACCAGATCCGTCTGGGTCTTCTCCGTATGGAGCGCGCCATCCGCGAGCGTATGTCATCTGTCGATATCGACACTTACATGCCGCATGATTTGATCAACTCCAAGCCTGCACAGGCTGCTGTTCGCGAATTCTTCGCGTCCTCGCAGCTCTCGCAGTTTATGGATCAAACCAACCCATTATCCGAGATTACGCATAAACGTCGTCTATCGGCTCTCGGTCCCGGCGGTTTGACACGCGAACGCGCAGGCTTCGAAGTCCGTGACGTTCACCCGACTCACTATGGACGTATCTGCCCGATTGAAACACCGGAAGGTCCGAATATCGGTCTGATCAACTCTCTGGCAACGTTCGCCCGCGTCAACCAATACGGATTCATTGAATCCCCTTACCGCAAAGTCGTGAACGGCAAAGTAACGGACGAAGTTATCTACATGTCCGCGATGGAAGAAGCGAAATACACGATTGCGCAGGCGAATACGCCGTTAGACAAATCCGGTAAATTCGTTGACGATCTCGTTTCCTGCCGTCAGGCCGGTGAAAACCTGATGTCGGCACCGGACGCGATCGAATATATCGACGTTTCGCCGAAACAAATCGTCTCTGTCGCTGCGGCGCTGATCCCGTTCCTTGAGAACGATGATGCGAACCGTGCGCTGATGGGTTCGAACATGCAGCGTCAGGCTGTTCCGCTTCTGCGTTCCGATGCTCCATTGGTCGGTACAGGTATGGAACTCACGGTTGCGCGTGACTCGGGCGCGGCTATCGCGGCCCGCCGCGGCGGTATTGTTGCCGAGGTTGATGCGACAAGGATTGTTATTCGCGCAACCGAAGACCTCGATACATCCGAAGCGATTGTCGATATCTATAAATTGATGAAGTTCCAGCGTTCGAACCAGTCGACCTGTATCAACCAAAAACCTCTGGTTAAAGTAGGCGATATCATCAAGGCCGGCGATACGATTGCAGACGGTCCGTCCACGCAGCTCGGTGAGCTGGCTCTTGGCCGTAACGTGCTCGTCGCGTTTATGCCTTGGAACGGTTACAACTTCGAAGATTCTATCTTGCTGTCCGAGAAAATCGTGTCCGACGACGTCTATACTTCCATCCACTTGGAAGAATTCGAAGTCATGGCCCGCGATACGAAACTGGGTCCTGAAGAAATTACCCGCGATATTCCAAACGTCGGTGAAGAAGCCCTGAAACATCTTGATGAGAGCGGTATCGTTCACATCGGTGCGGAAGTCGGTCCGGGCGATATCTTGGTCGGTAAAGTGACGCCGAAAGGTGAATCGCCGATGACGCCGGAAGAAAAACTTCTTCGCGCGATTTTTGGTGAAAAAGCCGCCGATGTAAAAGACTCCTCGCTTCGTTTACCACCGGGCACTGCCGGAACTATCGTCGAAGTGCGCGTGTTCAACCGCCGCGGTATCGACAAGGATTCCCGTGCGATGTCCATCGAGCGCGAAGAGATTGAAAAACTCGCAAAAGACAGGGATGACGAGCGCAAGATTATCGAAGACGGTTTCTATGCGCG
This sequence comes from uncultured Micavibrio sp., assembly GCA_964399985.1. Lineage (GTDB taxonomy): Bacteria > Pseudomonadota > Alphaproteobacteria > Micavibrionales > Micavibrionaceae > Micavibrio_B. Next base: position 15,649 of record CAYNRY010000004.1, read on the forward strand.
TCTTTCCGATCTTTTGTCGGGCGAAAAAGTAGCGAGCGTGCCGAAAGGCGTTTCCTCTCTTTCCAAAGGCGATAAAATTGCCGCGAAAGATCTGGAAGCGATTGAAAAACGTGGCCTCTGGAGACAGATCGGCGTCGAGAATGAAAAAACCATGGCGGAAGTCGAAGCTATCGGCAAAACATTCGACGAAGCGGTCGATAACCTGAAAGCACGTTTCGAATCCAAAGTTGAAAAACTGCAACGCGGTGATGAATTGCCTCCGGGCGTGATGAAGATGGTTAAAGTCTTCGTTGCGATCAAACGTAAAATCCAGCCAGGTGATAAAATGGCCGGACGTCACGGTAACAAAGGGGTTGTTTCCAAGATCATGCCGATCGAGGACATGCCATATCTTGAAGATGGTCGTCCGGTTGACATCGTGTTGAACCCGCTCGGTGTTCCGTCCCGTATGAACGTCGGTCAGATTCTTGAAACCCACCTTGGTTGGGCGTCAGCCTCTCTCGGTCGCCAGATCGGTGAGATGATCGACAGCTTCAACAACCGTAAAGAGCCAAATGCGTCAGAACTTAAAGACCTGAAAGGCAAATTGCTCGATGTATACGGCGAGTCCGAATATAACTCGAAAGTAACGCTTCTGGATGACAAACAGGTCCTCGAGATGTCTGAAAACCTTCGCGGCGGTGTGCCGATGGCAACACCTGTCTTCGATGGCGCGCATGAGCCTGACATTTCCGTTCTGCTTGAAAAGGCCGGTCTGTCGACAACAGGTCAGGTTACCCTGATCGATGGTCGTACAGGCGAGCGTTTCCACCGTGATGTAACCGTCGGCTACATGTACATGCTGAAACTTCACCACTTGGTCGATGACAAGATTCACGCCCGTTCGATCGGTCCGTATTCTCTTGTCACGCAGCAACCTCTCGGCGGTAAAGCGCAGTTCGGTGGACAGCGTTTCGGTGAGATGGAAGTCTGGGCGCTGCAAGCTTACGGTGCGGCTTACACTCTACAAGAATTGCTCACGATCAAATCTGATGACGTTGCGGGCCGTTCGAAAGTCTACGAAGCGATCGTTCGCGGCGAAGACAATTTCGAAATCGGCGTGCCTGAATCATTCAACGTTCTAACCAAGGAATTGAAAGCCCTGGGACTGAACGTCGAAATGAAACAGACAGACGCAGAATAGATCAGCAAAGAATTAGAAAAGGTATTAAATCATGAACGAACTGATGAACCTCTTTGGTCAACCGACCGGCCCGCAAAGCTTTGACTCGATCCGTATTTCGGTCGCGAGCCCAGAGCAAATATTGAGCTGGTCTTTTGGCGAAGTGAAAAAACCAGAAACCATAAACTACCGGACGTTCAAGCCGGAACGTGACGGTCTTTTCTGTGCGCGTATTTTCGGACCGGTCAAAGACTATGAATGTCTCTGCGGCAAGTACAAGCGCATGAAATACAAAGGGATTATTTGTGAGAAATGTGGCGTTGAAGTCACGCTGACAAAAGTCCGCCGCGAGCGCATGGGCCATATCCAGCTGGCATCGCCGGTTGCGCATATCTGGTTCCTGAAATCGCTTCCATCCCGTATCGGCCTTATGCTCGACATGACGCTGAAAGATCTTGAGCGCGTTCTGTACTTCGAAAACTATATCGTTATCGAGCCGGGCCTTACTCCGCTTAAACCATTCCAGCTTCTTTCCGAAGAAGAGTTCATGGATGCGCAGGACGAGTATGGCGACGACAATTTCCGCGCAGGCATCGGTGCGGAAGCGATGAAAGAAATTCTGTCCGCGATCAATCTTGAAGAAGAGCTGGTCAACACAGAGCAAGCGCTTCGCGACACGAATTCCGAAATCAAGCGCAAGAAACTGGTCAAGCGCCTGAAACTCATAGAAGCATTTATCCAATCCGGCACACGCCCTGAATGGATGATCCTTGACGTGGTTCCGGTTCTGCCGCCAGAACTTCGCCCGCTCGTTCCACTCGATGGTGGCCGTTTCGCAACATCGGATCTGAACGATCTGTATCGCCGCGTCATCAACCGTAACAACCGTTTGAAGCGCCTGATCGAGCTTCGCGCGCCGGACATTATCGTCCGTAACGAAAAGCGTATGTTGCAGGAAGCTGTCGATGCGCTGTTCGATAACGGACGTCGTGGCCGCGTGATTACAGGCGCCAACAAGCGTCCGTTGAAATCGCTTTCCGACATGCTCAAAGGGAAACAAGGTCGTTTCCGTCAGAACTTGCTTGGTAAACGCGTCGACTATTCAGGTCGTTCCGTTATCGTTGTTGGTCCGAATTTAAAATTGCACCAGTGCGGTCTGCCGAAGAAAATGGCGCTCGAACTATTCAAGCCGTTTATCTATCACAAGCTGGAACTCTACGGTCTTGCGACCACGGTTAAAGCCGCGAAGAAAATGGTCGAGCGCGAGCGTCCGGAAGTCTGGGATATTCTTGAGGAAGTTATCCGTGAGCACCCGGTCCTCTTGAACCGTGCGCCGACACTGCACCGTCTTGGTATTCAGGCTTTTGAGCCGATGCTGGTCGAAGGTAAAGCGATCCAGTTGCACCCACTCGTTTGTACAGCGTTCAACGCTGACTTCGATGGTGACCAGATGGCCGTTCACGTTCCATTGTCGATCGAGGCTCAATTAGAGTCCCGCGTTCTGATGATGTCCACCAACAACATCCTGTCTCCTGCGTCCGGTAAGCCAATTATCGTTCCGTCTCAGGATATCGTTTTGGGTCTGTACTACCTCTCTATAGCCCGCGATAAAGAAGTTGGTGAAGGCATGATCTTCCGCGATCTGGGCGAGATTTATCACGCGCTCGAAGCGAAGGTCATCACGCTGCATTCCAAAATCAAATGCCGTTACAAAGGCGTTGACGAAAATGGTGAAGCGACATCGAAAGTTGTCGACACGACGGCGGGCCGCATGTTGATGGCGGATCTTCTGCCACGCAATAAAAACGTTCCTGTAACTGTTCTGAACACGATCCTGACGAAAAAAGAAATCTCCAACCTGATCGATACGGTTTACCGTCACTGCGGTCAAAAAGAGACAGTCATTTTCGCCGACCGTATGATGAAACTCGGCTTCAAATATGCCTGTATCGCCGGTATTTCTTTCGGGAAGGATGACATGATCATTCCTGAAGCGAAAACGACTTTGGTCGAAGAAGCGGAAGGAAAAGTCAAGGAATACGAACAGCAATATCAAGACGGTTTGATCACCAAAGGTGAGAAATACAACAAGGTCGTCGATATCTGGTCGCGTTGTACGGATGATGTTGCCGATGCCATGATGAAAGGCATTTCAAACGTCACGTCCGGAAAACTGAACGCCGTTTACATGATGGCGCACTCCGGAGCGCGGGGTTCTGCGGCGCAGATCCGTCAGCTGGCCGGTATGCGCGGTCTGATGGCGAAACCGTCGGGTGAAATTATCGAGACGCCGATTATCTCTAACTTTAAAGAGGGCCTATCGGTTCTTGAATACTTCAACTCCACGCATGGTGCGCGTAAAGGTCTTGCCGATACGGCGCTTAAAACAGCGAACTCCGGTTACCTGACACGTCGTCTCGTTGATGTCGCACAGGATGCGGTTATCGTGAACGACGATTGTGGCTCCGAGAAATTCATCACGATCCGTCCGGTTATGTCCGGTGCCGATATCGTGGTCGGTCTAGGTGAGCGCGTTCTCGGTCGTTATGCGGCGACAGATGTCGTCAACCCGCTCGATGGTAAAGTCATCGTCAAGCGCAACGAGTTGATCGACGAAGTTCTGGCCGAAGCCATCGATACTGCCGGTGTTGCTGAAGTACAATCCCGTTCGGTTCTGGTCTGTGATACAGACTGGGGCGTTTGCGCGAAATGTTATGGACGCGATCTGGCCCGTGGTACGACGGTCAATATGGGCGAAGCGGTCGGCGTTATGGCGGCTCAGTCCATTGGTGAACCGGGTACACAGCTGACCATGCGTACGTTCCACATTGGTGGAGCGGCTCAGCGCGGCGCGGAAAAATCTTCCGTCGAAGCGACGATCGCGGCAACTGTCGATATCAAGCATTATAACGTGGTTAAGAACTCATCCGGCGTTAACATCGTCATGGGTCGTAATACAGAGATCGTCTTGAAAGATGCGAAGGGCGTAGAAAAAGCCATTCACCGTCTGCCATACGGTTCACGTTTGCTCGTCGAGAATGGTGCGAAAGTTACACCGGGTACGAAAATGGCCGAGTGGGACCCGTTCACCATGCCAATCATTACCGAGAAAGACGGTGTGGCCCATTACTTTGATTTGATCGAAGGTGTTTCGATCTCTGAAAAAGTCGATGAAGCTACAGGTATTTCCTCGAAAGTCGTTGTCGATTTCCGTGCACAGCCGAAAGGTGGCGATCTTCGCCCGCGTATCTCGCTTCTGGATAAGAAAGGTGCCGTTATTAACCTGCCGTCAGGTCTGCCAGCCAACTACTACATGTCGGTTGACGCGATTTTGACAGCGGAAAACGGTCAGGAAGTCAAAGCCGGTGATATCATCGCGCGTATTCCTCGCGAAACGTCGAAAACCCGCGATATTACGGGTGGTCTACCTCGCGTTGCCGAACTCTTCGAAGCGCGCCGTCCGAAAGACGCGGCAATTATCTCGGAGATCGAAGGTCAAGTCGGCTTTGGTAAAGACTATAAGAACAAACGCCGCCTGATCGTTCAGCCTACCGATGCGACACAGGAACCGAGAGAATACATGATTCCAAAAGGCCGCCATCTGGCGGTTGCGGAAGGCGACTATGTCCGTAAGGGCGACCGTCTGTTAGACGGTGCGATGGTCCCGCATGATATTCTTGACGTTATGGGCGTTGAAGCTCTGGCCGATTACCTGATCAACGAGATCCAGGACGTCTACCGTCTGCAGGGTGTTAAGATCAACGACAAGCACATCGAAGTTATCGTTCGTCAGATGCTGCAAAAAGTCGAAGTCATGGAAGTCGGCGATACGACATTCCTTGTCGGCGAACATATCGAGCGCGACGAGTTCGAAGCCGAGCGTCAGAAATATCTGGCACAAGGCAAGCGTCCAGCCGTTGGCCGTCCGATCCTTCAAGGTATTACGAAAGCGTCTTTGCAGACACGTTCGTTTATCTCCGCGGCGTCGTTCCAGGAAACAACGCGCGTTTTGACCGAAGCGGCCACGCAAGGCAAAACCGATACGCTGAACGGCCTGAAAGAGAACGTCATCGTCGGCCGCCTGATCCCTGCGGGAACTGGCGCCTATGTGAACAGCTTGAAGAAAATGGCCGCCGGCCGCGACAAGATCGCCATGGCAGCCCAGCAGCAAGCATCTGCGGATCTTCCAGCCAATGATGCGGCTGAAGGTGCGGAAACTGCAGCGATTGAGAAGAAATCGGCTTAAACGGTTATCAGTAATCAGAAACGGCCCTTCGAAAGACGGGCCGTTTTTTATCGGCTTTGAACCACGATCACAATGGCATAGTTGTTAGTGTCTACCCCTGATGTATAGGCTGGCGTGGGCGAATAGCAGAACGCATCTTTTCCGATTAGTTCAACGGCCTCATCGCCCAAAGCTATGCCAGGTTCCGTATCGAATATAGTCGAGGCTGAAAAATTTTGAAATTGTCCAATAGGGACAGCATCTACCGGCGGCAAGTTGGAAGGATTCGTTACACCAACAAAATCATTAAAAGCCTTGCAAAATTCGCGCGAGTACCACGACCTTGACAGTATAATATCCATCTTGTCGCTTCCGATGCCGGCAATCGATACGGCTTGCAACCCTGCATGGCCGGGCCGCCACCCGCCAGAGGTGAGAGCATAGCCTTCATTATTTATTGCCCAGCTGTCGCCTATAATAACTGGAGAAACGCCTCCGCCATCGGGATGAAATATAAGACAATTATTTGTGACGCAGGAGGAATTATCCATGATGACGTTGCCGTTTTTACGAATATACACCGGCGAATATGCGTCAAGATTTTCTATCGCGATTCCATTCATCGTCATGCGCGTAACCGCTGTGCGAACGGCAATGCCATGATTAAGAATCTGAGAAGCTAAGGCAGAGGCTTTTTCTTTTGAAATATCGCCGCCGCCGCTGCGGCTGGAACTCGTCACGGCATAAGCCAGCGCCGCGAAGAGGGCTACGGCGATCAGAATTAAAAAAAGCACGTTACCACTATTGCGGGGGTTGGTAGTCATAGAAGAATATTACTATAGCAGGATCAGAAAATGAAGCTCTTAAAAGACGTGCGGATTTTTTATCTAGCGGCTAATAATAACGATATGTATTTTATATTTACTGTCAGTTGCGTTGTTATTGTAGCAAAATTCATTCTTGCCAATGAGTGCAGTAGCTTCGTCTCCAACAGTAACTACCGGTGCCCAATTCAAAACGGAAGCCGAAGTGAAATTACCAGGTGGAGGTGTAGTATCTAATGGCGGGTCACCATTGGGGTTGGTAACGCCCACAAGATCATTAAAGGCAATACATAAATTTTTGATCACCCATTCTACAGACAGGACAACATCCGGAAGATCGGTACCAACTCCAGCTATTGAAATTGTTTGTAAACCAAAATGGCCCGGGGACCATATTGTTGTTGGTTCTGAAGCTATCCTGCCGTAATCCAGAGCCTCCGGGGCTGTTATCCGTGTAGGCGAAACGCCACCACCCACCGGACTAAAAAATCAAGCACGGCCCTGTCGTATTATCGCATGAATTATTATCCATGATAATTGCGCCGTTTATGCGAATATACACCGGCGAATATGCGTCAAGATTTTCCGGTGCGATTCCATTCATCGTCATGCGCGTAACTGCTGTGCGAACGGCAATGCCATGATTAAGAATCTGAGAAGCTAAGGCAGAGGCTTTTTCTTTTGAAATATCGCCGCCGCCGCTGCGGCTGGAACTCGTCACGGCATAAGCCAGCGCCGCGAAGAGGGCTACGGCGATCAGAATTAAAAAAAGTACGTTACCACTATCGCGGGGAGCCAAAAAGCATGAAAGGACACTACTATAAAGTATGAGAAAAATATAGGCCTCGAAAACGGTCATTTTTTGTAGGAACAAATTTTTTTATGGCACAAAAAATTCTTTTTGTTTAAATGCGCAGGAAGGAATTTTTGCGTCATGAATATCTCCGATGATTTCAAAACCTCGCATGACGAGTTCGACTGGTCGCCTTATCCTTCTGCTGAAAAGGGAAAAGGCTGGAGCACGCAAATGAAGCAGGGCATCGTTGTCGCTCTTACGAGAGGAGCCCTTAGCAATGAAGATATCAAAATACGGTATAAAGATATTTCCGATGAGGAGATCAATGAGTGGGTAAGGCGATATAAAAAATTCGGCACCAACGGGTTGATGGCGACTAAAATGGAACGTATAAGAGAAGTGCCTAAGCCTGATTAACTGAGTAGAGAGATGTAATGCGTAAAGATAATGAAAAAGCCGTCAGGCTAAAACGCGATTTCGGATGTGCGATTGTCGAGCCGATTCATAAAGGCGTTTTCAAGGCGACTCTTCCCAATATATTTTACCTGCGCGATGTAAATCCTTTCTTGAGCAGGCTTCCTCTATGCAAAGAAAAAGTTGTGCTGGAACAGCCTTACGGTATCGGACTTGATCAGCGCCATGCGCTACGCGCTTTATTCGATGGTATTCAAATGCGCGGTATTGCAGCGCTTCATTCCTATCTGCCGAAAGCCGAGCAAGATGAAAATGTCGTGCGACATGGGCAAGTATACGAGATGTTCGATAACAAGCGGCTGCATCATGACGATGATCCGGCGCTCTATGACTTCGTGCGCTTTACTCACGAAGATCAAAAAATCAAAAAAGAGTCTTTCGGCTTACGCCACTTTCATCTGCGGCGCTTGTGCCGCTGAGTTAGCTGTGCCGTGCAAATTGGCGGCAACTGTCGGATAAGCGATGAGAATTTCATTTCTCATGTTGAAGTAAGGACTACTTTCGGTTTCTGATTTTTCTTCGAAATAACTGTCTAGATCCTGAATCAGTTTTGTCATCGATTGAGGTTTGCAGGTTGTTACATATCCATCCTGAATAGATGCTTTACCTTGCTTGATGTGGACCTCGGCTAAAAACAGTGAATTATTTTCAACGATACGAATTTTCTTATAATCACCTTCTTCCAGAGCTTCTGGTGACGTATAGCCACTATTCAATGGGGCGTTACATTTAAAGGGTGTGGAATCGGGAGACTGGCTAGATCTGGAGCCAAATATCATACTCATAAAACTCATTTTCATATTCCCTGCTTTTTGTGGTTTTAAAGTTTATACCATAATAAGAAATAAAAAGGCAAGTTTGCCACAATGGTTAATATTCGCTTCGGTTTAGATCCTCAAAAATAACATAGCGGGCATGGGAACAAATTTTAAAAAACCTTTAAAATAAGCGTTGACTCTTAAGAGGCATCTAACATATAGTCCGCCAACTTGTTTGGATGATTTGGCCGCAGGCCTGCAGAAAACCATTGATATTCAATGACTTAAGCAGACTGAACGCAAGTCTAAAAATTCCCTCGGGAATGTCCGTGATTGACACAAGGCTTTTAGTTCAAGGCTCTTAAGCCCTTGACTTGGCCCCGCATGTCGCTTACGACACCACTCATCCACAACAAATATAGATATTAAGATTTAAAAGGTCGCAGAAACGTATGCCAACCATTCAACAGCTTATCCGTAAACCACGGGAAAAACAGGTCGCCGGTAAAAAGAACCGCGCATTGAAACAAAACCCACAAGTTCGTGGCGTTTGTACTCGTGTTTACACAACAACACCTAAGAAGCCGAACTCCGCTTTGCGTAAAGTTGCAAAGGTTCGTCTGGCAACAGGTCACGAAGTGATCTGTTATATCCGTGGTGAAGGCCATAACCTGCAAGAACACTCAGTTGTTCTCGTTCACGGCGGTCGCGTAAAAGATTTGCCGGGTGTTCGTTACCGTATCGTTCGTGGTGCGCTTGATACACAAGGCGTTAAAGACAGAAAACAATCCCGCTCCATGTACGGCGCGAAGAAACCGAAATAAGGAATTTGAAATATGGCTCGTCGTCGTAGTGCAGAGAAACGTGAAGTTTTACCGGATCCAAAATTCGGTAACGTTCAGCTGTCAAAATTCATCAACGTCGTCATGACGCGTGGCAAAAAATCTATTGCTGAGCAAATCGTTTATGGCGCGATTGAGATCGTTGAGAAAAAAGCAACGGCGAATGACGATCTGAATGCAGATCTCGCGCGCGCGTCCAAGGGTCTGGCTGTTTTGATCGCCGTCCTCAATAAAGTTAAGCCAAACATCGAAGTGCGCTCACGCCGCGTCGGTGGTGCAACGTACCAGGTTCCTGTCGAAGTTCGTCAGGATCGCGGTTATGCGCTCGCGATGCGCTGGCTCCGCGATGCTGCCCGTAAGCGCGGCGAGCCGACAATGAAAGAGCGTCTGGCGGCTGAGCTTTTGGAAGCTTCCAATGACCGCGGTACAGCGATCAAGAAGCGTGACGATACACATAAGATGGCCGAAGCGAACCGTGCGTTTGCTCACTATCGCTGGTAATTGAAGAAATTTTAGGAATAAGAGAAACACATGCCACGCGAATATCCATTAGACCTCTACCGTAACTTCGGAATTATGGCTCACATCGATGCGGGTAAAACTACCTGTACCGAGCGCGTTCTGTATTACACAGGTAAGTCCCATAAGATTGGTGAAGTGCACGAAGGTGCGGCGACCATGGACTGGATGGAGCAAGAGCAAGAGCGTGGCATCACGATTACGTCTGCTGCGACCACGACTTTCTGGGAAGGTCCAAAAGACGGGATCACCAAAGGTCAAAAATGCCGTTTCAACATTATTGATACGCCTGGGCACGTTGACTTCACGATTGAAGTTGAGCGTTCCCTTCGCGTTCTCGATGGTGCTGTTTGTCTTCTTGATGGTAACCAGGGCGTTGAGCCGCAGACTGAAACTGTTTGGCGTCAAGGCGACAAATATAAAGTGCCGCGTATCATCTTCGCGAACAAAATGGATAAAATCGGCGCTAACTTCTATGATTGTGTCGACTCCGTTCAAAAACGCCTCGGCATCAACCCTGTTGTTCTGAATTTGCCGATCGGCGCTGAATCTGAATTCGCCGGCGTTGTCGATCTTTTGAAAATGAAAGCCATTATCTGGTCGTCTGACGATCTGGGAGCGTCTTTCACTGAAACCGATATTCCTGCTGACCTCGTTGAGAAGGCTAAGGAATACCGTGCTAAACTTGTCGACCAGGTTGTTGAGCAAGATGACGCGACGATGGAAGCTTATCTTGAAGGTAAAGAGATAGACGTTCCGACACTGAAAATGTGTATCCGTAAAGGAACAATTAACTCCACGATCGTAGCGATGATGTGTGGTTCCGCTTTCAAGAACAAAGGCGTTCAAACGCTGCTTGACGCTGTTGCTGACTTCCTTCCGTCTCCGATCGATAAGGGTGCGGTTAAAGGCAAGAAAATCGATTCTGATGAAGACGATTCTCGTCCGATGACAGAAGATGCGCCGCTTTCAGCTCTTGCATTCAAAATCATGAACGACCCATTCGTTGGATCTTTGACATTCGCTCGTATCTACTCGGGCAAAATGGAAGCCGGTTCTTATGTCGTTAACACGGTTAAGGATAAAAAAGAACGTATCGGTCGTATGCTTTTGATGCACGCGAATAACCGCGAAGAAATCAAAGAAGCTTATGCAGGTGATATCGTTGCGCTTGTCGGTTTGAAAGATACGACTACTGGTGATACGCTCTGCGATCCGGGTAAGCCAATTGTTCTTGAGCGTATGGAATTCCCTGAGCCGGTTATCGAGATCGCGGTTGAGCCAAAAACAAAAGCTGACCAAGAGAAAATGTCGATTGCTCTTCAACGTCTCGCTTCCGAAGATCCATCCTTCCGTGTTTCGGTTGATCATGAATCTGGTCAGACGATCATTAAAGGTATGGGCGAACTTCACCTCGATATCATTGTCGACCGTATGAAGCGCGAATTCAAAGTTGAAGCGAATATTGGTGCGCCTCAGGTTGCTTATCGCGAAACGATCACACGCAAAGCGGAGATCAACTATACGCATAAAAAACAATCTGGTGGTTCAGGTCAGTACGCTCGTATCAACCTTGTGTTTGAACCACAAGAGCCTGGCGTCGGCTATGAATTTACAGCGGACATCACCGGCGGTGCGGTTCCTAAAGAATATATCCCGGGCGTTGAAAAAGGCCTTAAATACGCTCAACTCTCCGGTATCATCGCGGGCTTCCCTGTCGTTGATTTCAAAGTGACGCTGGACGACGGTGATTACCACGACGTCGACTCTTCGGCTCTCGCATTCGAGATCGCTGCTCGCGCAGCTTTCAAAGAAGGTATGGCGAAGGCTGGACCACAGCTTCTTGAGCCTGTGATGAAAGTCGAAGTTGTAACGCCTGAAAACTACATGGGTGATATCATTGGTGACTTGAACTCGCGCCGCGGCCAGATCTCCGCTATGGAAGATCGCGGTAACGCAAAAGTGATTTCGGCAAGCGTGCCACTCTCCAGCATGTTCGGTTACATCAACACTCTACGTTCGATGTCACAGGGTCGTGCCAACTATTCGATGACATTCGACCATTACGAGCCGGTTCCGCCGAATATCGTAGAAGAAGTCAAAAAGAAATTAGCTGCATAATTAAGAAGGAATAAAAGTATGTCAAAAGAGAAATTCGAGCGGAACAAGCCGCATTGTAACATCGGCACGATCGGTCACGTTGACCACG